>SHZR01000006.1 GCA_009692205.1 Gemmatimonadota bacterium | reverse complement strand
GGACCTCGAATCAGCACAACAGCGGCTGCGGGACGACTTGGAGACGGGAAGCCTCACGTTCACCGAGATTGTCCGGTACGCGAAGTTCACGGCCCGCTACAGCCTGCCGCTTCCGACGCCGTCCCTACACGCCGCAACCAGCCCTATCGTTCCAGAGCCGTGCGAACTATAAGGTTACGCCATATGAGGCGCTCCTACGCGGTGCATCCAGGATGACTGGTGCTCCGAGCGCGTGGTGGCCCTACGCCTATGGGACCACGGGGCTCTCGTACTTCGCGACCGTCTCCTCGCTCGGCGATGGATGGGGACACGCCGACTGGGGCGAGACCACGAACTACTCCGACCTCGTCATTGCCTTCAAGCTCGGCGGCGGCATCCGACTGCGCGTGGCCCCCGGAACGCGACCGGTATCACTGGACGTCGGCGTGGAGCGGCACCACAACGGGATCGCGGACTTCCTCACCGAGGGCGACATCGTCGACAACCCCGACGGCAGCATCACGCTGTATCCCAACCGGAGCCAGGCCGACCTGACCACGTTCCGCTTTGGCTTCTCGGTGGGCGTGGGTGGCTAGCGAAAGAGCGCCTTCGCACCCTGCCCGGTGATCTGCGGAATCTGACCGAGCTCCTCGTACTCCAGCTGCTCGGCGACTTCGCGAAGCACCTCCTCGTAGGTCGCGGACGGCGACGCCTCGCGTAGCGCCGCCACGAGGTAGCGCGTGAACACACCGCCGTGCTCGCCACTCTGGGCGTCGATTCCGTCGAGCGGCCCCTCGAGCGCCGACTGGTTCGGGGCTGCGGCGGCGAGCTCCAAGATGCTCGTCGTCGCGTCGGCCATCGTCTCGGGATCGTAGCGCTGGCGGATGACCGCCGGCTCCCTCCCTCCCTCGGGTGGCGGGGCGCGGTCCAGCGAACGCGTGCGCATGCCGCCGGAGCGAGACGCCGTGCCCGAGTGGCAACTATCCAGGATGACCACGACCTCCGTGCGGATCGTCGACAGCCACGCGCGGAACTCGTCGTCCCGGATGTCGTTCTCGCTCGACACCGGAAGCACGTCGGCGGGAGCCAGGGTTTCGTCGAGCCCGTTCGGCTCGTCGCCGTCGAGGTCGTACACCTGGGACCCGTGCCCCGCGAAGTAGAAGATCGCCAGGTCACCGGGCTCTGCGCGTCCCGCGAGCCAGGTCGTGATCGCCTGGTGGATGGCCTCCTTCGTCGCCTCCCGCCCGAGGAGCGTGAGTGTATTCGCGGGATCGAGATCCCAGCGCTCGACGAGGACCTCCCTCATGACGCGGGCATCCCGCTCGGCGCCGAGGAGATCTCCGCCCGCCTCGTCCTCGAACTCGATGTAGTCGTTGATGCCGACGAAGACCGCGTGCTTCGTCTGAGCGTGCGCGGGGAGGGCGAGCCCGCAGGCAAGGAGTGCCAACACTGGGGCGTGGAGCCGACGCGCTGCATGCGACATCCCTGCGGTACCGACGGCGGCGACCGAGGATCCGCGGCTACCGTCGGGCCCCAGGCCCTGCGGCGAGACGGGCAGCGGCGCCGCGCCGCCCCGCGATCACCCCGAGCGGCTGAGGACCTCCCTGACCGCCGCCCGATCCACCTTCCCGTTTGCGTTGCGCGGAAGGTGCGGCTGCACGTGGTAGCGCCGCGGAAGCTTGGGCGCTGCGAGGCGCGCCCTGAGGTAGGCGTCGAGCGCCTTCAGGTCGGGCGCCCCGCCGGCCGGCTCGATCCAGGCCGCGACGCGCTCCCCCCACTCCGGGTCCGCCAGGCCGACGACGCAGGCGTCGGCCACCGCGGCGTGGGAGCGGAGCGCCTCCTCGACCTCGACCGCGTCAATGGTGACGCCTCCGCTGACGATGCGATCGGCGCGTCGGCCGATCACCCACAGGTCTCCCTCCGCATCGAGGCGGCCCATGTCCCCCGTGGGATGCCAGCCCTCCGCGTCCACCATCGGGCCGACGCCCTGGCCTACGTACCCGGAGGCCAGGGTCGCTCCACGCACGAGGATCTCGTCGTCCTCGCCGATCCGAACCGACACCCCCGCGAGCCGCCGCCCCACCGAGCCCGGCTTGAGCCTCGTCTGCTCGGGTGACGCGGTCGCGACCTGTGAGGTCGCCTCGGTGAGGCCGTACGTGAGCGCCACGGGCCAGCCCGTCGCGAGCGCTCTCGCGAGCAGGTCGCTCGGCGTCCCAGCCCCGCCGACGAGCGCGCAGCGGAACGACGGGGGCGGCGACTCCCCGCCCGACACGTCGAGGAGGCGGAGGAGCTGCGTGGGCACGAGCGAGACGTGCGTCACCGGAGCAGCGACGCCCGCAGGTAGCCCGCGTCCATGAACGAGCCCCCAGGTTCGCGCCGCGTCGAACGGACCCACCGCGACCAGCGAGCTTCCCAGCAGCAACGCGCGAGTGATGAGCGCGAGGCCGCCGATGTGGGCTGGAGAGAGCGACGCCAGCCAGACGTCGTGGGTGCCGAGGCCCAGGCGCTCGGCCGCGCCGTGGGCACTCGCTCGCAACGCGTCGGAGGAGATCACGACGCCACGCGGCCGCCCCGCGGTACCCGACGTCCACAGGATCGCCTGGGCCCCCACCGGCGCGTGCTCCAGTGTCGCGCGCGCGGCCTCCCGCTCAGGCTCGGTCAGCTTGGCGTTGAGCGGTGCGGGCGTCGCGCCGATCCGCCACAGCGCGAGCAGCCCGATCACGCAGTCCGCATCTGCGTCGACCACCAGCGGTACCACCTGACCGGCCCTGCGCCCACTGCCCCGGAGCGCGTCCGCGCGCGGGTCGACCGCACGATCGAGGTCGCCGTACGTCCACACCCGCTCCGGCCCAATGAGCGCGACCGCCTGGGGGTCGCCGCGCCCCTCACGAAGTGGGTCGACCACGGTCATCCGAAGGCGAGCCCCGCGGCAAGCAACGCGCCGTAGATGGCGACGACGCGAGCGGTTGCACCTAGCGCGGGCAGCAACTCGCGCGGATCGACATGCGTCGCGACGGCCCGCGCGGGCGCCCAGCAGAGGGGCGCGACGACCAGTGCGGCCAGCGCCGCCACAGGCCACCCGAGCGCGCTGACCCCGACCACCGGAACAACCGCGGCGAGCACGAGCAGCAGGCCGTACTCGACCTTCGTGCCGATGGGTCCGAGCCGGACCGCGAGCGTGCGCTTCCCCGCGACCGCGTCGGTCGTGATGTCGCGCAGGTTGTTCACCACCAGCAGCGCGGTGCTCAGCGCGCCGAGCCCCGCCCCGGCGAGGACGGCGCCGGCCGGCCAGGCGAGGGCCTGCACCCAGTACGTGCCGCCCACCGCGATCAGGCCGAAGAAGACGAACACGAACACGTCGCCGAGACCGTGATACGCCAGCGGATAGGGGCCGCCCGTGTAGAGCACCGCGCACGCGAGCGATGCGAGCCCGATCGCGAGGATCGGCCAGCCGCCGACCGAGACCAGGTACGCGCCGGGGATGAGCGCCGCAACGAGCACGAGAATCATCGCGCGTCGAACGGCCTCGGGCGCGATCAGCCCCGCCTGCGTCACGCGCACGGGCCCGATGCGGTCATGCGTATCGCCGCCGCGCACGAAGTCGTAGTAGTCGTTCGCCAGGTTGGTCGCGATCTGGATGAGGATCGCGCCCAGGAGAGCCGCCACGGCGGGCAGCGCCGCGAGCCTACCGTCGTGCGCCGCGAGCCCCGTGCCCACCAGCACCGGAGCGACCGCGGCGGTGAGCGTCTTCGGCCGCGCCGCGAGGATCCAGACGCGGAGGGAGCCTATCGCCACTCGTAGATGATACGCGTCGTGACGATCGAATCGAGCTGCGGGTAGCGGCGACGCAGGTACTCGTTGCCCTGCTGGGTGATCGAGTCCTGGTCCGGCGGATCGTCCGTATAGCCGGGGTAGAACCCGTCGATCACGTCCAGGCCGCGCACGACGCGACCGATCGGTGGATATCCCACCACTCCTCCTGCGGCGGCTTCGTCCAAGCGCTGGTTGTCGACCAGGTTCAGGAAGAGCGTATAGGAGCGCGACTCCGCCCCCCCGCGCGCGAAGCTCACGACGCCCTGCAGGTTGCTCTCCACCACCGGCTCGTCGGCGATCGGCAGGCCTTCCCAGAGGGAGTCGAGCGCGGGGTCGCCGGAGAAGCCCCACTGCGCCACGAACCCGCTCGCGACGCGATAGAAGCGAGCCCCGGCGTAGAAATCGTTCCGCATCAGGTGGTGCATGCGGTCGACCCCGAGCGGGGACCACGCGCGGTGCATCGTCATGTCGAAGGTGCCCTCGCTGGTCTCGACCTCGACCAGGAAGGAGTCGGGAGCAGGGACGGCGAGCATCTCGGGGGTCGGAGCCCAGAGCGCGGCGTTCGGCCCGCAGGCGGCCACGCCCATGACCGCGACGGCAAGCGCGAGCGTGCCGGTCCGAAGCGCGCGCCTCACCGGACCGCCCTCACCACGGGAGCCACGGGTACTTCCGGAAGTCGGGTGGCCTCTTCTCCACATACGCGTTCCTCCCCTCTTGTCCTTGCTCGGTCATATAGAAGAGGAGCGTCGCGTTGCCGGCCAGCTCCTGTAGGCCCGCCTGCCCGTCGAGGTCCGCGTTGAACGCGCTCTTGAGCAGCCGGATCGCGAGCGGGCTCTTGTCCAGGATCTCCTGGGCCCACTCCCATCCCTCGGCCTCGAGTCGATCCAACGGCACGACCTTGTTGACCAGCCCCATCTCGTACGCCTCGGCGGCCGAGTACTGGCGGCAGAGGTACCAGATCTCCCGGGCGCGTTTCTGGCCGACGCTGCGCGCGAGATAGGACGCTCCGAAGCCGCCGTCGAACGAGCCGACGATCGGGCCCGTCTGTCCGAAGACGGCGTTCTCGGCCGCGATCGTGAGGTCAGACACCACGTGGAGCACGTGGCCCCCACCGATGGCGTAGCCCGCCACCAGAGCGATCACGGGCTTCGGCATCGAGCGCATGTAGCGCTGCAGCTCGAGCACGTTCAGGCGCGGCACCCCGCTCGCGCCGACGTATCCGGAGTCGCCGCGGACCTTCTGGTCACCGCCCGAGCAGAACGCCCACTTCCCGTCCTTCGAAGGACCGTTGCCGGTGAGCAGCACCACGCCGACCTCCGTGTCCTCCCCCGCGTTCCGGAACGCCTCGATCATCTCGAGCAGCGTATCCGGACGGAACGCGTTGCGGACCTCGGGACGGTTGAATGCGATGCGCGCCACACCGTCACATTTGTGGTAGGTGATGTCCTGGTACGCCTTCACTTTCTTCCAGTCGGGCTTCGTCATCGCGCGGGGGTCTCCGTCGGGACGGTCTGGGGCTGCTCGAGCGCCTGGCGCACGCTACGTGATACCGCCTGTACGAGATCCACGCGGCGCTGGTGGCTCGCCGAGCGCTCACTACGGACACGCAGGATCTTGGTGCCCTCGGCGGCGATCGCCTTCTCGAGCAACTCGGCGAGATCGGCGACGGCTACGTCCTCCACCTCGAGGCCATGCAACTCGGCGGCGTGCCGAAAATCGAGCCCGTGCGGCGTCGCAAAATACCTTGTGAACTGGGGCTCGTGCGCGGCGACCGGCAAGGCGTGGAAGATGCCGCCGCCGTCGTTGTCGATCAGCACGAACTTCACCGCGGCGTCCTCTTCGCGGCTCCACAGCAAGCCGTTCTGGTCGTGGAACAGGGCCAGATCGCCGAGCACGCAGACGGTCGGGCCATTCCGCTGCGACGCCACGCCACACGCGGTCGAGACGATTCCGTCGATGCCGCTCGCGCCGCGGTTCGCCATCACCTCCAGGCCCTCCTCGCGCGGCAGTGCGAGCGCGTCTAGGTCGCGCACCGGCATCGAGTTGGACACGAACAGCGTGCTTCCCTTGGACAGCGACGCGAGCACGGCGCCCCAGACGTCGCCCTCGATCAGATCCCCTCGCATGGCTGAGAGGGCTTCGAGCGCCGCGGACTCCACGCTTCTCCAGAGCTCGCCCCACTCCGGCGAGGCCGTATGCGTCGCTCGCGCGGCAAGAGCGCGCAGTGTGTCCGCTGGATCCGCGTGCACGTAGCGCGTGGCGGTCGCAGCGTGGTCCTTCCAGCGCCCCCCGGCGTCGATGACCACGTGGGGCACGCCGTCGTGGTGGAGCATCCAAGACTGCAGCGAAGCCGACGTGGGTGACGCGCCCACCCGCACGATCACGCTGGGGCGGAGGCGCTCGACCGCGGCGGAATCGCGCAGGAACAGGTCGTAGCCGGCCACGCAGTACGCGCCCGCTGCGGGGCCGAACCGCGCCCCCGAGAGCGGGTCTGCGAGGACCGGGAACCCCGTGCTCGCCGCGAATTCCCGCACCGCGGGACCGACCCTCGCGGGATCCGTGCACGGCCCCACGACGATGATGCCTTCCCGCGAGGCGATGTCTTCCCTCAGTGTCTCCAGCTCGGGGATCGACGGCTGGGCGCGCGCATGCGAGACGTCCACGAAGGGCGCGCCGCCGGGACGTCCGCGGGCGGCGAGCGGATGCGCGCTCGCGAAGGCCTCCGGAACGTCGATGGGCTCGAGAGGCTTGTCGAACGGGAAGTTCACGTGCACCGGCCCGGCAGGATTCCCCGTGGCCGAGGCGACCGCTCGGCCGGCCAAGGCGCGCAGATGCCGGAGCGCGGGACCGTCCAGCACCGGCTCGGGGACGTCGAAGAACTCGCGCACGTATCCGCCGAACATGCGAACCTGGTCGATCGTCTGGTTCGCGTCGGCCCCGCGGAGACGCGGCGGCCGATCCGCGGTCACGACCAGGAGAGGCACCTCAGCGGCCGCGGCCTCGATCACCGCCGGGTAGACGTTGGCCGCCGCCGTGCCGGAGGTCGTGAGGACGACGGCAGGCATTCCACTCGCCTTGCCCACCCCCAGCGCGAAGAAGGCGGCCGAGCGCTCGTCGAGATGGACCCTCGGGCGGAAACGTCCATCCGCCGCGAATGCCATCACCAGTGGGGTCGAACGCGAACCCGGGGCAAGCACCACCTCGCGCACGCCCGCCCGCGCCAGTTCATCGACGAACGCGCGAGCCCAGGCGGTGTTCGCTGCCCCGCCGCTCATGCGCCCGCGCGCGGCGGCCCCGCCCGACCTACGCCCGCATCACCGGCGTGCGCGACCTCGGCGCCACTCGCCGCGAGCGCCTCCAGCATCGGCTCGAACTTGATCGCCGTCTCTTCCCACTCCGATGCGGGCACAGACCCGTCGACGATCCCCGCGCCCGCGAACAGCCGCCACCCCGAGCCGGTCGAGACGCCCATGCGGAGCGCCGGCACGAAGATCCCGTTGCCCTCCGCATCGAAGAGCCCGACGGGCCCCGCGTACCATCCACGCTCGAAGGGCTCCTCCGCGGAGAGGAAGGCCATGGCCGAGTCGCGGGGCAGCCCGCACACGGCCGGCGTCGGGTGGAGGAGCCGCAATAGATCGAGGATGCCCACCTCGGACGGGACGCTCGCGCGGATCTCCGTCTCCAGGTGTTGGATGCGGTCGAGCGTCAACACGTGGGGCTGGGGATCCGTGCGGATCTGATGCGCCACGGTCCCGAGTCGCGCCACCATGTCGTCGAGCGCAATGCGCTGCTCGTTCCGGTCCTTCTCGCTCGCGAGCAGGCGCGCGGCGAGCTCCGCCTGCTCCCGCGTCGTCTCCCCTCGTCGGATCGAGCCCGCCACCGCGGTCGCGTGGAACACTCCGTCCCTGAGCGTCGCCACGGTCTCCGGTGCGGCCCCGACGAGCGTCGCGCCGGGAGTCGGCTCGAAGAGGAACACGTAACTCCCGCGATTGACCTTCCAGAGGTGGGCCACCACGTCCACGGGATCGACCGGCTCCTCGAGCTCGACGTCGAGCGTCCGGGCGAGCACCGCCTTGGAGATCACCCCGCGCTCGATCGCGTCGAGCGACTTGCGCACCGTGTCTTCCCAGCGGGCACGATCGGTCGCAGCGCCACGCCCGCGCACGGCCGCGCGCGGGCGCATCGATCCCTCACCCGCGGAGGTGAGCTCCGCTCGCAGCGCCTCGGCGCGGTGGCGAAGTCGCACGAAGACATCCTGCCCCGCGCCGACATCGACCAACGCGCGGACGCGGAGCCATGCGTCCCCCGACCCCTCCCCCTCGAGTTCGAAGACGGGCACGTGGAAGAGCCAGGCCGGGAAATCGGACCAGACGCCCTCGGCCACGTGATCGGGTCGGAACGAGAACCCCCCGTAGTAGCGGAGGCGCGGCGAGCGCGCGGTTCCCTCGGGCACGAAGGGGTCTCGCGCGAATTCGCGCGCGGCGGACGCGACCTCCTCGAACCGATCCACGGACCGGTCGCCCCCGCGCAGCTCGGCCACCACGCCGCGATGCGCGACCCACCGGTCCCCACGGGCCCAGAAGCCCCGCTCCTCGCCCTCGGCGTGGCGCAGGAACGCCTCGGGCCGCAGGTCGGGTGCAGGGATGGTCACCGTCGCAAGACGGGACCTGTCAGGGTGTGGGCTCAGAGGGCATCCTCGGGATGTACGCTCGCGTGGCACCGCACGGGGCGGCACGGGCCCGCCAATATAGGGGCCCGCGGGCGTTCCTGAAGGTCAGGGCCCCGGGTCTGCCTCGACCTCTTCGGTCACCCTCATCCCGAGCTCTTCGTCGGCCGCGAACTCGAGATAGTCGATCCAGAAGTCGGTCGGCACCCCGAGCACCGGGTCGTACGTCACGCGAACCTCGTGCGCGTCGCCCGCGAGCGCCGAGGCCACGATGTCGAAGAGCCCATCCACCGTAGGGAACTGGTCCGCCATGGCCGCCGGCACGGGATCTCCCGAGTCCACGTAGACCCGCTCGACCGCGACCGTGCCCTGGACGCGCACGCGCACGGGCCCGCGAGACTCGGGGCCGCAGAAGCACAGGCGCTCCTCCGCAAAGACATAGGAGGAGGGCCGCGCGCCGTCCCACCGGGCCCGCGCCTCCTCGAGGTCGGTCAATTCGGGGCCTAGATCGGTGCATCCGGTAACACCCATGAGCGCAGCGACCGCGAGAGCGTATCTCATCATCATCATCCTTGGTACCCAGCGAGCGTCCCCGTGGTTGAGGACGAGCGACCCCCTCCCGATGTGACAAAGCACTCCAGAAAACCGGCGCATTTCCGCCGTTCTTTCCCTATCTTGGCCGCACCTAGACCGCGTCCAGGGAAGAACGTGATGAGCGACCGAGATGCCCCACGTAGCGCCCCGATGACGTCTCTCCCGCCCCTCTCGTGGCCGCCTCCGGGGCTGGAGCGGTTGCAGGGGAGCATCTGGCGCGTGATCGGCGTCAGCTGGATCGGGAGCCTGGTGCTCGTCCTCCCGTTGCTCTGGGCCCTCGCGGTCGAGCAGCCGTTCTAGAGCCTGGGACCCTTCGAGGACAACTGGGAGCTAGGTCTCAGCATCGCGGCGATCGGCGCGGTGACGATCGTCATCGCGTTCGGTCTCTGCTTCGGCATCCTGCGGGCTGCGGCCCGGGCCGCCGACATGGGCTACGGAACGCTCACCATCTTCGAGGTCGCCTGCGACTCCCGTCACGATACGGGCTTCCTCATTCAGGGTAAGCGCCACTTCAGCTCGCTCGACCCGGACAACCTCGCCATCATCGTGCGGGCTCGCCTGCGGGGGGCCGCGCTTCTGCTGATGGGTGCGCTCTGGTTGGTCGTCGGCTTCGGCCTCGCCATCCTCCTGGCGGCGCGAGGCTTCACGACCCCGTCCGGCATCTGGCTGGCCACGCTCGGCCCGACCGCCCTGGCGACCGTGGCCGGTCTCGCCCTGCTCGTGCGTCAGAACAGCGCCGTGCGCGGTGCCGTGACCGGGTGGCAGGCGCAGGAGGGAACGGACCGCGTGCGCGGAGAGTCGATCGCGTGGTCGGAGCGCCTGGAGTCGGCCGGAGACTCGGTGGTGCTCGGATCCGGAACCAAGGGCGAGGGCGCGCAGTTCAGGACGGGCGCGGCCGTCGTGGTCGCGCTCTTCCTCATCGGGTTCGTGCCCACCATGACGATCGGGGTGACGACCGCGGTCGGGCCGATCCTCGCGGAGATCGCCGTGCCGTCCTTCCTCTCCGTTCAGGAGATGGCCGGCGCCGCGGAGGCGCTCCGGCGCTACCGCGTCGAGCCGGAGGCGGCGATCGTCCCCGCGGACGCGGGCGCGGCACTCCAGAACATCGCGTTCGTGGGCGGCGTCGACCCCGAGGCGTGGGAGCGCGGGCCGACAAACCGCTACGAGCAGGGATGGTTCCCAGATCCGGACTTCTTCCCGGATCCGTTCTCCGAGACCGTGGCCCGCGAACTTCTGAGCCAGCCGCTCTCGGAGTTCACGGATGAAGAGCAGGCGGCGCTCCGTCAGGAGGCCACACACCCCGCGAACGCGGAATTCCAGCTGCTCGCGCACGCGGAGTTCGTGGACGTGGTGAGCGGCCGTTGGTCGCTTCCCTTCCCTGACACGATGACGTTCCAGGACCTGCCCTGGCCCCGGTTCCCCGAGTTCCGGACCGCAGGTCTCGCGCAGGTCGCGAAGGCTTCCGTAGAGGTCTCGACGGGACGCTCGGCGGACGCCGAGGAGACCCTGCGGAACCTCATCTCGACCGGGTTCCTGCTCGTGGATCAGGGGCCGACGCTCATCGACAACCTGATGGGCGTGGTGCTCGCGAACATGGGCGGCGACGCGCTCGAGGAGTACTACCGTCGCGTCGGCCGACCTGCCGACGCCGACGCCTTGGCGTTCGCGCGGAGTTCCGCTTCTGATGCGGCGCACAGGGCGAGGGCCGGCGTCATCCCCGAAGACATCCACTCGCTCCTCCAGGGAGTGCCGGATCTGGTCGAAACCGAAGAAGCGCTCCGCGGGCTCCGGTGGGAGTACTTCGCGGCGTTCAACATGCTGGCTCCGTGCATCAACCTGCACAAAATGGTGTTCGGACCCGACGAGACGTACGACGCGTGGCGCGAGCGAGCGCGGGACACGCTGGTCCGTGTGCAGGGCGAGCGCGACCTCTTCGCCCTGGCCGAGAGCGGCGTCCTCGGGTCGGGCGGACAGGAGTTGCAGGGCTTCTTCGCGCGCTTCCTGAGTCTCACGCTCGGGGGCGCCGGGTAGCTGTGCGTCGCTGATCGCGTCGTTGCAGTGGGAAGGACGCGGGCCTAGCTGGCGAGCCACTCCCTCCACGTCGTCTCGTCGTGGCCCACGCTCAGACGGTTGGCGCAACGCACGAGCGGCATCTTCAGGATGAGCGGCTCCTCGGTCGCGACCTCCATCCAGCGCTCGTTCCCGTAGTAGGCGCTCTGGAGGCCGAGCGCGGCGAAGCGCTTCGCCTTTCGGTCGATGAGGCGCTCTTCGCCGAAGCGGTCGAAGAAGCGGCGCAGCTCCCCGATCGACGGGCAGCGCTGCTTGAAGTCGACGAGATGGACCTTCACGCGGCGCTCCTTGAAGAAGCGCAGCGCCTTGCGCGTGTCCGCGTCGTTTTGGACGCCGAAGACTTGGACCTCCATGCCTCAAGATAAGCTCGACTCCCAGCTCGGCCTCTTCCCAGACGACGGCCCCGCCGCCAGACCGGCCGGAGTCGGTCCCGCCCCGCCCCCGGCCCCACTGGCCGCACTCGCGAGCCGCATCCCTCCGAGCGTTCGTCTCGGCACCTCCTCCTGGAGCTTCCCCGGCTGGCAGGACATCGTCTACGACAGGCAGGCCTCGGAAGAGACCCTCGCGCGCGCCGGGCTCACCGCCTACGCGGCGCACCCGCTCCTGCGCACCGTCTCCATCGACCGGTCGTTCTACCAACCACTCTCGGCGGATCAGTTCCGCGCCTACGCCGACGCCGTGCCGAACGACTTCCGCTTCGTCGTGAAGGCGGACCGGCTGGTGACCTCGCCGGCGGACCCGGACGCGCGGGGAGTGCGCACGCCGAACCCGAGGTTCCTGGATGCCGCGTACGCCGCCGAAGAAGTCGTCGGGCCCACGCTCGAGGGTCTCGGCCCGAAGGCCGGCCCGATCGTCTTCCAGTTTCCGCCCATCTCGCCGAACCTCGTCGGCGGCAGAAGCGTGTTCCTCGAGCGCCTGCACCGCTTCCTCGTGGCACTTCCCAGGCCCTGCCTGTACGCAGTCGAGCTCCGCACGACGGCGTTCGTCACCGAGGCTTACGCGCGACTCCTCGACGAGACGGGCGTCGCTCACTGCTACAACGTCCACCCGGCGAGCGCGCCGCTGTCGCGACAGATCGAGCTCATCCACCCGTTCCAACAGCCCGCGCTCGTCGTGCGGTGGATGCTCGGACGGGGCCTCGAGTATGTCGCCGCCAAGGAGCGCTACGAGCCGTTCGCCCGCCTCGTGGACGAAGACCCACCCTCTCGAGAGCTGATCGCTCGCACGGTGCTGGACGCCACGCTCGCCGAGCGCGACGCGTTCGTGATCGCGAACAACAAGGCGGAAGGATCAGCGCCACTCACGCTGTTTCGACTCGCGGAGCGGATCGCGAATTGGGAGACGAGGTAGGTGGATCAGCTCTACAGGTCGTCGGCAGCCGCAGCTTCCAGCTCCACGTCGAGGTCGTCCCTCGATCCGGCTGCGGCGACTGCATAGGCCGTGATGGCATCGCGCACCCGCAGTCTCTGGTGTTCGCTGAGCCATCAGTCGATCGCTTCGCGCGCGATTTCCGTCGCCGGTCGCCGCTCGCGCTCCGCCTCCGCCCGGAGGCGACGGTAGAGGGGCTCGGACAGGGGAACGTGGAGGTTCTTGTTCACTGGCTTCGGCATGGCACGATCTCTAGATGGCGTGGTGTCGTCATCGTTGACATGATAGGTGCCATTCATGGATGTCAACTTCCCCGCCCACACGCCGAGCTTGCGCCAGGCGCCCGTTGCGGCAACAGTCGAGCCCAACCAGGGAGGCATCGCATGAAGAGAGGATGGATCGTGGCCGCGGCAGTGATCGGCGTAGGGGCGTGTGGCCAGAGCGCAGGCGACGCGGCGAGTTCCGCGGACACACTCACGCGGCGCCAGAAGGACAGCCTCATCGCGACGATGCCGATCCCGGGGGCGCGCGGAGTCGGACGAGCCCTCGACGCGCAGGACCGCTCGCGTGAGCGGGCGGCAGCCCTCGACTCGGTTCTAGCTGGAGCGCGGTAGCTCGGAGCGCTTCTCTTTCTCGCCCGGGGTCAGAAGACGCTCGGTGAAGTCCTGGCGCTCCTCCATCAGCTGCAGTCGCGCGTTCATCGTCTCGAGAAGGTCCCGGATCTGCTGGACGTCCCCCTGGATGCCCGTCTCGCGGTCCCGCACGAATAAGTCAATCAGGTCCGTGAGCCGCTTCGCGATCGGCCGCAGGATCACGACGCCGCCCACGGTGAGGATCAAGACGACCGCCACGATCATAGGTGCGATGTTGGCCCAGTCCATGCGATTCCCCAGAGATGAGGGTGCGATCGATCGGCCCTACGCCCCGGCACACGCTCCCGTTTCAGCTTATCTTCTGGCATAGCGCCACGACCGACAAGGAAGCCCATCATGCGACGGCTCTTCAGCTTGCCGACCCTCGCGCTCCTCGCTGCCTGCGGGAGCGCCGACGCCGCACCGGACGCCGCCCTCGGCGCTCCCGCCGCCGAGACCGCCCTCACGCAGGCGAGCGCCGAACAACAGCTCCTGTCGATCATCGTCTACAAGACGTCGACGTGCGGCTGCTGCAGGGGCTGGGTCGACCACATGCGCCAGGCCGGATTCGCCGTCGACGCGCGTGACCTGCCGGGCAACGTCGAGCTCATGGGCATCAAGGTCGATGCCGGCGTTCCCGGCGAGATGGCGACGTGCCACACCGCGCTGATCGACGGCTACGTCGTGGAGGGGCACGTGCCCGCCGACCAGGTGAAGCGCCTCCTAGCCGAGCGGCCGGCCGTGGCCGGCATCGCGGTTCCGGGCATGCCGGTAGGCGCGCCGGGCATGGAGGGTCCAAACGCTCAGCCCTACCAGGTGCTGTCCTGGAATCGCGACGGTAGCCGCGGGGTCTTCGCGGATATCACCCCGCGCTGACTCCCATGTCCGCACCGCCAGTCGTGCTCGTCGTCGAGGACAACGCGGGGTTCCGTCATGTCCTCAAGGAGGCGCTGGCGTCGGAGGGGTACGAGGTGCTCGCCGCGCGGGACGAGGCCGAGGCACGCGAGCTGCTACGCGAGCAGCGCGTCGATCTCATGATCTCGGATCTCACGGACCCGCCTCAGGCTTCGCGCAGTCTCGAGGAGCTCAGGCAGGAGTTCCCGAACCTTCCGGTGGTCGCGATGTCCGGCGGGATCGGAGGGCATCCGTCGCTCTTCTTCGGGGCGTGGCAAGCCCCCAAGGGCTATCGGACGCTGCCCAAGCCGTTCCGGTTGGGGGAGCTGCTGGCGGTGTCGCGAGAGGTACTAGGGGCGATCGGCTGATCAGAAGTACGTCGCGAACCCCAGCTGGAACCCCGCCATGCGGTTCGTCGGGTTCCCCGCGAAGTCCCGAATCCAGTGGTAGCGGTAGTTCGCTCGAAACACGGTGCCGGCGCTCGGCCGGAAGCTGATTCCGGGGACCACCGCGGTGACGCCGTCACGGATGGGGCCGCCAGTGGACGTGAACGTCCCGACGTTGTAGTCCACATTCTCCAGCCGCAGAGAAGCCGCAACCACGAAGTCCTGGCAGCCTGGAACGCGAGGCCGCCACACGGGAAGCGTCAGGTCCACGTGCCCACCCCACTGGGTGTCGCCGAAGATCTCCACCATGCCTGGCGGTACGTCCACCCTCGCGTAGGCGATCTCGCCCCTAATGTCCGTGGCGCCCTACCTGCGGCTTTGGGCTAGGTCCCGACTTTCGCTGATGTCGTCCTCGGTTCCCAACTGACCGTCCGGCCCCATCGAGCCCACGGTGTATTGGCGCCTGCCTACCTGCAGGAACCAGTCGCGGTCCCATGGATCCAGGTCGGGCCCCGAGTAATCGCGATGGACCCACGCCGGGAAGTTGTCCACCGGAAGGCGCTCCCCCCGACTCAGGCGCACATCGAGCTGATCGGCCATCGCGACGAGCCGGCGTGGCACGAGGCGAGCGCCGATAGCGTCCGTGACGCGCGTAATCCAGCGATCCTCGATCTGCGCGCGCGTGCTGGGCACCGCCATCGCCACAGCGAGCACCACGAGACACAGCATGAACAGCTTTTGATCATGGGTACCAACCTGGCCGAAACGGCCCGGGAGTGCCAGAAAAATCGTCAGGCGAGCGGCCCGTCAGTCCCGCCGAGAAACCCCACCACTGCATCGAGCCAGGCGGCAGGGGCCTCCAGGTGGACGGTGTGGCCGGCCCGGGGAACCACGACCATGCGCGCGTGCGGCATGGCCCGGGCCATTCGTTCCGCGACCTGCACGAACTTCCCGTCGAGCTCCCCGGCAATGAGCAGCGTGGGCGTCTCGATCCCCCCGAGACGATCCCAGAGCGACGGAAGGGATCCCGTGCCGAGCCCCGTGAGTGTGGCGGCAAGCGAGCGAGCACCGTTCCGCATTCGCAACTCGCGTTCGCGTGCGAGGATCGCGGGATCGAGTCGGGATCGAGGCTCGAAGAGGGGCTGCGCCTCCCAGTGCTCGACGAACCATTCCATGCCCTCGGAGACGATCCGCGCCGCGAGCGCTGCGTCGGCGGCTCGCCGCTCGGCCCGCTCGGCTTCGGTCTCGAGCCCCGCTGACGCCGACTCGAGCACGAGTCGCCGGACGCGCTCGGGGAACGCGGCCGCGAAGTGGAGCGCGATCCGTCCGCCCATCGAGTAGCCGACGAGGTCAGCCGGCCACAAGCCGGCCGCGCTGATGCGAGCGAGCACGCTCTCGAGCGTGAAGCGGGACGGATCCGTCAGCCCCGCCTCCGGCCCGTGTCCCGGCAGGTCGATCATCACGGGTGTGAGCCCGGCCCTGGCGAGGCCGTCGACGAGTCCTGCACGCCAAGACGCAGAGGACCCGGTGAAGCCGTGCACCAAGACGGGGTAGTGCTCGGCTCGGCTCACCGGTTGCCCCGCGCGCCGCGCCGCCCGACGTTTGCCCCATGCGCGTCTTGGTCGTGGGAGCCACGGGCACCATCGGAAGCGCCGTCGCGGCGGCGCTCGGCGCTCGCGGCCACGAGGTCGTGAGCGCGGCGGCCACGCGCGGTGACCTGAGCGTCGACCTGGCCGACCCGGCCTCGATCGCCGCGCTCTACGCCGCCGCGCCCTCCGTGGGCGCTGTTGTCTGCGCAGCCGGTCGCGCGGAGTTCGGCAAGCTCGCGGATCTCTCGGACGAGGCCTTCCGCGCAAGCCTCGCGAGCAAGCTCATGGGTCAGGTGAACCTCGTGAGGTACGGCATCGGGCGCGTGATGGAAGGCGGCTCCTTCACGCTCACGAGCGGAGGCCTGTCTCAGGTCCCGGCACCGGGCACCACGGCGGTGACCATGACCGGCGCGGCCGTCGAGGCGTTCGCCCGCGCGGCCGCCCTCGATCTGGCGGGTCGCTACCGGGTGAATGTGGTGAGCCCCGGCTGGGTCGCCGAGTCGCGCGTGCAAGCGGGCCTTCCGCCGATGCCCGGGATCTGGGCGAAAGACCTCGCGGCGCGCTACGTCGCGCTCGTCGAGGGGGACGTCACCGGACAGGTCGTGAGCGCCGAACGCTCGGAGTGAGCCGCCCAGGAGACCCTCGCGACTAGATCCTCGCGTTGTCGACCCGCCAGCTCTTCACCGCCCGCTTGATCTCCTTGCGGTCGGTCATGCCCTGCTCGAGGACGCGGCGCGCGAGCCCGGGAAGCTCCTCGTCCGAGGCGAAGCGGAGCGCCACGAACTGAGCCGCCGTGAACTCGGGGATGCGCGCCTTGAGATCCGCGGGAAACAGCCTCTCCATTCGCATCTGTTCCTCGAGCCGGATGAGCCGATCCTGGACGCCGAGCGGGAAGAGACGGGCATAGAAGGCGGCGACGACCACCCCCGCGCTGAAGAGGAAGTTCACAGCCCGCTCCACGGAGAAGTCCGACACCGCCAGGTACCCGAAGTAGAACGTCGGAAGCATCAGGAGCGGGGTCGCCACCTTGTGGTAGCCCGTGACGAGCTTGGCGTGGTTCTCGAAGCTCTGTGGCGTCTCGCTCACCTGTCGCTCCCGATTCGGGTTCTGAGTCGAGGCAACGTAGCGCGAGGCCGAGCGGTGTCCAGGTGGCCCGCAGTCCCGCCGGAAGGCACGATCTCCTTGCTGCCCGGCGCTGTTTTGGGGAGATTGGCCCTTCGGCTACAACTACCCAGGAGACGGGTATCTTCATGTCCGACAACACGAACGAGAGTTCTGTCGCACGCGGGAAGGCGGAGCCTAGTGCCCCGCCCCGCCGGCTGGACGTCGACGAGACGGATACAGCAGCCGTTCCGGCCGCGATGGAATACGACTATACGAATTTCTATTTCGGGGCCGGTGACGACCCCTTCGCGCTGCTCGCTCCGTTCGACGAGTGGTACCGCCAGGTCAAGCCGGCCGGGTACTACCTCTACGAGCTTCCGCTCCACACGGCCCCGGGGACGCGCGTCGACGTCGAAGACACGAAGACCAACGAGATCCGCAGGGGACTCGTCAACTTCGCCTCGTACAACTACCTCGGCCTCTCGTATCGCCCCGAGGTGAAGAAGGCGATCCACGAAGCTGTCGATATCTACGGCGGCGGCTCGTCGGGTTCTCCGATCCTGAGCGGCACGACCGATCTCCACCGACGCTTCAACGATGAGATGGCCGCCTTCAAGGGCAAGGAAGCCGTGATGGTGTTCCCCACCGGCTACAGCGCCAACGTGGGAACGATCGCGGGCCTGATGCGCTCGGGTGACCTCATCGTCGCGGATCAGTTTGCGCACGCGAGCATCGTCGACGGCATGATCCTGTCGAAGGCGAAGTCACGCTTCTTCCGCCACAACCGCCCGGACGATCTCGACCGCAAGCTGTCCGGCTTCAGCGGCAAGAAGCTCGTGATCGTCGAGGGCGTCTACTCCATGGACGGCGACGTGCCACCACTCCCCGAGCTTCTCGAGGTGTGCCGGAAGCACGGCGCGCGCCTGCTCATCGACGAGGCGCACTCGGCATTCGTCTTCGGCCCGACCGGGAAGGGCCTCGCCGAGGCGCAGGGCGTGGAGGATGAGGTCGACATCCACATCGGCACGTTCTCCAAGAGCCTCGGAGGCCAGGGAGGGTACGTGGCCGGCTCGCAGCAGCTGATCAACTAC
Source organism: Gemmatimonadota bacterium (assembly GCA_009692205.1). Lineage (GTDB taxonomy): Bacteria > Gemmatimonadota > Gemmatimonadetes > Longimicrobiales > Gaopeijiaceae > UBA2982. Next base: position 94,624 of record SHZR01000006.1, on the reverse strand, counting down.
CTGCGCGGCTTCTCGCGGTCTCGCTTCTTCTCGTGTGCGCTCTCGCCGGCGGTGGTCGCGGGCCTGCGCGCTTCGCTCGAGCTCGTGCAGAAGGAGCCGCACCTCCGGACTCAGCTCTGGGACAACGTCGCGCACATGCAGAAGCTGCTCGCGGAGCGCGGCGTGCCGATCGGTGATTCGACCTCGCAGGTGATTCCCATCATGATCCGCGACGACGCTCGCATCTTCATGATCGGTGAGGAGCTCTTCCGCGAGGGCGTCTTCATCAACCCGGTTCGGTATCCCGCGGTCGGCAAGCACAAGTCGCGCTTCCGCATGTCCATCTCGGCGGCCCACACGAAGCACGATCTCGAGGAGGGGGCCAACACGATCGCGCGCGTGCTCGGCAGATACGGCATATGTCAGTCGTAGGCAGCTACCGGTTCCACACCGGGGTCAGCGCCTTCTTCGAGATGGCGACCGCGGATGCGCGCGCGGTGCTGCCCAAGCATCTGGAGCCGATCGAGGTACGCCACGAACGCAGCGTGCTGTCCGTCAACGCTTTCCTGTTCGACGACAGCGTGGTAGGCCCCTACACCGAGCTCATGTTCGCGGTGATCGTGCCTCCCTCGGTGGCCGCGTGGGGCGTGCACGCGAAAGCGGGGCTCTATCCGTTCCTTTGTGCCACGAGCAACGAGGAGGCGCGACGCATCAAGGCGGAACGCTTCCACTTTCCCTATCACCACCAGAACATCGACGCGCAGTTCATCGAGACGGAAGATCGGCTCCGCGTTCGGATCTTCGGGTGCGACGCGCCCATCCTGGACCTGAGCGTCACGCCCGAGTCGTGGGAGACGACCACGCACTTGCTCCAGGGCTTCATGATGAACGGCACGGAGCGCCTGCGTACGATCCTGCAGATCACCGGCGACTACACGGTGCACGAGATGGAGCGCGGGGAGATGACGCTCTTCCCGCACCCGATCACGACGGACCTCCTGCGGCAGGACGTATCGCCGTATCCGTTCCGGGAGCATTGGTTCAAGAACGGGACCGAGGTGTTCCATAAGATCGAGGCTTTCTAGCCAGCATCGTCGCGCGGAGGGCGGCCCGTGATCCGATCCGGTACGCTCTCTCCGTGGGCAGTCATCGTTCGATCGCTGGCGCTGCTGTCGCTGGCGCTCGGCAACGGATGTGTGCCTGACGGGGGCCGACCCGACCCCGCGGCAGGGAATTACCTCCGCGTCCTCGAAGCCGAGGATGCCCGCCCCGCAGGTGGCGCGGACCTCGAGACGCTGCACTCGGCCGCGGATGATAGCGACGCGCGCATTCGCCGAACCGCGGTCCGCGCCCTCGGCAGACTCCAGAGCCCGGCGCTGATCGCCGAGATCGCTCGCCACCTCCCCGATCCGGAGCCGCAGGTGCGCGCCGCGGCGGCCGAGGCGCTGGCGCAGGCGGTCCACGGCACCGACGGGACTCCCGCGCTCGAGGGCTTGCTCGCGCGCGTGTCGCGCGAGAACGACGCCGGCGTGCGCGCCGCACTCGCCCGTTCCATCGGCAGGCTCGCGCTCGAGGCACCGGACCGACGACGCGCATCCGACGCGCTGGTGGCGCTCTCGGGCGTCGAGCGCGGGAAGCCGCCCAAAGCGACGCTCGTCGGCGTCGCGCTCGGCTTCGACGCCCTCCTGCGCAGTTCGAGCGGGGACGGACTCAGCCGCGCGGCGGCCGACCTCCTCGACTCCATGGCCGTCTACGGCGCGGACGACCCGCCGGACATCGAGTCCGCTCGCATCCGCGCCCTGGCCCTCTCGGGGCTGGGCCTCGCCCGGCGCCTCACGCTGGAGCACGTCGAGCAAGGTCTCGCCGACCCCGACCCTGAAGTGAGGCGGACGCCACTCCGCTACCTGAACGTGCTGGTGCCGTCCGCCCGTCGCGAGCTCCTGCGCACCGCGCTCGCCGATCCGTCGATCCGGGTCTCACTCGAGGCGCTCCGCCTCGTGTCCGCGGGTCCGCGCGACGCGGAGACGTGCGCGTGGCTCGTCGGAGCGGCCGCGCCGACGGCCCCCGCTCCGGTGCGCTTCGTAGCGCTCGAGGCGCTGGCGCGGCAATGCCCGGTCGTGGACGCGCAGCGGAATGCGCTCCGCGCCGCTGCCTCCGAACTACCCGAGGAGGCCTCGGGCCGCTGGCAGCCCGCCGCCCGGGCCCTGCTCTCGTTGGCGCGCATCGATAAGCCGGCGGCGGCCGCTCTGCTGCCTCGGTTCCGCTCGCACGCGAGTCCATTCGTAAGAACGTACGCGGTGCTCGCTGCGGGCGCGCTCGAGGACCCCGAGACGCTCCGCGCCTTGGCCGCGGACCCGAGCCCGAACGTGCGGAGCGCGGCCCTCGAGGCACTGTTCGCCGCCGAAGGTCATCGCATTGACAACCTGCTCATCGACCAACTCGGCGAGGAAGATCCGCAACTGCTCTTGACCACCGCACGCCTATTGGCGAGCTCGCCAGGACGAATCGCGGTGGCATCGGCGATGCTGGTCACCTTCGAGCGCCTGTCCGAGGCCCGGAGGGAAACGTGGAGAGACTCGCGGCGCGCCCTCCTCGAGCGGATCGCCGAGCTCGGCGACGCCACCCTCGCGGCTCGCTTACGGCCGTTCGTCGCCGACTTCGACCCCCTCGTCGCGGGCGACGTGGCTACGCTGCTCGATGCGTGGACCGGCGAGGCGCACCAGGCGGAGCCCGCGCCGCTGCCGCGCGCGCCCCTGCCATCCGCCGCCGACCTCGCTGCGCTGGAGGGCTCGTCGGTCGCGCTGCACATGCAGGGCGGCGGCACGATCGTCATCGGGCTGCTGCCCGATCTCGCTCCGCGCAACGTGTGGCGGTTCGTGAGCCTCGCCCGCGCGGGGTACTTCGACGGCCTCGCATTCCACCGCTGGGCGCCCAACTTCGTGATCCAGGGAGGGAGCGCCGGCGCCAACGAGTACCAGGGCGACGGCCCCTACACGCGCGACGAGGTCGGTGGCTCCCACTGGCGCGGGACGGTCGGCGTCTCGACGCGTGGCCACGACACCGGGGACGGCCAGATCTTCATCAACCTGGTCGACAACGTGCGCCTCGACCACGACTACACGGTGTTCGGCGTGGTGAGCGAAGGCCTCGACGTGGTCGACGCGGTGCTCGAAGGCGCGGTCATCGAGCGGGCCGAGGTTCGGGGCGGACGCTGACCCCACGGCCAGCCACGACTTGATCCCCCTTCCCGCTCTTGGTAAGGTCGCGGCCACGAAAGGGCGGCAACCTGGGCGAGGTTGTGACCATGGATGACGGCAACTCATGAAGATCGGTCTCGTCGGCTTCGCGGGGTCGGGCAAGACCACGGTCTTCAACACGATGACCGGCCTCGACGTGCCGGTCGGCTTCGGCGGGGAGGTGCGGATCGGCACGGTGCGCGTCCCTGACGAGCGCATCGACCGGCTCCACGGGATCTTCCACCCCAAGAAGACCACGTACGCGGAGATGTCGTTCTGCGACGTCCCGGGCGAGCACGGAGCCGAGAAGAAGGGGCTCTCGCCCAAGACGCTCCAGCAGATCCGGGATCAGGAAGCGCTCTGCCTCGTGCTCCGTGACTTCGACAACCCGGCGCTCGAGGGGAAGCCCGATCCGTTGGGCGACCTCGAAGCCTTCCACACCGAGTGCGTCTTCGCCGACCTGGAGATGATCGACAAGCGGCTCCAGCGCGCCAAGAAGGAGCACGCGAGCCCCTCCGAGGTCGCGGCCTTCCAGGTCGCGCACGCCGCGCTCGAGTCAGAGCGTCCGCTGCGCTCGATCCCCGAGGCGGAGCTCGACCGCGGGCTCTTCAAGGGCTTTGGCCTCCTGACCGACCGTCCGCTGCTCGTGGCCGTCAACGTCGCCGAGGACCACGCGAGCGCGCCCATGCCGCCCGATCTCGAGCGACGCATCAAAGAGCTGGACGCGGCCGGACTGACGCTGTGCGCGAGCGTCGAGGCGGACATCGCGACCATGGGCGCCGCGGAGCAGGCCGAGTTCCTACGCGAGCTCGGGATCGAAGCGTCGGCGCTCGACCGCTTCATTCGCACGGCGTACGGACTCCTCGACCTCATCGCCTACTTCACGGTGGGCGAGGACGAGGTGCGCGCCTGGACGGTCACGCGGGGCACGAAGGCTCGACGCGCAGCCGGCAAGATTCACTCCGACCTGGAGCGCGGCTTCATCCGCGCCGAGGTGATCCCGTACGCGACGTTCCTAGAGCACGGCTCGGAGGCGGCGGTGAAGTCCGCCGGCAAGCTCCGCGTCGAGGGCCAGGACTACGTGGTGCAGGACGGCGACATCCTGCACGTCCGCTTCAACGTCTGAGCGCTACGAGAGCGGCCTTCTCTGCATGAGCGCCTCTACCTCGTCGATCTGACGCGGAACGCGGCTCGACAGGATCACGGGATCGCCGTCCGTGATGAGGACGTCGTCCTCGATGCGCACGCCGACGTTCCACCACTTGGGATCGATGTCGTCCGACGCGGCGATGTAGATGCCGGGCTCCACCGTGATCACCTGGCCGGCCACCAGATTCCCGCCGTCGCCCACGTCGTGCACGTCGAGTCCGAGGTAGTGGCTGGTGCCGTGCATGAAGAAGCGGCGCAGGCCCGCCTGGTCATTCGCGCTCGAGATGAGTCCAAGCCTCGCGAGCCCCTCCGCGAGCACGCGTGACGACGCCTCGTGCGGGGAGCGGAACGGCGCGCCGGCCCGTGACGCCGCGATACCCGACTCCTGCGCCGCATACACGAGTTCGTAGATCGCACGCTGCTCGGGGCTGTAACGGCCGCCGACCGGAATCGTCCGCGTGATGTCCGCCGTGTAGCCGTGATACTCGGCGCCGATGTCGACCACGACGACATCGCCCGGCTGGATCGTGCGGCGGTTGGTCTCGTAGTGCAGGATGACCGAGTTCTCTCCGCTCCCGACGATGCTCGGGAAACCGGGAAACTCCGAGCCCTCCCGCTTGAAGGTGTACTCGATGAGCGCCTCGACTTGGTACTCCGTCCAACCCGGCTGAACTTGGGTCATCACAGCCCGGTGGGCGTCTGCCGTGATGTCGATCGCACGCTGGAGAAGCACCATCTCCTCCGGCGCCTTCATGCTGCGCAGGTCGTCGAGGAGGTCGCGAAGCGTGCTCCCCTCCGAGCGGCCCGCCAGCAGCGCGGTACGCCGGGGCGCCCACTCTTCATAGGTGCGCGCCGCGGCGAACTCCTCGGCCACCTGCCTCAGCTCGGGATCCGTGAACGAAGCGGGCTGTAGGTCGGCCTCCTTCAGGCGCGCGAAGACGTCCGGGCCCGACCCCAGAGTCATCGCGAGGAGCCTCACGGAGCTGTTGCGCGGCAGCACCCACGGCTCCACGTGCGCGAGGAACGTCTGCAACTGCTCCGCGAGATCCGAGCCGGACGCCACTCCGTCGGGAATCTCGAGGTGATGGACTTGGCGAGAGCGATCCCGCAGCAGCGGCACGACGACCTCGTCGAAGCGTGGCAATTCGACCGCGAGTTCGAGTCCGAGCTCCTGCATCGCGCGCTCCGTGCCGAAGCGGCGCCCCGTCCACACTTCCTCCGAGGGATTCCGAGGCGGGACGAAGAGCACCTCCCGAACGGTCCGGTCGTCGACCTGGATGCCGCCCGGGGCGAGGACGAGCACGGACCCCGGCTCCTCGCTTCCGGTGAGGTAGAGGAAGTCGCTCGACTGCCTGTACTCGAAGCTCACATCGTTCGAGCGATTGCGGGTCGCCGCGCTGAAGAACACCCCGACCGCGTTCTCCGGCAGAAACCGCAAGAGCATGTCGCGGCGGCTCCGGTGGAACTCGGCGCTGAGGTAGTCGTCCTCGTAGCGGACCGGCGCGTCGTGCTGCTGGGCCGACGCCGCGAAGGGCAAGAACGCGACGGCGAGTAGGCACCAAACGACGGCTTTGCGTCTCATGTCGGCCGGGTCCGAGTCGCGGTGGGTGGGTCCTTTCATCCTACAGCCGGCTCGGGCTTTCGGTCCACAGGCGGCCAGGGCAGATTCCCGCTCTGTCAGGCCAGGGAGCGGGCTTCCGGGCGACACATCACTCCAGGAGGCTGCGTGAACAAGAAGGCATTGGACGGATTGTGGGATGGGACTCGCCAGAGGTACGGCGTCTACCTACGCGTGCTCGAGACGATACCGGACGACCAATACCAGGCGCACCCCGTGCGGGGCATGCGCACGCCGGCAGAGCTCGTCGTGCACGCGTCGGGTGGCATCGTGCGCGACATCGCGCACGGCGTGGCCAAGGGCGAGATCAAGTCGAACGCGCCCGCTGAGGCTGCTACCGCCCAGAGCCTGAAGTCCGCGGCCGATGCGATCGCGTTCGCCCGCAGGTGCTGGAAGGAGGCCGACTCCGCGGTCGCGGGAATCGGCGACGCCCAGCTCGCCGCCATGGTGAAGGCATGGGGCATGTCCCTACCCGGATCGGCGTGCATGCACATCCTCCACGACGAGCTCGTGCATCACCGGGGCCAGTTCTATGTCTTCGCGCGCGCGTGCGGGGGCGCGCCTCCGTTCCTGTGGAGCTTCGGCGAGAACGCCCCCGAGTTCGCTCCGCGCACTGGAGAGGAGCACCTCCCATGATCGATCAGGTGGATTCTTTGGTGAGGCAGTTCGAAGAGCGACGTCTCGGTCGTCGCGAGCTCGTCGCGGGGGTGTTGGCTCTCGTCGCGTCGGGCGGTGCGAGCGCGGTGCGCGCACAGACGACACAGGTCCCCCAGGTCGCTCAGGGGCGCTCCATCAATCACGTCTCGATCGGAGTCTCCGACGTCGAGCGCTCGGCGCGGTTCTATCAGGATCTTCTCGGCCTCGAGGTCGTGAGCCGACCCGGCAACGGCGGCATCAACCTCGGACTGAGCGACGGCTTCCTCGGATGCTATGCACTTCCCGAGGTCGGGCGCGCGAACCACTTCTGCATCGGCGTCGACGACTACGACCCGGTCCGCATTGCCGAGGCGCTAGGCCGTGCCGGCATCCAGGCGCGCGTGGACACGAACCCACGCAACCGCACCAGCGGCGGGGATCAGCTCTACCTCAACGACCCCGACGGCACGGTCGTGCAGCTGGGCGCGCACGGATACCAGGGCTAGCTAGTCGCTCGACGCCGTCGCCTCTGCGATGAGGCGCCGCTCTCGGTCGGGCAGTCCGGCCGAGAGCGTGACCGCGGCGTCGCGCCCCTTCGGCGACATCTTGGCCCACGTGCGCCGCAGGATGTCCACGACCTTCTCGTCCTCGTGCTTGCTCGCGAGATCCACGTACTCGCTCTCGAAGAAGACCATGCAGATGGCGTCCTCGAAGAGCTGCACCTCCGGGTCTCTTCCGAGGTCGACCTTCCGGATCAGCGCCTCCACGCGCGCGACCGTCCCTTCGTCGTAGCCCACGTCCACGAGCACCTCCCGGGCGGTGCGTGCGTGCATGTCCGCGAGGTCGGAGCGCCACTTCCGGTAGCCTCGCCTTCCCGGGTCGTAGTCGCTGCGCGGCATCAGCCACCGGCGGATGTGCTGGCACGCCGCCGCGAGGCGCAGCGGCACGGACGCGGAGGAATCGAAGCGCTGGACCCAATGCGCGAGCCGCTCGTGGTAGTGTACCGACCACTGCGTCGCGACCCCGCCCACGAGGACGGAGCGCGGGTCTTCCCGGTGCGCGGCCTCGAAGCGGTCGAGCGCCGCGCGTTCGAGCGGATCGCCCTGGGCTTCCGGGCTCACCGGGTTCTAGCCTGCCACCGCGGCGAGCTGCCCGAGCAACGCCTCGACCGAGGGCGACGTTCCCGTCTCGATCGACACCATGAACGGCTCGCGAGGCCCCGAAGCCAGCGCCATGGACTTCGCTGGCTTCCCGTAGAGAGCCTTCACCGCCGACTCGAGCGCCGGGCGCACGGCAGCGAGCGTCTGCGCATCGCTCGGCGCACGCAGCCGGTCGTTGATCCCGAACTCGACCTGGTCTGTGCGGAAGCGGTACCTGCCCCCGAGCGCGGGCTCCTTCTCGAGCAGCGCGGCGGCGCGCAGCAACGACCGGAACGCACGCGTGATGCCTTCCTCGCCCTCGCCCCGCGCGACCCTCCGGCCGCGGTAACGCAGCCCGGGGCGTCCGGCCCGCTCGTCGAAGTAGTAGTGCGCGTGATCACAGACGATGACCACGCCCGGCCCCTTCGGCACGCGGGCGTACCCGGCCACATCGATGGGGAGCTCGTCCTCCAGCAGTTCCTCCCGAATCCAGCGGTGGAAGACCGGGATCAGCTCCTCGAGGTCCACGCCCGCAGGGTTCTCGACGAACAGCTTCACGTTGAACTCCGGCGACGACAGCGCGTCGACCTTCGACTCCACGGGCGTCACGCGGGGGCTCCCCACGTGCCCATCTTCTCGTAGCAGGCGTAGGCCGCCTCGATGAAGAGCTGGGCCTCCTGCACGCGCTGGCGCACCTGATCCGGTCGGCCCCCGTCGGCGCCGGCCTCCTGCGCCGCGAAGAGATAGTTGGCGAACTTCGGGCCGGCGAATTTGTCGTGGAACCGCTTCGTCTCGTGGAAGCGCGTCCTGAATTCACGCAGGATGTCGTTCGCGTCGTCCCTGATGTCCAGGAACTCCGTCTGCACCAGCGCCTTGGCCGCCGTGAGCATCGCGCGGTACGCCATGTCCTGGGCCTTCGGCAGATCGCCCGCGTCCAAGAAGAGCTGCGCCTCGAACACCTCGCGCTCGCTCGCTTGCAAGCCGAACTCGACGCGCGGCACGATCTCGCCCGCGCACTCGCCCTCGCCGTAGTCGTCCATGGTGTAGACGCGCGGATCACCCCAGTCCGAGTAGTAGGAGGGGTCCTCCTCGTACGCGGGAACCGCGGTCAGGTCCTGGAGGAAGTTCTTTACCTCCGCCTTCCCGAGCCGGCCAATGAAGTCGGTGAACGACTCATCGGGCTCGCGCTCCTTGACGAATCGCCCGGTGACGCGCCGAACCACCTCGGGGATGTTCTTCGACGGAATCGCGAGCGTCGCGAGACCGAACGAGCCTCCGTTCTCCGTCCACTTCCCGCCCAAGACCACCTGGAAGTGCGGAACGAGTCGATTGCCCTTCTTGCGGCTGATGCCGTAGAAGCCGAGGTCGGCGATGTGGTGCTGGCCGCACGAGTTGAAGCACCCACTCGCCTTGATGCGGAGCCCCTGGAGGGCCTCCTCGGACGCGAGGTCGAGCTCTTGCACCCGCTTACTCAGCTCGGCCGTGAGGCCACGCGAAGAGGCGATGCCGAGCTTGCACGTGTCCGTGCCCGGGCACGAAGTGAGGTCCGCGATCGTCTCCGCGCCGGCCTGCCCTAGATCCACAGCCTCGAGCGCCGCGTGCAGCCGCGGCAGGTCCGCCTCGCTCACCCAGCGCAGCACGATGTTCTGCTCGACGGTGAGCCGCACGTTGTCGCCGGTGAACTCCCCCGCGATGTCCGCGAGCGAGCGCATCTGATCGGACGTGATGTCGCCGAGCGGCAGCTTCACGGTCACCACGGCATATCCGTCCTGCCGCTGCGCGCGCACGTTGGTCTTGTGCCATGCACGGAACCCAGCACTCTGGCCACCGTTCGTCACCAACCCGCCCGGCGCCCGCGCCGGGGTCTCCTTGTACGCGGCAACATCGACGAGGTAGGAGGTCCAACGCGGGTCGTGCGGGAGCTTCGCGCGCTCCTCGATGACCAGACGGCGGAACTCCTCGATGCCGAGCTTGGCCACGAGGAACTTGATGCGCGCGCGGCCTCGGTTCGCCTTCTCACCGAGCCGGGCGAACACGCGGCACACCGCCTGAGTGAGCGGGAACAGCTCCTCTTCCGTCACGAACTCGTCGACGAGCTGGGCCGGATGCGGGATCGCACCCAGTCCTCCACCCACGTAGAAGGCGAACCCGCGCAGCACCTTCCCATTCTCCGTGCGCGTCTTCGCGATCAACCCGAGGTCATGCATGTTGACCAAGCCGCACGCCTCGTGCGCGCAGCCTGACAGGGCGGGCTTGAACTTGCGACCGAAGTCCTGCACGTCGGGATGGCCGAGCAGGAATTTCATCAGCGCGTCGGCGTACGGAGAGACGTCGAACGCCTCCGTCTTGCAGACCCCGGCGAGCGGGCACGCGGTGACGTTGCGGACCGAGTTGCCGCACGCCTCTCGCGTCGTGATGCCCACGGCGGCCAGACGCCGCATGAGGTCGGGCGTATCCTCGATGTGCACGAAGTGCAGCTGGATGTCCTGACGGGTCGTGACGTGCGAGATGCCGTCCGAGTAGTCCTCGGCGAGGGCGGCGAGCACGTCCATCTGCTCTCGCGTCAGCGCGCCGTAGGGGACCTTGATGCGGACCATGCCGGGCGCGTCCCACATCGTGTCGACACCCTTCGTCGGGTGCTCACGGTACTCGAGGTGGCGAGTCCGCTCGCCGTCGTAGCGGTGCCCGTTGTCGTAGCGCTGGCCATAGACCCCGCGCCGGAGCCGCGTCTCGGCGAAGAGCTTCTCGTCCACGTCGCCGCGACTCCGAAGGTCCATCTGCGTCTCGAAGATGTCGATCTCGCGACCGAGGACCTCCGGTATGCGATCCCGAAGCTCAGTTGCCCAAGTGCCCTTCATCGCTCCTCCCGTCATGCAACCTCCACGGCAGCCGGCCGATCGCCGGCGGCTTCGATGGTCTTCTCCAGTGCCCGCTTCCCTACTTCACCCACGATGAGCGTGACCGGCGACTCGAGACCGGACGCCCGCACCTTCTCCGCGAGTGTGGCGAGCGTACCCGCCACTACCCGCTGGCCTTCGCACGACGCGCTGCCCACCGCGATCGCGGGCGTGTCGGGCAGGCGGCCCTCGTCGATCAGCCCGGCGAGCACATCCGCGGCCGAGGCGAGGCCCATCAACACCACGACCGTCTCGTCCGCGGGGCTCAGCCGGCCCCGAGTCGGCCCGTCCACGTCGTGCCCGGTACGCACCGAGAATCCCTTGGCCAGACCGCGCTGGGTGAGGGGGACCCCCGCCGCGGCCGGTGCGGCCAAGGCCGCGCTCACTCCCGGAACGACTTCCCACGGAATGCCCGCGGCGTCGAGTGCGTCCACCTCTTCGCCGCCCCGACCGAACACGAAGGCGTCGCCCGCGTGCAGCCGCACCACGCGTTTGCCCGCGCGAGCCTTCTCGATCATGTGCGGGATGCGCCGTGCGTCCCCTTGGGCTTCGCGGCGGACGTCGCCCCCGCCGACGCGCGAGCGCCGGCCCACGTCGACCAGCTCCGTGCCCGGAAGCGCGAGCGCGAGTACTTCGGCCTCCACGAGCGCGTCGTGCAGGATGACGTCCGCGCGCTGGATCCGGTCGAGCGCCCTGAGCGTCAGAAGCTGCCGGCTGCCCGGTCCCGCGCCCACGATCGCGACGCTCCCCGACTCGAACGGCTCTTCCTCCTCGCGGAACAGAGCCTCCAGGCGCGCCTCGGCGGCCTCGGTGTCGCCACGATCCACGAGCCTCGTGATCGTGGGATCGGCGAGGGCCTTGAGCAGGCGTCCGCGCCGCGCCAGCCCCTTGAGTCCCCGTTCCCGCAGGCGCACGAGCAGCTCGGCGACGTCCGTCACGCTCCGTGGGATGGCGGCCTCCAGGAGGCGGCGCAACTGACCCGCGAGAAGCGGCGATCCCCCGCCGGTGCTGATGGTCATCACCACGGGCCCGCGGCGCACGACGGCCGGCGAGAAAAAGTCGCAGTACGGCTTGTCGTCGGCGGCCTGCGCGAGGATGCCCTGCGCGCGGGCCGCGTCGACCAGGCGCCGATTCACCTCGGGGTCATTCGTCGCGGCGACGACGACCTTGGCCCCCACAACGTCGGCCTCGGTCACCGGCCGGCGCTCCACTCGCCAGAGGCTCGAGAGCCACTGCTCCATCTCAGGCGAGATGTCCGTGGTGACGACGTGCACCTTCGCGCCGGCATGGATCAGCGGCACGACCTTCTCCGCGGCGACCGGTCCCCCACCCGCCAGGAGGACGCGCTCGCCCTGGAGCGTCACCAGGTGAATCGGATATCCCATGATCGAGCTTCGTCGAGCTCCTTCCATGTTCAGAAACACAAAGCCCCGGCTCCCTCAGGGAAGCCGGGGCTCGGGATCGTCGCCGCGTCCGTTAGGTGCAGTCGGCCCCGAGCCGGCCCTCCCTGGGCGCGGCTTGGCGACAACAGCAACAGGCGCATTCCGTGCGGCTCATGCGTCTACCTGGCGGCGTGACAATTCGTCCCGAGCGACGGAGATGACAGTAAAGGAAGCCGTTGGGGGGAGTCAACCGCAGTGCCGAGCTAATTGCTCTCGTTCGCCCGCCCCGCCCTGAGATCTGCCGGAATCGGCTCCCCCACCACCAGATGGACCTCGTCGAGGTACTGGAAGCTCATGTAGCCCTGCGACATCTCCTGGTGCGTCGGCAGACCCCAGCGCACGGTGGCGGTGGGATCGGGGTTCGCCGGGTTGTTCTCCGAGTTGTCCCACCAGAGCGTGAACCGCAGCACGGACCCCGCGGGAGCGAGCACCGGCTTCGCAAAGCGGTAGGTGTGCTGCCAATTGAAGTCGTACTTGGGCACGTGGAGGAGCGTCTCGTGCCGTCCGTCGGGATACGTCAGCTCGTACTGGGCGGCCTTGCCCCGCAGGTGCATGTGGGGCATGAAGCTCAGGATCTCGACGTCGTCCTCGAACGTGTACTCGCGGGACTCGGCGTGGCTCGCGGCACCCGCGGGAATCTGGATCGGGCGGATGTAGAGATCCTCGCCGTCGGTCACGTGCGTGATCACCTCACCCTCCGGCTTGAACCGGATGCCCGCCTGGATGTTGGTGCAGAGCGCGGTACCGGGCCCCGGCTCCTTGTTGAAGTGCATGTTGAACGAGACCTCGCGCGGTCCCGCCCTCATGACGCGCCCGTAGCCCGGCTCGTAGGCGCGCGGCTCGGCACCCGGAACGAGGCCACCGACCCCTGAGATGATGTGGTGGACCGCAGGCCCGTTCCGATACTCGATCGAGCTCAGCCAACGGTCGGCAGGAATCATGTCGGCGGTGATCTGCACCGGAATGTTGATATAGGTGTCGCGCTCGTCGTCGCTCATGCAGTGCGGCTGGGCGAACTCGAGGATCAGGTCGGGCGTGCCGAGGCTCCAGCCGTCCGAGGCCGCAACGGCGAGCACGACGTCCGGCGTCGGCGGGGCGGTGGCGGGGTCACCCGCCGGGGCACCGCCTTCGGCCCACGAGATGATCGCCTGCTTCTCCTCTTCCTCCAGGATCCGCTCGTTCTCGAACGTCCCTTTGTGCCAGGCCGCTGCGGACCACGGCGGCATGCGCCCGGTGTTCACCGCGGCGGCCATCCGACCCGCGTAACGCCGCGCGTCCTCGTACGAAAGCAGCGGGAAGGGTGCCACCATCCCGCCCATGTTCTTGCCGGATGGCTGATGGCACGCCTGGCAGTTCTGCTGGAGGATCGGCAGCACGTCCTCGTAAAACGTCGGCGTGCCCGCGTTTGCGGCGGCAGGCTGCGCGGCCGAGACGAGCGTGGCGCCGCGAGCGCTCTGCGCCTGGGCGGGCTCGTGGGCCACGAGCGAGAGAAGGGCCAAACCGACCAACGAGGGGACCCTCATCGGAACCTCCAAAGAGCGAGTCGACGCCATCCCATCATTCTCCGGGGACGCTACGTTAGAGCAAGGCAATCCGATACTTACGACCGCTCGCGCCCGCGTCATGAAGCCCACGAACCACGTTCAGCTGCTCGACACCACGCTCAGAGACGGCGAACAGACTCGCCACGTCTCGTTCGCGACCTCCGAAAAGGTGAGCATCGCCGAGGCGCTGCTCGCGTCGCTCCGGGTAGACCGCATCGAAGTGGCGTCGGCGGCCGTCTCGGAGGGTGAGCGGGAGGCCGTCGCGCGCATCGCCGAGTGGGCAGCCTCCGAGGGACACCTGAACCGGGTCGAGGTCCTCGGGTTCGTGGACGGACGGAAGAGCGCCGACTGGATCGCGGCGGCCGGTGGCCGCGTCCTCAACCTCCTCACCAAGGGGAGCGAGCGTCACTGCCGCACCCAGCTCGGGAAGACCCTCGCGCAGCACCTCGACGACATTCGCGGCACGGTCGCCTACGCGCTCGACCGCGGCCTCCGCGTGAACGTGTACCTGGAGGACTGGTCGAACGGCTACTGCGACAGCCGCGACTACGTGTACGCCATGGTCGAGGGCCTCCAGGGCACCGGAATCGCGCAGGTGATGCTCCCCGACACGCTCGGCGTGATGGTCCCCGAGGATGTGCATGCCGCCCTGTCCGACATGCTCGTCCGCTTCCCGGAGCAGCCGTTCGACTTCCACCCGCACAACGACTACGGGCTCGCCACGGCCAACGTGATGGCCGCCGTCCGCGCGGGGGTTCGCACGATCCACTGCACCATCAACTGCCTCGGGGAGCGCGCCGGCAACGTGTCGCTCGCGGAGGTGGCCGTGGTGCTGCGCGACAAGATGGGCATGACGCTGTCGATCGACGAGACCAAGATCGTCGCGCTCAGCCGGCTCGTGGAGAACTTCTCCGGCAAGCGCGTGGCCGAGAACGCACCCGTGATCGGGGCGGACGTCTTCACGCAGACGAGCGGCATCCACGCGGATGGCGACCGGAAAGGCGCGCTCTACCAGACGGCCCTCACCCCCGAGCGCTTCGATCGCAAGCGCACCTATGCGCTCGGCAAGCTGAGCGGGAAGGCCTCGCTGAAGAAGAACCTCGAGGAGCTCGACATCCGGCTCTCTCCCGAGGACGAGGCGGAGGTGCTCCGGCGGATCGTGAAGCTGGGCGACTCGAAGGCCACCATCACCGCGGACGACCTGCCGTTCATCATCGCCGACGTGATGGAGAGCAAGGACTACCGCCACATCGTGCTGCTGAGCTGCTCGGTCACGAGCGGGCTCGACACTCAATCCACGATCGGCATCCGCGTAGAGCTGAACGGCGAGATCCACGAATCGTCGGGCTCGGGCAACGGCGGCTTCGATGCGTTCATCGATGCGATCCGCAAGGTGCTGCCGAAAGGCATCGAGCTCCCGGAACTCGTGGACTACGAGCTGCGCATTCCGAGGGGGGGCAGCACGGCAGCGCTCACCGAAGTGTTGATCACGTGGAGGGAGGGGCCGCGGACGTTCCGGACGCGCGGCGTCAACGCGAATCAGGTCTTCGCGGGCATCGACGCGACCCTACGGATGCTGAACATGCGGCTCCATCAAGCCGCGGAGGCGCGCGCCTAGCGGTTCCTAGGCTAGGAGCCCGCCCCCCTCGAGCAACGCGAGTCCGACGATCGTCGCCGTCTGATACTGGGCGAAGCGGGTATCCTGCGCGGCTCCTGCGGGAATCGCCTCGACAATGCGTCGCCGCACCACCGTGACGCCAGCCATGTAGACAAGCACGACCGCGGCGCCGACGGTCATCACCCACGCGGGCAGCACGGGCATCTCGACCATGCCCAGACGAAGGACGACGAACAAGACCGCGGTATACGCCACGACGCCGGCGAGCATGGCGGCCCAGATGATCTGGAGCGTCTTGAATCGCGCTTCCATCTGGAACCTCCTCGTCGAGAGCAGGGCCGTTGATGTGGCGGATGTTGTTCTGTGGGTCACGGAGGGGCAAGCCACGTCGGGGCGGACTCTGGACGAGATCTCGGGAGCGTCGCCGCGCGGCCGGAATCGGGCACGGTCGCCATGTGGAAAAGCTGTCCCATCCAGACATGGACAGGATTTTGAGGGGACGCGTCGGAGAATCCGAGAGCCCGGTCGCGAATGCGCCCAGAACGCACCGCGGCGCAGCCCGAGGGCCACGGCAGCTCGTGGCCTCGTTGGGACGTGTCGCGAGGTCGCCCCAGCGCTCCTGAAGCCTTCCAAAGCGTCGCCGAACCCGCCCTTATCTTTGATCGTAACTCGTTGCGATCACTGGGGATGGGAGGGGTGGATCTGGATGACGCACGCCATGAGCGTATGGACCGGGTTGCCGTGTTGTTCGGCGAGATCACGGCGGCCACGCGGGAGTTCCTGAGGGCGGTCGCGGAGTGCCATCGTCACGGCGACTGGGCCGAAGAGGGCTTCGGCTCGTGCGCCGACTGGCTCGCATGGCGGATCGGCATCACGAGGAACACCGCGAGCGAGAAGGTGCGGGCCGCGCTGGCGCTCGAGAGCCTGCCCCTGATCTCGGATGCCATGGCGCGGGGCGCGATCTCGTTCAGCAAGGTACGGGCGCTCACGCGCGTGGCGACGCCTGAGAACGAGGCCGAGTTGCTCGCGTTCGCGAAGGCAGGTTCGACGGCGAGCCTCGAGCGTCTCGTGCGGGGCTGGAAGGTGATGGACCGGGCAGGCGAGCAGAGGGTCGAGCGGCTCCGCCATAGGATGCGCACGTTCTCGGTCTTTCCGAACGGGGAGGAAATGTACGTCGTGCGGGGGCTCGTGACGCCCGAGGTCGCGGCGGTGCTCATGCGAGCTGTCGAAGCCGCGAGCGATGCGTTGTTCACGCAGTCGGCGCAGGACGGGGATGGTGCCGACCCCGAGCGGCTCGAGCCCGAGCAACTCCGTGCGGACGCACTCGGCCTCTTAGCCGAGCGGGCGCTCGCGGCGGGGTTCGCGGGGGACGGCGCGCCCGTCAGCGGCTCGCGGGCCGAGCGCTATCAGGTCGTGCTGCACGTCGAGCCGCAGACAGTGAAGAAGCACGGTGAGCCCGGAATGTCCTAGCTGGAAGACGGCACGCGAGTTTCAGCTGAAACTTCTCGCCGGCTCGCTTGCGACGCCGCGGTGGTGGAGGTCGCGGTGGGTGCGGACGGGTCGGGCGCGGGCCGGCGGACGCGCAGCGTCCCGCCGGCTTTACGACGTGCCCTCGATGCGCGGGACCGAGAGTGCCGCTTCCCAGGCTGCGGGCTCCGGTTCACGGACGCCCATCACATCGTGCACTGGGCGGACGGGGGTGAGACGACGCTGAAAGGTCTCGTGTTGCTCTGTCACCGACACCACCGCCTCGTCCACGAGGACGGATACCGGGTGTTCAGTGACGCCGATGGGCAGGTGGTGTTCTTCTCGCCGATGGGGAAGCCGATCGCCGCGTCGCCGCCGATGCCCCCACTCGCGGCTGACCCTGTGGACGAGTTGATCCATCGCAACCGCGAGTGCGGAGTCGCGCCCGATTGGCGGAGCGGGATGCCCGAGTACCGCCGCGACCGCGACGTCCCGTGGGAGATGGAGGCGTCGGCGGGGGAGGCCCTGGAGAATTCGCCCGCTGGTGACCCGACATCGTTGGATGCGGCCTCATAACCGTGTGAGCTCGCGGGGTCTGAACACGGCTCTCTTCGGCCGCTATCGCGTCGAGCGCGCGCTCGGCGAGGGCGGGATGGCGACCGTCTATCTAGGGCAGCGTGTGAAGCCCGCACTCGAGGCGGTCCTGCCCTCTCCACCTGCCCGCACGCTCGTCCTCGCCGGCCACGGTCGGCGTGGTGAGCGGCTCGTCGCCGATGCTCGTGTAGCCCCGGTCGTGTAGGGCGTTGTAGGGGACGCTGTGGTCGTGGATGAACCGCCACACGTCCTTCCGCGTCCATGCCGCGAGCGGGTTGACCTTGATGCGGTCCCCGACCTCGACCGCAGGCATGTCGGCGCGCGTGGCGGCCTGATCCCGGCGCCGGCCGGTGATCCACCCCCCGACGCCCTCCAGCGCGCGCTCCATGGGCTCGATCTTCGTGAGACGGTGGAACTCGTCGAGGTTGCTCTCCCAGAGGCGTTCGCCATAACGCTGCTCGAACTCCTGTCGCGACTCCGCCGGGCGGAACACACGCACATCGAGCCCGTAGCGATCCTCGACCTTGTCGATGAGCTCGAGGGTCTCGGGGAAGTGGTGGAGCGTGTCCACGAAGACGACCGGCACCTCCGGAGCGATCTCCGCGAGCATGTGGAGGTTCACCATGCCAGACGGTCCGAACGCGGTGGCGACCACGAGCTGCTGCGGTCCCACGTTGTTCACGGCCCACTCGATGATGCTCGACGGATCGGCATCGTCGAAATCGAAGTCGAAGTCGCGGTTCGCCGGCTCCTGCTTCTTGATCGCGATCAAGTGGGTCTCCGCATCCTTGGTTGTTGCTTCAGGCGTGGCACAAAAAAACGACTCCGGTCTCCCGGGGCCGTTTGGGCGTCTGTCTCAGGACTGACTTTCGTCAACCGCTGGGCAGGGCGCTCCTGTCCCCGGGGGTTTGATGGCAACAACAACACCCGGAGAGGTTCGAACGGAGCGGCATGCTCAGCGTCGTCATATGGCTCGAAACCTGTCTTCCGGCGCGGGACCTTGTCAATGATGCGTAGGGGCGCCCGGTGCTGGCTCAGGGCACGGCGCCCGCGCATATTTGACTGTGTAGCGTGCGTTCCAGGAAGCCAGCCGGGCGATAGGCCCCGAGGAGATCGACATGAAGGCATCGCGTTGGATTCGCGGAGCCATGGGCATGGCCGCACTGGCCCTCTTGTCCGCGGGACCCGCTGTGGCGCACCACGCCTTCGGGGCCGAGTTCGATGCCGAGTCACCGATGCAGATCGAAGGAACGGTGGTGAGGCTCGAGTGGGTGAACCCGCACTCCTGGATCCACATCGCCGTTACGCAGATGGTGATGGGCGGCGAGACGATCACCCCGGCCGACCCGACTGCGGAGGTCTGGATGGTCGAGGGCGGCACGCCGAACGTGCTCGTGCGGCGCGGCCTGCGCAGGGAGTGCTTGCCGATCGGGAGCGCGCTCGTCGTGGATGGCTACCGCTCCAAGGACCATACGCTCAAGCGCGCCAACGGCCGCGACGTGACGTTCCCGGATGGCCGGAAGTTCTTCATGGGCTCGTCCGGCACGGGCGCACCGCAGGACGGGAGGGACAACCCGGCGGCCCCCACCGAAATCAGGTGCTGACCTGACCATGCGCTTCCCCGCGGCGGCGCTCCTGGTCTCCTCGGCGGTCGCGCAGGCGTGTGCGCCCACGCTCGCACCCTCACCTCCCGTTCCCGCAGAGCCCGCATCCCTGGCCCGGCGTGTCGGCAGCATGAGCGAGCTGATGGTGGACTTCATCTACCCGGCTTCGGACGCCGTCTTCTATATCAGCTCGCGCACGCCGACCGACAGCGACGAGTGGATGGTGCTCCAGGGTCAGACGCTCATGCTCGCGGAGTCGGCGAATCTCCTGATGATGCCCGGCCGGGCGCGTGACCAGGACCGCTGGATGACCGATGCGCAGCTCATGCTCGA
The DNA here is from genome assembly GCA_009692205.1 of Gemmatimonadota bacterium. GTDB lineage: Bacteria > Gemmatimonadota > Gemmatimonadetes > Longimicrobiales > Gaopeijiaceae > UBA2982. Next base: position 75,368 of record SHZR01000006.1, on the reverse strand, counting down.
CGCAGGCGAGGCGGCGTATCGCGCGGCAAAGGACCGGGATGTGCCTGCGCTGGAGGCCTTGAGCGATCAGCTCTACGAATCGTGTGTCACGTGTCACCGCGACTACCGGCCCGACTACCCCGGTGGTCGCTGAATGCCGACGAATTCACCGAAGGATAAGGAGAGCATCATGACAGCACCCAGTCGCAGGATGTGGATCGTGGTCTCGGTACCGTGCGCGCTGATCCTGGGTCAGCTGGCCCTGGTCGCCGCGATCGCTCCGGCTCCCGAGCAGGCGCAGGAGCCGACGTGCCCCGGTGAGACCATGGCGGTGCAAGCCACCGGCGTGTATGCGAACCGGCCCGTTCCCGAGGTGGTCATCAACGGAGCGCCCTGGGGCGGAGCGTATTGGGAGCAAGGCATGCGCTCGTACTGGCACTGCCACACGGCTGGGCAGCTCCTGCACGTGTGGGAGGGCGAGGGCCGCACGCAGAAGCGCGGCGAGCGCATGCGCACCCTGCACGCCGGCGAGGGTGATTGGGCGAGTCCGGGCGAGGAGCACTGGCACGGCGGCGCCACGCACACGCACGCCCAGTTCCTCCAGGTCTCTCCGACGCCCTCCAGCACGCTATGGATGGAAGAAGTCAGTGAGACGGACTACATGGGGAACGGGATCGGGATGGAGACGAGGGCGGAGTTCCTGCGCACGGGAGTGAGGGAGCAGCCGCGGTAAGGAGGAACCGCGGCTGCCCTCCACGCGGGACATCGCGAGTCACTCGACGACGACCACGTGGTCGAAGACCTGGCCGCCCGCTTCGACGCGATTCTGAACGCTCTCGAGGCTACTGAAGGATGGATCACCGGCCGGGTGAAGCGTCCGGTCATGATCCTCGGAAGTCTCGACGGCGTGGAAACGGGCGTGCGCAACCTCATCCGATCGCGCCCTCTGGAGGTCGAGGAGCACGCCGTCGGGGGTCGCAGGGTGCGAGTCCCCACGCTGGCCGAGATATGCCGGACCAAAGCCTGGCTCTGCCTCATGCGCAACGCGACTCGCGACTACGTGGATTTCGCCGCGCTTGCCGACCGTTTGGGCTCGCGGGCGGCAGAAGATGTCGAGCTGGGCATGGACAGCTATTACGCAGATCAAGCCGGCCCTGGCGGGCGGCGGGTCGCGACGCAGGTGGCCAAGCAGCTCGCGAATCCGAAGCCCCACGATCTTTCGGAGATCGACTTGCGCTCCTATCGCAGCTTGGACGCGCGTTGGCGTGACTGGGACGCTGTCGCCGACGTGTGTAAGGGCGTCGCCGTGCGCGCCCTCGATCGAATCGTGGAGGAGTCCTCGTGATCCATCGGCACCTCGACTATCCGGCCGACGTCGCTGCGGAGGAGCTGCCCTCCGCCGCCATCGTCGACATCCTCGAGCGGGGCGACCTCGACGACTGGCGTCCAATCGCGGTCGCCGTAGCCCGCGAACCGCATGGCCCTCTGGCCGCACGCGTGCTCGATCTCGTCTCGGCCTACCCGATGTACGGAACGTCGGCCCTCTGGCGCGCGTGGATAGATCGCTGCCGGGCGCGTGGGGAGCGCGCCCTCATGCCGGCGCGCACCCTATCCCTGGCGGAGCTGCGGCGGGGCTGCGGGGTGACCCAGGCCGAGCTCGCAGAGCGCGTCGGCATGTCCCAGTCGGATCTCTCGAAGCTCGAGCGGCGCAAGGACGTGAGGATTTCGAGCCTGCGAACCTACTTGGCTGGCCTGCGCGGCGAGCTCCGCCTCGAATTCGAACAGAAGGAGCTACGCCACCCCATCGACGTGGGGGATCCGGTCGACACGCGTCTCATCCGGCCATCCACCCGCCCGTAGCGGCTCCGCATCGTTGTACCCGTCGCAGTCCACGGGCTAGCTTGCCGGGAGGAGGACATGCCATGGAAGCCAACCGCAGTCGCCGGCGATGGACGTACGCCGAGTACGCCAGCCTGCCCATGCCGAGCGAGGCTGGTGGCGCGCGGAACGAGGTCATCGACGGCGAGTTGTTCGTGACACCTTCGCCGAATCGCAGTCACCAGGCGACCGTCGGCCACCTGTTCTGGCAACTCTACGGGTTCTCCCGCGAACACGGACTGGGCAAGGCATTCGTGAGCCCCTTCGACGTGCTCTTCGGCGAGGGCGACTACGTCGAGCCCGACATCGTGTTCGTGGGCCGTGAACGCGTCGGCATCGTGAGCGAGCGCGGCGTCGAGGGCCCGCCCGATTTGCTGGTGGAGGTCCTCTCACCATCCACACGAGCACGAGACCGGGGCATCAAGCTCGAGCGCTATCGGCACTTCGGCGTCGCGGAATGCTGGGTCATCGATCCGGACCGGCGCGCGGTCGACGTGTGGAAGCTCGCGGCGGGCGCGCCCGAGCCGATTACGCTCGGGGCAGCGGACACGCTGCGGTGGACACCAATCCACGGCGGGCCCACGCTGGAGATCTCGCTCGGGGAACTGTTCGCCGCGGAGTAGCGCGGCCCCTTTGGGGCTCCCCGCCTCAGTTCCCCATCCGCTGCCGGATCTCCTCGAACCAGTTCAGCACGACGGTGATCTCCGGCGCCGCGCCCCCTTCGGCCGCGTCCAGAGTCTTCACCGCGAGGAGCCGCCGGCCGTCCGCCGACACGTCGTAGGTGCGGCCTAGGGACGTGAAGTAGGGCCACTCCAGCACGACCTCGCGGCCCCGGAACGCGAAGGTGGCGCCCGTGTCGACCGACACCGAGATGAGCTGGATGGGGGCACCGGACTGCAGATAGAACAGCCCCACGCGGGCATTCGCTGTTGACCATGGTCACGACTATGGTCACATTAGCCCCATGCAAATGATCTCGAAGAGCGCCCTCAAGGCCAAGATGCTCGAGCATTTCCGGCGGATCGAGGAGTCCGGGGAGGAGCTCATCGTCACGGACCACAATCGGCCTGTCCTGCGCATCGCGCCGATTCGGTCGCGCACGCCATCCGCCGAGACGTTCGCGGGCATTCGTGGCCGAGTCGTCTACCACGGGGACATCCTCGAGCCGACCGCGGAGGAGTGGCCGGAGACGTGATTCTGCTCGACACGCACGCGTTGCTCTGGTGGGCCCTCGACCCGGGGCAGCTGTCTGAAGCGGCGACCAAAGCCGTGCGTACCATGGAACAGCAGGGCGGCTACGCCAGTTCGATCTCGCTCTGGGAGCTCGGGATCAAAGTCCAACGTGGCCAACTCGAGCTCCCAATCTCCGTGGATGAGCTCGCGAAGCGCGTGGAGCACGGTGGCGCGGTGGAGCTGGTCGCGGTCGACACGAACACGTGGCTCCGCACCGTGCGACTCGACTGGGCGCACCGCGACCCGGCGGACCGCGTGATCGTGGCCACCGCCTTGATCAAAGGCGTCCCCGTTCTCACGAAGGACCGGGCACTCCACGAGTTCGGGGGCGTCGAGTGCATTTGGTGAATTGACACCGGTCGGCGGCACGTCCTACCCTGCCCTCGGTGTCCGGTTGTTCCATGACGCACCTCAGCGAGGCCAGCCCGTGAAGATCCTCCCGCTCTCGGTCTCGATCGCGCTCACGATGCTCCCGGTCGTGGCCTACGCGCAGCAAGGCGCCCCCAACGGCGAGTGGCCCTCCTACGGCGGCGACCTGGGAAGCACCAAGTACTCGGCGCTCGACCAGATCGACGCGAGCAACGTTGGCGGGGTCGGAATCGCGTGGCGTTGGTCGTCGCCGGACAACGCGATCGTCGCGGCCGATTCCACGATCATGCCGGCCACGTTCAAGGCCACGCCGCTGATGGTGGACGGCGTCCTCTATATCCGGACATCGCTCAGCGTCGTGGCGGCGATCGATGCTTCCTCGGGCCGGCAGCTCTGGGCCTTCGACCCTGCGAGCTACGAGGCGGGGCGACCCACGAACCTCGGGTTCAACTCACGCGGCGTGGCGTATTGGTCGGACGGACAGGAAGCCCGCCTCTTCGTCGCCACGGGCGACTCCCACCTGTGGGCGCTCGACGCGGCCACCGGAGCACCGGCGACGGGGTTCGGCGGCGCCGGAAGCATCGATCTGCTGGAGGGGCTCCGCCGGTCGGTGCCACGCGGCAGCTACCAGGTGATGTCCCCTCCGCTCGTGGTAGGGGACCTGGTCATCGTCGGCTCCTCGATCTCGGACGGGCCGCGATACATGACCGCGCCTCCGGGGGACGTGCGCGCCTTCGACGCCCGCACCGGGCAGCAACGGTGGGTCTTCCACACGGTGCCGCAGACGGACGAGCTCGGACACGACACCTGGGAAGGCGGCGCCGACGCGTACACGGGCAACACCAACGTGTGGACCATCATGAGCGCCGACGAGGAGCTCGGCCTCGTGTACCTGCCCATCGGCACGCCCACGAACGACTGGTACGGGGGCCACAGGTTGGGCAACAACCTGTTCGGCGAGAGCGTGGTCGCGCTCGAGGCGGCGACGGGCCGTCGCGTTTGGCACTATCAGCTCGTGCACCACGGCCTGTGGGACTACGATCTGCCGGCAGCTCCCGCGCTCGTCGACATCACCGTCGGTGGCCGCGCGGTGAAGGCTCTGGTGCAAGTGACGAAGCAGGGCTTCGCGTACGTCCTCGACCGCGCGACGGGTGAGCCCGTGTGGCCGATCGAAGAGCGGCCCGTGCCGCAGTCGACCGTGCCTGGGGAGCGTACGTCGCCGACCCAGCCGTTCCCGACGCGCCCCGCGCCCTTCGAGCGCCAGGGAATTTCTCTCGACGATCTCATCGACTACACACCGCAACTCCGCACGCAGGCCGAAACGATCCTCGCGAACTCGGAGTGGGGGCCGCTCTTCACGCCACCATCGCTCAAGGGCACCCTGAACCTGCCCGGCTGGGTGGGCGGCGCCAACTGGTTCGGCGCCGCGATCGATCCCGAGACGGGCTGGATGTACGTCCCGTCGCGCACCAGTCCGATTCGTGTCCAGCTGATCGAGGCGCCTGCCGGGGGGTCGGACTTCCGTTACGTGCGTGGTGGCAGCCAATCCGCGGCGGGGCCGCAGGGCCTGCCGCTGGTGAAGGGACCGCACGTGCGCCTCACCGCGATCGACCTGAACACGGGCGAGCACGCCTGGCAGGTTCCGCTGGGCGACGGCGTCCGCCAAAGGCTGATCGACATGGGGGTGCCCGATTCGGGCCCCCAGGGCGGCGGATTGTTCACGGGACCGCTGCTGACGCGCACTCTGCTCTTCATCGGTCACGCGGGCGCGCGCGACGGCGGCGCGGGTGGACCGGCGCTGTTGGTCTTCGACAAGGCGACGGGTCGGCAGCTCCGCGCGATCCCGCTGCCCGAAACGCCGCACGGCACACCCATGACGTACGTGGCCGGAGTGCGTCAGTTCGTGGTCGTGGCGTATGGTAGTGGCGACGACGCGGGGTTGATCGGGCTGACGCTCTACTGACCTCTCGCGCGCGCTCTCAACACGAACTTTTGGATCTTGCCGGTCGATGTCTTCGGCAGCTCGCCGAACACCACCGCCCTCGGCGCCTTGAAGTGCGCAAGGTGATCGCGGCAGAACGCCATGATCTCTTCCTCGGTCGTGAGCGCTCCGGGTCGTAGCTCGAGGAACGCGCACGGGATCTCGCCCCAATGGTCGTCCGGCTTCGCCACGACCGCGGCCGCGGCGACCGCCGGGTGGCGGTAGAGAACGCCCTCCACCTCGATCGACGAAATATTCTCTCCGCCCGAGATGATGATGTCCTTGGAGCGGTCGCGGATCTCGATGTAGCCGTCCGGGTGCATGACCGCGAGGTCGCCCGTGTGGAAGTGGCCTCCGAAGAACGCGGCGTCCGTCGCGGCGGCGCTCTTCAGGTATCCCTTCATCACGATGTTGCCGCGCATCATCACCTCGCCGATCGTCTCACCGTCGGCGGGCACCGGCTCCATGGTCTCGGGATCGCGCACCGAGAGCTCCTCCTGCACCGAGTACCTCACGCCCTGGCGAGCCTTGAGGACGGCCTGCTCCGCCAGAGACAGCCCGTCCCACTCCGAATGCCAAGCGCAGATGGTGTTCGGCCCGTAGACCTCGGTCAGCCCGTACGAATGCGTGACGCGGAAACCCACGCGAGCCGAGCGCTCGAGCACGGCCGCAGGAGGCGCCGCACCCGCAGTCATCATGTCGACGGTGCGCCCGAGGCCGACCCCGCGGCGTTCCGCCTCTGTCGTGACCATGTTCAAGACGATCGGCGCCCCACACATGTGCGTCACGCCCTCTTCGGCGATGAGCCGGAGGATCTCGGCGGCATCGATCGTCCTCAGGCACACGTTCGTTCCGGCGACCGCCGCGATGGTCCACGGGAAGCACCACCCGTTGCAGTGGAAGAGCGGCAGGGTCCAGAGGTAGACCGGGTGCGCGGGGAGCGCCCATTCGAGGGCGTTGCCCAGTGCGTTCAGATACGCACCGCGGTGGTGGTAGACGACGCCCTTCGGATTTCCGGTCGTGCCCGAAGTGTAGTTGAGTGAGATCGCGTCCCACTCGTCGTTTGGGAGCGACCACGCTGCGCCCGGTGCGCCTTCGTGGAGGAGCTCCTCGTAGGTGAGTCCTGCCGACGGTGCTCCGCCTGTCCGCGCTGGATCGGCAATGTGAACCAGCAGAGGCGTGACCCCCGCGAGGGCCGCGGCGGACCGTCCGAGCTCCAGGAGCCCGTCGTCGACGATGAAGACCTTCGCCTCACCGTGATCGAGCATGAACGCGATCGACGCGGCGTCGAGCCGGGTGTTGATCATGTTCAGGACGGCCCCCGACATCGGCACGCCGAACGACACCTCCACCGCAGCGGGGGTGTTCGGACAGAGCACCGCTACCGTGTCGCCTCGACCGATCCCCCGCTTGCGCAGTGCATCCGCTAGCCGGACGCAGCGCTCGTAGGTGCTCGCCCAGCTCCGCGTCTCGTCCCCGAAGCGGATCGCGGGACGGTCCGGGAAGACCTCCGCGGTGCGCTGGATGAACGAGAGCGGGGACAGGGGGACGTAGTTCGCCGCGTGCTTCCCGAGGTGTGCGTCGTACTTGCCCATGTCAGGCCGGGTGCGACAAGCGACTCCACATGTCGGAGAGGTGCGCGGAGACCTCGCGCATGGCGTCGAGCGCGAGCTTGTCGAGGCGCTGCGCCACCTGCGCGCCGATGAGGCGGCGGAGGAACCGCTCCGGATCGTCGAGATCCCAGTCGAGGAAGGGCTCTCGCCCCTTGTCCAGGTTCTGGAGCGTGCGGATGACGAGGTACGCGTCGTCGAGGAGCCCCGGGAGCCCCTGCGTCATCTCGGGCATCAAGTCGACCGGCCGCAGGAAGTACCGTTCCGCCTGGTCGAGCAGGGGACCGGCAATCGACTCGAGCCCGCGCTCACCCGCCTCCTGTCTGGCCCTGGCCAAGAACACGGGGATCGACTCGATGACCTCGGCTGCGACTTCGGCTGCCTCGCGTATCTCCGCCTCGGTCGCGCCCGGGAGCATCTTGGCGGCGTGCTTCTCCAGGGCCTTACGTCCGCCGCGAGCCTTGGCGCTCTCGATGATCGCCACGATGTCCGCCAGCGTGCCGGTGAACACGATGTCGGGCTCGCGCTGTGGGTCGGGCTCCATGGTCTCCCTGACGGGCGGTTCGCGCCGACCCCCCGTCGGCGGCGGACAACGTCGCCCGTGGCCCGGCGCTTGGCCACCCCCGGGGCCCGCTCGCCTTGCCGCTCCGGCCCCGGCTGCTGAGCTTGCTCCCGGCTCGAGCATTGACCCCCGGCAGGTCGCGTCATGCGGCAGATCCCCACGCAGTCGACGGATAGGTAGCCGAGGCGCGGTGGCGGCCTCGGAACGGTTGGGGCGCGCACTGAGCCTGCGCCCAGGCGAGGGCCGCCCCCTGGCGGTGATGGGGGGATACCTCCTGCTCAACACCGCCACCACCACAGTCATTTCGGCGGCGAAGAACGGGCTGTTCCTCATCCGTCTTCCCCGCCGAGCTGATCCCCCACGCCGTCATCGCCGCGGCGCTGCTCACGGCGGCCGTCGCGATCGTGTTCACGGGATACCTCTCGGGCACCGCGCGCCGCGGCCTCGCGACGGGACTGACGATCGCGCTCGCCGCGTCCCTGCTCGCGTGTCGACTGCTCTTCGCGCTGGATCCGCGCTCGGCCTTCGTCATCTACCTGTGGCTCTCCGCGGTCCAGGTGCTGGTGCTGATCCACGCGTGGGACTACGCCGGGGACTTCCTGACCGGGCGCCAGGCCAAGCGGCTGATTCCGCTCATCGGGGGCGGAGCCTCTCTGGGCGCCATCCTCGGAGGAACCGGGGTCGCGCCGGCCGCGTTCGCGTTCGGGACGGAGAACCTGCTCTGGCTCGCCGTCGGTCTGCTCTTCGCCGCGCTGCCGCTGCTGTGGGCGATTCCCGAACCGGTTCGTGAGGCAGACGAGGAGCCGACGCCCGACCACATCGGCGCCGTCAAGGCATTCCTGGGTCGAGCGGGCCGCGGCCTCCACTCGGTCGGCAGCAACAAGCTTCTGAGCCTGCTCGCGGTGGGCCTCGTCGCGCTCACGGTCACGGGAACGCTGATCGACCTCCAGCTCAAGTTCCTGCTGCAAGACACGTTTCCCCGGGATCGCATCACGGCGATCTATGGACTGCTGTCGGCTTCGGTCGGGGCGGGCACGTTCGTCCTTCAACTCTGGGCAGCCCGCGTGCTCTTCCCGAAGTTCGGCGTGTCGTTCGCGGCCATGTTGCACAGCGGACTCTTGGCCATGGCGGCGGGGGGCGTGGCGGTCGTCGGCGGGCTCGCCGCGCTCGTGGTCGCCCAAGCGCTCGACGACATCCTGCAGTACAGCCTCCAGAGGCCCGTCGAGCAGGTCTCGCTTCTGCCGTTCCCCGCCCGTGTAAAGAGCGTGGCGTTGGCCACGCTGGGCGGTGTGCTGCGCCCGCTCTCGAAGGCGTCCGCGGGCGGGATCGCCCTCGCGGCGGGCCCGCGCTCGGCGCTCCTGCCCATGATCACGGTCGGGACGGCAGTCGTGGCGGCCATCACGTATTCGCGTCATAGACGCCGCTACATCAGCGCGCTGGAGGGCGCGGTCTCGCGGCACGCCGTGGACTTCTCGAGCGCCGCGCACATGCCGCTCGTCGCCGACGCCTCGGCGCTCAGGACGATCGACAAGGCGCTCGCCGACGCAGACCCGACCATCGTCGTCTTCGCGGCCTCGCTCCTCGAGCAGCTTCCGCCGCAGGACGCATGGCCGCGCGTCGAGCGCCTCCTAGCACACCCGGTGGGCGAGGTCCGCGCTGAAGCGGCGCGCGTACTCCAGCGTATCGACACGCCCAGGGACGCGGGTAGGCCCGCGGTGGCGGTCCGCCTCGGCGTTGAGCAAACGCCGTTCGTGGTCGTCGCGCTCCTCGACGCGCTCGGAGTGCTCGGCGGCGTGGAGCCCCCGAGCGTCGTGGACTTCCTCACGCACGATGACCCAGAAGTCCGGCGCGCGGCCTTGGTCGCCCTCGGCCGGCTGGGCTGGGCGCAGACCGACGAGCGGGTGCGGGTTCTCCTGGCTTCCGACGACTCGGTCGACCGTTCGGTCGGCGCCGGCGCGGTGGGCGACCTCGGCGCGGTGCACCTCGTCGGCCAGTTCACGGAGGTACTCTGGGACGTGCGCGCACGGCCCGCGGTGCTGGAGGCGCTCGCGAAGCTGGCCCCCCCCGCCGTGCCGGTCATGTCGGAGCTGCTGAAGCGACGCGAGCTACCGCTGGCGCTGCGGCGCAGCATGATCAGCTCTCTGGCCAGCGTCCCGGGGCCCGAGGCACGCAACGCCCTCGTGGACCTGGTCGACGAGCCGGCGCTCGGCCCGGCAGCGGTCACCTCGCTCGGGCGCATGCGGAGCGCGGGTACGATCGACGCGGTGGAGCCACGACGACTCCGCCCTGTGCTCACCGACGAGATGCAGCGCGGCCTCCGGTACGCCGTGGCGGCGAGCACGATTCGCGACGCCGCCGGGGGACGGCGCGAGTCGTTCGTCGCCCACGAGCTGCACGGGCTCTACGAGCGTTCCGTGGACCGCGTGCTCAAGATCCTCGCGCTGTCCTACGACCCCGCGCGAATCAGGTCAATATCCGTGGCGCTCCGGAGCGATAACTCCTTGCAGCGCGGCAACGCGCTCGAGCTGCTCGACGGCACCATGTCGCGAGCCGCCTCGCTCGGGGTCCTGCCGTTCCTCGAGGCCGTCTCCGAGGAACTACCCTCGCAGCGGATCGACGAATTGCTGCCGGATGCGTCTGACGTGAGAGCAAGACCCATGGAGGCGCTACTCCACGACGCGGACTGGTGGCCGCGCGCACTCGCCCTACACGTACTCGGCCGCGACGACGAAGTGACGACACCCGGCCGTTCTCATGACGACATCGCGGAGGAGAACCAAGTGATCCCGTTGATCGAGAAGGTGATGATCCTGAAGGGCTCGGAGTTCTTCCGGAACTTCCCGGGCTCCGACCTCGCCGACGTGCGTCACGCCGAGGCGGGAGAGACGGTCTTCGAGCAGGGAGACGAGGGCGACGCCTTCTACGTCGTCGTGCAGGGCTCGATCCGGATCAGCCGCGGCAGCCTTTACCTGGCGACGCTCGGTCCGCGTGAGGGGTTCGGGGAGATGGCGATCCTCGACCGGGAGACGAGATCGGCAACCGCGACGGCCGAGGAGGACACGACACTCCTGAGGCTCGACCGCGACTCCTTCGACCGGGTGGTCGAGCAAAATCCGGTCGTCGCCCGCGGCATCTATCGCGTGCTCACGGAGCGACTCCGGAACACCCTCGCACAAGTCGCGGCCGGCTGAGCGCTCGCGGCTAGAGTCGCGCGCGGTCGAGCCGGAGGCTGTTCCCCACGACCGTGACGGAGCTGAGCGCCATCGCGAGCGCGGCCAGAATCGGGTGGAGCGCCCGCAGCATCATCGGCAGGAACGTCAGCGAGTAGAGCGCCCCCGCCGCGAGCGGAATGAGCGCCACGTTGTAGAAGAACGCCCAGAAGAGGTTCTGCTCGATCGTGCGCATCGTGGCGCGGCTGAGCGCCAGGGCCTCGGGCACGGCGCGCAGATCGCCACTCATGAGCGTCACATCGGCGGTCTCCATGGCGACGTCGGTCCCGGTCCCCAGCGCGATGCCGACGTCGGCCTGCGCGAGCGCCGGGGCGTCGTTGATGCCGTCCCCCACCATGGCGACGTGAGTGCGTCCGCCCTGTTGGAGCTCGCGGATCACCTCGGCCTTCTCGCCGGGCAGCACCTGCGCCCGCACCCACTCGATGCCGACCTCGGCCGCGATCCGCCGCGCGACGCGCTCGCCGTCTCCCGTGAGCATGACGACCTCGAGGCCCGCCTCCCGAAGCGCGCGCACCGCCGCCGCCGATCCTTCCTTCACCGTGTCGGCGACGCCGATCAAGCCGAGCACGGCGCCTCCGGCGGCGACCCAGAGCGGTGTCTCACCGGACTCCTCGAGGCGTTCGGCCTCGCCCACCAACGCCGCGGTCGCCACGCCCCAGTCCTCGAGGAGCCTGCGCGTTCCCACGAGCACGGGCGTGCCCTCGACCACCGCCGCCACCCCCTTCCCGGGGATCGCCTCGAAGTGCGTAGTCGGGGCCAGGTTCAGGTCACGCACCCGAGCCTCACGAACCACTGCCTGGCCCACAGGATGCTCGCTGTTCCGCTCCGCGGACGCGGCGAGGCGGAGCATCGACGCCTCGTCTCCCGTGGGCGCGACAAGCGCTCGCACGGCCGGCTCCCCTCGCGTGAGGGTCCCCGTCTTGTCGAGCACGACCACTTGGACGCTCCTCGCGGCCTCGAGCGCCTCCGACGAGCGGAAGAGAATGCCCATGCGCGCGCCTCGGCCCGTGCCCACCATGACCGCCGTGGGCGTGGCGAGCCCGAGCGCGCACGGGCAGGCGATCACCAGAACCGCGACGAGCCGGATGAGCGCCTGCGTGAATCCAGCGTCCACCCAGAACCACCAGACGCCCAGCGTCACGAGCGCGAGGACGATCACGGCCGGGACGAACACGGACGCGACCCGGTCGGCGAGCCGCTGGATGGGCGCCTTGCTCCCCTGCGCCTCCCGCACCAGCTGGACGATGCGGGCGAGCGCGGTGGCGGCGCCCACACGCGTCGCACGGAAGCGGAGCGCGCCCGTCCGATTGAGCGTCGCGCCGACCACCTCGTCGCCCGGCCCCTTCTCCACCGGCAGGCTCTCCCCGGTGAGCATGCTCTCGTCGATGGCCGAGCGGCCGTCGAGCACCACGCCGTCTACGGGAATCCGCTCGCCCGGCCGGACCACCAGCTCGTCGCCGACCCGAACGCTCTTCACCGGCACTTCGGACTCGACCCCGTCCCGGACGATGCGCGCGAGTTCCGGGGTGAGTGCCATCAGCTCCCGGATCGCCTTGCCGGTCCGGCCCTTGGCGCGAACCTCAAGCAGCTTCCCGAGCTTGATGAGCGTCACGATTAGCGCGGCCGTCTCGAAGTAGACGTGCTCGCCCGCGGCGGTCGAGCCCAGGGTGATGGCCACCGTGACCACCACCGAGTACACGAACGCGACCGACGACCCGAGCGCGACGAGCACGTCCATGTTAGCCGCGCGGTTCCTCAGGGACTTCCAGGCCCCGACGTAATAGTCGGCTGCGACGTAGGTCTGGACCGGCGTGGCGAGCGCGAGCATCAGCCAGTTCATCCAGGGGGAATGCGCCCACATCCCGAGGACCATGAAGTCGCGCGCCATACTCAGCACGAAAAGCGGTGCGGCGAACACGACGCCCGTCCAGAACTTCCGGGTCTGGTCACGGATCTCCTCGGCGCGGGCGCGCTGCTCGGCGTCCTCTAGATCTCCTTCGGCCGCCGTCACCATGCCGTAGCCCGCGCGCTCTACCGCAGCCACGAGGTCGGGGATCGACACGGCCCCGGAGTCGAAGCGAACCGTCGCGCGCTCCGTGGCGAAGTTCACCGACGCCTCCGCCACGCCCGCGGCCTTCCGGAGCGTGCGCTCGACCGTGAGCGCGCAGTTCGCGCACGTCATGCCCGTGATCGGGAGCGTGGCCCTCGAGTCAGTCGGCGGGAGCGTAGTTGATCTCCCTCATGAGACTATCGATGGCAGTCCAGTCGGTCGCCTTCGGATCCCACGCGATGGTCACGTCGCGCGTGGCGCGGTCGGCTTTCACGGAAGCGACGCCGTCGAGGCCGCCGACCTCCCGCTCGATGGTCGCCACGCAGTGCCCGCAGCTGATGCTCGGCACCTTCACGGTCTTGGTCGTCACGAATGTCCTCTCTTCTCTGGTTTGTCAGGACTTGCCGGTGGCTTCGAAGACCTCGAGCAACTCCCCGAGCACGCGCTCTCGCGCCGCGGCATCCGGCCCGCGCATGGCGTCCGTCACGCACGCGTGCAGATGGTGGTCCAGCAGCATGCCGCTCACCTTCTTGAGCGCGCGCTGGATCGCCGTGATCTGATTCACGATGTCGATGCAGTACTCCCCATCCTCGACCATGCGCTGCACGCCGCGAACGTGGCCCTCGACGCTCTTCAGCCTCCGCGCGACGTCATCCGCCTTCGCATCCACGGCGTCTGTGCTCCTGGGGTCTCAAATTTGTAGTCACCGAGTCTATTCCCCACCCCCCTGGGGTGGGATATGCTGGAATGTCGTCCCCCAGGCGGCACCGGTCAATGCCCGGTCGATGCTCGGGCTTGTGACCCGCCCCGGCCGTATCCACCTTGCGAGCCTCGCCCCTCGGACCCGCGGAGCCCCCTCGCGCCATGTCGCTCAAGTCCTCGCTCAAGACCGTGGTGACGCTCGGGCAGGGCGTGAGCGTCGGGCTCCCCCCCGCGACCGAGGATGCGGACCCGATCGAGCTCTTCACGAACTGGTTCGACGCCGCGCACCAGTCCGGCATCTTGATGCCGGAGGCGGTGGCGCTCGCGACCGCGTCACCCGACGGCGTGCCCTCGGCACGCATGGTCCTGATGAAGTATGCGGACCCCAGGGGCTTCGTCTTCTTCACCAACTACGGCAGCCAGAAGGCGCGCGAGCTCGACGCCAATCCTCGCGCCGCGCTCTGCTTTCACTGGGCCGTGCTTCAACGCCAGGTGCGCGTCACGGGCCGCGTCGCGCGCGTGAGCGCCGAGGAGAGCGCCGAGTATTTCGCCACGCGAGCCAGGGGCAGCCAGATCGGCGCGTGGGCCTCGCGGCAGAGCCAAGACCTCCGTGATCGAGAGCAGCTGGAGGAGCGCATCCACGATATGGAGACGGAGTTCGCCGGCGACGACGTTCCGCGGCCCCCGTTCTGGGGTGGATACCGGCTGGATCCCGAGCGGATCGAGTTCTGGCAGGGACGAGTCGGTCGTCTCCACGACCGGCTCGTGTTCTCGCGTGCGGAGGGTGGCTGGACCACCCGACGTCTCTATCCCTGACCGCGCCGTGGGCCCGTACTTCTCGCGGGAAACGTTCCGCTTCCTCCGCGATCTGAAGAAGAACAACGAGCGAGCCTGGTTCACGGAGAACAAGGCTCGGTACGAGGAGCACGTGAAGGAGCCCGCCCTGCGCATCATCGATGGTTTCGCGCCGAGCCTGAAGAAGCTGAGTCCTCACTTCTTGGCGACGCCGCGGTCGCTCTTTCGCATCCACCGCGACACGCGCTTCGCCAAGGACAAGAGCCCGTTCAAGACGCACGTCGGCCTCCATTTCCGACACGATCGCTCGAGGGATGTGCACGCACCGGGCTACTACCTCCACATCGAGCCCGGAAACGTCTTTGCAGGCGTCGGCATCTGGCACCCGGACGCGGCGGCCCTGCAGCGCATCCGTCAGCACATCGTCGACGAGCCCCAAGCGTGGAAGCGCGCCTCCCGCGCGAAGAACTTCACGTCGACGTTCTCGCTCGACGGCGACCGGCTGGCCCGTCCGCCCAAGGGATTCGACCCCGAGCACCCGCTGATCGATGACCTGAAGTGGAAAGACTACATCGGCATCGTCGAGCTCGAGGAGTCGTTCGCGACGAATCCGGACCTGCCCGCGCAGCTGGCCGTGATCTTCAAGGCCGGGACGCCGTTCATGCGGTTCCTGTGCGAGGCCCTGGACGTGCCGTTCTGAGCCGGTTCCGACCGGTGCCCTTGAGTCCGCGCAGGAGTTTCCCCACCGTATCGCCTGTCCCGCAGCCGGAGAGCGCGCGTTTGAGCGAGGATTGCCCCGTCGATCACGACGCCGCCGAGCGGGCGGTCGAGAAGCTGCCCGACCCGATTCGTCGCGCCGTGTACTTCTCGGTCGGCGCGGTGTCCGTCGGGTTCGGCGTGATCGGCATCCTCGTCCCGCTCTGGCCGACGACCTGCTTCCTGCTGCTCGCGGGCTGGTGCTTCGCTCGTAGCTCGCCGCGCGCCGAGCGCTGGCTACACGAGAACCGGCTCTTCGGGAAGTACCTGAAGGATTACCGCGTGCACGGCATCATCTCGACCCGCGTTCGCCTCGGGTCCCTCGCGGTGCTGTGGGTGTTCATTGGCGCCTCGGCCTTCTTGCTCATGAGCCGGCTCTGGGTCGTAGCGCTGCTGTTGGTGGTCGCGTCCTCGGTGACGCTCCACCTCTATTCGCTGCCTACCGAGGCGAGGGCGCCGGCGCGCGAGTGATCCGCCGGGCGGATGCTCGCCGATAGGGCGCGCGTCCACACCCAGGCCATCGAGGCCACCACCACCGCGGCCAGGATGCCTCCGATCCGCGCGCCTTCGTGGACCGAGGCGCGGGACGACGCCAGCCCATCGAGCACCACGGCCGTTCCCACGATGCCTGGCACGAGCTCGGGATGGGCGGAGCAAACCTTCAGGCCCCCGAAGAGCGCGGCCCCGATCACGAGCGCCGCGAGTGCCCAGAGCAGCAGACTCGCCTGTGCGCTCTGGGGCACGATGACGATCGCGCTCGCTGCGAGGAGGCTCGACAGCATCGCGTGCAGCCGGGGCCTCTCGCGAAAGTGTTCGCGCGCCGCCACGAAGAGGAGGAGGCTCACCGTAACCAGCAGGTACGGTGCGATGACGCTTGCGACCTCGTCGAGGAACGGAAGTGCGGAGGCGGCCCCCGAGTAGTCGGCGGACGCCGGTGTTCCCGGGAGGGCGTACGGAAGCGCGGCGAAGACACCTCCCACCAGGAGTCCGAACGCCACTCCGGAGCCACGCGGTGTGCCGCGACGCTCTCCAGCCGGCAGCCAGCCGTGCGCCAGTGCGCCGACGAGGCCGCACGCGGGCGCGGCAACGGCGGCGAGGATCACCTGCACGATCGCCATGCTCCCCACCTGGAAGGCCCGCGGCTGCCCGGTCGAGAAGCTCGCGGTCACCTCCGGCCACGCGTTCAGCGCGGACGCCACGAGCCCGACGAGCGCCACCGCCCCGAGCTGCCACACGGGCCGGACGTCGAGGCCGCCTCGGCTCCACACCACGATCGCCGCGACGACCCCTCCGGCGAAGCAGATCACGAGGAGCAGCGCGAGGCCTCCCACCATGATGACGCGCCGGCTCTCCGCCTCGCGCCGGGCCCGCTCCCACTCCTCCGGTACGCGGATCGTCCGCGAGACATCGACCACCTCGTCGCCGGCCACCCGCGCCTGCACGCGCGCCTCGCCCTCGACCCCCACGAGGGCTCCCACGTGGACGAACGTGAAGCTCCAGTCGGTTCGGTTGGGGCGGCTCGTCTCTGCGGCCTCGACCTCCCGGAGCCGGCCACCGTCGAGGCCGAGGCGCGCCGCGATCACCGGGCGGGCGAGCACGCGCGCCGAATCCACGTCCAACACCGAACCCGTGCGCGCCTCGGGAAGCGAGTGGGAGATGCGCCGGACGCTCCCGCCGGCACCGACATAGACCCGATACTCCTCCACGCGCTCCTCCGCGCTCGCCGCCCAATCGACGAGACGCACGATCCACTGGGGCGCATCGAGATAGGTGCCGGAGAGGGCCGCGAAGGCCTCCGATCCGGCCTCCTCCCACACATAGTCGCGTCCCTCCGACGGCCCGGCCGTCGGAACCACGGCGACGCTCCACTCGTCGACGGGAGCGCCCAGGACGCGCAGCTCGTCCAACGCGATGGCCGTCGCCTCGTCCCGGTCACCCTCGAGGCGGGGAGGGAGATCGCGTACCCACTGCGCCCCCAGCCAGAGCACGAGGCCGACGCCCCCCGCCACGGGAATGCTCCAGGCGGGCACCCTCGGTGGCGCACGCCGTGCGGGGAGTACCTCGCTCGCGGACTCAGGCGCCGGCCCGCCTGACGGCTCGGTCGGGACCGCGACCGCATCCTCCGCCCTCTTCCCCGCGGGCGACCACGCGCGGTTGTACGCCCACTCGGGCGGCGTCGGGCGGCCCCCTCGGCTGACCCGAGCCCGGACGATCATGCCCAGCGGAACGAGCGCCAGCGCGACGACGATGCCCTGATCGACGCGCGCGTTGGACTCGAAGAGCACGATCGAGATCATCGAGAGATCGTAGAGGAAATGCGCCAGGATGGTCGGCACCAACCCGAAGCGCAGATACACGATTCCCCACAGCAGGGCCGGAGCGGTCAGCTCGATCACGCGCGCGTAGGGCGGCTGCTGGGGGTAGTTCGCGTGGCCCGCTGCGAACACGACGGCCTGGAGCACGACGGCCCCCCAGATCCAGACGCCTCGGCGTCCGAAGCGCGCGCCCAGGAGCGCCGCGCACGCGATCGGCACCGCGCGGAACACGCTCTCTTCCCAGAACGACGCGAAGAGCGATACGGAGAAGGCCTGGAGCCACGGGAGGTACGTCGCGAGAAGGTCGGGCTGCACCAGCGCATCGGCCGGCGACCACCAACCGTCGAGCCTCTGCGTCCCCAAGTAGAAGAGGACCACGTAGCCGAGCTGCAAGCCCACGAGCAGATACGCAGCGACCGTCATGCCGAGCGCGGTCGTCGAAGACGCGACCTCCGGAGACCAGAAGCGCCACTGCTGCAGGTGGTCGGGGAAGGCGCGGCGCCCGAGGGACTCACCCGCCAGAAGGAAGAACGCGATGAGCGGCGTCCCGACGATCGCGACCGCCACTCCCCCGGCGAGCAGCTGCAGCACGAAGCTCGAGGCCGACAGCGCGGTGTCGTACGCCATCCAGGAGAGCGGCAGCTGGTTCGCCGTGTTCAGCCCGAAGCACGCGGCGATGATCCCACCCCACACGAGGGCGCGCCGCCACTCGAGCCAACCCCGCTTGAGCAGGAGCGCGCTCCCCACGCCGGCTCCCAGCAGGACGAACAGGAGGATGAACGCCGACTGCGACACGAGCGCGATCGAGTCGTTGGTCGAGCGCATGTCCGCGTAGCGCCGGGAGAACGCCTGCGGGACGTTGACGAAGTGCGTCAGCTCCGACGCCTCCCCTCCGGCCACCACGATCCGGAGTCGGAAACGGGCCTCGGCGAGCGTCACGTCCGTTCGTTCGAAGACGAACGTGTGGTCGACCCGGCCGCTCGGCAGGGACGCCTCGGACGACTCGAGCAGTTGATACGAGCCGAGGTCCACGCCCCACTCCACGGCGGCGGCCGCGGCGACAGCGCGCGCCGCGAGCGCATCCTGGTTGCCGCTGCCCGGGTCGTCCTCGGCCAGCTGGATGCTGAATCCGTACGGCTCACCGGCCGGCGTGAAGCGGACGAGGCTCTCCTCGACCCGCCGCTCCGCGAAGCGACGCACGCGCCACTGATACGGCTCGTAGACGCCGCGCTCGGCGAGACGCACGAACTCCTCGCGGCCCCCGCCCTCGAGCTCGACGTACGTCTGGACTTCGGGGTCCACGAGCCCGAACGAGGCCGCGGACCGGTCCTCGGGGGCGCCCCACGCGTTCTCGTCGGCGACGGCGGCCGCG
Source organism: Gemmatimonadota bacterium (assembly GCA_009692205.1). Lineage (GTDB taxonomy): Bacteria > Gemmatimonadota > Gemmatimonadetes > Longimicrobiales > Gaopeijiaceae > UBA2982. The sequence goes on along the minus strand of SHZR01000006.1, from coordinate 56,536 downwards.
CGCTCGATCGCCGCGCCTCGGTCCATCGTGATGTCGAGGGCGATCGTGGGAAGCGCCACCGAGAACAGCCGGAGCGCGGTCACGGCACCGGCCACACCGAGCGCCCCGAAGGCAACCCAGAACACGGGGCGCCGCGTCAGCTGTGGTCTCATGGCGCGCCAACGTGAGCGCGCCGGGTCAGCTGCGCCATGGCCGCGACCGCGGTGGGACTTGCCGCCCTTACGCGACGCTGATCAGCTCGCGAACCGCCGACGTCCCGCTGCCCACCGCCTCGTCAAGGTCGATGATGAGCTGAGCAGCTTGAGCGAGTTCGCCTCGCTTACCGAGCACGGCGATGCGATGCGCGATGTCGCGGATCCTCGGCATCGCCAAGCTCACGGCGGCGTCCTCCAGCAAATGGGCCGTTCGCTCGAGGCCCGCGCCATCGCGAGCGTCCAGCGCCCGATGGATCGCCTCGAGTCGATCCGGAGCCTTGTCGAGGAAGATCCTCACGATCTGCTCGAGCACCCCCTCGTCGCCCGCGGCCAGGTCGAGGGCCCGAGAGTGCTCGAAGTCTGCCAGCCGCCCGGTCCACCGAACGATCGCCGCCTCGAGTCTCTCCGGGTCCAACGGCTTGCTGACATAGTCGTCCATCCCGGCGTCGAGGCAACGCTGGCGGTCTCCCTCCATCGCGTGCGCGGTCACGGCGATGATCGGCAACCGCTTCGCGGTCCCCGCCTCCATCGCGCGAATCAACGCGGTCGCCTCGAAGCCATCCAGCTCGGGCGTCTGCACGTCCATGAGCACGGCGTCGAACTGCGACCGCTTCACCAGGTCGACCGCCTCGCGTCCATTGTCGGCGATGGTCACGTCGTAGCCGCGCTTCTTCAGCAGCGCGACCGCGAGCATCTGATTGACCTTGTTGTCCTCCGCCAACAGGATGCGAACCTTCCGGTGGGCTTGCTGCTCCGCTGTGGCCGGCGCGCGCTCCGCGGCCGCAGCCTCGAAAGAGAGCACGCGTACGCGTCGCTCGAGAGCCTCGCGCAACTCGCCGGGGAACAGGGGTCGCGCAAGATAACCGCTGCTTGCTACGCCCGCAGGTCGCGCGGCCCACGCGCTGCTTCGGTCCGGCTTGCGTTTCGAGCTCACCGCGATGACGTCCGGGTTGCCGAACTCGGGCGCAGCCAGGCGCTCGGCCAGTCCCCGCCCGTCTGGTGCCTGCAGGTCTCCATCGACGATCACGACGTCGAACGGCCGCCCGCCCGCACGGGCCTTCAGGACCTCCTCCAGCCCCTCGTGGATCGAGCCCACCGCCACGGGCCGCGCGCCCCACCACCGCAGGTACTCCGACAGCAGGCGACGACTGGTTGCGTTGTCGTCTACGATCAACGCGGCGCGACCCTCCAGTGCGGCTGGCTTCGTGCTCGCATCCGCACCCTCCGCAGCCGCCATCTGCAGCTTCACGGCGAACCGGAACGTGCTGCCCTGCCCCAGGGTGCTCTCGACACCGAGCCGGCCCCCCATCATCCCGACGATCTCGGATGAGATGGTGAGACCGAGCCCGGTTCCGCCGAACTGACGCGTTGACGACGTGTCCGCCTGCGCGAACGCCGCGAAGATCCGCGTCTTGAGGTGCTCGAGAATCCCGATGCCTGTGTCTCGCACCGAGAAGGCGACCGTCACCGAGTCGCCGCTACGCTCCTCGACCGCCACGCTCACGACGATCTCGCCGCGCTCGGTAAACTTGACCGCGTTCCCGACCAAGTTGACCACCACCTGGCGGACTCGACCCTCGTCGCCCACCAGCAGCGCCGGAACGTCCGGGGCCTGCTCATAGAGAAGGTCCACCCCCCCTCTCTCCCGCACGCACCGCCAGCGTCTTGAGCGCGTCGGCGAGACACTCTTCGAGATCGAACGAGGACGGCACCAGCGCGAGCCGTCCCGTCTGGATCTTCGAGAAGTCGAGGATGTCCGTAAGGATGTCGAGCAGCGAGCGCGCCGACTCGTCGACCGCCTCGATGAACTCCCGCGGCTCGGGCGAGAGATCGGTGTCGAGCGCGAGCCCCGTCATCCCGAGAATCCCGTTCATGGGAGTTCGGATCTCATGGCTCATGTTGGCCAGGAAGTCGCTCTTGGCGCGGCTCGCTTCTTCGGCGGCCTCCTTCGCCGCCACGAGCACGTCATGCGAGTCGCGCGACTCCGTGACGTCGCGGCCGATCGCGTAGATGACGCGGTCCTCGCGTAGCGGCATCGCGTTCCACTGGACCCAGCGAGTCTGGCCGGAGCGATGGCGCATGCGGACCTCGTAGCGGTCGATCGTCTCGCCGCCATGCAACCGCTCGGCGCGGCGCGACGCATCGTCCCGATCCTCGTCGATGGTCAGGTCGAGCGCCGTACGTCCCTTCAAGTCCTCCAGCGTGTAGCCGAGGAGTTGCGTGAACCCCGGGTTGATGCGGCGGAAGGACAGCTGCTCGGCGTCGAGGATCGCGAGGCCATCGGGAGACAGCGTGAAGAACCGGTCGATCTCGGCGCCTAGGCGGCGCTCGTGTGCGACGCGCTCCAGTTCCTCGACATCACGCTGGCTCTGGCCGAGCCGCATCGCGAACAGCCCGAGGACGAGCGGCGCGAAGTCGATGACCCAGAGCAGCGGCTGAGCGGCCTGGGCATCGAAGAAGGCCGCGACGGAGAGGCCCTCACCCTGCATCCCCGCCGCGAGCAGCGTCGCGACCAAGGGGAATACCGCGCCGAACGCCGCGCCATAGAGAGCGTAGCGCAGCGCGGGCGAGCGTTCCCGTCCCAAGACGATAGACATCAGCAGACTCGAACGGCCTTTTGGGGGGGCAGCACTCGATCCGCGACGACAACCTGATCCTAATCCTATTGTTGGGCGCCGACCTCCGCGATGTCAATCACCGTCTCGGGCGTTGGTCCTGGCGCGTGCACCCCCTCCGGCACCAAGCTGGGGGCCCATGTCTCGAAGCCTTTCCCGGGCCGCGCGCGCCCTCGCCTTGGCCGGTCTCGTCGCCTGCGCTCCCTCTCTCGCGGCGCAGCCCGTTCCCGCGCTCGACTCGACGCGACTACTCGCCCACCTGTCCGTCCTGGCGCACGACTCCATGCAGGGCCGCGCTCCAGGAACGCCGGGAAGCCTCAGGGCACGAGCGTTTCTGGAGCGCGCCCTCGCCGAGACGGGGGTGCGCCCGGCGGGCGACGAGTATGCCCAGCCGTTCGAGTGGGCGGGGGGGAGCGGCGTGAACTTCGTGGCCCTCGTGCCCGGTCGTGGCACGGACTCTGACGTGATCGTGCTCAGCGCACACTACGACCACGTCGGGGTGCGCGAGGGTGTGATCTACAACGGGACCGATGACAACGCCTCGGGAACGGCGGCGCTCCTAGAGATCGCCCGCCGGGTGGTCGCTGCTCCGCTCGAGCACACCCTGGTGCTCGCGCTCTTCGATGCCGAAGAGCTGGGGTCGCAGGGCGCGCACGCGTTCGTCCTCACGCCGCCCGTGGCGATCGAGCGCATCGCGCTCGACGTGAACCTCGACATGGTGTCGCGCACCGGCGGCTTGCTCTGGGCAGGCGGCGCGTCTCATACGCCTGCGCTGCGGCCGATCCTCGAGGCGGTGGCCGACGAGGCCCCGCTCACGCTGCGCCTCGGGCACGACCGCCCGGGAGCTCCCGAGGGCGATGACTGGACCAGCCAGTCGGACCACATCGCCTTCCACGAGAAGGGCATCCCGTTCGTGTACTTCGGCGTCGAGGACCACCCGGACTACCACCGCCCGACGGACGACTTCGAGCGCGTGGACCCCGGCGAATACGTGGCGTCGGTGCGCACGATCCTGCTCGGCCTCCGCGCACTCGACGCCGCCCTCCCTCTGCCTGACAGCGCCGCCCGATGACGGAGCCGAGGCGGCTGAGGGTGCCCGACCCGCTCGTGCTCCTGAGCGCGTGTATCCTCCTCGCGACCGTGGCGACCTGGGTGCTCCCGGCGGGCGAGTTCGAGCGGCGCGAGGACGCGACTACAGGCCGCACGGTCGTCGTGGCGGGATCCTACCGCGCGGTGGAGGCGAGCCCGGTCGGCCCCTTCGAAGCGGTGGTGGCGCTTCCGCTCGGCATGATCGAGGCGGCGGACGTCATCTTCCTGGTGTTCCTGATCGGCGGCGCGTTCGTCGTGGTGGACGCGAGCGGCGCTCTCGGACGCGCCATGGCCGGGCTCGTGCACAAGCTCCGCGGCCGCGACCTGCTGGTCATCCCGATCGTGTCCGCCTTCTTCGCGCTCGGCGGCGTGACGGAGAACATGGCCGAGGAGATCGTGGCGCTCGTACCCGTCCTGCTGATCCTCTGCGCGCGGGTGGGCTTCACTCCCCTGGTGGCCGTGTCGATGAGCGTGGGCGCCGCGTTCGTGGGCGGCGCGTTCAGCCCGGTGAACCCCTTCCAGGTGCTGATCGCTCAGGGCGTGGCCGGACTCCAACCGGTCTCCGGGTGGGCGTTCCGCACGCTCTTCTTGCTGATCGCGCTCGCGCTCTGGATCGGCATGACGATGCGCTACGCGGCACGCACGCGCATCGCGCCCACGGCGGTCGACGCCGGCGAAGGGGAGGCGCTCACGGCGCGCGACCGGCTCGTGCTCGCCATGGTCGGCGTCACCTTCGCGGTCGTCGTGTGGGGCCTCCTGCGCGCGGGGTGGGACTTCAACCGACTCTCCGCGGCGTTCTTCATCATGGGCGTCGCGGTTGGGCTCGTATCGGGGATGGGCTTCGGAGGCACCGCGTCGGCGTTCGTGCGAGGGTTCCGCGAGATGGCCTATGCCGGCATCCTCATCGGGTTCGCGCGCGCGATCTACGTGGTGCTCGATCAGGGCCGCATCATCGACACGATCGTGCACGGGACCTTCCTGCCGCTCGAGGGGCTCCCGACGCTGGTGTCCGCGTTCGGCATGCTCGTCGCGCAGGCTGCGATCCACGTGCCGGTGCCGAGCGTGAGCGGACAGGCCGTCCTGACCATGCCGCTCCTCGTTCCGCTGTCGGACCTGCTCGACATCTCCAGGCAGGTGACCGTGCTCGCCTACCAGTACGGCGCGGGGCTCTGCAGCTTGCTCACGCCGACGGATGGAGCCCTCATGGCCGTCATCGCCGCTGCGGGCGTGCACTACGACGAGTGGCTCAGGTTCGCCGTCCCACTCTATCTGATGCTGATGGCGCTCGGCGCGATCGCGATCGCGGTCGCCATGGGCATCGGCCTCACCTGAGCACGGTGGACGAACACGCCACGGTGCCGGTCGTGGCGTCCGTGGTCCGCCGGGGCGACCGCTATCTGCTCGGGCGCCGCCCCGCGGCCAAACGCCACGGCGGACTCTGGGAGTTCCCCGGCGGCAAAGTCTTGGAGGGCGAGTCGCGCCTCGAGGCCGCGCGAAGGGAGCTCGCCGAGGAGCTCGATCTCGCGGTCGTCTCCCTCGGCGACCTTCTGCTCTCCGTGCACGACGAGGGGTCACCCTTCGTCATCGAGTTCTTCGAGACCGTGGCGGAAGGCACCCCGGTCGCGCGAGAGCACACCGATCTGGGGTGGTTCGGGTTTCCCGAGCTCAGAAGCCTCGCGCTCGCACCCGCCGATGCGCGCTTCGTCGCGCACCTTGCGCGCGGTAACCCCTAGACGTTCTCGCTGCGCGTGAGCGCGCGTGTCAGGTCGACGGCGCGCGACTTCGGGACCTCGCTGAACAGGCCGGCGACCTTGCATGCGCCCCGCCCCACCACCTCTCCATCGAGCCGCAACGCGGTCGGCCCGTAGGGCGTCGCCTCGTCGACCGGCTCGGCTTCGCCGGAGAGGAGCCTCAGCAGCCGCTCCTCGGTCACGTCCACGACCGCGGAGCGCACCGCGGCGGACGCGAAGCGCAGGAGGTCGTTGGTCGCGCGCGGTCGACCGCTCGTATCCAGCTCGATGGCGCGCAGCCCCACGGAGATCGCGCGCCAACGCCCCGGCTCCCATGCCGGGAGCGGCCACTCTCCGCGCGAGTGGAGCCAGAGGGTGTCGGCGCGAACCGTCCAGTCGTAGCCCTCGAAGGTCTCGGGCGCGATGCCGTGGCGAGAGAGCACCGTGGCGACGGCGTCCGAGACGAGCCGGTCCGCCTCATCCTCCGTTCGCCCATCGTCGGGGAACGCCCGCGACATCGGGGACCAGCCCGCGTCGCGCCCGACAACGGGAGCGTCACCCTCGAGCCGGCGCAGCTTGGCCATGAACAGGCCACCGGAGTCCAGGTGGTGCGGGTAGATGCGCGCGGCGCCTACCATGCTGGGGTGGTAGACGGCTCCCTCGAAGGACGTGAGTCCTCGCGCGTGGGGAACGGCCAGATCGAGCGGCTCAATCTCGACCGGGAGGCGCTCGAGCACCGCGCTCACGACCGCCTCGTTCTCCTCGGGCGCGAACGTGCAGGTGACGTACAGCAGCGTCCCCCCCGGGCGCGTCAGTCGGATCGCCTTCTCGAGCAGCGCTCGCTGTGTGTGCGCCACGCTCGCGCGGAACTTCTTCGAGTGGTCCTGAGCGTCACCGGAGCGTCGCCGGATCGTGCCCTCCCCCGAGCACGGCGCATCGACGAGCACCCGGTCGAACAGCGCCCCCTCGGGGAACGCGCGGCCATCGCCCGCCACGACCAGCACGTTCGGCACGCACAGTCGATAGACGTTGCCGAGGAGTCCGCGGATCCGCTTCTCGTCGACGTCGCACGCCACCAGGCTCCCAGAGTCCCCCATCAACTCTGCCAGGTGCGTGAGCTTCCCGCCGGGTGACGAGCAGAGGTCGAGCACCCGCTCGCCCGGCCGGGCGCCGAGCGCAGGCGCGGCCAACCCCGTCGACGCTTGCTGCACGTAGAAGAGGCCCGCCCAATGCTCGAGCGTCAGCGAGAGCGGGTAGGGACCGTCCTCGACGACGAAGAACGACGGCATCCCGTCGAGGGTGCGCAGCCGAAAGCCCGCGCGTTCGAGCCGGGCCAAGAGGTCCGCCTCGGCGATGCGGCCGGTGCGGACGCGGAAGACCGTCGGCTCCGGGCGGGAGACAGCTTCGAGGAAGCGATCCCAGTCCGGAATGATCCGCTGGTAACGGCTGAGATCGACCGGGGTGCGGGCGCGGCGGGACTGCCTCGCGGCCGAAGCGGGTGTCTCAGTAGGGAAGGCCGAGGTCCTCGTCGTTCTCTTCGCGGACCAGCGTCAGGATCGCCGCCTGCGGCACCACGAGGTACTTCTCGCCCTCGAACGTGATCTCCACCGCCGCGCGTCGGAAGAAGATCGCGTGGTCGCCGATGCGCGCCTGCAGCGGCACGTACTTGGCCTCGCTCCCGCCGATCTTCCAGGGCTCCTTGTCGAGCTCCGTGGGCGCGGATACCGCGTTGCCGGGACCCGTCGCCACGACCTTGCCGCTCTGGACCGCCTGGTTGTCGACAGCACTCGCCGGAAGGTATAGACCGATCTTCGTGCGATCCTCGCCCTCCTCCGGCTGGATCAGGACGCGGTCGCCCACGACGATGAGGCGCTTCTTCGACTTGGCCATGCTCACCGCCTGCTGAGGAGGCTCTTAAGGTCGGCGCGGGAACGCAATTTCCCAAGGGGCCGGGCGGCGCTCGAGCGCCTGCGCACTTCAGCGCCGCATCGCCTGGAGCTCGTCGTAGGCGATCCCCACCGCCAACCCCAGTCGAGGCAACTGACCCCCGAAGTGCTCGAACCCCGGAAGCGTCTGGAGCGCGATCGCCTGCTCGCGCGGGCGCCCCTCGCGCAGTGCCGCGGCGGCCACCTCGATCACGGCCAGGAAGTAGTCGCGCTGGAACGCGAGGTCCGTGCGCGTCCCGGTCGGAGGGTACCCCGCCTCGTTGTGCCCGAAGACGTAGAGCGCGTCGGCCGGGTACTCCGGCATGATCTGCTCCAGCACCTCGACCCAGCCGTGCACGGAGCCCCCCGCCGGAGCGTCGATGTTCGGCCACCCGCGGTTGTTCAGCAGGTCGCCGAGGTGCACGATGTTCGCGCGCTCGAAGAAGATCGCCGCGTCACCGCCCGTGTGCGCCGCCCCGTAGTGCCGCAGCCGCACCGTTTCGTCACCCACGGAAACGCTCCACGACCCTGCGAACGTTGTGTCCGGGAGCGGGCGCGGGTCCGGGGTCGCACGTTGTGCCGCGCTGTTGCGTAGGTTGGCTGCCGCGCGCTCGTGCGCGACGATCTTGCCCACCACGTCCCGCATCACGCCATTCCCGCCCGTATGATCCGGGTGTTGGTGCGTGTTGATCAGCACATCGATCGGGAGGCTCGTGCGCTCCCGGATCCCCGCCACGAGCAGGGGAGCCGTATCGGCGAACTGACTGTCGATCACCACGACGCCGTCGCTGTTGATCAACCACCCGATCGTGCCCCCGCGCTCCTGGAAGATGCCGACGTTGCGCCGGAGCGGCGTGAAGACCGCGCGTGGCGCAGCCGAGACGCTCTGGGGACGCCCGAGCGCCGCTGCGCCGAGCCCGACTGCGGATGCCTTGAAGAAGCTGCGACGGCTGTACGTCATGCGAGTCCTCGTTCGTGTTGGAAGTTCGTCCCGTGGTTCTTATCGACTGCGCTCCTACCGCGGCATCGGCAGCCCGCGTTCTTGGAACAGGGCTCCCGCGGTGCGCGAGCTGTTCACGCCCATCGGGAAGCCGGAGTAGAGCGTCACCTGCGCGATGAGCTCGGAGATCTCCTGGGGTGTGATGCCGTTCTCGAGTGCGCGCTCCATCTGGCTGCGCAGCTCGTCGGTCGAGTAGAGCGTCTGTGCGACCGCCATCGTGATCAGGCTCCGCTCCCGGGCCGAGAGATCCGGCCGCTCCCATGTCTCCGCGAGAAGTCCATCAACGAGCGGCTCCAGATACGGGGCGGCGGGAAACTCGGCCTGAGGCATGGGCAGGTTGCGTGCCTCGAAGACCGCCGCGGCCACGCGCGAGGCGTTCACCGCGCTCGGGATCCCCGAGTAGAACGCCACGTGCGCGATCAACTCGCCGATCTCCGCCTGCGTGACCCCGTTGTCGAGCCCGCGACCGAGGTGCGAGCGCAGCTCGGAGGACGCACCCATCGCCTGCGCCACCGCGATCGTGGCGAGGCTCCGGTCCCGCTTGGAGAGGTCCGGCCGCTCCCAAACTTCCCCGTACACCCACTCGTTCAGGAGCGCGGCCAGGTAGGGCGTCGACGGGAACGAATTGGGATACGCCGGAGGCACCACCGGCTCACGGTTCCGCGGCGACGACGGCGGCACCGCCGGGAGATTGCGCTCCTGGAAGACCTCCGTGGCCACGCGCGCGGCGTTCACACCCGTGGGGAAGCCCGAGTAGACCAGGACGTGCGCGATCAGCTCCGCGATCTCGGCCTGCGTCAGCCCGTTGTCGAGCCCGCGCCTGACGTGGGCGCGGATCTCTTCCGTGGCGTAGAGCGACTGATTGACCGCGATCGTGACCAGGCTCCGGTCGCGCGGCGACAGGCCCGGGCGCAACCAGATGTCGCCGTAGAGGTCCTCCCTGAGGATCTGGCCGAGGTAGGGGCTCCCGGCGAGCGCCCCGCCCGTCGGTGCCGGAGTCTGGGCCGCGGCGCCGGAGGCGAGGACGAACGTGATCAAGAAGAGCTGGAGAGCGATCCGAGAGCGACGCATGGGACCTCCTGATGGGCGTCAGACGCCGCACCATGTAACGCGACGGCGAGGGGGGAGTCAAACCGGGCCGCTCTTCTACCGTACCTCCGCCGGAGCCGAAGTCGAGTTCGTGTTCGACGTGGGCGCGGGGCGGCGTTACGCTATCCCGCCCTCTCCAAAGGTGCGGGAACGAACGGGAGATGCATGAGGATTCATCCATGACCGACGTCGTCGCCCGGCTGAACGCCGCCCTGTCCGGCCGCTACCGCGTCGAGCGCCAGCTCGGCGAGGGCGGCATGGCCGTTGGGCGACAGCGCCCAAGATGCGCTCATCCTCGTGGAGAACTTCTTCGAGGAGCTGAGGGCGCGCGTCGGGGGTTCCTGAGCGTCCCTCCGACTACGCGCCCGACATGGCTGGATGGGCCGGCAGGGGTGCCGGCTCGGCCTGGGTCCAATTATCGTCCGCCCCCATGCTCGAACTCCTACGCCAACCCTGGCCCTGGTACGTCGCCGGCCCCCTGATCGGACTCGTCGTGCCATTCGTGTTCTGGTACGGCAGCAGGAAGTGGGGCGTGTCGCAGAGCCTGCAGCACCTCTGCGCGGCCACGCTCCCCCGCAAGATCGAATACTTCCGCTACGACTGGAGGAAGGACGGTAGCTGGAACCTGGCGATGGTCGGCGGCGTGGTGGTCGGCGGGTTCGTGGGCGGACGCATCCTGTCGAGCCCCGACGACGTGGTCGCGATCTCCGAGGCGACGCGCACTGACCTCACGCGCCTCGGAGTCACTGACTTCAGCGGGATGGTCTCCTCCGACCTGTTCTCGTTCGAGGAGCTGCTCACGCCCACGGGCTTCGTGCTCATCGTCGTCGGCGGCTTCCTGGTCGGGTTCGGCGCTCGCTACGCGAACGGCTGCACCTCGGGGCACGCGATCTCGGGCCTCGCGACGCTGCAGCCGTCGTCGCTGCTCGCCGTGATGGGGTTCTTCGCGGGCGGGCTCGTGTCGGTGCACTTCCTCCTTCCGCTGCTTTTCTGACGCGCGACATGAGCGAACTCCCCAAGCAGGCGGAGCGCCCAGAGCCGCTCGCGGTCTACTTCGTTCTGGGCATCGTGCTGGGCATCATCTTCATCAAGTCCGAGGTCGCTTCCTGGTTCCGTATCCAGGAGATGTTCCGCTTCCAGGCGGTCCACATGTACGGCGTCATCGGCGGAGCCGTGGGCGTGGGTGCGCTGGGCGTCGCGCTGCTCAAGCGGCTCGGCGTGCGCACCATCCGGGGAGAGCCGATCGCGTTCCCCGACGCGACGGAGCGCCGGCCCGGAATCCGACACGCCGCCGGCGGCACGATCTTCGGCCTCGGCTGGGGCCTCCTCGGCGCCTGCCCCGGCCCGATCTACGCGCTCGCCGGCAGCGGCCTCGCCGTCATGCTGGTGGCGCTCCTCGCGGCCGTGGCGGGGGCCTGGGTGTACGGGCTCCTGCGGCCGAGCCTGCCGCACTGACGGCCAACGAAGAGCCCCGGGCAGCCGTGGCCACCCGGGGCTGAGCCGTCGGAAGCGGTCCCAACCTCCCCACCCCACCCCCACCGCTTCCTCGCGCTGCTCATACCTTCTGACGTGACCGCGGCCAGAGAGGTTGCACTGCCATCGGCCAGCGGGCTTGCCGCGCACCGTCGCCGCTCGCCATTCATTCAATCCCCAAGTGGAAGGAGGAACTGACATGATTCGACGCACATCCGTCACCTTCGTCATCGCGCTCGCGCTCGCATTGGGCGGCGCCGCCGCCCCCGCCGCCGCACAGACCGTGGCCGGCACCTGGCAGCTCGACGTGACCCTCGACGCAGGCAATGGACGGGCCACGTTCGTATTACTGGTCGAGGGGAACGTCATCACGGGGACGTATGGGGGCGTGCTCGGCGAGCAGGCCGTCACCGGCACCATCGAGGGCAACACCGCCAAGTTCGGGTTCGACTCACCGGATGCCGGTAAGGTCCAGTTCGAGGGTAACGCCATGGAGGGCACCTGCGAGTACGGTGCCCTAGGCGCCGGTTCGTTCACAGGAACGAGGGCCCCCTGAGGCGTATCGTGCGCCGCCTTGTCGGGGTGCTCGCGGTGGGCGTGCTCGCCACCGGAGCGTCCGCACAGGACTTTCCGGTCAACTTCGAGGCGGTCGAGCTCGCTCGCTCGCGTGACTGCGTGGCGCTGATGGCGCGTGTCGCCGAGCTGGACATCCAGCTCGCGCCGCTGGCCGAGCGCTCACAGCGTCTCCTGGCCATCGCCCAGGCCATCGCGCTGGAAGAGCGAGACGTGATCGACTCGTTGCGCGTCTCCGACCCGGTGGAGGCGGAGGTGCGCGCCTGGTTCGTCGCCGACGGCGAGATGGCGCAGCGCTACCTCGCCCTCCCCACCCCCGCGTCGCTCGAGCGGCGCGCCGCGGCCAGAGACAGCATCGAGTCGAGGGTGGAGCAGGCGCTCGAGAGCATCCAGGCCGAGGCCGACGCGATCGTCGCCACCACGGGCACGCTCGGCGCTGAAGCGGGCCGCTGCACCGGCGCGGTGTTCCTACGACCCGCCGTGCTCGAGACGTGCCAGACGGAGGCCAGCCCCGTGTGCGATGCGGCCCGCGACTCGATCTCTCCGCGCCGCGACTTCCGCTTTGTCGAGTCGGCGGAGGTTCTGTGGGGCCTCCAGGAGTTCAGGGCCTGGAGCGTCCCCGGGCCGATCCAGGTGTCGCCAACCGGAGAGACCGGCGGGGCCCGGACGGTGGGACTGACGCGCGCCGCCAACATCGTGGTGACGCTCGCGTTCGGACCGCGACTGCGCCTGCGCGAGGACCTCACCGTCTCGGAGGCCGCGCGCATGGCGGCGCTGAGCGACTCGCTGGGCTTCGGGGCCGCGCACGACCGAATCGTCTACGCGCCCTCCTTGGCGATCCAGGCGACGCTGCCCGTGCCCATCGGGGACGAGCTGATGTACATACTCCATTTCGGCACGCCCGAAGATGCGGACATCCTGTGGGCAGGCGAGGCCGGGACGGGACTGCCGCTCGAGGGAGTCGTCGACCTCGGCCCCGCGCACCTCACGCAGCTCCAGGCGGGCGATCCGCTCGCGCTCACCGCGCTCCGTCCGACGGGGACCGGAGGCAACGAGCCGGTCTACACGATCGAGCTGACCTCGCTCAACCAGGACATGGCTACGGACGCACTGATCGGATACATGGCCGGCCAGCTCGCGACCGACCTCACGGAACTGCTGCCGCCGGGAAGTCCCTAGCGGACCTGCGCCCCACCCTGCCGGTCGTCCACCACGAAACGATCGCGGGCGGGCATGCTGACCGCCGGCAGCGTCTCGGCGTTCATCACGGCGTCCTCGGGCACGATGCCGTTGCGGTTCAGGATGAACGCGATCACCGCGTACTTCTGATCCGCCGTGAGGATGCCGGGCGTGAGCTGGGGCATCGCGCGCGTGATGTAGTCGTAGAGTGTGGTCGCGTACGGCCAGTACCCACCCACGGTCACACTGCCGGGCCACTCGCCCCACGGCTCCGAGCCCACGAGCTGGTCGTTCGGCCCTTCGGTACCCGTCGGGCCGTGACACGCGATGCAATGCATCTGGAAGATGCGCTCGCCCTCGGCGACGGTCCCGCTCCCCAGCGGCAAGCCCTCGCCGTCGGGCTTCACGTCGACGTCCCAGAGCGCGATGCGGGCTTCGCTCGCCTCCGCGCCGAACTCGAAGCGCGAGGGTGCGTTTGCTGGTAGCGCGTCCGCGAAGTCCACGACCGCGCCTGCGCTCGACGTCGACGGGACGGGACCGCACGCGGCGAGCGCGAGCCCTGCTACGACCAGAGCGCGCCTCACACCAGGTCTCCGAGGCCGAAGGTCACGACACCGTCGCTCGCGATCTTCCAGGCCCGCTGGTTGTTGAAATGGTAGCGCGTCTGGTCGCCGCGAGCCTCCCAGAGCTGCTGCACGGTCGGCTGCACGTAGCCGGTCTCGTCGGTCGCGCGGCTCATCACGATCGCCTCGCGCCCGTTCCACTCCCACAGGTGCCGGAAGCGCACGGTGCACTTCGGCAGGACCGGCCCTTGGAGCGCGGCGTCGGCCCAGCTCTCGCCCCCGTCGGTGCTGACCTCGACGCGGGTGATGCGCCCGCGCCCGGTCCATGCGAGACCAGTGATCTCCCACCAGCCGCGGTCGGGGAGCACGTACGGATACGTCGGGAACGTGATCGTCGATTTGGCGTCCATGACGAAGCTGAACTGACGCGCCGTGCCGTTCTGGAGCGGATCCGTGTACTTCGAGGTTTCCTCCCGGGTCATCGTCGGCCGGTCGGTCACCTCGATGCGGCGGAGCCACTTCACCTGCGCGTTGCCCTCCCAGCCCGGGAGCATGAGCCGCATCGGATAGCCCTGCTCAGGCCGGATCGCCTCGCCGTTCTGTCCAAACGCGAGCAGCGCGTCGTCCATCGCCTTCTCGAGCGGAATGCTCCTGGACAGCATCGCCGAGTCGCTCCCTTCCGCGAGCAGCCAGCTCGCTCCGCGGCGAACGCCCACCTCGCGCAGGATGGTCGCGAGCGGGACGCCGGTCCACTCGCTCGTGGAGAGCAGGCCGTCGAGCGCCTGCACCGTGATCTCGGTCGGCATGGCGTCCCGCGAGTAGGCGCCACCGCCGTTGCCCGAGCACTCGATGAAGTAGAGTCGCGAGACGCGCGGATAGCGCTCGATGTCGGCCATGCGGAACACCATCGGTCGCTCGACCATCCCGTGCACCAACAGCTCGTGGCTCCCCTTCACGATCTCCGGAATGCCGGCGTGGTGGCGCTCGAAGTGGACGTCCGCCGGCGTGATGATGCCCATCAGGTCCTGGAGCGGCGACTGGGACGAGCTGGACAGAGCTTGCGCGCGCGCCAGGCGGCGCGGCTGCTCACCGGTCGCACGACGCCCGACTTCCGAGGTGAACCGTCCCGGCACCTTGGTCGGGTCGGGCGCCTGCAGGGGGGCCTCTTGGGCGGCGAGCCGCACGGCGTCGGCTTGGGTCTTGATCAGCCCGGCGGCGACGACACCCGAAGCGGTGGTGATCCAGGCGCGACGGGAGAGGCGCGGTGGGTTCATCAGTCCCGCCTTAGGATACCGGGCGACTCCCGGCGCGCGGCCGAGCCGAGGTCGGAGGACGTACCCACCGAGCCCAGCCCGAGACAGCCCAGGACGATGCACGCGCCCAAGTACTTGAGCTCCTGAATCACGCCCCCGATCAGGACGCCGCGCTGAACCTCCGGCTCGCGCAGGGCCCGCATCTGGAGGACATCCATCGGCCAGAGCGCGAGCACCGGGAGGAGGACTACGGCCACCACGAGGCTCACGATCCCGAGAGCGCGCAGAGACCCGGCGTGGCCCTGCCAGTAGGCAACGGCCATGGCCAACACCACGCCGATGAGCGGGGTTTGCACGTAACCCGCCGCGAGCCCGAAGAAGCCGTACCGCCAGGAGAGGTCGCCGAAGCGCGGCGGCCAGACGGTCGTGCCCAGGTCGATCAGCGGCGATAGGACCAGCACGGCCGCGAACAGGTACAGGCCCCAAACGGCCCAAGGAGATAGGTGCGTGCGCGTCATCGGCGGTGCTCGTTGGAGAGTGCGGCGAGGCGCGGCACAGTAGGGCAAAAAGAAGCGGAGCGCGAGTTAGGACTCGCGCTCCGCTTCATGCACGCTTGGGGGTCGTGCCTGGACGCGCTAGGCGTCCTCTTCGTTCAGCCCGATGAGTCGCTTGCGGCTGACGCCTGCCATGAGGAGTAGCCCCGTGGCCAAGAGGAGGACCGTGGCCGGCTCGGGCACCGAGACCGTCCGCATCAAGAACTCCTGGCCACCCGTGGTCGAGCTGAGCGACGTGGGCGACAGCACATACCAGCCCGAAGTGTTGAACGCCGAGGCGTTCGTAGCCGCGAGGCCGAGGTAGTAGTTGCGCTGCGTCGTATTCCCGAGCGTCTGACCCGACGTGAGCGACCAGATCGCGGCGTGGATGCCACCCCACGACGTCGTCGGCGCCGTGTCGAAGAGCGAGGAGAGGTAGGCGGCTTGCTGGTAGAGGCCGTAGTTGTTGAGACGCGTGTTCGAGAGGGTGCCCACGGGACCGAGGCCCGTGACGTTCACATACTGGTCCTTGGCATAGTGCGTGTAGTCGACGCAGTAGATGCTGAACGCGGGCGCCGTGACGCCGATGCCGAACGCCGCCTTGTACGGACCCACCTGGACCCCGTACCCACCGTTCACGCCGGACCCGGACAAGAAGTTCAGGTACTCGGTCGCGCCCGGAACGCCCGGGTAGAGGCAGGGCTGCTGCGCGTTGAGCTGCAGCGGCTGCGCCAAGAGTGCTGCGCTCAGAGCGGATAGAAGGAACCGCTTCATCCAGCCTCCCCTTAGGTACGGGTGCGATACCGACGTACACTACGTCGCCCCAGGAGAGTGCAAAGGTGGGGGAGGGGTCGCGACCCCCGTGGTGTTGCAGCAACACCACACGTTCTAGGGGTCCGCCCGCCACAGAGCGGACTGTCCCGCCGGAACACAAGAGAATTCTTGGGGCCTAAGCGCCTCACTGCCCTTCCTCGATGCGCTCGAGCATCCCTCGCGCACTCGTGCGCCAACCGTCCTCGGTCGCGTACTCGACCATGAAACGCTCGAGGTAGCCTCGCGCGGCCTCGCACTCGCCCAGGTCGTAGCGGGCCGCGCCGGCGTGACAGAGCGCCATGTAATGGTTGGGCCAGTACTCGACCACGAGCTCCATGAGCGGACCCGCAGCGACGTCGTCGCCTGCATCCGCTGCCGGGTGGCCGGCCTCAAACACGACTCCCGCCGCCTGGTAGCGCAACTCTGGCTCGAGCCTCTGGATCACCCCGCGCGCCTGGTCGATGCGCCCGGCGAGGGCGTAGCACGCGGCCTCGTGCATGGCACCCTCGGGCATCGCTGGCGCCGGGTCGAGGCGCATGCGCGTGTCCACCTCGACCGGATTGCAGAACTGACGCACGTAGCCGAGCCACGCGGTCGCGTCGCCGGGAGCCGGCTGCGGTTCGACGATGGGAAGGGGCTCCACTCCGCCCCGCGGCGCGTCGTGCCCCCGGTCGAATGACAGCGCGACCACCCCGGTGAGCGCGAAGGCCGACAAAGCCGCGATGAGCATCACTTCACCTTGGTTCTGCACTTTTCTGCCTCCGGTCGACACTGAGTTCCCCTCTTGCATCCCCAAGGGACGCCGTAAAGGGCGGAACTCGCACACTTCTGCACCCCTCGAGATGCAACGACCGCACCAGCGGTGGGCGCCCTAGGCTGCGACCTGGGGCGAGGGCGTGCCGCCCTCACGACGGGCGAGCCCGGGCAGCACCACGAGCGCCAGCGCGGCTGCTGCCGCGGTGCCCACGATCACCGCGAGCCCGAAGCGCTGCGTCGGCGGGAAGGTCGACAACACGAAGATGCCGAAGCCGGCGGCGACGATTCCCGTGGCTCCCAGCACCGCCCGGCCGACCTGTGCGACCCCGTGGGTCCATGGCATGGAATCCCCCGCGCGGGTGAGCCTGCGCACGCGCACGACGAGGTGGATCATCGAGTCCGCGCCCAGGCCGAGCGCGACGTTCGCCGCGGGCGACGTGATGATATCGACGGCGATGCCGAGATAGCCGAACGTGCCGAGGGTCACCGCCGGAATCCCGAAGAGGCACACCCACATCTTCAGCGTGGTCCCGACGGACCTCGACACGGCCGCGGCTACGCCGAGGAAAAGAAGCATCAGGCCGCCAATGCCCTCGACGAGGCTCGACGAGATCAGGCGCCCGAGCTGCGCTTGGAGGTCGTATAACCCAGCCACGGCGACAGGCTCGAGGCCGGCGCCCGTCACGTACCCGCGCATGCGCGCCAGCACGGCTTCACGGTCCTCCTGGCCCGACTCCCGCATCCTCAGGAAGTAGTGCGCCTGATCGCGCTCGGGCGTGATGTAGGTCAGGCCCACCCCACCGAGGCGCGGGCTCGACGCCAGGTCGAGGAGCACGGACACTGGCAGGAACCCGGCCAGGGGCAGCGTACGCGCGTGCGCGACCAACACGGTCGGAGAGAGCGCCACACCGACGACCGAGTCCGACTCGATCGCGACGTGCAGCGCCTCCAACTCGCGGAACGTTTCGGGCGCATCGAGCCGACCGCCCTCCGCATTCCGCACCACGATGTCGAGCGTGCTGCTGCCACCGTCACGGTCCATCTGCTCGAGCCCTTCCCGCAGCTCGGTGCCCTCCCCGAAGTACGTGAGGAGCCCCGGATCCGTATTCACGCGAAACACGCCCACCGCCGAGATGACGACGACCACCACGATCGCGACCACCATCCCGCGGCGCCCGCCGGCCGAGCCCTGCGCGAGGACGCTGTCCGTGAACGGGCGTACCTTCGCCCAGCGCGCGAGGAACGCCGGGTAGAGAGTGTACGCCGTGAAGAACCCGGTCACCGTACCCACCGAACCGGCGATGCCGAGGTCGCGCAGCGGCTTCGCGCTTGCCACGAGCAAGCTGAGGAACCCCAGCAGCGTGGCCGCCATGCTCCAGAACGAACCCTCCATCGTGTCGTGGATCCCCTGGGACAGCGCCTCGCTTCTGTCCGGGGTCACGGCGGCACGGCGCTTCCAGTTCGTGGTCAGGAACACGGTGTGCGAGAGCGTCAGCACGAATACGATCGTCACCAGGTTCGCCGTGAGCAGCCCGATCGGCACGTCGATGACCTGGACGATGATCAGCGTGAGGGCCACCGCGCCGAAGCACGTGGCGAGGATCCCGACCACGAGCGCGGCGTCACGGTAGACCAGGCCGGAGATGAGCCCGAACACGAGCACGGCCGCCAGGCTGAAGACGACCAGGTCGCGGTACAGGCTCCGGCGGATGAGCTCGACGATGACGGGCACGCCCGAGGTGATCACGCCGAGCTCGGCGGACGCGTGCGCGGCCACGACGGACTCGATGCGCGGCACGAGGATCTCCGGATCCGTGTCGTCCGTCGACAGGATAATGTTCGTCGCGGCCGAGTCGGGCGTCAGCAGGATGCGCCCGAATAGGGGACTCCTGGGGTCGTCCGTCGCGATGCTGTATCCGCCGGCGATGCCTTCGACCGCCAGGAGGTCCTCGGTGAGCGCGCCGACGCGCTCTTCGTACGCCGCCCGGTCGCTCGCCAGATCTTCGACGCGCAAGATGATCTGGGAACTCGACGGGAATCGCGCCGCGACCCCCTGCGAGGCCTGCATCTGGGGGTCGTCGTCAGCGAAGAAGAAGTCGCCTTCCACGCGCGGAGAGACGTCTACGAAGCGCGCCACGAGCGCGAGTCCGACGAGCGCCAGCGCGGCTGCGGTCCAGGGCGCGCCGCGTGACGCCCAGAGCCGCAGCGGCATGCTGATCACGTCGGGCTCGGGTGGGCGGGCACGAACGTCAGCGCACGCCCGAAAGCACGGTGTCGTACGTGCCCGTGGCGATCGCGACCGCCAGGTCCTCCATCAGTTCGCGTTCGATCCGGCCGACCTGCCCAGCGAACACGTCGGGATCGAAGAACGGAGCGTCCCGCTCGGGCAGCTCGAGCACGGCGGGGTCCCCGTCGAACTGGCCTCTGCGGAACGGGCCGCTCCTGCGAGACGATGCCGTGAACCGCTCGATCTCCCTCCCGCTCGGATCGACGAGGACGATGTCCGCCTCCAGGTAGTAGGAGAGCGTGCCCTCGATCGTAGAGTAATAGACCGTGTCCATCGCCTGGTCGGCGGTGCGATTCACGCCTCTTCCGCCGGCGCCCTGCAACGGGACGATCGCCTGGCGCCGCGTGGAGTCCACGTCCTCCTCGACGACCTCGATGTCCGAGAGCTGGATCAGGATGCCCAGGTCGGCACCGATCATGTCGAGAGAGCGCCCGACGACGATCGGCGTCTGCGCGAGCTGCCCGCGCAACAGTCCCCGCAGCTCCCGCCGTAGGATGAGGGGATCGGCGACCTGCACGAAGAGCGGCGGCCCGTTCCAGTGGTCTCGCGTGAGATCCTCGTCCAGAGCGATATCGAATTCGGCGCCGAGGAACTCGCGGACGCCCGGAGCGCCCGTCACCGGCAACATGGCGACCACGACGGTGCCGGCCTCGAGCGCGCGCGCCTGGAGATCCCGCACCTCCAACACGACGTCACGAGCCGGAGAGCTGCGCACCTCGACGGCCTCCTGCGCGATCGCATGAGCGGCTCGCGGGCGGCCGTCGCCGAGCTCGGTCTCGGCCCATCTCAGCAGGACCCGAACCTCGGCCTCGTACGCCTCGTCGACCTGGATCCTCGACGGCAGGCGAAAGTCCGCCCGCGCGCCCACGAAGTGGCCTCGGGCCTCCTCCCAACGGCCGGTCTCGACCGCCTCCGATCCGCGGAGCATCCGCCAGCCGACGGCGTTGTCGAAGGCCGCCCGCCGGATGGTGTCGTAGTCCGCCGGGGGATCGAGGCGTATGCCGACCTGGCGCACGCGCGCGAGCATCTGATCGATGCCGCGGTACTGCTCGGCGGATCCGACGGGATCTCCGCGCCGCTCGAACTCGTCCGCCTCGTCCATCGCCACGCTGATCGCGCTGTCCCCGGCCGCCAGGAGCCGCTCGCGCGCCTCGGAAAGTTCGGCGTCCCGCTCGAGGGCGTCGGCGTAGCGATAGACGGCCTCCATGTACCGGCCCTGGGACTGTAGGGCGACCCCCTCGTTGAGGCGATCTCCGGCCGAGACGCACGCCGTCACGGCCACGAGCACGGAGAGGAGAGCCACACGGTGGCGTTGGGCAGCCATGATCGATCTCCCAAGGTGGGTCGGACGCGTCGCCCTCAAGCTAGTCCGCCGCCGCGGTGCCGTCATCGGTTTTCTCAGCGTCGGTGGGCGCCACGGTCCCCTCGAGGAGCGCTCGGTCGAACGCCTCGAGGCCGCGCGCGGCCGCCATGAGCGGGGAGTCTGCGGTGTCGAACACGGTCGCTCCGGAGACCGTTCGGCCTAGGTGCTCGCGCCGGCGCACGAGGAGGCTCGCCAGGAACGGGCGCTTGACGTTACGGAAGCCGAAGAAGAGATCGCCCGCAAACTCCGTGATCGGCGCGTCGAGCTCGCTCGCGAGCTCCCGCAGCGCGCGCTCGACGACGTCGCGGCGCACGGGCGTCTCTTCCATCCGCGCCGCGATGTAGCGCACCGCACGATCGAGCGAGACGCCGCCCTTGCCCGCAAGGGCGGTCTGGATGACGAGGCCGAGGAGGTAACGCCGCACAGTGGGCGTGTGACGGGAGCGAAAGCGTCGGTGGCGCTGGATCGCGCCGAGTACGTTGCGGCCGCACCCGAGGAGGACGGCGCCCGCGGCGACGGCCGTGGCCGACAGCGCAGGAATCGAGGCCCCGAGCATGAGCCAAGGGGCCGCGAGCGAAGCGACGATACCGGCGACGCTGAGGCCCAGGGTCACAGCTTCCCGACGCGCGTTCCGGCGGGACGACCGCATCGGATCCTCGAAGCGCACCCAAGCCGGCCGCGGCTCGTGAGCAGCGAGGCCGGTACGCTGCACTCGCCATCAGCTCGGGAAACGCGTACACGACATGCCCGTCGAGCGACGGATAGGGAACGCCGCCGTAGCTCTGCCCGAGCCGACGCATCTCTTCCTGGGCGTCGGCGAGGAAAAGTCCCGTGTGCTCGACCAGCTCCGCGAGGCTGATGACACCCTCGCGGGCGCGGATCAGCTACACCGTCTTCCGATCGAAGCCCAGACGGCCGGTCCAGCGAGGATCTCCGCCGCGTCCGTCAGGTCCCTCTGCGCCGCGTGCTCCCTCGCCCAGATGGTAGACGACGTCGCCGGACTCCAACACTCGCGCGTGCCCCCAGCCCCCGGCGATCAGTGCCTCGAGCGCACGTTCGACGTTCGCATCCGCCAGACCGGTCAGCGCGACGATGTCGCCGAGCGTGCCCTCCCCTCCCAGGACGGCGAGCGTCCGATGCACCTCCGGCTGCCACGGACGCGACGCCGTCCCCATCTTGGCCATCCCCTGTGCGTGGGTCCCGCTCACAGTATAGGACGAGAGTCGGCCCCTGGAACGTCCATCCCCGTTCCCGCGTACGGACGGGTCACCGCCAACGAGTGAAGGGGGGGCCGGGATCGTGACGAACAGGATCGCTGGAGCGCTGTCGCTGTCGCTGGTGCTGATCGGCGCTGGCGCCACGACGCTCGCCGAGGAAGCCGTCAGCAACGTCCGCTACGACGTCACGTTCACCGCCGAGACGGCATCCAATCGCGCGATCCATGTCGAGATGTCGTTCGACGTCTCCAACGGCGACGCGGTCGCGCTCTCGATCCCGTCCTGGACCCCAGGCTCCTACAGCATCGAGGACTTCGCCAAGAACGTCATCGGTATACGCGCGAGTCAGGGTGGCGCAGAGATTCGCTGGGACAAGGCCGACTTCGATACGTGGCGCGTCTATCCCACGGGTCGGGGACGCGTGACCCTCGGCTTCGACTACGTCGCCGACCAGCTCGACAATGGCAACGCGTGGGCCCGGCCCGACTTCGCGTTCTTCAACGGTACGAATCTGTTCCCCTACCCCGAGGGCGAGAGCCTCGAGTTCGCCTCCGAGGTCGTCTTCCACACGGAGAGCGACTGGGGCGTCGCCACGGGGCTCACCGCGGCCTCCGCCGCTCGGACGTACTCGGCCGCCGACTACCACGAGCTCGTGGACATGCCGACGTTCGTGGGGCGTTTCGATGTCGACAGCACGCAGATCGGAGGGAAGTGGTACCGCCTCGCGACCTACCCGCAGGGGATGATGGCGGGCCAGGTCCGTTCGCTCCTGTGGGATCAGATCGTGCGCATGATGCCGCCCATGGAAGCCGTGACCGACCAAGTCCCTTGGGATCACTACACGACGATGCTCGTGTTCGATGAGTCCTTCGGGGGCGGCTCGGCACTAGAGCACTCCAATTCTCATCTCGGCATCTATCATCCGAACTTCCTCGGATCCCCCACGCTCGCGTCGATCACCGCGCACGAGATCTTCCACGCCTGGAACGTGAAGCGGATGCGGCCCGTGGATATGTGGCCCTACGACTACGGTCGGCCGATGCCCACGGAGCTCCTGTGGGTGAGCGAGGGCATCACCGACTACTACGCCGACCTCGCACTGCTGCGCGGAGGCATCGTGTCCCCGGAGTCGTTCTACGAGGACACCCAAGCCAAGATCGACGAGGTGAACGGCGTGCCCCCGGTCGCCCTGGAGGACGCGTCGCTCTCGGCCTGGATCGGCCCGCGCGACGGTACCGCGTCCGTCTACTATCCCAAGGGATCGCTGGCGGGACTCATGCTCGACATCCTCGTCCGCGATGCCTCGGACAACGCGCGCTCGCTCGACGACGTCATGAAGGCGGTCTACGAGGCCTCATACGGGCGCGGCCGCGGCTTCACGGAGGAGCAGTGGTGGGCCGCCGTGCGCAGCGCCGCCGGTGGACGCTCGTTCACGGACTTCCACGACGCCTACATTGACGGGCGCGAGGCGTATCCGTGGGAAGAGATGCTCCCGCTCGCGGGACTCCGCCTGCGCGTGGACGTGACGAGGGTGCCCCGCATCGGCATCAGCACCACCGGGAGCGCCGAGGGAGTGCGCGTAGCAGCCCTCACGCCGGGGAGTGCCGCGGCCGCGGCGGGCGTGCAGGTCGGGGACCTCATCGTCTCCGTTGCCGGTGTGGACGCCGGCAACACGGACTTCGGCGCGGTGTTCCGGATCCAGTTCGCCGGCGCGCCGGCTGGAACGCGCTACGACCTCGTCGTCGAGCGTGGCGGTCAGCGCCTGACGCTCTCGACCGAACTCCGGCTCGACGACGTCAGAAGCACCACGATCGAGGAGGACTCGGGTGCGAACGAGAAGGCGGCCCGCATCCGCAACGGGCTGCTCACCGGGTCCACGGGAAGGTAGGCGCCGACCGGGGCCCGCCTGCTTCAGGCCTTGGGGCGGGCCTCCGCCGAGCCTTTGGCTTCTTCCGCCGTCAAGGGCTCGTTCGGCCGCACCGCGGCCTTGAGGCACGCGATGGCGAGCGCCTCCGCATCGGTCACGACATCGGGCGACCCCTTCTTGCTCTCCCACTCGCGCACCTCGTCCGCCCTCTTGGCGAAGTCGAGTCCGTCGAGCGCGTCGGCGACCGCACCTATGAACTCCGTATAGGGCACGAGGCGCGCCTGAACTCCGTATAGGGCACGAGGCGCGCCATCTCGTAGATCTGGCCCGCCGCGAGCGCGCACTGCTTCGCCTCCTTCGCGGCCTCCACGTAGTCGCGGAGGTGGAGGAGGGCCGTCGCGGAGTGCTTGGCGGCGAGGTCGAGCCACGTCAGGGTGCAGAGGGCGCGCACCGCGTGCGGGCGCACCCGAATCATCTTGTTCGCCACCCCACGGGCAGCTCCGGGCTGCTCATCCTCGAGAAACTCGTCGATCGCGCGGCCGTAGTAGCCCACCGCGCGCTCCGGATCTCTCTCTCGGAGGGCCATGTCGCCAGCCCGGTTGTACGAGCTCCCCACATAGCCGGGCGCGGCGTTTTGGGCCTCTTCCTCCAGCCGCTCGAGGCGCTGGGTGAGCTTGCCCTTTGCCTGCGCAGGCTCGTCCGTGGACCCGAACAGGCGGGAAAGGAACGACATGATGGGATCGAACCTCGCCTTAGGGGGGGACAACTCCGACGCTACAGCGTGCGGCTATTCGGCGTCAACGATCTCCAGGAGCTCGATCTCGAAGATCAGCGTGGAGTTAGGACCGATGCGTCCGCTCCCCTGGGGGCCGTATCCGATCCCCGCAGGAATCACGACCCTGTAGTGACTCCCGACCGGCATGAGCATCAGCGCCTCGGTGAATCCCGGAATGACCCCGCTCACCTGGAAGACCGCCGGCTCGCCGCCGTACGAGGAGTCGAACTCGGTGCCGTCCACGAGCGTCCCCTTGTAGTGGAGGCGCACCGTGCTCTCGACGGTGGGTCGCTCGCCATCTCCCACGCGGAGCACCTCGTACTGCAGGCCGCTGGCCGTGGTGGTGACCCCCTGCTTGGTGCCGTTCTGCGTGAGGTACGCGGCGCCGGAGGCGAGGTTCGCCTCGCCCTCGGCTGACCTTTCGGTTTCCGCGGCAGCCTCGATCTCGCTCCCGAACTGCATGAGGACGGACTGCAGTTCGCCATCCGGGATCTGCGAGTCGCTCCCCTGGAGCCCGTCTTCGATGCCGCGCATCAGCGCCGCCCGGTCGAGACGATCCTTCGCCGCCGACAGCTGGCTACCCATGTTCATGCCGATGCCGTAGCTGGCCTTTTGGTCGTTCGATTCGAGCGCGGCCGACTCATCGGAAGGTGCTCCTTCCGAGCAACCGACCGTCAGCAGCGCCGCGCCGAGCAGCGTGGCCCCGAGCCCAAGCTTCATCGTCCTTCCTCGATTTTGATGGAAGCCCGAAGGTAACGCGAGCGGGGGAATGGCCCAACCGGGCGAGGGCCCTGCCGCGGGGGAATCCCTACGCCGTGACCCGTGTATTGAGTAGGCTGAAGCCGGTTCGGTAGCACAGTCAGGAGGATCCGTGGGCATCTCGTCGACATCCGTCGGTCCGTTGGAGCGCCTCCGCGGCGTTCTGCCCGACGTCGAGATCGCTGCGCTGGCGCCCCTCATCGAGGAGATCGAGGAGCTCAAGCAGCGGCGGAACGCTGTGGTCTTGGCGCACAACTACATGACGCCCGACATCTACCACGGCGTCGCGGACCTCAAGGGCGATTCGCTCGCGCTCGCGCGCATGGCCGAGAAGACGGACGCCGACATCATCGTCATGGCGGGCGTCCACTTCATGGCCGAGACGGCCAAGATCGTCAACGAGGCGAAGACCGTCCTGATTCCGGACCTGGGCGCGGGGTGCTCGCTCGCCGAGTCGATCACCGGTGATGACATCCGCTTGCTCCGCCAGCGCTACCCGGGCGTCCCCGTCGTCACGTACGTGAACACTTCGGCCGACGTGAAGGCCGAATCGGACATCTGCTGCACGTCGGGCAACGCGGTGCAAATCGTCGAATCGCTCGGCGTCGACCGCGTGATCTTCCTGCCCGACCAGTACCTCGGTCGCTGGGTCGCCACGCAGACCAAGGTCGACATCATCCTCTGGGAGGGCTCCTGCATCGTGCACGAGCGCTTCACGGGAGCGGAATTGCGCGAGTACCGCGCCTCGTATCCTGGCATCCAGATCATCGCGCACCCCGAGTGCCCGCCGGACGTCCTCGAAGAGGCGGACTTCGTCGGCTCCACCTCTGGAATGATCAACTGGGTGAAGCGGGAGCGACCGAAGCGCGTCGTGATGGTGACGGAGTGCTCGATGAGCGACAACGTCGCGGTCGAGGTGCCGGAGACCGACTTCGTACGCCCATGCAACCTCTGCCCTTACATGAAGATGATCACGCTCGCAGGCATCCGTGACAGCCTGCGCGACATGAAGCACGAGGTCTTGATCGATCCCGCAGTCGCCGCACGCGCACGCGTGGCCGTGGCGCGCATGCTCGAGGTAAGAGTATGACCTCGAGGAAGCCGGCGGCTCAGTCCGCGGCCGGGCTCTTCGCAGGAATCCACGTCGACGAGCTGCTCGCGGCGGCCCTCGCGGAGGACCTCGACAAGGCCGGCGACGTCACGTCGCAGGCGACCATTCCCGAGGATGTCGAGGCCGTCGCCAACGTCGTCGCGCGAGCGCCGGGGTGCATCGCAGGACTCGGGCCGGCGCTCCGCGTGTTCGAGTTGCTCGACGCGTCCGTGGCGACCGCCGCGCTCGTCGCCGACGGGACTGTCGTGGACGCGAATACGGTGCTGGCATCCGTGAAGGGACCTGCCCGGGCGATCCTCGCGGGCGAGCGCGTCGCGCTCAACCTGCTGGGTCACCTCTCGGGCGTGGCGACCGCGACGCGTCGACTCGTCGACCGAGTCGAAGGAACAGGCGCCACGATCCTCGACACCAGGAAGACCACACCGCTCCTTCGCGCCCTCGAGAAGATGGCCGTGCGAGCGGGCGGCGGCCGCAACCACCGCATGGGCCTCTACGATGCGGTGCTGATCAAAGACAACCACGTGCAGTCGGTGGGCACGGTGGCCGAAGCGGTGAAGCGCGCGCGGAAGAACGTCGGCCGCAAGATGCACGTCGAGGTGGAGATCGACCGCGTGGCCGACCTGGAGTCGGCGATCAAGGCCGGGGCGGACATCGTCATGCTCGACAACATGTCGCCAGCCCAGATGCGGAAGGCCGTGGCGCTCGCCGCGGGCCGCTGCCTGCTCGAGGCCTCGGGTGGCATCACCCTCACGAATGTGCGGAGGGTCGCCGAGACGGGCGTGGACTTCATCTCGGTGGGGTGGATCACACACTCGGCGCCGTCGCTCGACGTGGCGCTGGACTTCGAGGCGTAAGCGGGACCGGTCCTAGGGAATCAACTCCACGGCGGTCGGGCTCCCCGACGCGAGGTCCAGCACGCCACGGTCGAAGGTCGCGAGCCGCCCTCCCCGGCGAATCGCGAGCGTGAGCAAGTGCGCGTCCGTGATCTGCCGGTGGCCGACCAGGCGGCTGAAGGCGGCCGCGTCGGGATCGGTGGGAGAGACGTCATCGGTCCAGAACGTGTGTCCCGGGAGGCGGCGCATCCGGCCCAACAGATCGATCGCCTGTGCGGGCGGGCGCGCGTCCGGGATCACACGCGCATTGCTGGAAACTCGGACGAAGCCCGACTCCGTCACCGGGCAGGTCGCCCACCCATCCCCGCGATGGTGCGTGAACCAGGCGATGGCACGCCGATGATGCACATGGTTGGGCCACGCCATGGCCACGAGCACGTTGACGTCGAGCAGGCGGATCAACTCTCCTCCAGCGCCGACTCCACCATCTCGGGCGTGATCGGTGGCGCGCCTTCCCGCACCTCGAAGACCGGAAAGTCGGCTTCATAGCTGACGCGCTCGGGCGGGCGCATCGCATCGCGGACCAGCGTCGAGATCACCTCTCCGAGGCTCGCTCGGCGCTCCCGGGCGAGGCTTCGGATGGCCCGCAGGACGTCCTCATCGAGGTTGACAGTGGTACGCATGAAGCATCGTCGCATCACAGCATCACGATGTCAACGGGTGGCCATATGCCTACGGCCGGGCCCTTCGCCGCCTCGGGTCGCATCGCGAGCTCGGCGACGAGTCGGTCTCGTCTTGCCCGCGACCCGCACGCGGTCTATCCGCACGCGGGCTAGGGGCAACCCGCTCAGCCCACCGGTATCGTCACCGCGAAGCCGACACCCGACGGACTCGGCACGACCCTGAAGGCCGCACCCCCCGCCCTCACGCGCACATTCCGGTTCCGGGCGACGTTGGCCGCGTCCACGATGCCGAAGACGTAGCCTCCGAGCGTCATCCCCAGCCCCAGCCACAGCAGAGATCCTGAGCCGGCTTCGTCGGTCCAGTCGATCAACTCGATCGTCTCGATGAGGAAGAGAGTCGTGCCGCCGATCGTCAGGCCCGTGGGGATGAGTCCCCGAGCAAAGCTGCCCGCGTAGAGGTAGCCGACCGGAAGGGGCGGAAGCGCCGCCTGTAGCAGGCCGGCCACCAGCGGGCTCCGCTCGGAGGGCGCGGTTTGGGCGGACACGCTGTCTGCCGCGGAGCCCGGCAGCTGCGCCGCGGTGGGCACGGACACGAGGAGCGATGCCAGGAGGACGAACGCGCCGATGGGCGACGAAGGCCGACGCGGAGGCCATGAGAGACTCGGCATGCCTCCAACCTAGCAGCCGGGGCTCGCTGGGGCGGGCACCCCGACGGCTCCGCCGCCTTGGTTACATTCTCCCCCCATGATCTCTGCCTCCAACGTCTCGATGGACTTCGGCGGGCGCTATCTCTTCGAGAATGCGTCCTTCCAGCTGAACGCCGGCCAACGCTATGGCCTGGTGGGCGCGAACGGGTCGGGCAAGACGACTCTGCTCAACATCCTGTCCGGGCAGATCGAGTCGACGGAGGGATCCGTGTCGATCCCCAAGCGCCTTCGGCTCGGGGTGCTGCGGCAGGATCAGTTCCTCTACGAGGACCGCGAGATCCTGTCGGTCGCGATCATGGGGAACGCGGAGCTCTACGAGGCGATGGCGGAGAAGGAAGTCATGCTCGCGAAGGGCGAGGCCGGCTTCGACGCGGAGCGCTTCGGCGATCTCGAGGAGATCGTGCAGCTCCACGACGGCTACTCGGCCGAGTCACGCGCCGGCACGATCCTCGAGGGACTGGGGCTGCCCACCTCGGTGCACCACCAAGCGCTCTCGACGCTCTCCGGCGGGTTCAAGCTCCGTGTGCTACTGGCGCAGGTGCTCGCGGGCAACCCGGACATCCTTCTGCTCGACGAGCCGACGAACCACCTGGACATCCTCTCCATCCGGTGGCTCGAGAAGTTCATGCGCGACTTCGCCGGGCCGGTGGTGGTCATCTCGCACGACCACCGCTTCCTGGACAACATCGCCACCGACATCCTCGACGTGGACTACCGCACGGTCACGCTCTACCCCGGCAACTACACGCGCTTCATCCAGGCGAAGGTCGAGGAGCGTGAGCGCCGCGAGAAGCACATCGACAAGCGCGAGAAGGAGATCGCGCACCACCAGAAGTTCGTCGATCGCTTCAAGGCCAAGGCGAGTAAGGCGCGGCAGGCGCAGAGCAAGGTCAAGTTGATCGAGAAGGTGACCGAGTCGCTGACCGCCCTGCCGGGCTCGAGCCGTCGCTATCCCACGTTCCGCTTCCAGGAGAGGCGCCCGTCGGGTCGCGAGGTGCTCAAGGTGAAGGGCGTGAAGAAGCGCTTCGGCGACAAGGAAGTGCTGCACGGCGTGAACCTCGAGGTGAGGCGCGGCGATCGGCTCGCGATCATGGGCCCGAACGGCATCGGCAAGTCGACGCTCCTCAAGATCCTGATGGGCGAGCTGCAGCCCGACGTAGGAGAGGTCGTGTGGGGCCACGAGGCCCACCGCGGATACTTCGCGCAGGACCATCGCGAGAGCTTGGCGGGGTCGGACCGCACCGCCGAGGCGTGGCTGTGGGACTTCTGCCCCGGCAAGGACCGCGGATACGTGCGCGGCCAGATGGGGCTGATGCTCTTCTCCGGCGACGACGGGGCGAAGAAGCTCGGGTCGCTCTCGGGAGGCGAGGCGGCTCGCCTGGTCTTCAGCCGTCTCTCGCTCGAGCACGCCAACGTGCTCCTGCTCGACGAGCCGACCAACCACCTGGACCTCGAGTCGATCGAGGCGCTCGTCGAAGGGCTGGCCGCGTTCGACGGCACGCTCATCCTGGTGTCGCACGATCGGTGGCTCGTCAGCCAAGTCGCCTCGCGCATCGTGGAGATCACGCCCGGACGGATCCGCGACTACCTGGGGACCTACGAGGAATACGTGCAGGCGTGCGGGGACGACCACCTCGACGTCGAGGGCGTCGTGCTCAAGGCCCAAAAAGAGAAGAAGGCGGCGCGGAAGGAAGCGGCCGGGGCCCCGCGACCGCAACCTCCGGCCGGCGCGGGGGATAGGGCGAAGCGTCTGCGCACGCTCGAGCAGCGCCGCGAAGAACTCACGTCGCGAGTCGAGGTCGCGGAGGCACGCGTGAGCGACATCGATGCGCTCTTCTGCCGACCTGGATACTTCGACGAGACGCCCGCTGACGACGTTGCCGCACAACAGCGAGAGCGGGCCGATCTAGTGGCCGAGGTGTCGCGGCTGCTCACCGAGTGGGAAGGCCTCGAGGACGAGATCGGGGACCTGAGCGCGTAGGACGCGGCCCTAGACGGTCAGGACAGCCACTCCGTACTGGGCGATGAGCGCGTCGCGGGTCGCGATGCGCAGCCCGTGCTCCATCGCCTGCGCTACGAGGAGCCGGTCGAACGGATCCCGATGATGCCAAGGAAGGCGGACGCTCGCGCGCGTTTCGGTCGCCCTCACAGGAAGCTCGACGAACCCGGCATCCACGGCGGCGCTCACCCATTCCTCGGGAAGCTCCAGCTTCCCCGAGCTGGCCTTGAGCTCGAGCTCCCAGACGGAGGCGGCACTGAAGTACACCGCCTTGCGTCTGTCGCGAATGGCCTCGACCGCCTGCGGCGCGATCTTCTCGGGAGCGTGCAGAGCCCAGAGAAGGGCGTGGGAATCCAGGAGGAGGCTCACCGCGGGTCTTTCTGGTTCCCCGGGCCCGACGGGTCCGCGGCCGATTCTCGATCCTCGTCATCACCATAGAACAGGGCCTCGATCTCTCGGTCGGGCGCCCACCAACCCTCGGACTCTCGGACGCGCCCCGCGAGGGAGCCCAGCGGACGCGAGCCCTCGCTGGACGTGACGGGCACGAGCCTCACCATCGGCTTGCCCGCCTTGGCGATGATGATCTCCTCGCCCCGGGCGGCCTCTTCGACCAGGCGGGAGAGGTGCGTCTTGGCTTGATGGATGTTGATGGATTTCATAGGACTAAGTCTAGTCTGGTCCAATTAGTGGGACCAGACGGGGCTGCGATGGCGACCTGGGACGCTCGCGCTCCTCGCTTGCGCCGCACGCCCTGCCGAAACACCGTCACGGCTCCATGGAGACTCCGTGATCCGCGCCCCGCGCGCCCTGAAGTGCACCGCACTCGCACTCGCGCTCGCGCTCGCCCCCTCGGCGGTCCGCGCTCAGGAGCCCGCAGCCCAGCAGCCGCCCGCCGACCTCGCCTCGCTCTTCGACTTGGGCCAGCTTCTCCTCGACACGAACGGAGACAGCGTCCCCGACCTGCTGAACGTATCGTTCGTGCTCGGCCCGGCGCCCACGGTCGTCGAGACATCCGCTGCAGCGGAGATCGCGGCTCGCCTGGGCTTCGAGACGATGGCGCTCGACCTCCCGCTCGCGCGCGGCATAGGCGCCGGTGCCGTCATTCCGATCGTGATCGGCCGCTCCGGGCTCTCGGCTTCGGGGCTCGAGGCCCCTGGCGTCGACCCGACGTCGCTCGACTCGGGCGAGGGTGTGGTCGCGGTCCGCTCGGTCGACGGCCGAACCTGGGTGCTCGTGCTCGGCGGCAACGATGCGGGACTGCTCGCCGCCGCACGGCTGCTGGCGGGCGTGCTCCCGCACACGCGCACGCTCTCGACGCCGAGCCTCGACAGTGTGCGCGTGGACCTGTCCTCCGCGCTCGACAGCGCCGGAGTCACGGGCTCCGAGATTCGCCTGACGGAGGCACACGCGCGGGCCGGACGGGAAGGCGTCACGAGAGTCGTCGCCGAGGTCACCAACGTGGACGCCGTCGCCGCGATGGCAGCCCTCAGCAGCCTCGCCAGCACGGAGCCTGCTGCCCCCCCCGCGCCGGCCGCCGGCGACACGACGACGGCCGCGCCGCGCCGGACGCCGCTCGCCTACGCAGGCCTCGGCGAGGTCGAGGTCCGGCTCCCGGGCGAAACCGTGATGCGATTGCCCGGCCGTGCCGAGCCCGACGTACCGGGGCCGGTCGCCGCTCGCCCGGGCAATGGCGCCAAGAACGATCTCGACCTCTCCAACCTCTACACCATCGCCGGCCTCCTCGGCGGGGATCCGATCCCGAGCCGCGTCGACGTGGTGCTCGTCCCGGGTGACGCGGGGGTCGAGGGCCTGCCGGATCTAGCCGCGCGGCTCGGCCTCGAGTCCACCGGCCTCGCGGTGCCGCTCGTCGAGCCCGCATCCTCGATCACGCGCCCCAGCACCCAGCCGACGCTGGTCCTCGCGGGCACGGGCAACCGGCTCACCGCGCAGCTCGCGGACAGCGGCAAAGTCGCACTGGACGCGCTCACGCCCGGCGACGGGCTGATCGAGCTCGTCCCGAAGGCGTTCGGAGACAAGGCGGCGCTGGTCGTCACGGGCGCGGACTCGGCGGGCGCCGCGCGCGCGCTCGAACAGGTCGCGCTCACATTCCCCAACCTCGCCGACCGCGGGAAAGACCGCCCGACGGTGGACCACGTCGAGCAGGACGTCTGGGACGCACTCGCGGGGTATTCGCCGGTCGGTCAGGCTGCGATCGGGCTCTACAAGCTCGACCGCATCGGACTCGAGCTGGCGGACCGCGACCTCGTGTCGGCCCACGTGCTGATGTCCATCGAGAAAGCCGATTCGGCGCTCGCGCCGTACGTGCGCGACCGAGCCGCGGCGGCGCTGCGACTCCCGGCCGCACAGGTAGACGTCACGCTCGACGACCGCGACGTCACGAACGCGCGCACGATCTTCGAGGAGACGAGGGACTTTCCCTCGGAGGTCGAACGTTTTTGGTCGCTGGTCCGCGAGAGTGTGCTTCCGTCCGTAGGGGCGGGCGACCCTATCCGCCTGGAAGCGCGCCTCAGCGAGTCGCCCGAGCTGCGCGCCCGACTCGCCGCGGATGCCCGCCGCATGCTCATCGAGGCCGGAGCCGACCCGGTCCGCACCGAGGTCGTCGTGCTCTCGGCGTTCAAGCAGGGCTACTACTGGCTCTACGAGACCGTGCGCCCGCGGATCGAAGGGCGCCCGATCGGCGAGATCGTCATCCGCTTCCGTCGGAACGACCCGCCCGCGGAGTGGCCGCAGCAAGCGATGCACACGCCCGTGCGCTGGCTGCACGAAATCTTTCCGATCGATGAGATCTTCTCGCGCGAGCTCGGCATACCGCTCGACCGCATCCGCTTCGAGGAGACGCTCGAGGGGCCGACGTACGAGGTGCGCGTCACCGACCCCGCGGGCGGGGAGATCCTCTCGGATACGTTCGATCCTAAGTGGGTGGTCAGGCCGTTCTTCGACCGGTTCGCGGACTACGAGCACGTCCGCGTGACGACCGGCTGGATGACCGCACAGAGCGGCGAGCGCACCCTCGTGGACGAGAGCATCCTCACCGACCCCGAAGCGTTCTGGGACTACTTCCAGGCCGACGTGCTACCCGCGGTCTACGACTACGTGATGGAGCGCCACGAGGGTCTGCCGCGCGGCGGAGGCATCGATGCGCCGTTCTTCGGCGAGCTCACCGTCGACATGGAGATGAGCGAGCCCGACTATCGCCTCGGGCTCGACAACGAGTTGCACGCGCCGATGGACGCGCTGCACGAGGAAATCTACTTCGGGACGCTCGAGTTCTTCGACATCATGGGCAGGAACTCGCGGGGCCAGGCGCTCACGTTCCCAGGGCGCGTCATTCCCACCATGCGCCCGAAGTCCGACGGGAGCCCCGCGCGCGCCACGGTGAAGCTGACGGGCTTCGCCACCTCGAGGCCGGCGGTCGTGGTGGAGTACGAGGAGCGCTCGGGCGCGACGGGCGAGGTGCGCCTCGACATCCCGAAGACGACGCTCGCTCGCCCCTCCGCACGGCTCGCGAGGGTGACAGCGGGCCAGCCGGGCGTTGCGCATATGGCCCTCCGTGTCCGCGTGGACACCGAGCTCGACGTGCGCGACAGCCTCCTCACGTACGCGACGCCCGAGCAGGTGGACCGCACCATGGTCTCGGCCGAGCAGGTCGTGGTGACGCTGCGCGAGATCGAGGCGCTGCGCGCCGCCGGTATGTACACGTCGGCGCTCGCGTTCCCCGGCCTGGGCTCGCTTGAGGTGTGGGCCGAGTGGATGCACGAGCAGAGCACCGAGTCGCGTCGGACGGGCTCGCTCGCCGCCAACGGGACGCCCGCCCCGCTGCCCGACTGGCGGGCGTTGCTCCCGCGAGGCTGGGAGTACCGGAACGAGCGGCTGGTGCAGTGGGACACGCCGATTCCGCCGCCGGAGGGGAACGAGATCCTGGCCAAGATGGCGCAGACATTCGACGAGGTGACGGTCTACCGCGCGGGCCGCTCGTACCTCGGCCGGGACGTCTGGGCGATGGACCTCATGAGCCCCGTCACGGCGACGCACTGGTCGCACGCGAAGGCCACCACGTTCAAGCCCACCGTGATCTACTCGGCCCGGGAGCACGCGAACGAGGTCTCGTCGACCAGCCACGTGCTGCGCCACGCCGAGCTGCTCCTCACCGACTCCGTGCAGCGCGCGAAACTCGACCGCGTGAACGTGGTGATCCACCCGTTCACGAACCCCGACGGAGCGCAGCTCGCCTACGACCTCTTCCAGCTCACGCCCGACTACGTGCTGCACGCGGGCTACCTGGCGGCGCTCGGCGCCAACGTGACCATCGGCCAGACGGACGATCACCCGATCCATCCCGAGGCGCGCGTCCGCCAACAGCTGTGGGAAAGGTGGCTGCCCGACGTCTTCCTCAACCCGCACGGCTACCCGTCGCGCCAACTCGTCCAGCTCTTCTCCGAGTTCAGCGGCCTCGTGCGGGGCGGGCGAGTGACCGAACGAAACTGGGGCTTCAACAAGGGCTGGTTCATGCCGGGGTTCGACTACGTGGACAGCCCCGACTTCCCCCGCCACAAGGATGCCGCGCTCGGGCTACGCAACTATGTCACTCGGGGCATCAACTCGAACCCCGACGTGGTCGCGCTCAACCAGCGGGCGTACGCTCGCTACGCGCGCTACGGCGCAGCGTTCGATCCGGACGTGTTTCGCCTGCCGATGACCGACGGCGTGCTCATCGAAATGCCGCTCAAGGGCTCGACCGGGACCGGAGAGCTGAACGGCGGCTTCAACCCGCGCGTCACGATCTGGAACGGGACGACGGAGGCCCCGGACGAGACCGCGCACGGCCCGTGGATGGAGCTCGTCGCCAAGGCCGGGCTCTCCTGGGACCAGGCCATCCTCGACTACCTCGCCGAGGGCGACCACGAGGTGAACCGCTCGGGGTCGACGTTCTTCGGGGGCGTGACGCTCCAGATGGCACGGCCCCGCCCCCCGGAGAAGGAAGACGAGGCGGCGGGCGAGGCCAACTGAGCCGACCCGCCAGGGGGGGGTGGCCGACGACCCAGACCGCCTTGCGGCTCGACGCGGGATGTCCTTCCTTTTAGTCTAGCTTTTCTGTGTTTCGACCCTCCCTAGATCCTTTATACCTGTATACCTGCCATGAAAAACGTCCTCGCGCTTTCCTTCGTCTGCGCCCTCGGGCTCGCCGCTTGCGGCGCCCCGGCCGACGAACCCGCACAAGAAGAGACCCCGCCCCCGCCGGCGGCCTTCACGGTCACGATCCTCGAGCCGGCAGAAGGCTCGGAGGTGACGGGACCGGTCGTGACGGTGCGCCTCGCCGCCACCGTGCCGATCCTCCCCGCGGGCGATCTCACGCCCAACACGGGCCACCACCACCTCTATCTGGACGCCGACCAGACGCCTGCGATGGTGCCGGTGCCCAGCGTGCCGGGCAGCATCATGCACATGGGCAACGCCGCCAGTGAGTTCCGGTTCGACAGCGTCCAGCCGGGCCCGCACCGCCTCATCGCGGTGGTCGCCGACGGCGTCCACGTGCCGCTGCAGCCGTGGGTGGTGGACACCATCAACTTCATCGTGCGTTAACGAGCTTCGCTCAGCGGCCTTCGAAGGACCCGGTCGTCTCGACGACGACCGGGTAGCCGCCCACGACTTTGGGGAGTGAGCGACCTGCCTTCGGGTCGCTCACGTACACCTTGAGGCAGGGCTTTCCGCCTCTCTCTCCGATCGCGGTGCCCGACACTCCGGGGCGCTCCATCACACTGCGCGTCAGCTCGCGGTGGGCGCTCGCCAGGTCGTCTGCCATGTCGTTCGCGAAGTCGGCGGCTGCGTCAGTTTCCGTCGATCCGGACGCCGAACCGGTCCAGCACGAAGTCGATCGGGTTGGCGAGCGTGGTCGCCGTCGCGCCCGCGAAGAGCAGCCCGACCGGCCGCCGGTCGCCGAGCAGCACGCCCTTGGTCACGATGAGAGAGCCCGAGTCTCCACCCGCGCTGAAGCCCGTCCCGGAGATCACGATCTGCTCCTCGAAGCGCGCGCTGCCGTTCCTGTAGCCGACGTCGATGGTGGCGTGGATACCGGTCACGCGCCCGACCGTGAGGCCCGTGGTGCGTCCATACTTCTGCACCTCGAGCCCGAGCGTCGCCTCGACGGTCCGCGTGCGCGGGCTTCCGTATCCACCCTCGGGTGTGGCGCTCCCGAGCTCGTCCGGGGTGGTGAGCGCGAGCGCGGCGTCGATCTGGTTCGGCGCGCAGCCCGAGAGCTCGCAGAAGCGGAGCGGCTCGAAGTCATAGAGCGTCCCGATGGCGTCGTCCGGATCACGCCCGCCGTCGACCTTGCCGGGCTGGAGGAGAGGGTCGCCCTCCTGCCCTCCGTTGCTCGCGGCAACGATGTGGTTGTTGCTGAGCGCGAAGGCACGCGGCCCGTCCGTGACGCGCGTGCCGATGGTACCCGCGCTGACCTGGGGGTGGCCGGTACTCACGCCGATCGGGACGGGACGCTCGAACCCCTGAGTCGGGTCCGCTCTCGCCCCGTCATCGTCGAACGCGGGCAGCGCCAGGAATGGGCCGGTCACCTCCGGAACGACCTCGACTCCGACGAACCGCGGGAGCAGGGCGATGCCGGGCGTGGTGAGGTAGACCTTCAGGACGGCATGGCCGGCTCCGTCGACGCCGATCGCCGTCCCCACCACACCGTCGAGCGCCAGCCAGTGCGCGGTGAGCCGCTCCTGAGCCGCGAGAGCGATCTCAAAGCTGCTCGCCGTGTAGTCATAGGGGCCGTGATCGCCCGCATACAGAAGCAGGTCGGCGAGGAGCGCGAGCGCCAGCCCGGCGCGCGAGCGGAGGAGTCGGCGCATCTTCACCCCACCCTATTACGACGGAGTGCCCCCGCGGGGTTCCAGCCCCACGACGATCATGAGCACCTCGACACGCCGCCTATCCCTGACGATGGCACTCCTCCTCGCCGCATGCGGCGGAGGTCCCGGTCCCGGCGACCCGGGGTACCCGTACAACCTAGCAGGCGTCTACACCGGGCGCCTGACCGTCGAAGGCGAAGCCTTCGATGCGGAGCTCGAGCTCTCGACTTCGAGGGGCGGACGCGTGCGCGGAACCTTCCGCGTGCGCCATCCGCTCCAGATCGACGGGCGCGCGGAAGGCACCGTGATCGACGACTTGCTCAGGCTCACGGTCACCTACCGCAGCGATGGCCGCACCGACTGCGACGGGCGCGTCGAGGGCATCCTCACGGTGGAGGCCGGCGGAGGCGTCATCGAGGGACCGGTCACGATCGCCGACTGTGACGATGCGCTCTCCGGTCGCATGAACTTCCGCCGCTAGCCCACCATGCGCACCCCTCTCCTCCGACGTCTGGCTGCGGCGCTCGCCGCACTCGCGCTCGTCCCCGCCGCGGTCTCGGCCACCTGGTCGATCATCGCGGTGGACCTGCGGACCGGCCGCGTGGTGATCACGTCCGCGACGTGCGTCGCCCAGGCGACGTTCCGCGACTTCCCTGCGGCCGGACTCCGGGACGTGCAGGCCATCGTGGTGCCCGGAGTGGGGGTCGCGGCCGCCCAGGCTGCCGCCGATCGCACGCGCGCAAACCAGCGCCTGATCGCCGACGAGCTCCGCGCGGGAACGGAGCCCCGCCTGATCCTGGAGATGCTCCGCGAGGATCCGGACTTCCAGCGCCGCCAGTTCGGCATCGTCGACCTGCGCGGACGCAGCGCGGGCTTCTCCGGAAACCAGAGCCTCGCGGCCTCTCTCTCGCGCCAGGGACAGGTGCCCGACACGGAGATCTACTACTCCATCCAGGGGAACATCCTGGCCTCCGACGAGGTGGTCCTCGCGGCGGTCAGAGCGATCCAGACCGCCGGGGGAGATGTTCTCGACAAGGTCATGGCCGCCATGGAGGCCGCCGACGCGGCGGGAGGAGACCGTCGCTGCACATGCGAGACCGAGCCCGTCTCGGCCGCGCCGTGCGACGGCAAGAACGCTCATGTGGCGTACCTCCTCGGGGCGGATCGGGACGACCCCGCCGACCGTCCTTTCCTGTACCTCGACGTCACCGACGAAAACGTCCGGGCGGACGAGAACGCCAACCCGGTGGTGACGCTCCGGCTGCGCTTCGATGCCTGGAGGCGTGCCGGAGGGGGCCCATGACAAGACGCCTCGGTTTCATGATCGTGTGCTCCCCAAGAGCACGTCGTTCACCCAGGACACTGTGCGTACCAGGCTGACCCTCTCCGTCATCGCCCTTTCTTTCGCCATCGCCGCTTGCGGCGGCGGTGAGCCGCAAGCCGAGCCGGAAGTCGGATCGACACCGGCGGCGGCCCCAAGCACCCACGTCGAGAACGTCGTTCGGACCTCCGATCCTGCCGTCAGCGGATATGCGGACTCGGAGTTCCCCCGCGTGCAGAAGCTCGCGCCCGACGTCTATAGCTACGAGCAGCTCGCCACCTTCGGAGCGGATCGCGTCACGACGGTGAGCTTCTTCGTGGTCACGACCGAGGGGGTCCTCGTCGCCGACGGCGGGAACTCCGCTTTCCCGAGCGGCACCACGTTCCTGGCTCATCCCTTCTCCGTCGACCGGCTCCGTGCGCGGGGCGGAGCGCCGACCACCCTCGAGGCGGTCGACGACGAGCGGACGATCACCATGGGCGGCCGCCAGATCCGCGTGATGTACCTCGGGCGCGCCCACACGGGCGGAGACCTCGTGGTCTACCTCCCACAGGAGCGCATCATGTTCCTCGGCGAGGTCTTCATGAACCACATGTTCCCGTCGATGAGCGAGTCGTATCCGTCCGAGTGGATCGAGACGATCGAGCGCGCGCAGGCCATGGACGTCGCGGTGTTCGTGCCCGGACACGGCTTCGTAGACATGCCGCCCATCCTGGCCGAGGAGCTCGAGACGTTCCAGGGCGCGATCCGTACCGTGATCGACGCCGTCGATGGTGTGCACGACGAGGGCGCCGCGGTCGAAGAGGCGATCGCGCGGGCCAACTTCGGAGACGCGGCCACCTGGTCTCGCGCGGAGAGCCTGCGTGAACCCGCGATCCGGCGCGTGTATGCCGACTTGAACGGCGAGCTCCGGGCCTCATGACGCTCGCCAGGCTGAGCGCCGTCGTCCCGGGCGCGAGGGATCGCCCGGCCGACGACCCGCTCTTCGCGCTGAACCGGGAGGCGACCGAGCGCGCCGCGGCGGGCGAGTCGATCGTGAACGCGACGCTCGGCACGCTCTCGGGCGAGGACGGCCGGCTCGCGGTGATGCCCTCCGTGCTCGAGACTCTCGCATGCGCCGACGCGCGGGCGGCAGCTGGCTACGCCCCCGTGGCAGGCATGCCGGCGTTCCTGAACGCCACGATCGCCGACCTCTTCGGCGACGGTCCGCTCGCGCGCCAGGCCGTCGCGGTCGCGACGCCGGGCGGCACGGGTGCCGTGTACCAGGCGGTCGTGAACTTCCTCGAGCCCGGCCAGAAGCTCCTCACCACGAGCTACCACTGGGGGCCCTACACCGGGATCGCACGCAACATCGGGCGGGACGCCGAGACGTTCACGATGTTCCGGCCCGACCGCACGTTCGACGTCGAGGGATTCGCCGGAGCGCTCGACCGGCACGTGGACACGCAGGGACGCGCTCTGGTGGTGCTGAACTTCCCGTGCCACAACCCCACGGGCTACACGCTCAGGCAGGACGAGTGGCGTCGCGTGACCGAGGCGGTGCAGCACGCCGGCGAGCGGGCGCCCGTTACCGTGCTTCTCGACGTGGCGTACTTCATGTTCGGCGGACAGGCGGCCCGCACATGGATCGATCAGATCCCTGCCCTGCTGAAGAACGCGACCGTGCTCGTCGCATGGACCGCCTCGAAGACGTTCACCCAGTACGGGGCTCGCGTGGGGTCGCTCATCGCGCTCCACACCGATGACGCCGAGCGCACCCAGATCAAGAACGCACTCGGGTTCTCGTGCCGCTCGACCTGGTCGAATGGCAACCACCTGGGACAGCGCGTCATCACAGAGCTACTGACCCAGCCGGAGTTGCGCCGCCGCGCCGATGCCGAGCGCGAGGAGTTGGTCGACGTGCTCCACAAGCGCATCGAAGCCTTCAACGCCGCCGCCGAGGCCGCAGGCCTGCGGATGCCGCGTTACGAGAACGGCTTCTTCAGCATGGTCTTCGTACGAGACGGCGAGCGGGCGGCGGCGAAAATGCGCGAAATGGGCGTGTTCGTGCTCCCCCTGAAGGGCGCCGTCCGAGTCGCGCTGTGCGGGACCCCACTGTCGCAGATCCCGCGGCTGGTGGACGCTCTCGCGGCCGGGGCAGCAGTCAACTAGGAGGCTCCATGGTTCGCTCGTTCGCGGCGTTGCTCGCCTGCTCGCTTCTCGTCACGAGCGCCGGCGCCCAGGAACTCGATGCAACGGCGAGGCTGATGCGGGACCTCACCGAAGCGCCCGGCCCCTCCGCGTTCGAGGAGTCGGTGCGCGAGATCGTCGTCGCGGAGTATCGCTCTCTCGGCGCGGGCATCGCATTCGACGGATTAGGCTCCGTGGTAGCGACGCTCCCCGGCAACACGAGCGGACCTCGCGTCATGGTCACGGCGCACATGGACGAGGTCGGCCTGATGGTCCAGTACGTGACGGACGACGGCTTCATCCGCGTGAAGAACCTCGGCGGCCTGCTCGATCAGGCGTACCCCGACCAGCGCTGGACCATCTTGGGCGCGAACGGGCCTGTGCCCGCGATCAGCGGGCTGCCGACCATCCACGTCACGCCGCCTGAGCAGCGGAGTCGGGTGTGGTCGCTCAACGAGATCTTCCTCGACGTGGGCGCCGCGTCTCGTGCCGAGGTCGAGGCCCTGGGCGTGCGTCCCGGCGACGGCATCGCCCCGTGGAGCCCGTTCCTGGTCCTGCCCAACGGGCGATATGCCGCGAAGGCCTGGGACGACCGTGTAGGCCTGGCGGTCATGATCGCCGCGGCGCGCCGCATCCGAGCGGAGAACCTCCGGCTTCCCGCCCAGATCCTTTGGGTGGCGACGACCCAGGAGGAGATCGGTCTGCGAGGAGCGCAAACCTCCGTGGACCTCGCGCGACCCGACCTCGGCATCTCCATCGAGGCGGGCGTCGCCGCCGACTTCCCGGGGATCGGGCCCACGCAGGCCCAGGAGCGCCTAGGCCGCGGTCCGGGGATATTCCTTTTGGACAGCTCGATGATTCCAAACCGGAAGCTCCGCGACTTCTTCTTCTCCGTCGCGCGCGAGGAGGGCATCTCCCTCCAGGCGGATGTTCTCACCGGGTACGGGGAGGACGGCTCCGAGATCCAGCTCTACGACACGGGCCGCCCGTCCGTGAACATGACCGTGCCGACGCGCTACCTGCACTCGCACACCGGCATCATCCAGCGCTCGGACTTCGACCATGCGGTCGAGCTCCTCATCCAGATCCTGACG
This sequence comes from Gemmatimonadota bacterium, assembly GCA_009692205.1. Lineage (GTDB taxonomy): Bacteria > Gemmatimonadota > Gemmatimonadetes > Longimicrobiales > Gaopeijiaceae > UBA2982. The sequence continues at coordinate 14,697 of SHZR01000006.1, read as the reverse complement.
CGGCTCGACGCGGAGACGGTGGAAGAGCTGGCGAGTTTCGAGCCTAGGATCCCACGATGAAGACCACCCGCCTCGGGCTCATCGCCCTGCTCCTCTCGTTCGCAGGCTGCGCGACGCTCCAGCAACTCGCCGCGCTCCGCGACGTCGCCTTCGAGGTCGATCGACTCTCCGACGTTCGGTTGGCCGGGATCGACATCACTCGCGTCGCGTTCTATTCGCAGCTCGGCCTCGTCGATGCGGGTCGGCTCGCGGCAGCGGTCTCCCAGCGAAGCCTGCCGATGGACTTCCGCGTCCACCTCACCGCGCTCAACCCCTCGGACAACACGGTCGACGCCCGGCTGGTGCGGACGGATTGGACGCTGCTGCTCCAGAACCGCGAGACGCTGTCCGGCGTGTTCGCCGAGGAGACCCTACTCCGGCGCGGTCAGCCGACCGACGTGCCCATCACGGTGAGCGTCGACCTGATGGACTTCTTCCAGGGCAGCGCCCAGGACCTGCTGAACCTCGCGCTCTCGCTCTCAGGCCGTGGTGGGGCGCCCACCGAGGTGACGCTACGCGCAACGCCGACCGTCGACACCGCGCTCGGTCCGATCCGCTACCCGCAGCCCATCACGATCGTGAGCCGAGAGGTGGGGGGCGGATGACCCGCCGCCCCCACCACCCTTTCGGTCGAAACGCGGCGCGTCAGCGCGACGGTCGGACCGCGCCCTGATCGCGCGGCGGGTTCCCGTAGCCCACGAACGTGTGCTTCTGGACCCGCTTACCCTCGTAGGTCTCGGTCGTGAAGATGTTGCCCTGTGAGTCGACGGCGATGCTGTGCACGCCCAAGAACGTACCAGGGTAGCGTCCGCCGTCCCCGAACGAGGTGACGACCTCGAGCGTCTCGCGCTCGATCACGTGGATCTTCTCGTTGGTCCCGTCGGCGAGATAGATGTAGCGCTGCTCCGGGTCGTGTGAGAACGCGAGGTCCCAGACGGAGCCTGATCCGAGCGTCTCGGGAGCGATGAAGGCCTCCCGGATGTACGTGCCGTCGGGGTTGAAGACCTGGATACGGTCCCCCGCTCGGTCGCACCCGTAGATGAGGTTGTCGTTCGACGGCTGGGCGCAGTGCATGGGGCTGCGGAACTGCTGCGCGGGCGGCGCGTCGGGGCTGTAGGCGGGTAGGGGATCGTCGTTCGGCACGTTGCCGTACGCGCCCCAGAAGCGCTTCATCGCGCCGGTTGCGATATCAAGAACCGCGATGCGCCGGTTGCCGTAACCGTCGGCCACGTAGGCCTCGTTCGCCTCCGCGTCGATCTCGATCTCGGCGACGCGCCAGAAGTTCTGGGGGTCGTTGCTCCCCGTGCGCATGTTGGGCTGGCCGACCTGGAGGAGGAACTGGCCGGCGCGAGTGAACTTCAGGAGGTGCGAGTCGGCCGCTCCGTTCCCGCCGATCCACACGTTGTCCATGTGGTCGACCGTGACGCCGTGGTTGGACTCGGGCCAGTCGTACCCTTCGCCGGGTCCGCCCCACGACCCCACGACGTTGCCCTCGGCGTCGAACTCGAGCACGGGCGGCGCCGCTACGCAGCACGCGCCGGTGCCTTGAGCCAGACTGAGCTCCTGGGGAATCACGGTCGCCTGGCGGTGGATGATCCACACGTGGTCACGCGAGTCGACGTCGACCCCGATCGTCGAGCCGAGTACCCAGTGGTTCGGAAGGGGCATGGGCCAGAGCGGATCGACCTCGAACATGGGGACTTCACCGCCCCCCGTAGCCTCCTCCGCGGCGTCGGATGCGCCTTGCAGACATGCCGAACCGATGCCGAGCGCTCCGGCCAGAACCAGACACGAGACACCGATCTTGAATTCGCGAGAGCGCGACACGGCTCACCTCCTAGGTTGCGCGTAGAAGACAGCGGCGGGGCGTCCCCGTCAAGTCGCGCGGTGACCACGGGCATACGCGACCCTAACGTGAAGCGCCCTGCGCCACTCCAAACCAGGGTCTACAGGGGACGCAACGGCAACGACGGGGACGGCGCTGGCCGCCAGAATGACGGGATCGCGAGCCTGAGCGGGCAGTTCCGCCGCGTCGACGACATGAGCGACCAGGAGATGGCGGACATCATCGTGTTCCTCGGGGCGCTCACCGACGAAGACCAGGGATCGCCGGTGTTCGTCGCGGATCGGACTGCCCTGTCGCTAGAGGGATGCCTCCTTGGATGCGGCCGCGCGCTCGGTCTATCTTCCGCGTCCCACGGATCCACCCGTCGACCCGCCCAGGCCTACGAGACTCCATGCGTAACATAGTAATCTCGACCACGATCCTGAGCCTCTTCGCCGCCGGCAACGCAGCCGCGCAGCAGCCGGCATCACCGCCCCCTACCGGCCCCGCCGCGGTAGCGACTTCCGTAACCGAAGCACCGGCGATCGACGGGCGCCTCGACGACGCCGTGTGGGCCCGAGGCCAGGCCCTCTCCGAGTTCGCGCAGCGAGAGCCGACGGAAGGCCAGCCGGTCTCCGAGAGGACGGAAGTCAGAATCCTCTACGACGAGCAGGCCCTCTACATCGGTGCCTGGCTACACGACCGCGACCCCGGCGGCATCGTCGTCGGCCGGACGCTTCGTGACGCCTCGCTCGGGGACAGCGACGCGTTCCTCGTGATCTTCGACACCTACCTCGATCGTCAAAACGGCTTCGTGTTCGGCACGACGCCCTCCGGCATCGAGTACGACGGACAGGTCACCGATGAAGGCGGCGGAGCGGTACCGGGCGGTGGCGGCGGTGGTGGCGGCGGCGGGGGCGGGGGCGCGGCCTTCGGCGGCCGCCAGCAGGGCGGCTCCGGCAGCGGCTTCAACCTGAACTGGGACGGCAGCTGGGAGGTGGCGACCTCCACCGATGCAGGGGGGTGGTACGCAGAGTTCCGCATCCCGTTCTCGACCCTCCGCTACGCGGGCGCGGGCGACCAGACGTGGGGAATGAACTTCTCCCGCAGCATACGCCGGAGGAACGAGGAGTCGCTCTGGGCACCCGTCCCGCGGCAGTACAGCCTCTACCGCGTGTCGCTGGCGGGGACGCTCAGTGGGTTCCAGGCGCCCGCCCGACGAGTGGTCACGGTGACGCCATACGCGCTCGGTGACGTGTTCCGCGACTACACGCGCCTCTCGTCGGTCGACTGCCTGGGCAGTGGCGGAAGGACGGACTGCGGCGCACAGATCGGCGGCGACGCCAAGATCGGGCTGACACAGAGCCTCACGCTCGACCTGACCGTGAACACCGACTTCGCGCAGGCAGAGGTGGACGACCAGCAGGTGAACCTCACGCGGTTCCCGCTCTTCTTCCCCGAGAAGAGGGGATTCTTTCTCGAGAACGCGGGCACATTCTCCGTGGGGAGCGGGCGCCAGGCGGAACTCTTCTTCAGCCGCCGCATCGGACTGTCGGGCGGCAAAGCCGTACCGATCGTTGCGGGCGCGCGCATCACGGGCCGCACGGGTCCCGTGCAGGTGGGGTTCCTGAACATCCAGACCGAGCACTTCCACGCCTACAGCGCGACCGCAGGGGCCATGCAGCATGTCGCGCCGGCCAACAACTTCAGCGTCGCACGTCTCGTGAGGGAGTACGCGAACCGCACGCAGCTCGGGACCACGTTCGTCTCTCGTCTGAACACGGACGACTCGGGCGACTACAACCTGACGTACGGAGTCGACGGAAGCCTCGGCATCGGTGAAGCGCTGACCGTAGACGGCTGGGGTGCGATGACCAGCACTCCGGGTATGAGCGGGGGCGAGTACGGGTTCAGCGGTGGCGGCGAGTACCGCGATCGGGACTGGGAGTTCGCCCTCGGCTATCACCAGATCGGGGACGGCTTCAACCCCGAGGTCGGCTTCCTCTCCCGTAGCGACTACCGGAGCGTGAACGCGCGCATCCTGCGGCACATCCGTTTCCCCAATGTCCCCTGGCTCCGCGAGATCCGGCCGCACGCCTCGTGGAACGAGTACTGGGACATGACGGGGTTCAGCGAGTCGAGCGTCGTGCATCTCGACAACCACTTCGAATTCGCGAACGGCGCCTTCTTCCAGCTCCCCGGAATCAACATCACGGGGGAGGGCCTGAAGCAGCCCTTCGAGATCCGGCCGGGGATGTTCGTTCCCGCGGGAAGCTACACCAACCTCGACTGGCAGTTCAGGGCCAACTCGAACCAGAGCGCCGCCCTGTCCGCTAACGTCGGATGGGACGCGGGCGGGTTCTACACGGGCACGCGCGTCGGACCCAACGGGAGCGTGACGTATCGGTTCCAGGATCGGCTCGTGACGCAGCTCCGGGTGAACTACTTCGACGTCCGGCTCAACGACACCGACAAGTTCAAGACCGCCGTCGTCGCGCTCTCAGGCTCGTACTCGTTCACGCCGCGCATCTACTTGCAGGCACAAGTGCAGTACAACGACGACACCGAGAACCTGGGGACCAACCTGCGGTTCGGTTGGGTGGACACGGCAGGGACCGGCCTGTACATCGTGTACAACGACACTGAGCATTACGGCTCGTTGGCGACGACCGGACTCGACTCAGGGCCGCTGGCGCGGCAGCTCGTCATCAAGTACACGAAGCAGTTCGACTTCACGCGATAGGAGGAGAGTCGAATGGCAGCGAAGAAGAAGGGCAAAGTGAAGAAGGCGGCCTCGCGAAAGGCGTCCAAGAAGGCACCTGCGAAGAAGGGCATGGCGAAGAAGGCGTCGTCCAAGAAGGCTGCCTCGAGGAAGTCGACGGTGAAGAAGCCCACGGCAAAGAAGGCGGCGCCGAAGCGCAGGTCACCCGAAACGCTCTGGGCCAGGCGGATCACCGCGGGCCTCACCGTGGGAGATCTTCAGAAGAGCATCGCGTGGTATCGTGACGTGGCCGGGTTCTTCGTCGGCGAGCTCTGGAGCCAGGATGGCAAAGTGCAGGGCGCGGAGTTGCTGGCGGGCTCGGCTCGCCTCTTCATCGGTCAGGACGACTGGGCGAAGGGCCGCGACCGCAAGAAGGGCGAAGGCCTGCGTATTCACCTGGAGACCGCGCAGGACATCGACGAGATCGCAGCCGGCATCAAGGCGCGCGGGGGCAAGCTCGACTCCGAGCCGGCCGACATGTCCTGGGGATCGCGCCAGTTCAGTCTCACGGACCCGGACGGGTTCAAGTTCACGATCTCGTCCGAAGGCTGATCTCGCTGTCGTGACCCCCGAGCAGGCCCGGCGTATGTTGCCCGGCGTTGGTAGGAACTGAGGTGTCGGAATCCGGACTAGGCCAAGGAGGCTCCATGAAGTTGGCGCATAGGCTCGTAGGCTCCGCACTCGCGCTCGCCTTGGGCGCGCTCCCGACCGCGCTGAGCGGCCAGGCGAACGACATGAGCCAGGTGCAGATCATCCCGCACCAGGTCACGGGCGGCATCTACTACCTCCAGGGCCAGGGCGGCAACATCGGGCTCTCGGTCGGCGAGGACGGCGTCGTCATGATCGACGACCAGTTCGCGCCGCTCACGGAGCGGATCCTCGCGGCGATCCGCCAGATCAACCCCGGCGAGATCCGCTTCCTCATCAACACGCACGTGCACGGGGATCACACGGGCGGCAACGAGAACCTCGGCCGCATGGGGATCCTGATCCTGGCGCGCGACGCGGTGCGGGTTCGTCTCATGGCCACCGCGCCGGCGGTTGCACTCCCCGTGCTGACGTTCAGTGAGCCCATCAACATCCACCTGAACGGCGAGCAGGTGCGCACGATCCCCGTGGCCCCCGCACACACCGACGGGGACAGCTTCATCCACTTCGTGAACTCGGACGTTCTGCACATGGGGGACGTATACCGGACGACGGGCTATCCCTACATGGACCTCGCCAACGGCGGGTCCCTGAACGGCCTACTCGAGGCGCTGGGGATCGCGATCGGCCTCGCAGGGCCCAACACGAAGATCATTCCGGGGCACGGCGCTGTGGCCACGCGCGCACAGGTGATCGCGCACCGCGACATGATCCTCGATGTGAAAGCGCGGGTGGTGGCACTGATCGCGCAGGGGCTCACCACCTACGATCAGGTCGCGGCGGCTCGGCCGACCGCAGCCTACGATGCAGGCATGGACAGCCCCGAGCGGTTCCTACGAGCGCTGGTCACAGAGCTCGGCGGCAGCTGACCGTTCGGCGGTACCGGTCAGATCACGCCCATCACGTCGGCGGGCACCCAACCGACCTTGCCGTCCTCGAGCACGATCTCGGCCCACTCGCCAGCGCGCTGATCGATCCGCACGCGCGTCCCCTCGTGGATCTCGAACAGCGTGAGGTCGTCCTGATCTGACGGAGCCGATCGCACGGGCACCGCATCCGCCAGGATCACGCCGCGCTCCGCGCGCCCGACCCCGAGCTCGCGCACGAAGAGGTTGGTCCCGAGGATGACGACGACGGCCCCTCCCGCGATCGCGACCCACGCCGCGCCGCGCCGCACATCGTCCCGGCGCGCGAGGATGCGCGCGGAGACCCCCGCGCCCGCGGCGAGCCACGCCGCCGCGACGGTCGCGAGCAGGAGCCCCCGCGGCAGCAGATCGACCCACCACGACACCGCCGAGACGAGCCAGAAGCGCGGGAGCGGCTCGACCGCGTCGGCGGTGAGCGAGCGGGCGAGCTCCAGGTTGGCGAGCACGTCGGGATCCGAGGGCGCGACGGCGCGCGCCCTCTCCCACTGCAGGATCGAACGGCCGAGGTCGCCCGTCTTGAAGTAGGCGTTGCCCAGGTTGAAATGCAGCGCGGCGCTCTCGAACCCCGAGCCGAGGACGGCTTCGTACGCGGCGATCGCTCCGGGATAGTCGCCCTGCTGGTACAGCTGGTTGCCCTGCTCAAAGATCTCCGCCTGCGCCCCGGCGCGGGCCGGCGCCAGGAGCGCGAGCATCACGAGCGCGGCGAACGTCACGGCACGTGCGTTCATCGGCGGATCGCCTTGTCGAGCGCGGTCATCACGTCGCCGACGCGGTCGAGGAATCGCTCCTTTTCGTGGGGATCGATCCCCAGGGGCGCGAAGCGCTGGCGGTCGCAGTGCTCGAGGCACGCCCGGACCTCGGCCACCGTCCCCTCGGGCACGCCGCGCGCCCCGAGGCGCTGATCGAGTTCCGTCGACTGGAGCCCCGCCTCGGCCAGGTTCAGCCGGTCGGCGACGAGCCCGCGAAGCGCGCGCGCGACCTCGGCGTAGAACGGACGCGCGTCGGTGCCCGCGGCCAGGAGGCGCGCCTCCGCGAGGCGCTTCTTGGCCACTCGACTCGCTCGCCGGCCGCGCGCGTACGCTACGTCCCCTTCGAGGAGATCGCGTTGACGCCGCACCGCGACCGCGCCTGCCACGCCCACGAGCGGCAGGAGCGCGAGCATCCAGAATGCGGCGCCCGCGAAGAGCGGCCGGTCGCGCGCCTGAAGCGTGCCGGCGCCGAGGCGGATGAAGCGGATGTCCTCCCGGAGCTGCGCCACGCCGCCGCGCGCGACATCGCCCGGCCCCTCCCCTGCCACGCCCGTCACCTCGAGCGCGAGCGCGCCCGTCGAAGCCGTCCGGTACGCGCCCGCGCGCTCATCGAAGTATCCCATCGTGATCGCAGGGATCTCCCGGTTCCCGGGCGCTCTGGGAATGAGCACGTACTCGAATGTCTTCTCCCCCGAGAGCCCCGGGCCGAAGGGCTCTACGGACTCGGAGATCTCCGGCGGAAAGACCTCGAAGTCCGGCGGGAGACCGAGCACGGGCGCCGGCACCGCGCGGATGTTGCCCTCCCCGGATGCGCGCACCGTGAGCGTCACCGCCTCGTTGGCGTCGACCGAGTCGCGGTCGATGGTGGCGGTGATCGTCAGCCGTCCCACCACTCCGCTGAACGGCTCGGGGCGGCCCGGGGGGAGCGGCGCGACAGAGACCGTGAGCGGGTTCGAGAGGATCGCCGTCGGGACGACCGACGCGCCGAACGGGTTGCCGAAGAAGTCCCCGAAGGGGTCGGAGCGCCGCACCCGGACTTGCACCTCCAGCGCGACCGGATCGAGAGTCTTCTCGCCAGGCCCACTGGGCACGAGCGCCACGCGGCGGATGACCGCAGTGGTGTACGAGCGGCCGTTGCGCGTGAGCTGCTCGACCTGGGGCTGGCCGGCGGGGGTTACGTCCTCGACCCAGAAGCCTTGCGGCTCGGGCACGCGCGTGAAGTTGAACGAGCTGACGTCGACGAGAGTCCAGATTCGGTACTCCACCACGAACGGCTCTCCATCCCGGACGCGGGTCTTCGTCGCTTCCGCGGTGACGAAGAGGTCCCTCGCGGGAATGCCTCCGTCGCCGCCCGCGCCCCCACTCTGCCCCGAGGGCTGGGGCGTCGACGAGATCATGACCGTGAGCGGCTCGGTCGTGTGCATCGCGCCGCCAGCGGCGACCTCGAACGCCGGAATCTCGAACGTGCCTTCCCGGAGCGCCTGAAAGCGGTACTGCACCGTGAGCGACACACTCGTTTGCCCGTTGACCATCTGCATCGACGACTGCGTGCTGCTTCCGAGGTACTGCGCGAAGGAGCCCAGGTCGGGGACCTGCGGCTCCTCCGTCAGGGACTGCGTGCCGGCGATCTCCACGTTCAGCACGAAGGGTCGGCCGACGGCCACCGTGTTGCCGGGGCTCAGGTAGGCGCGCACGCCGACGCCCTGTCCGGACACGGGCCCGGCGAAAGCGGCGACCGCCATCGCACACGCGAGCAGGCCGGACCGCAGAGCGCGCATCCGCGTCACCACGGCCGCCGCGGCCTCGCGCCCGTGACCGGAACGCGAGGACGGTTCACGTCCCCAGGGTCTTCGTCGATCGCCCCGAGCAGGCGCTCCGCCTCTTCGGGCGTCATCTGCCCGGGCTGGGGCTCGGGCGCCCCCTGACCCTGCGGCTGCTGCTGGTCCTGGGGCTCGCCGGGCTCCTGCTGCGGTTGTTGTGGGTCCTGTCCGTCCTGCGGCTCCTCGGGCTGCTGTTGGTCCTGTGGGTCCTGACCCTGCTGGTCTTGAGGCTCCTGTTGATCCTGCGGGTCCTGCTGGTCTTGGTCCTGATCGCCGCCCTGTTGCTGCTGTTGTTGCTGTTGCTGCATCTGCTCGAGGACGCGCTCAAGATTGTGCTTGGCATCCACGTCGGACGGGTCGAGACGGAGCGCCTGCTTGTACGCCTCGAGGCTCGGCTCGAGCTGCTGCTGGCGATAGAGCGCGTTGCCGAGGTTGTACCACGCGGAGCCAGCCAGATCGGGGTCGCCCGACTCGATCGAGCGCTGGTACGCCTCCAAGGCTCGCTGGTAGTCGTCGCTCCGGTAGAGCGCGTTGCCGTCGTTGAAGCGGAGCACGCCCGACTCGGGGGCGGCGGCGAGACCCTCGAGGTACCTCTCGTGCGCCTCCTGGAAGCGGCCCTCCTCGTAGAGCCGGTTCCCGTCGCGCGCCTCGGCGCGGCCCCCCTGCGCGTGCGCGGAGGCCGGCCAAAGCAGCGCGGCCGTCGCGAACGCCGCGAGTCGCAGGATCCATTTCGATGTGATCATTCGAACCTTCCCGCCCAGGCCGTGCGCTCTCGGCGTCGCTCCGGCAGGAGCCACTCGATCAGCAGCAGGGCCAAGGCTACCCCCAAGAAGATCTGAAACTGCTCCTCGAACTGCGTGATCTGCCGAGCGTCGAGGGCCTCGCCCTCCACGTTCGAGATCTCGTCCACCAGGTCGTCGAACGCCGTACCTCCCGCCCCTGCCCGTACATACCTCGCGCCGGTGCGCTCGGACACTGCGCGGAGCGTCTGCTCATCGAGGCGCGTCGTCACCACCGCGCCCTCCTCATCCCGGAGGAACCCCGTCCGCTGGCCCTGCTCGTCGTATTCGGGGATGGGCCCGCCCTCCGCGGAACCGATCCCGACCACGTGTACCTGGACGCCGCTCTCCACGGCCCGCTCGAGCTCGGCTTCGTAATCGCCTTCGAGATGCTCGCCGTCCGTGACCAGCACAATAACGCGCGCCTCTCGAGCCCCCTGCTCCAGGGCGTCGAGTGATACACGCAGCGCCGCCCCGAGATCGGTCCCCTGTACGGGCATCAGCTCCGGGTGCATCGCGCCGAGGAACATCCCCGCGGCCGAGTAGTCCACCGTGAGCGGGCTCTGCACGAACGCGTCGCCGGCGAACGCCACCAGGCCGATGCGGTCGCCATCCAGGTTTCCGATGAGCCGGAGGATGGCGAGACGGGCCCGCTCGAGCCGGTTGGGCGCCACGTCCTCCGCGAGCATGGAGGTCGACAGATCCACGGCGACCACGATGTCCTGGCCGACGCTCTGCACGGTCTCGACGCGCGTGCCGAACTGGGGACGCGCCTGCGCGACCGCGAGCAGTGCCAGCGCGCAGAGCAGGAGCGCTGCCTTCCAGCGGCGAGCCACGACGCTCACCGTGGCGGTGAGCCGCTTCACCATCTCGGACTCCCCGAACGCGTCGAGGGCGCGCTGGCGGCGACGCGACGCGACCGCGAAGAGCGCCGCCAGGACGGGCACGAGCGCGAGCGCGGCCAGCCACTCCGAGGAGGCGAATCGGAACATCAGGGCAGCCTCCGGAGCACCGTCTGCGACAACCCCAACTCGGTCAGGAGGAGCAGGAAGCCCACCCCGAGGGCCAGCGGAAAGCGCTCCGCGTACTGCGTGAAGTTCTCGACCTCGATCTCGGTGCGCTCGAGTTGGTCGATCTCCTCCCAGATCTCGGCGAGCCCCTCGCTGTCCGTGGCGCGGAAGTAACGCCCGCCCGTGAGGCTCGAGACCTCCTGGAGCGTCTCCTCGTCCACGTCCACCTGCATGGTCGCGTACACGCGCCCGCGCAGCGGATCGTCCACGGGGATACGCGCCGTCCCCCTCGAGCCCGCTCCGATGGTGTAGACGCGCACGCCGAGAGCCTGGGCCATCTGCCCCGCGGTCACGGGGCCGATCTCACCGCGGTTGCTGCGGCCATCGGTGAGCAGGATCACGACCTTCGAGGCAGCCTCGGACGCCTGCAGGCGTTTCACGGCGGTCGCGAGACCCATTCCCACGGCGGTCCCGTCCTCGATCATGCCCGACTGCAGCTCGCCGAGGAGCGTCGTGACCACGGAGTAGTCGAGCGTCAACGGCGCCTGCGTGAACGCCTGCCCCGCGAACGCCACCAGCCCGATCCTGTCGTTGCGTCGCCCCCCGACGAAGTCGGCGGCAACCGTCTTCGCTGCCTCGAGTCGGTTGGGCGTCAGGTCCTCGGCGAGCATCGAGCTCGAGATGTCGAGCACGAGCACGATGTCGATGCCCTCGGTGAGCACGCTCTCCGAGGTGATGCCCGTCTGGGGCCTCGCGATCGCGACCACGAGCGCCGCGAGCGCGAGCGTCCTCAGGAGCCCCGGCACCCGATGGGCCCATCGGCTCCGGCCGGCCTTGGCCTCCACCACCGCGTCCACCGCCGAGTAGCGCAGCGTGCCGCTCCGCCGCTCCGTCAGCCGACGTCGCACCACATACGCGACGGCAATCAGGACCAGCAGTAAAAGCGCCCAGGGATCCTCGAAGCGGAACATCGGCTAGGGCTCCCCTACGGCCGCGGGCACCGGGCCACGTCCCGACTCTGTCGCCACCGGCTGTGGCGGCGCCGAGTCCAGCACGATGCGCCGCCCCAGATCGAGCACCTGGCTGGACGCGTCGGGGCCCGGCCGCACTTTGGCGAACTTCACGAGGTCGCACTGCTGGAGGAATGCACGGAGCCCGTCGCGGAAGCGCGCGTCCGTCCCGGCCGCATCGAGACCCGCGAGCACCTCGAGCGTGGTCATCTCGAGCGCCTCGACGCCGAAGCGGGCCTCCACGTACGTGCGCAGGATGTCCGAGGCCTCGATGTGGTACTCCTTCACCAGCCCGCGCTCAAGCATCGGAGAGGCCTCGAGTGCCGCGAGCGCTTCGAGCGCTACCTCGTGCGCGGGTCGCGGGGGCACGCCGAGTGCCGGCTGAGCCGCGTCGCCGGGCTTCGCGCGTAGTCGGCGCGCGACGACCCAGAGCGCGGCGGCGAGCAGAAGCGGGAGCAGCACCCAGAGCGCGAGCCGTAGGGCGCCGAGGGGAATCCCCATCGGCCCGCGGATGTCGCGGATGTCACCCGACTCGTCGGCACCGACACTCGCCACCTCGATGCCGAAACGATCGGTGGAGAGCACCTCTTCGGTGCCGTCGGCAGCAGTCACGACCAAGTCGAACGAAGGGATCTCGAGTTCCCCGAGCTCGAACGCCGCGAGTGTGAGCACCGTGCTCGAGCGGGTGACGTCGCCGACCACCTCGTCCGGCTGCGCGCGTGCCTCCAGGACCTCGAAGGGCGCGAGATCCAGCGAGTCCGGCCACGTCACGCGCGCCGACGGCGGATGCTCGACCGCCACCGTCATCGTGATCCGGTCCCCTACGGTCACGTGCGTCGAGTCCACCTGCGTCGAAACCCGCGACTGTGCTGCGAGAGGAGCGGCGAGCGCGCAGGCCGTCGCGTACACGGCGAGGGCGACCGCGAGTCCCGCCGTCCGCCCCGCACTGAACGCCCCGCCAAAGGCGCGGCGCCTCATCGCTGTCTCCGCATCCGCGCCTGGAAGAACCGCATCAGCGGCTTCACCCACGGCTGCCCGGTCTCGATGTCGATCACGTCGATCTTGCTCCGCCGGAGCGTGCGGTCGAGCGCAGCCCGCCGGCTCGCGTTCACGCCCCGGAACGCCGCGCTGAACGCGGGCTTCGAGGTGTTCACCACCACGCGCTCACCCGTCTCGGGATCCTCGAGCTCGAGCAGGCCGAGCGAGGGCAGTTCCGACTCGCGCGCGTCGGCCAACCGCACGGCCACCACGTCGTGCCGACGCCCGGCGACGGCCAGCGCCTTCTCGAAGCCCTCGTCGCGGAAGTCCGAGACCAAGAAGGTGACGGCGCGCTTCCGCTGCACGTGCGCCAGGAACTCGAGCGCCGCTCCGATGTCGGTGCCGCGCCCCTCGGGCCGGTGGTAGAGCAGCTCGCGCAGCACGCGCAGGACGTGCCGTCTCCCCTTGCGAGGCGGCACGAACTTCTCGACGAGGTCCGAGAAGATGATGAGCCCGACCTTGTCGTTGTTCTTGATCGCGCTGAACGCGAGCAGCGCGCAGATCTCCACCGCGACCTCGGCCTTGAGCCGCTGCCGGGTGCCGAAGTCTCCTGAGGCGCTCACGTCCACGAGGAGCATGACCGTGAGCTCGCGTTCCTCCTCGAAGATCTTCACGAACGGCGCGCCCGTGCGGGCCGTCACGTTCCAGTCGATGCTGCGGATGTCGTCGCCGTATTGGTACTCGCGCACCTCGGCGAAGCTCATGCCGCGGCCCTTGAAGACCGAGTGGTACTCCCCCGAGAACACCTCGTTGACCAGGCCCCGGGTGGAGATCTCGATTCGGCGGACTTCCTTGAGAATCTCCCGTGGGATCATCGGACCGTCCTTAGGGGACCTCGACGCTGTCGAGGACCCTCCGGACGACATCCTCGGGCGTGACCTCCTCGGCCTCCGCCTCGTAGGTGATGATCACGCGATGGCGCAGGACGTCCATGCCCATCGCGCGGACGTCGTCCGGGGTCACGAAGCCGCGGTGCCGGAGGAAGGCGTGCGCGCGAGCCGTCTTTGCCAGACAGATCGTGGCGCGCGGCGAAGCTCCGTAGTGGATCAGCTCCGTGAGATCCTTGAGCCCGTACGCCGCCGGATTACGCGTCGCGAGCACCAGGTCCACGATGTAGCGCTCGACCTGCGGATCCATGTAGATCATCTCCACCGCCGAGCGCGCGCGCAGGAGCTCGGCGGGTGTCACGACCGGCTTCACGTCGGCGGACTTGCCCGTCGACATGCGCCGCATGATCTCGAGCTCTTCCGCATCCGTCGGATAGTCGACGGCGAGCTTCAACATGAAGCGATCGACCTGCGCCTCCGGAAGCGGATACGTGCCTTCCTGCTCGATCGGATTCTGCGTGGCGAGCACGAGGAACGGGTCGTCGAGCGGGTAGGTCGTCTCGCCGATCGTCACCGTGTGTTCCTGCATCGCCTCGAGCAGCGCGGACTGCACCTTGGCGGGCGAGCGGTTGATCTCGTCGGCCAGGATGATGTTCGCGAAGATCGGCCCGCGCTTCGTCTTGAACTCCTGATCCTTGGGATCGTAGACGAGCGTGCCGATGAGGTCGGCGGGCAGCAGGTCCGGCGTGAACTGGATGCGGCGGAACGTCGTGTCGATCGCGCGGGCGAGGGTGCGCACCGTCAGCGTCTTGGCGAGCCCCGGCACGCCCTCCATGAGCACGTGCCCATCGGCGAGCAGCCCGATGAGGAGTCGCTCGATCATCGTCTTCTGCCCGACGATGACGCTGCCTACCTCGCCGAGGAGGCGGTCGACGAACGCGCTCTCCTGGCGGATCTTCTGTTGGATGACCTCGATGTCGAGGCCCTTGGTCTCGGTCGTTGTCATGGATGACTCGGTGGAGCTGGCAGGCGGACTACCTGAAGGATGGCGCGACTATCGTAATGGACGCGGACCGGCTGGGAAGGGTTGGCTACTCCATGGCTCCACGCGCGCCCAGCCAGCCATGGGGGAGCCCTGTGAGTTCGCTCAAGCTGGGCCATGGCGACTCTGGCGAACCCTCACGTGCGGCGCCGGCGTCGAGAGCACCGGTTGCCGGCCTCGGGCTGGGCCACACCGCGACCCGTCTATCGCCCGCGACGTCCGA
>SHZR01000023.1:0-37500 GCA_009692205.1 Gemmatimonadota bacterium | reverse complement strand
GAAGTGAGTATGCCGGAATGAGTACGCGAGAAACAGAGTGAGAAACTCTGTCACCGAAAGCCTAAGGGTTCCGGAGCCAGGCTTATCCGCTCCGGGTTAGTCGGTCCCTAAGCCGAGGCCGAAGGGCGTAGGCGATGGGAAACAGGTCAATATTCCTGTACCGCAGTGTGCGCGTTTGACCCCGAGGGGGGACGCGGAAGTGAAAGGACCGTCGGGTGGTGGATTCCGATGTAAGGTGGTAGGCGATGAGGGGTAGGCAAATCCGCCCCTTTAGCCGAGCGCCGATGCCGAAGGGGACCTCGGTCCCCGCCAAGGGTCCCTAATCATGCCGCCGAGAAAAGCCTCGCGGGGGAGTTCACATTGCGACCGTACCGTAAACGGACACACGTAGGCGAGGCGAGAAGCCTAAGGTGCTCGAGTGACTTGTGGAGAAGGAACTCGGCAAAATTTCCCCGTAACTTCGGAATAAGGGGAGCCCGCGTTAGGTGAACCCAATGCATGGGGGAGCCGAAGCGGGCCGCAGAGAATCGGCCCAGGCGACTGTTTAGCAAAAACACAGGTGCCTGCTAAGTCGCAGAGACGACGTATAGGCACTGACGCCTGCCCGGTGCCGGAAGGTTAAAAGGAGAGGTCAGCCGCAAGGCGAAGCTTTGAATTGAAGCCCCGGTAAACGGCGGCCGTAACTATAACGGTCCTAAGGTAGCGAAATTCCTTGTCGGGTAAGTTCCGACCTGCACGAATGGCGTAACGATCTGGGCGCTGTCTCCTCCACAAGCTCGGCGAAATTGGAGTATCGGTGAGGATACCGATTACCCGCGATAGGACAAAAAGACCCCATGCACCTTTACTATAACCTGCCATTGGGTTTTGACACTGCATGTGTAGCATAGGTGGGAGGCGTTGAAGCGGTGCCGCTAGGTGCCGTGGAGCCAACAGTGAAATACCACCCTTGTGATGTCGAGACTCTAACCCAGGAGGGTGAATCCCCTCCGGGAACCGTGGCAGGCGGGTAGTTTGACTGGGGCGGTCGCCTCCCAAAGAGTAACGGAGGCGCGCAAAGGTTCCCTCAGTGCGGTCGGTAATCGCACGAAGAGCGTAAAGGTATAAGGGAGCTTGACTGCGAGACCGACAGGTCGAGCAGGTACGAAAGTAGGCCTTAGTGATCCGGCGGTTCTGTATGGAAGGGCCGTCGCTCAACGGATAAAAGGTACGCTGGGGATAACAGGCTTATCGCCCCCGAGAGTTCATATCGACGGGGCGGTTTGGCACCTCGATGTCGGCTTATCGCATCCTGGGGCTGGAGAAGGTCCCAAGGGTCGGGCTGTTCGCCCGTTAAAGCGGTACATGAGCTGGGTTCAGAACGTCGTGAGACAGTTCGGTCTGTATCCATCGTGGGCGTTGGAGCATTGCGGAACGCGTTCCCTAGTACGAGAGGACCGGGAAGGACCGACCACTGGTGTACCGGCTGTCCCGCCAGGGGCATCGCCGGGTAGCTATGTCGGGAAGGGATAACCGCTGAAAGCATCTAAGTGGGAAGCCCCGTCCAAGATGAATGCTCCCAGGGTCTTCGGACCCTCTTAAGGGCCGTACGAGACTAGTACGTATATAGGCGGCAGGTGTAAGCGTGGTAACATGCTCAGCCGAGCCGTACTAATCGCCCGTGAGGCTTGACCGACTCCTTTTCCCGCCAGCACTCATCATGCCCACCTCAGTAACTGGAGGTGTATGCGGCCGTAACAGCCCAAGAGGCTTTCGGCACTCTCTCGACTAGTATTTTTGCACCGTTTTGGACGGTCTTCGATCAGCGGTCAGGTCGGGACCGTTCAAATCGGATGCAGGAGTAGGCGCGCGAGGCGAGCGCCCGAGGAGTAGGTAAATCCTATTTCGCAGGGCGCGAGTTCCGAAGCGCAACGACCTCCTGCGCCGATTTCAACGGTCAGCACATTGCTGGCGACAATTGCGTAGAGGCTACACCCGTTCCCATCCCGAACACGGCCGTTAAGCTCTACCGCGCGGATGGTACTGCCGGGGAAGCCCGGTGGGAGAGTACGTCGTCGCCAGCTCCTTGCCGGAACGGCCCGTCTGGTGAAGCCAGACGGGCCGTTTCATTTTCCGGATGGCCCCGCGACGAGCTCGAGCGCCCGAATCCGCGCCTCTTGCATGGGGCGGTCGCGTCCGATGGCGAGCATGTCGTGGTCGCTCGTCCACGGCGTGCCGTCCCTCAGGTGCCTCGCGATCTCCCAGGACTCGTAGATCCTGAACCCGAAGGGCTGCAGTATCGTGCGGCATTCCTTTAGGAGCTCTGCGCTGTGCGTGGAAATGAGAAGGGCTTGGTCGCTGCCGAGCAGTCGCCTCGCGCCGCGCAGGACCGCGGCCTCTTCGCCTTCCACGTCGATCTTGAGGACGGTGGGTCGTCCGAGGTCGAGCTCGACGGCCATGTGTTCGATGGTGCGAACGGAAATTTCTTCGGGTCCGTCCCCGATACGGAAGGCCACCGAGCTCCCCGGTCCTCCGAAGCGGGCGACGCCGTTTCGGTCGCTCGTTGCTGCCGGAACGACGCGCACATTGCGGATGCCGTTCCACTGCAGATGTCGCTCCAGGAAACGGAGGTTCGCGGAGGCCGGCTCGATGGCGACCACCAGGCCCGACGGCCCCACGAGGCGAGCGGCCGCAAGGCTAATGAACCCTTTGTGCGCCCCCACGTCCCAGAAGGAGTCACCCTCCTGCACGACGCACGCGAGTGCCTCGATCCGGTCGCGCGCGAAACGGCCGGAGCCGCATCCTCGGCCGAGCGCCGCGAGGCTCCACTGGAGTCCGCGGTTCGCTCCCGAGCGTATCCGCACGCGGACGTCCCCGAACACGCGCTGGCCCAGGACACGCACGCGATAGGGAAGTTGCATTCGGCCAATATACTTGAGCCGCCGGCATGCTCGGCCCAACTTTCGTGATGACCCCTGAGGCCCCCCCCGTCCCGACCACGAGAGCCGGCTACGTCGCCATCGTCGGGCTGCCCAACGCCGGCAAGTCGACGCTCCTGAATCTGTTCGTCGGGGAGCACCTCTCCATCGCGACCCCGAAGGCGCAGACCACGTGGCAGCGCGTGACCGGCATCGTCACCGAGGGCTCTACCCAGCTCGTCTTCCTCGATACCCCAGGCCTCCTCGAAGCTCGAGACCTCTTTCAGCGTGCGATGCGGGGTGCGGCGCTCGAGGCCCTCGCGGAGGCGGACGTGGTGCTGCTCGTGGTGGACGCGAGCCGAGAGCCGGAGTCGGGGGAGCGAGAACGGATCGTCGCAGCGCTCGGTGAGGCGCACGCCCCGGTGCATGTGGCGTTCAACAAGATCGATGTCGCGCCCGAGTCGTCCGTCGAAGTGTGGGAGACATGGATCGCCGGACTACCAGGAGCGCGCGCGCACCGGATCTCGGCGACGGACGGTGTGGGAACGAGCGAGCTGCTGGAAGCGCTCCGCGCTGACCTCCCCCCTGGTCCGTTTCTCTTTCCTGAGGATGAGATCGCGACGGACCCCGTGCGGTTCTTCGTCACCGAGCTCGTCCGCGAGACGGTCTTCGAGCAGTACCACCAGGAGATCCCCTACTCGGTCATCTGCCAGGTCATCGAGTTCCGTGAGGAACAGGATCCGGTCTACATCGGGATCGACCTCCACGTGGAGAAGCGCTCGCAGAAGGGCATCCTCATTGGGAAGGGGGGCGCTGCCATCCGCGAACTAGGGTCCGCGTCGAGAGCCAAGATCGAGCACCTTCTCGGTCGCCGCGTGTACCTCGATCTGTGGGTCAAGCCCCTCGAGTCTTGGCGGAAGAGCAGAGCCCACTTGGGTCGGCTCGGCTTTCGCCTTCCCGCCGATGATGAAAGCACCCCTTAGCCTCCCGCCGCTCCTCTGGGGGCTTGCTAGCGCACCGTCCGCCGCGGCACAGGGCTCACCGGGGTCGTCGGGCGAGGCCGCACTCTTCCTCCTCCTCCTCCCCGTGGGGGCGCAGGCCGTTTCCCTGGGTCGCGCCATGACGTCGGTCGAGGGCTCCGAGGGTGCCTTCTGGAACCCCGCGGGGCTGGCCGGCGTGGATCGCAATCTCTTCGTCGTATTCCGTGGCGAACAGGTTGCGGGAACGGCGACCGCGGCGTCGGGACTGTTCGCTCGGCCGGGCATCGGCACGGCGGGCGTCTCGTACCTGTTTCTGGACGTCGGCGACCAGGACCTGACGGATGGCGCGGGCAACGTGCTCGGCACGGTCTCCGTGCGAAACCACCTCGGAGTCGTCTCGGGGGCCGCGCGGCTCGCAACCCGCCTGAGCATCGGCGTGAGCTTCAAGGTCGTGCAGTTCCGACTTTCGTGTCGCGGCTCTTCCTGTCCCGACCAAGGCACGACCGCGACCACATACGCGTTCGACGCGGGCTTGCAGGCCTCACCGCTGGACCGACTGCGTCTGGGCGCCATGGTGGCGCACGTGGGGCCGAACCTCCAAGTGCGCAACGCGGAGCAGGCCGACCCCCTCCCGGCTCGAGTGCGCGTTGCGGCTTCCTACGACGTGGTACATCTCTTCACGGACAGAGACGACTTCCGCGGCTCGGTGGAGGTCGAAGTGCAGGACCGGCTGAGGAATTTGGGCGTGCCATCGCTGTATCTGGGAACCGAGTTCACGGCGGGGACGACGGACGCGCTGTCCATTCGCGCGGGTTACGTGCTCTCGGACCTGCGCGACCGGGTTGAGGGATCTGACCCGGAGGACGGGGCTCGCGTCGGGCTGGGCATCCAGTACGATCGGGTCGGCATGTCGATCGCCAAGTCGCTGGCGGTCTCGACGCTCACGGGCGAGACGGAGCCCGTTCACGTGACGCTATCGATCGGACTGTGAGGTTCGTCGGCCTCGCGGTGGTGGTCGCCGTGGGCTTGGCGTGCCCGGCGGAGTCCGCGAGCCAATGGAGGTCCGAGGCGACGCTGCTGCCCGCGGGGCTTTCGCTCGTGGTACCCGGGGCGGGGCAGCACGTGTTGGGTCAGCGGCGGAAATGGGCCTACTTCGCCCTGGAGATCGCCGGGTGGGCGTTCTTCGTCGAGCGTCGCGGCGCCGGGAGCGACTTCCGCGACCGCTACCGGGACTTCGCCTGGGACAACGCGCGGGTGCAGGGTTCAACCCGAGTCGACGGCGACTTCGAGTACTACGAGACGCTCACCCACTGGGCACGCTCAGGCGCGTTCGACGGCGATGCGCTCACGGCGGGCCTGCAGCCCGAGCTGGATACCGGCACCTACAACGGATCGGTCTGGTCCCTCGCGGCTCGTCTCTTCCTACCGAGCGGCACGAGCGTTCCACCTTCCGATCCGGCGTATCAGAGCGGGCTGGCGTACTACGGTCAGGAGGCCTACGGCGCCGAGATGCTCTGGGACTGGTCGGGCGAGCCGGGCGCGCAGTCCGAGTTCTCGGGGCTGGTCGAGGCGAGCGACAGTCGGTTCCGTCAGGCTACCACCGTTCTCGGCGTGGTGCTGGCGAACCACCTCCTGTCCGCGGGGGACGCGTTCGTCTCCTCGCGACGTGAGCCCGGCGCAGCTCGCATCCGGGTCGCGACCAGCGCCGCACCTGGGTCGCAGTGGGACCTGGTACTCATGATACGCGCACCGCGATGAAGGCGCGTCGAGACCCGCCGGCGCACGTTGTGAAGGGAGTGCTCACGATGACCCGCCGTGGGGACGCATTCGTACGTCCAGACGACGGGGGGAAGGACGTCTTCGTGGCAGCGGGGCGCTTGGCGACCTCGATGGACGGAGATCGGGTCGCCGCGCGCATCGACCGGCGCCCGAAGGGGCGGAACCCCGAAGGCACCGTGGTCGACGTCCTGGAGCGTGCCCGCACGACGGTCGTGGGCACGTTCCACCGCCGTAAGCGGATGTCTTGGGTCGTCCCGCTCGACCGCCGGCTCCATCGGGAGGTGCTCGTTCCGGACGGGCGTGACGTCGCCGCGGAGGAGGGCGACGTCGTGGTGGTCCGGCTCACCGGGTTCGGCGTCGGACGCTCCCGCCCCACCGGGACCGTCGAGCGTGTGCTGGGCCCGCTCCAGGACCCGGGCGTCGACGTGCTCGCGGTCGCGCACGGCTTCGACCTGCCCCTCGAGTTTCCCTCGGAAGTCCTGGCAGCGGCGGAAAAGGCTGCCACCGCGGGCGCGCGCGACGAGGGCGCGCGGCGGGTCGACCGCACCGACCTGCTCTCATTCACGATCGATCCTTCGGACGCCAAGGATCACGACGATGCCCTCTCCATCGAAACGCTTCCCGATGGCCGCGTGGAGGTCGGCGTGCACATCGCCGACGTGTCGCACTTCGTCCAGCACGGGGGGACGGTCGACCTGGAGGCGCGAGCCCGCGGGACGAGCGTCTACCTCGTGGACCGCACGATCCCGATGCTGCCCCAGATCCTCTCCGCGGACGTG
Organism: Gemmatimonadota bacterium; assembly: GCA_009692205.1. Classification (GTDB taxonomy): domain Bacteria; phylum Gemmatimonadota; class Gemmatimonadetes; order Longimicrobiales; family Gaopeijiaceae; genus UBA2982. The sequence continues at coordinate 31,065 of SHZR01000023.1, read as the reverse complement.
TGCTCGCTCGTGGTGGATCTCCCGCGCCTGGCCCTCTCGCTGTTCGTGGAGCTCGACGACGACGGACGCGTGCGAGCGCGGCGCTACGACCGCACACGAATCCGGTGTCGGTACGCGCTGTCGTACGAGGATGCGCAGGACGTGCTCGAGAGTCGACGCTCGATCGCTCCGGACCTCGATGAGGCCCTGAGGCAGCTCGACGCCCACGCGCGCCGGGTGCGGGTCGAGCGGCACGGCCGAGGTGCCCTCGACCTCGACTTGCCGGAGGCCAAGGTGATTCTCGACGCCGAGGGCGCTCCGGTGGACATCCAGCGTCGAGACCGGTTGTCGAGCCACCGGCTCATCGAGGACTTCATGATCCTGGCGAACGAGGTCGTGGCGTCCGACCTCGAAGCGCGTGACATCGGCAGCCTTTACCGCGTGCACGAACCGCCGTCGGCGGCCAAGGCCGATGAACTCAGGGAGGCCCTCGCGCCGCTGGGCATCGACGTCCCACGACGGACGTCCCTGAAGCCCAGCGACGTTCAGCGCCTGCTCGAGGTACCGCGAGGACCCGAGGCTCACGACCTCGTCTCCTCCTTGGTCCTCCGGACGCTCTCCCGGGCGCGCTACGACACCGAAAACCTCGGTCACTTCGGCCTCGCGTCGAGCGGCTACACGCACTTCACCTCGCCCATCCGGCGCTACCCCGACCTCATTGTCCATCGGTTGCTCGCGGCCGCCTTCCTCGACGGCCCGCCGCCGCGCGACCTGGACGGCGAGGCGTTGGCGAGGATCGCCGAGACCTCGAGCGAGCGCGAGCAGGCGGCCGCCGAGGCCGAGCGCGCGACGGTGGCTCTCAAGAAGGTCGAGTTCATGGAGCGGCACTTGGGCGACGAGTTCGACGGGCGCATCACGGGTGTCGCGCCGTTCGGCGTGTTCGTGACGCTCGACCAATACTTCGTGGATGGCCTCCTGCACGTGCGCTCCCTCGAGGACGACTACTACCAGTTCAGCCCACGGGATTACGCGCTGGTAGGGGAGCGCCGCGGCCGCAGGTATCGGCTCGGGGACCGGCTCCGCGTGCAGGTGTCGCGCGTCGACAAGGAAGCTCGCCACATAGACTTCCTGGCCGTCCGTGAGCGTTCGCCGGTAGATTGACACCTCCCGCGGCGCCTAGGTAGCCTCTGCTGGGGTGCGCCCCCCGGACGAGGATCCATGGCTTCCGACAAGACCGTTCTCTATTTCGGGCCTCGTCGTAAGCGGCCGTCTGCCCTCGTCACACGCTTCGCAAGAGAAAACGGGCTCGAGGTGGTCACGGTCTCGGGGGCGGACGAGGTCAGGGCGATGCTGAATCGGTCCTGTCCGGGGTGCGTCATTCTCGACGGCGACCCGACCGGAATGGCCGAGTTGGCTCGTGGTCTGAAGCAGGACGCTTTCACCGGCATCGTTCCGCTGATCGTCGTGCTGCCGAAATCGGATGCGGGCGCCGCGGCCGACATGCTCGCGGCCGGCGCCGACGAGGTCGTGAGTGACGGACTACCGGAGCGGGAGTACTCGCTCCGGTTGGATCAGGCACTTCGGCGCGCAGATCGCGATGTGTCCGTGCACCCGACGACCAGGCTTCCCGGTACGCACCACATCGCGCGGGACATGCAGGCTCGGCTCGAGGCGGGACAGCACTTCGCGGTGTGCTACGCGGATCTCGACCACTTCAAGGAGTTCAACGACCGCTACGGCTACGCGAACGGAGACGGCGTGATTCGGCTGCTCTCCAGGATCCTCCGGGACATGGCGCGCGGGTTGGCTCCCGGCGGCTTCGTCGGACGTATCGGCGGGGACGACTTCATCATGAACCTCCCGCTCGAGTATCTGGAGCGCACGTGCGACGAGATCGTGCGCCTGTTCGACGAGTTGATTCCCTACCAGTACACCGAGGAGGACCGCCGCGCGGGGTACTTCCGCGCCAAGGACCGGCGAGGCAATATCTACTCCACTCCACTCCACTCCACTCCAGACACTTTCGATCGGAGTGATCACGAATCAGTTCCAGGTCTTCGAGCACACCGGCCAGATCAGCGAACTCTCAGCCGAAATGAAGACGTACTCGAAATCTCTCCCCGGCTCCAAGTACGTGGTCGACCGCCGGCACCAGTCGCCGGAGTTGCCCACGGCGTCCGCTACCGAAGCGGACATCTTGGTGGCGGATCAGAGAGGCCAAGCGCCCGCAGTCAAAACCTGAACCGAAGCGATCCATGGTCATCACTGTCACGTGCCCGTCCTGCTCCCAGGGGTTCCCGGTCGATTCGGCCAAGGTGCCCGCCGGTGGCGTCAAGGTTCGCTGCAGCTCGTGCGGCGGCATCTTCCGCGTGGAGAAGCCGAGCGAGTCTTCGGCGATAGCCCCACCGCCACCACCACGTCCGGCTCCGGCCATGCCGGTGGCGCCCTTGGACAACATCCAGGTGGTTCCCCCGCCTCCACCGGTCGCTCCCGTTGCGCCCCCGCCGCCCCCGCCTCAGCGGTCCGCGCCTCCTGCGGCGCCTCCCCGAGCGACGCCGCCACGGCCGACTCCGCCTGCGCCTCGGCCCGCGCCGCCTCCGCCTCCGGCGCCCGCCGCCGAGCCGACCCCCGCGGGCGGCACGTTCCGGTTCGGGAAGCGAGACCCCACGGACAAGGCGAAGCGCCTGGCGCGCGTCCTCGTCTCCGACATGATCATGTACAACGCGGAGCGGCACCGGAACGCGCTCGAGAACGGGACCCTGGTGAAGGACTTCGAGGAGGAGATCGACAAGTCCTGGAAGGAGTTCGTCGACCAGGTGGGAGCCGAGCTCGCCGACGGGCCCGGCCGGGAATTTTGGCGAGAGGCGCTCAACGACGTCCTGGCGAAGGGAGAGCGTCTCTTTTAGGAAGCCGGTATATTCGGTCGCGTTGGCAAGGGAGGGGCCGTCCGCGCGGGGCGGCCCCTCGGCCTTTACGGCAAGTGCTGTGCTCACCCCGCGGGCTTCGACGGATATCGGCGATGAACAAAGATCAGCTGCAGCAACTGACCCGGCTCGACGAGCGCGTTCAGGAGCTCAGGGGGTACCTTTGACCTCGGAGTCCGCGAAGAACGGGTGAAGGCGCTCGACGAGGTGATGGCCGTGGCCGGCTTCTGGGACAATCCGGAGGCGGCGCGGGCCACCATCGAAGAGGCGAACCGGCTGAAGTCATGGGTCGGGCCGTGGAGCGATCTCGCCGGCAAGGCATCCGAGCTGCACGCCCTCGCCGAGTTGCTGGAAGAGGAGGAGGACGCCGATCTAGCGAGCGAGTTCCTCCGTGCGCTCGGCCAGCTGCAGGAGGGCGTCGAGGCCCTCGAGCTGCGTACCATGCTCCAAGGCGAGGACGATCACCTCGAAGCGATCATCACGATCCATCCGGGAGCGGGAGGCGTCGAGTCCCAGGATTGGGCGGAGATGCTGGTGCGCATGTATACGCGGTGGGCGGAGCGGCGGGGCTTCCAGGTTAACGTCCTCGACATGCAGCCGGCCCAAGAGGCCGGCATCAAGAGCGCGACGCTCGAGATCCTGGGCGAAAGCGCCTACGGTTTCCTGAAAGCCGAGCGGGGTGTGCACCGGATGGTCCGCATCTCACCGTTCGATGCGCAGTCGAGGCGCCACACCTCCTTCGCGAGTGTCTTCGTCTGCCCGGTGGTGGACGACGACATCAAGGTCGAGATCAACGATGGCGATCTCCGCATCGATACGTTCCGCGCTTCGGGTGCTGGTGGGCAGCACGTCAACAAGACCGACTCCGCGGTGCGGATCACCCACTTGCCCACCAACACTGTGGTCTCGTGTCAGCAGGAGCGCTCACAGCACAAGAACAAGAGCACCGCGATGAAGATGCTCCGTGCAGCCCTCTACCAGCGCGCGCTCGAGGAGAAGGAGAAGGAGCGCGCGGCCATTGAGGCGAGCAAGGCCGACATCGACTTCGGGAGTCAGATTCGCTCGTATGTGTTCCAGCCGTACACGATGGTGAACGACCATCGCACGGAGCTGAAGATCACGGACGTTTACGCCGTCATGGACGGTGACTTGGACGCCCTCATCGAGGCGTACCTGAAGAGCGCGGGGCAGCACGGATCGGGTGAACTGACGTGAGCCATGACGCGCAGGAGATGAGCCAGGTCCTCAGGGCGCGGCACGAGAAGCTCGCGACGCTCCGCGAGAGGGGCATCCTCGCGTTCGCCTATTCCTTCGAGGTGACCGGGACCTCGATCGAGGTTGTCGCCTCTTTCGAGGATCTCGAGAAGGCAGGAGGAGTCAGTGCCGACGGGCAGGGTACGCACACGAGTTTGGGTGGGCGCATCGTGGGTTGGCGCGACATGGGTAAGAGCGCCTTCGCGCACCTGGAAGACCGCGCGGGCAGGATCCAGCTCTACTTCAAGAAGGACATCGTGGGCGCCGAGGCGTTCGAAGATCTCCGCCTACTCGACCTCGGGGACTGGATCGGCGTCGAGGGTACCACGTTCCGGACCAAGACGGGTGAGGTGACGCTGCGCGTGCGGGCGTGGACCCTGCTCACGAAGTCGCTCCGGCCCCTGCCGTTCGGCAAGGTCGAAGCGGCCAGCGAGACGGGTGAGCGTGTGGTCCACTCGGGCTTCGCCGACCAGGAGGCCCGCTACAGGCAACGGTACGCGGACCTGGCGGTGCACCCCGAGGTGCGCGAGGTGTTCAGGACGAGGTCGCGTGTGGTCACCGAGCTTCGCCGTTTCCTGGACGGCGAGGGGTTCCTGGAGGTCGAGACGCCGGTGCTCCAACCCATGTACGGCGGAGCCTCGGCCAAGCCCTTCGTGACGACGCACCATGCGCTCGACCAGACGATGTACCTCCGGATCGCGGACGAGCTGTACCTCAAGCGCCTGATCGTGGGCGGTCTCGACCGCGTCTACGAGATCTCCAAGGACTTCCGGAACGAGGGGCTGTCGCGCCTCCACAATCCGGAGTTCACGATGCTCGAGTGGTACCAGGCGTTCACCGACTACAACGCGCAGATGGATCTGTCGGAGCGTATGCTGCTGCACGTCCTCGACCGCGTGCTGGGGCGCCGCTCTCTGACCTTGGCGGGTCAGGCCATCGAGTTCAGCACGCCGTTCCCGCGCATCCGCTTCATGGACGCGGTGTCCGCCGGGCTCGGCACCGACGTGCACGCCCTCAGCGACCGTGAGCTGCGCGCGCGCGCCGAGGACCTCCGCATCCCCGATCTGGGGGGCGCGGGGCGGGGCAAGCTGCTCGACAAACTGTTCAGCGCCCTGGTGGAGCCCGGGCTCGTGCAGCCGACCTTCGTCATCGACCACCCCAAGGAGCTGAGCCCGCTCGCGAAGGAGCACCGGGACGATCCGCGGCTCACGGAGCGCTTCGAGATGTACATCGGGGGTGCGGAGATCTTCAACGGGTTTTCGGAGCTCAACGACCCGCTCGATCAGAGGGCGCGGTTCGAGGCCCAGGTCTTGCTCAAGACGGCGGGAGACGAGGAGGCTCAGCAGATCGACGAGGACTACCTGCGCGCGCTCGAGTACGGGATGCCGCCGACCGGAGGCGTGGGCATGGGCGTGGACCGTCTTGTGATGGTGCTCGCCGACCAGACCTCGATCCGCGACGTGCTGCTCTTCCCGGTCCTGAGGGCGGAAGAGTGACGCTCGGGGGCGAGAGGAAGGATTGAAGCGCCTGCACTGGTACATCGCCCGGCACTACCTGGGCTCGAGCAGGGGCGGGCTCCTCTCGCTCATCACCTGGATTGCGCTCGGCGGGGTGACCGTGGGTGTGACCGCGCTGGTCGTGGTCATCGCGGTCATGACCGGGATGCAGGAGGACCTGCGCGCGAAGATCCTCGAATCGACGCCGCACGTGATCGTGCTCGAGCAGAGCGCGAGCCTGCGTCTCCTCGATTGGGAGACCGTGGTCGACAGCGTGCTCGCCGTGGAGGGGATCGTGGGCGCGGCGCCGTTCGCGCTCTCCGAGGTGTCGGTGCTCCGGCGGGGTGCGTCGGGCAACTACCCACAGGGCGCCACGCTCTACGGGATCGACATCGATACGACCCGCGCCGCACCCACCGAGATGGAGCGCCAGATCGTCGAGGGGTCGCTCAACCTCGCCCCTCCCGCGTCGGGGCTGCCGCCGCTGTTGATGGGGGGTCTGCTCGCCGACCGCATGCAGGTCTTCGAGGGCGACACGCTGATTCTCATGTCACTCGAGAACCTCAATGCGGACATCTTCGGCGGGTACACACCGACCGTTCGACAGTTCGAGGTCACCGGCACGTTCACGACCGGGATGTACGACTACGACCTCAAGAACATCTACACGACGCTCGAGGCGGCGCAGGATCTCATCGGTCTCGAGCCGGGGACCGCGAGTGGGATCGGCGCACGCACCGCCGACCCCGAGATCGCGCCCGAGGTGGCGCGTGAACTGGGTGAGCGCCTCGGTTATCCCTACTACGTGGAGTCTTGGGTCGCGACCAACCGCGCGCTCTTCAGCGCGCTGAGGCTCGAGAAGCTCGCCATGCAGCTGATCCTTTTCTTGATCGTGCTGGTGGCGGCGTTCAACATCGTGAGCACGCTCGTCATGGTGGTCTCGGACCGGACCCGCGAGATCGGCATCCTCAAGGCGATGGGCATGACGCGCGGCGGCATCCTGCGGGTCTTCGTGCTCCAGGGCGCGTGGATCGGCGTCACAGGCACCGCGCTCGGCACCATCGGGGGTCTCGGACTCTGCTTCGTGCTCGATCGCTACGAGATCATCAAGATCCCGCCCGACGTCTACTTCGTGGACCATCTGCCGGTGTCGGTCCAGGCCACGGACATTCTGCTGATCGTCGGGGCGAGCGTGGCAGTCGCGTTCCTCGCGACGATCTATCCGGCGGTGCAGGCGTCCCGGCTCGAGCCGGTCGACGCGATTCGCCATGAGTGACGAATCCGCGTCCGCGGAGCTCCCGCTCGAGGCCCGCGACCTGGCCATGAGCTACACGGGCGGCGACGGCAGCACGATCGAGGTGCTCCGTGGTGTGACGTTGGCGCTCGCGCGCGGGGAGGCGGTGGCGGTGACCGGCGCGAGCGGGGCGGGCAAGTCGACGCTCCTCCACCTGCTCGGAGCGCTCGACCGTCCCACGTCGGGGGCGGTGTTCGTGGGCGGCCGAGACGTGTCGCGCCTGGAGGAGGACGATCTCGCGGCGGTGCGAAACCGGCAGATCGGGTTCGTCTTCCAGTTCCATCACCTGCTGCGGGAGTTCACGGCGATCGAGAACGTGATGATGCCCGCGCTGCTCGCCGGGCACTCGTTCGACGAAGCCCGCAAGCGCGCCCGCGGCCTTCTCGGCGAGGTGGGGCTGGAGCGACGAGAAGCCCACAAGCCCAGGCAGTTGTCGGGGGGTGAGCAGCAGCGCGTGGCTGTCGCCCGGGCGCTCGTGAACGAGCCGCTCGTCCTCCTGGCCGACGAGCCGTCCGGCAACCTGGACACCCAAACCAGTGAGCGGCTGCACGACCTGCTCTTCGGGCTCCGGACCCAGCGGCTACTCTCGCTGGTTGTGGTGACGCACAACGCCGATTTGGCCGGCCGGGCCGACCGCATGCTCAGGCTGCAGGACGGACGGCTCCAACCGGCAACTCGGGTGTAGCCAGGGCCGGAAGGAGGATGGAAGCGCCCTGGCAGGCCGAAGAGGATAGCCCCCATGTCGGACATCGTCTGTGACAACTGCGGATCGACGGAGGCGGTCGTCCACCTCACGCAGATCGTGAACAACCAGATGTCGACACACCGCCTCTGTGAGAAGTGCGCGGCGGAGAAGGGGCTCGAGAGCACCCCCGAGCCGGCGAACTTCCCGCTGACCGACTTCTTGGCCCAGATGGGGAAGGATCCGGCTGTGGACGCGGATCCGGCCTCGACTCAGTGCCCCTTCTGCGGTCTCACGTTCCGGGACTTCCGCGAGACGGGTCGCCTGGGCTGTCCGCAATGCTACGAGACGTACGCTCCGCACCTCCAGCGGCTCCTGCGCAGGGTTCACGGCGGAACCCAGCACGTAGGCAAGGTCTACCTTCCCCCGGACCCGAGCGCGTCGGAGCTCGAACGGCGTCTCGATGCCCTGCGCCGGAAGCTGAACCGGGCGGTGGAGTCCGAGGATTTCGAGAGAGCCGCGGAGCTCCGCGACGAGATCCGCTCCCTAGAGCCCGCGTAGAGCCCCATGAATGATCTCCCCGCGATCCCGGACCACGGCCTGAGCTGGCTGGAGGCGAGCGGCGACCACGCCGACATCGTGCTCTCCACCCGGGTCCGCTTGGCAAGGAACCTCCAGGGACACGCCTTCGGACCCAGGGCGCGCGTGAACGACCGCGAGTCGGTGTTGCGGAAGTTCCGCGAGTGCGCGGCCAAGGCCGAATTCCTCCAGGGCGGCACGCTGCTGGAGATGCCGAGCCTGACGCCTCGCTCCAGGAAGATCCTCCTCGAGCGGCGCCTGGTGACGCGCGACCTCCTCGGGGACCCCCAGTCAGGCCCGGTGCGCGGCGCGGCGGTTCACGTGTCCGGGTCGGCTCCGGTGAGCGTGATGGTCAACGAAGAGGACCACATCCGCGCGCAGAGCCTGCTGTCAGGGCTGCGGATCGAGCAGGCGTGGCGCCTGGTGGACCGACTCGACGAGGAACTGGGTCGCGAGCTTCCCTTCGCGTACCACCACGAGTTCGGCTTTCTCACGAGCTGCCCGACGAACGTCGGCTCGGGGCTCCGTGCCTCGGTGTTCATGCACCTTCCCGGCCTCGTCCTCACCAAGGAGATCGCCAAGGTCCTCCAGGGGCTCGGGCAGGTGGGGCTCACGTTCCGGGGCCTCTACGGCGAGGGCTCGGAAGTGGTGGGCAACTTCTTCCAGGTGTCCAATCAGACGACCCTCGGGAAGACCGAGGAAGACCTGGTCGATCACCTCGACAAGATGGTCCGCCAGGTGATCCAATACGAGATGCACGCACGCCAGGTGTTGCTGCGGGACGCCCAGGGGGTCACCGAGGACAAGATCTGGAGGGCCTACGGTCTGCTGCGCTACGCCCGGACGCTATCCTTCGAGGAGTTCATGAACCTACTGTCGGGCGTGCGGCTGGGACTTTCCCTGAAACTACTCCCTGGACTTCGTGTATACACGCTCAACAAGATGATGATCTTCACGCAGCCGGCGCACTTGGAAGAAGCGGCGGGGCGTGACTTGTCTTCAGCCGAGAGCGACGCCCACCGCGCTGCGTACGTGCGACGTGTCTTGGCTGCCGAGGGCGAGGTCTCAAGGGGCGACCGCCCGTCCGACGAGGGTCCGCCCTCCGACCGGTTCTAATTGGCGATGAACTACAATTTCACCGACAGAGTGCGGAAGGTCCTGGCGATGGCCCGCGAAGAGGCCATCCGCCTGCAGCACGACTATGTCGGTACGGAGCACCTCCTTCTCGGCCTCATCCGCGAGGGCGAAGGCGTCGCGGCCGCCGTCCTCACGAACCTGAACGTCGATCTCGAGCAGATCCACGACAGGGTCGAGGAGTCGGTCCGGAAGGGCAAGGCCACCATCGCGCTGGGTGAGCTCCCGTATACGTCGCGCGCCAAGAAGGTGCTCGAGTTCGCGATGGCAGAGGCGAGGGACTTCAACCACTCCTATGTGGGCACGGAACACCTCCTGCTGGGGCTGCTGCGCGAGGAGAAGGGCATCGCCGCGCAGGTCCTAAACTCGCTCGGCGTCACCCTCGACGAGGCACGCGAGGAAGCGCTGAAGGTTCTCGGTTCGGACGTCGCGCCGTCGGAGTCCGCCGGCATCGGCGGGGGCGGCACGCAGGCTGTGCCGGCGAAGGCCGGGGACAAGAAGTCCAAGACGCCCGCGCTCGACCACTTCTGCCGCGACCTCACGGAGCTCGCGCGCCAAGGAAAGCTGGATCCAACGATCGGCCGCACCTCGGAGATCGAGCGCATGGTCGAGATCCTCTGCCGCCGGAAGAAGAACAACCCGGTGCTGATCGGGGAGCCGGGCGTGGGCAAGACCGCAATCGTCGAAGGGCTGGCTCAGCTCATCGCCGGTGGCGAGATCACCGAAGCCTTGAAGGGTCACCGTGTGCTCGCGCTCGACATGGCAGCGGTCATCGCCGGCACGAAGTACCGCGGTCAGTTCGAGGAGCGCCTCAAGGCGGTGATGAACGAGATCCAACAGAGCCAGACTGTGATCCTGTTCATCGACGAGCTGCACACGCTCGTGGGTGCCGGAGCGGCGGAGGGCGCCATTGATGCGTCCAACATGCTCAAGCCCGCTCTCGCGCGGGGTGAGCTCCAGTGCATCGGCGCCTCCACGCTGAACGAGTACCGCAAGTACATCGAGAAAGACGGGGCGCTCGAGCGGCGCTTCCAGCCCGTGATCGTCGAGCCGCCCGCGGTGGAAGAGACCGTGGAGATCCTCAAGGGTCTTAGGGAAAGCTACGAGTCTCACCATCGCGTGGTGATCCCAGACGATGCGCTCGAGCACGCGGCCAAGCTCGCCGACCGCTACATCACCGATCGCTTCCTGCCGGACAAGGCTATCGACGTGATCGACGAGGCCGGGGCTCGGGCTCGCATTGCGAGCCAGGTGCCGCCGCCGGAAGTCGAGGAGCTCAAGACTCAGCTCGCCGAGATCGCCGCTCGCAAGGAGCAGGCGATCGGTGACCAGGACTTCGAGAAGGCGGCGGAGCTCCGGGACGAGGAACGCGAATTCAGTCAGACCATCCGGGAGCGCCAGGACGCGTGGGAGGAAGAGCGCAAACGCCACCGCCCGCAGATCACGCCCGAGGACGTGGCGTTCATCGTGAGTCGCTGGACGGGCGTCCCCGTCACGCGGATCCGCCAGACGGAGGCGGAGCGTTTGGTGCATATGGAGGACGAACTCCACAAGCGCATCGTCGGCCAGCAGAATGCCATTACGGCGATCAGCCGCGCGATTCGCAGGAGCCGCGCGGGCCTCAAAGATCCGCGCCGTCCCATTGGCAGCTTCATCTTCTCGGGCCCCACGGGCGTCGGGAAGACGGAGCTTGCCCGCGCGCTCGCGGAATTCCTTTTCGCCGATCGTGAGGCGCTCATCCGCGTCGACATGAGCGAGTACATGGAAAAATTCTCCGTGTCCCGGCTCATTGGCGCGCCTCCGGGTTACGTCGGATACGAGGACTCGGGCGCACTCACCAAGGCCGTCCGTCGTCGTCCGTATTCGGTCGTGCTCCTCGATGAGATCGAGAAGGCACATCCCGACGTGTTCAACATCCTCCTGCAGGTTCTCGACGAGGGTCACCTCACCGACAACTACGGGCGTGTGATCGACTTCAAGAACACCGTGCTCATCATGACCTCGAACCTCGGGGCTCGCGACATCTCCAAGGGGGGCGGGCTCGGGTTCCACTCCGGCGACAAGCAGGACAACTACGAGATCATGAAGGACAAGGTCTCCAAGGAGATCGAGCGGGCCTTCAACCCGGAGTTCCTGAACCGGGTCGACGACACCATCGTCTTCCACTCGCTCACCCGGGAAGAGATCGGCCAAATCGTGCACATCCTCATGGCCGACGTGCGCAAGCGCCTAGAGGTCGAGGGCATCACCCTGCGCCTCACGGACGCCGCGGTGGACTTCCTCGTTCGCCAGGGCTACGACGAGAAGTTCGGAGCCCGGCCCCTGCGGCGCGCGATTCAGCGCTATCTCGAGGATCCTCTCTCCGAGAAGATCCTGCAGGCGGAGTTCAGCAGCGGAGACGAGATCGAGGTGGATCTCGGGCCCGATGGTCACGCCCTCACCCTGCAGGTTGAGTCGGCGACCAAGACGTGATGGATCTGCGGTCGCTCGGGGCGGCGCTAGTCGCCCTCGCATGTGTCGGGTCTTCGGCATCCGTCGAAGCTCAACAGACGGCCGCCGTCCGGTCGATTCGGGTCGACTCCGTCGTCGTGTCCGGCAACCTGCGTCTCCAGGCGGAATCGATTGCAGGGCTTTTCGGCATCCTGCCCGGCGACGAGGTCATGTACCGCGACATCCAGCGCGGGATCAAGACGATCCTCAGCAGCGGGCAGTTCCGGAACGTCGTCGTGAGGGCGCCCGAGGATCGACCCAACGTGCTCCTCGTCGAGGTCGAGGAGGAGCTCAGAATACGACGGGTCGACATCAACGGTCTCGAGCACGCGTCACCGGGGATGGTCCGCGACAGCGCCAACCTCGAGCCCGGCGTGGCGCTTCATCGCCAGCGGATCCTCGACGCGAAGGCCTTCATTCGAGCCCAGCTGGTGGACGAGGGAATCCCGTTCGCCGTCATCGAGGACCGATTGGAGCCGGTGGCGGACAACGTCAGCGAGGTGGACGTCGTCATCGACGTGACCGAAGGCCAGCGCGTCACCGTCGCGGACATCGACTTCATCGGCAACCAGGGGTTGGCCGATGACGAGCTGCGGGGCGCGATGTCCGTCAAGCGCGAGGGCTTCTGGTGGTTCAGCTCGGGGTCGTTCAACGAGGTCGAATATCGAGGCGACCTCGAGGAGAGCGTCCCCGCCCTCTACCGCTCGCAAGGCTACCTGGACGCGCGGGTCGTGTCAGACACGGTCCTCGTCGACCCCACGAGCGGCAAGGCCCGCGTAGAAGTCGCGGTCGAAGAGGGTCTCCAGTACCGCATGAACGAGTTCGACGTGGACGGCAATGAGGTCTTCACGGACGAGTCGTTCGAGTCCCTGTTCCTTACGCCGACGGGGGGCATCTTCCGCAGCCTCGGTTTCGGCGGAACCGAGCGCGACAACGAGACCGGTGGGGTCTTCGACTCCGAAGCCTTCGAGAGCGCGCGCCAGAGGGCGCTCGAGCGCTACCGCAATCAGGGGTACCTCTACATCGAGATCACTCCGGTCGTCGATCGCATCGAGTCGACGGACGGCGGCACGCCCGTGGTCGACGCCTCGTGGCAAGTCACCGAAGGGCCGCTCGCTCTGATCAATCGCATCAACATCTCGGGCAATGAGTACACCCACGAGTGGGTGATCCGGAACCAGCTGAGCGTCATTCCCGGGGACGTCTACAGCCAAGACCGGCTCCTGCAGAGCTACCAGAGCATCTCGGCGCTCGGCTTCTTCGAAGTCCCGATGCCGTTCCCGGACGTGCAGCCCACGGAGTCCGGCGACGTGGACCTCACGTTCGAGGTCGTCGAGAAGCAGACCGGCTCCATCAACTTCGGCACCTCGGTCGGCGGTGGCGTGGGGCTGTCCGGCTTCGTGGGCTACGAGCAGCCGAACCTCTTTGGCCAGGCCAAGTCGGGGACGCTGCGCTGGGACTTCGGCCGCTTCCTGAACAGCTTCGAGGTCGGCTACACGGACCCGGCTCTGTTCCAGAGCATGGTCTCCGCATCGGCCTCTTTGTTCAACGCGCGCGACCGCTTCTTCCAGTTCTCCTCCGGGCGACGGAGGAGGATCGGTGGGAGCCTCCGTCTCGGCTTCCCGTTCCGGGGCTCGCTGTTCACGCGGACCTTCGTCGGTTACAGCCTTTCCCGCACCATGTACGAGCTGTTCAGCAACGAGGATGACACGTCCCTCTTCGGGCGACCGCCCGGGGTCCAAAGCCAGCTCTCGCTGGGTGTCACCCGCCAGACCCTAGACCACCCGATCTTCCCCTCGGTGGGTTCGCGACAGAGCGTGTCGGTCGAGCTCAACGGTGGATTGCTGGGCGGCGACGGTCAGTTCACGCGCGTCCTCACGGACGGGAGCTGGTGGCTACCCGTGGGCCGCATCGGGGGCGACGGCGCGCAGGGGGGCATGCGGATGGCGTTGGGCCTCACGCTGCGGGGCGGTGCCATCTTCGGTGACGTGGAAGCGTTCCCGTTCGATCGCTTCTGGATGGGCGGCGTTCAGTTCGGTCAGAGCCTGCGCGGCTACGACGAAACGTCGGTGACTCCGCTCGGCTACTTCCCTGAGCGGACGGCGGGCATTTCGGACATCCAGCGGCTCGGCAACGCGTTTTTCAGCGCGACGGCTGCGTTCGCGCTGCGACCCAGCGACCAGATCTCCCTGAACTTGTTCTACGATGCCGGCAACGTGTGGCGCCAGCCTGCCAGCTTCGACCCGACCCGACTCTTCCGCGGCGCCGGGTTCGGTGTCCAGCTGGTGACGCCGTTCGGCCCCATCGGCCTCGACTACGCCTTCGGCTTCGACAAGCCGCAGCCGGGGTGGCAGCTGCACTTCAAGATGGGCGGGGGGATGTAGCCTAGGGCGAGCACCACCCGAGGTGGATCATAGGCCGGGAACGCGGGAACAAGCTGTTCAATTCGGACTACGACTGACCGGCAACGATCCCGCTGCCACGCGGCGTCTGGCGACGTCGAGCGCGCGGGGGACATGACACTAGACGGAGTAGGGACTATGCGACGCAGCTCACTCGCCTTCCCCGCGCTGGCGTGGGCTCTCCTGGCCGGGTCCGCGGAAGCGCAGACGCTGAAGATCGGATACATCAATTCCCCGCAGATTCTTGCGAGCTCAGGCGAAGCCGCCGCGGCCCAACAAGCGTTCGACCAGGAGATGCAGTCGTTTCAGGCTGAGGTGCAGCAGCTCGAGGACGAGATCACCGGGATGCAGCAGCGGCTGGAGCAGCAGCAGCTCACGTTGTCGCCCGAGGCGAGGGCCAACCGCGAGACGCAGCTCCAGGCGAAGGTGACGGAATATCAGACGCGCACCACGCAGCTACAGCAGCTCGCGGACCAGCGTCGCGACGCGCTGATCCAGCCGGTCATGGACCGGATCACGGTCGTGATCGAGACCATCCGGGAGGAGGGCCAGTACTCCCTGATTCTCGACACCGCTGCCGGCGCGATCATTGCGGCGGACTCGACGCTCGACCTGACCCCGGAAGTCATCCGCCGTCTGGGCGCTGCGCCCCCAGCAGCCGGAGTTCCTGCCCCGCGGTAAGTCGACTTAGCGAGGCCAACGACGTAGTCCACACGGGGCCCACGGCGCGCAGCGGCGCGCGCGTGGGCTCTTGTTCGCACAGCCGGAGGGATCCATGACCCAAGCAGCTCCGGGGCGCCGCGGCGCCCCGTCCCTCACGCTCCGGGATGTGGCCGAGCGGGTCGGCGGCCGCCTCGAAGGGCCGGGGGAAATCAGGGTGGATGGTGTCGCGCCCTTGGACGAGGCGGGACCGGGACAGGTCGGGTTCCTGGCGCTTAAGCGCTACGTCCGCTACGTGCCCGAGTCTCGCGCGAGCGCCTATCTGGTCTCGAAGGACCTGGAGGCAGTCCTTCCTGCCGCATCGCCCCGGGTCGTCGTGGACGCCCCCTATCCGGCGCTCCGCACCCTGTTGGCGCACTTCCATCCCGTGCCCGTCGAGCCGGCGTCCGTGCATCCGACCGCCGTCGTCGGCCGCGGCGTGAGCCTTGGGGCCGCGGTGCGCATCGAGCCCTACGCGGTCATCGGTGAAGGGGTCACGATCGGAGACGCCACGCGCATCGGCGCGCACTGCGTCCTGGGTTCGGGGACCTCGATCGGATCGGGGTGCACGCTGCACCCCCACGTGGTCGTCTATCCCGAATCCGTCATCGGCGCGGACGTGATCCTGCACGCCGGCGTGCGCGTGGGATCGGACGGTTTCGGCTACACGACGGTGGACGGAGAGCACCGCAAGATGCCGCAGGTCGGCCGAGCGGTCATCGAGGACGGCGTGGAGATCGGAGCCAACACCACGATCGACCGCGGCTCGCTGGGGGACACCGTGGTGGGGCGGGGCGCGAAGATCGACAACCTGGTCCAGGTGGCGCACAACGTGCGCATCGGAGCGGGGACGATGATCGCTGCGCTCGTGGGGATCGCCGGCTCGACGCGCATCGGTCGGGGCGCCTGGTTGGGCGGGCGGGCGAGCGCCACGAATCACCTCGAGATCGGTGACGGTGCGCGCGTCACGTTCGGTAGCACCGTCACGCGCGACGTGCCGGAGGGCGAGACGGTGTCGGGATACCCGGCCCGGCCCCATCGCGAGCAGCTTCGCGCCCAGGCGCTGATGGCTCGGCTGCCGAAGCTGGCGGCGCGAGTGGAGCGGTTGGAGAGGGCCCTCGTTAGCTTTCCCCCGCGCACCGAACCGCCCTGCAACGAGCCACTATGAGCGGCCCGAACCAACGCACGGTCTCCCGCGAGATCACCCTGAAGGGGGTCGGCCTTCACTCCGGTGAGGCGGCCTCTCTGACGTTCCGGACTGCGGAGCCGGGCACCGGTATCCGCTTTCGGCGGACGGACCTTCCGGGGAGTCCGGAGGTGGCGGCGGACCTCGACCACGTGGCGGGGACCGAGCTCGGCACCACGCTCGCCCAGGGCGAGACGAAGGTCATGACCGTCGAGCACGTGCTCGCCGCGCTGGGCGCGCTAGAGATCGACAACGCGCTTCTCGACGTGAGCGGTCCCGAGGTCCCGATCCGGGACGGGTCGTTCCAGGACTACGCGGCGGCGCTCGTCGACGCACGCCCGGTCGAGCAGGCCGCCGAAGCTCGCGTGATCACGGTGTCCGAGCCCGTGGCGGTGACGGGAGCCGACGGTCAGTCCTACGTGGCCACGTGCTCAGACCGCCTGCGCGTATCTGCCTCGATCGACTTCGAGCACCGCGCGATCGGGAGGCAGTTCGGCTCGTTCGTCGTGGACGAGGCCGCCTTCCGAACGGAGTTGGCTCCGGCGCGCACGTTCGGCTTCAAGGCCGACGCCGACGTCCTGCGGGCGCGCGGACTCGCTCGTGGCGCGTCACTCGAGAATACGGTGGTGCTGGACGAGCGCGGCGTCATGAACGACGGACTCCGGTTCGAGGACGAGTTCCTGCGGCACAAGGTCGGAGACCTCCTGGGCGACCTGGCGCTGCTGGGCTCACGCATCCGGGCGCACATCGTGGCGGAGCGGCCGAGCCACAAGGGCAACATCGCGCTCGCCGTGGCCCTACGGGCGCATCAGCGCCGCACGTCTCGTGAGCCGGTGCTGGACGCTGCGCGCATCATGCAATTCCTGCCGCATCGCTACCCGATGCTCCTCGTGGATCGCATCACCGAACTCGTGGAGGGCAAGCGGATCGTCGGCATCAAGAACGTCACCGTCAACGAGCCGTTCTTCCAAGGGCACTATCCCGGCCATCCCATCATGCCGGGCGTGCTCATCATCGAGGCCATGGCCCAGGTGGGCGGACTCTTGCTGATGAAGGAGCTGTCGGCCGCGGACAACAAGGTCGTGTACTTCATGACCATGGATAACGTGAAATTCCGGCGCCCTGTCGTTCCCGGAGACACGCTGGTGTTCGAGGTCGAGGTCCTCCAGCTCCGCCGAAGCACCTGCAAGATGCGCGGGCGGGGACTGGTGGAAGGGAAGGTGGCCGCGGAGGCCGAGTTCATGGCGAGCATCGTGGACGCATGAAGATCCGCGAGACAACCGCCGAGACCCGCGGCGAAACGCGCGTGCACGCGACCGCGATCGTCGACCCGGAGGCTGAGCTCGGGGAGGGCGTCACCGTCGGACCTTGGGCCTTGATCGGGCCTCGCGTGCGTGTCGGGGCCGGCACCGAGGTCGGACCGCGCGTGCTGATCGAGAAGGACACGATCGTGGGGGAGGACTGCCGGCTCGCCAACGGGGCCGTGCTGGGCACGGACCCCCAGGACCTCAAGTACAAGGGCGAGCACTCGACGCTCGAGGTGGGCGACCGCACGGTCGTGCGCGAGTTCGCCACGCTCAATCGGGGCACCGCGGCGTCCGGCCGCACGGTCGTGGGCAGTGACTGCCTGCTGATGGCCTACACGCATGTCGCGCACGACTGCGAGATCGGCAATCACGTCGTGTTGGCCAACTCGGTGAACATGGCCGGGCACGTGGTCATCGAGGACTGGGTGATTGTCGGTGGACTCACGCCCATCCACCAGTTCGTGCGCATCGGCGCGCACGCCTTCGTGGGCGGTGGATGTCGCGTACCGCAGGACATACCTCCGTATTGCCGTGCTGCGGGCAATCCTCCGCGGCTGTTCGGCCTGAACACCGTGGGGCTCGAGCGACGCGGGCTGTCCGACGAGGTGAGGCGGGCGCTCAAGCAGGCGTACCGCATCCTCTTCCAGGGGACCGAGAACCTCTCGGCCGCGCTCGACCGAGCCGAGCGCGAGGCCGTCGGGATTCCGGAGGTCAAGCACCTCATCCAGTTCGTGCGGTCGAGCGAGCGGGGCGTCACGACCTAGCAGCCTCTCTCGAGGGTGGACCTGCATGTCGCTCATTCGACAGCGTAAGCTGCGGAAGAAGAACTTCATCGACGCGCGCAAGGGAATGCCCCTCGGGCAGCTCCTGACGCTCTTCGTGCTCGCGGTCGTGGTGATGTGGTATCTCGGTTGGCGATTCTGAAGGGCCCACGCGTCCTTCTCCTTGCCGGCGAGGCGTCGGGCGACCTCTACGGGGGCGCATTGGCCGCGGCCCTGAAAGAGCGGCTCCCCAATGTCGAGATTCAGGGCACGGGAGGCCCGCGTATGCAGGAGGCGGGCGTGGAGTTGCTCGCCGGGCTCGACGATCTCGCGGTCATGGGCTTCGCCGAAGTGCTCCCGCGCCTCGGCTTCTTTTGGCGGCTCGAGCGCCGGATCACGGCACTGCTCGCGAGCTCTTCGGTCGCGCTGATGGTGGCGATCGACTACCCGGGCTTCAACCTGAGGATCGCGCGCGCCGCGGGCCGACTCGGCGTGCCGGTGCTCTACTACGTCGCGCCCCAGGTGTGGGCTTGGCGACCGGAGCGCGCGCGCGTCCTGGCCGAGGTCGCGGACCACGTCGCGGTCATCCTGCCGTTCGAGGCCGACTTCCTGAGACCGTACGGTGTGCCCGCGACGTTCGTGGGGCATCCTCTGCTGGATCGCGAGGCGGGGGCTGCCGCCGACCGGGCGGACTTCTGCCGACACTGGGGGCTCGATTCCAAGAGAACGCTCCTCGCTCTTCTGCCCGGATCACGCGCTCAGGAGATCCGCCGGCACCTCGCCGTGTTCGCCGAGGCCGCACGGATCGTTCAGCGAGCGAGCCCCGACGTGCTGCCTGTGCTGGCGCGCGTGAAGACGCTTCCCGCCGCGGCCTATGAGCGCGAGGGGCTGCCCGTCGTCGACGACGCCCGGAGCCTCCTCTCCCACGCGCGCGCCGCGTTGGTGAAATCGGGCACTGGGACGCTCGAGGCGGCGTTGGCGGGCACGCCCACCGTCGTGGTGTATCGCACGAGCGCGGCCACGTGGGCGATCGCCAAGCGCCTCGTGCGCGTCGAGCACATCGCGCTGCCGAACCTCGTCGTGGGCGAGCGCCTCATTCCGGAGCACGTACAGCAGGAGGTGACCCCCGAGCGCCTCGCGCAGGACCTGCTGCCGCTCCTCGCGGACGGCGCCGAGCGCGCCCTCCAGCTCGAGGGATTCACGCGTGTGCGGGCGGCGCTCGGCACCGCGGGAGCGGCCGGGCGGGTCGCAGACCTCGCGGTCGATCTCCTGGCCTCGCGCGAGTGAACGCCCCGGGCTTTGCGCTGGCGGGAGTCGTGGGGGCGACGCTCGTGCGCGCGCTCTTCGCGACCACGCGAGTCGAGCGCATCCACGTCGAGCATCTCGAGCACTTTCGGCGCCGCCCCACGCCCGTGATCTTCGCCTTCTGGCACGGGCACCTTCTTCCGCTCGTGCGTTACCACCGTCGCGAAGGCATCGTGGTCTTGGTGAGCGAGCACTCGGACGGCGAATACATCGCACGCATCCTGTCGCGTTGCGGCTTCGACACGGTGCGAGGATCCAGCACGAGGGGGGGGGTGCGGGGGCTGAGGGAACTGGTGCGCGCCGGTCGCGCCGGCAGAGACCTCGCGCTCACGCCCGATGGCCCCCGGGGTCCGCGCCACGAGTTCAAGCCGGGGGCGCTTGCCGTGGCACAGATGACCGGGCTGCCGATCCTCCCGCTCGCCGTGAGCGCCACTTCTGGTTGGAGGCTCGGAAGCTGGGACGAGTTCCTCGTGCCGAAACCGTTCGCGACTGTGCGCATCGAGTACTTGCCGCCCCGGTTCGTCCCCCGGGAGGCCTCGCGGGCCGAGCTCGAGTGTCTCTCGGCGCAGCTCGCCTCGGACCTCATGCGGGCGGAGGCGCGGCTCGACGCCCTGTCCCCTCGGTCGAGGGGCGCGGCGTGAGGGCCGAGGTGGAGCGGTTCGCGCGGCGGTGGTGGGCCGGCGAGCTGGGAGCCCCGGGTCGGGCGCTCTCGCTGCTCGCCGCGCCCGTCTCGTGGGTGTGGTCCGGGGCGCACACCGTTCGCGCCCGGGCCCACGGGGATCACGCGCCCACCCGTGTCGAAGGGCTCCGTGTGATCTCGGTGGGGAACCTGGCCGTTGGGGGCACTGGCAAGACGCCGCTCGCGGGGTGGATCGCCGGGGAGCTGGACGCCGCGGGCGTCCCCGCGTGCGTGCTCGTAGGGGGCGAGGGGGAGGACGAGGCGCTCGTGCACCGCCGATGGAACCCGCGCGTGCCGGTGATCGTCGGGAGCGACCGCGTGGCGGGCGCCGAGAGCGCCCGGACCTCGGGTGCGCGGGTGGTCGTGCTGGACGACGGCTTTCAGCACGTCCGGCTGGCGCGCGACTTGAATCTCGTCCTCCTTTCGGTGGACGACCCGTTTCCGGGAGCCGTGCTGCCACGCGGCCCGTACCGGGAAGCGCCGCGCGCCCTGGGACGGGCCGACGGTGTCCTGCTCACGCGGCGCGCGGCGTCGGCGGAGCAGGCGCGGGAACTGGCCGCGCTCCTCGAGCGGGAGTGGCCGGGGCTGGTCCGGGGAGGCGTGCACCTCGCGGACGGGTCATGGACGCGGCTCGACGGCACCACGGGTGAGCCCCGGCGGGGCGACGTGCTCGCGGTCTGCGGGGTCGCGCGTCCGGATGCGTTCGCGGCGTCCGTGAGGCGCCGGGTGGATGGAGCCGTGGAGCTGGTCGCGTTCGCGGATCACCACGGGTACACCCGGGATGAAGCGGCGACCCTGCGGCGGAGGGCCGGTGTGCGGCCCATCGTCCTCACTGAGAAGGACGCCGTGAAGCTCGTGCCCCTGGCCGACGTCCTGGGAGAGGCGTTCGTGCTCCGAGATCGGCTCGCCTGGGACTGGGCCGAGGAGTCGGTGCGTACGTGGGTGCGCTCGGTGGCGGGGGAGGGGGTGCGAGCATGAAGGTCCTCCTGGTGGCGGTGGGTCGCGTGAAGGGATCGCTGGTCGACGCGGTGCACGAGTACGAAGAGCGGGCTCGCCGCTACTGGAAGCTCACGGTCGTCGAGGTCGCCGCCGGGGCGCCCGGCGGGGACGCGGCGGCGGGGAGGGTGCGCCAGGCGGAGGCCGCACGCATCCTCGCGAAGCTCCCGGAGGGGCTCGAGGTCGTCGCCCTCACACGAGGGGGGGACGGGCGGCTCGGCTCCAGGCAGTTCGCGGAGTACCTGGAGGGGCTCGGCGTGCGCGCAGCCCCCGGCGTCGCGTTCGTCATCGGCGGCGCGTTCGGGCTCGACGAATCCGTGCTCAAGAAGGCGCGAACACGGCTGTCGCTCTCGGACCTCACCCTACCGCACGAGATGGCGCGGCTCGTTCTGGCTGAACAGCTTTATCGTGCCGGTACGATGGTCCGTGGTGAGCCGTACCACAAAGGATGATGTTCTGCCTGCCGCCGGTGCCCCTAGACTGGAGAAGCGCGTGACCGTCGCTCCGCCGCTGGAGCTCATCGTCGGACACCCCGGCGGCAATCCGCTCGTGCGGGCCTACTTCGCGAACGATCCGTCGGTCACCCGCTTCTTCGGGCCGCACTTCGGCTCGCTGGAGGCGTTCGCCTCCAAGGCGCGCGAGGTGGATGGACGCGTCGACCGGGCCGCGCGCGAGCGCGCGGTCGAGTCCGTCATCGTGCCTCCCAGCGCCGACCCACGTCGACTGGAACGCTTCGTGGAGGAAGGCGGCTACATGGTCACGACCGGCCAGCAGCCGGGCCTCTTCGGCGGGCCGCTCTACAACATCTCCAAGGGGCTGACGGCCGTCCGGCTCGCGGAGGCCTTGGAGGAGCGCCTGGGCCGACCCGTCCTGCCGCTCTTTTGGGTGTCGTCCGAGGATCACGATTGGGCGGAGGCGAGCCAGGCCAGCGTCGTGGGGATCGACAACCAGGTGCACACCCTGACCGTGTCCGCCCTCCAGGAGGGTGTGACGCCGTCAGTCCATCGCATTGCTCTGCCCGACAGCGTCGAGGCGACCCGGAACGAATTCCTCGGGCTCCTCCCCAAGACCGACTTCAGCGCGGAGTACTTCGCGTTGCTCGAGGAGGCGTTCCAGCCGGGGCGGACCATCGGCGACGGCTTCCACACCACGCTCCAGCACCTGCTCGGCCGCTTCGGCCTCTTCTTCACGGACGGCGCGCATCCTGCGGTCAAGCGCGATTCGGCGGGTGTGCTGTGGGCGGAACTCGCGCGCGCCACCGAGATGGAGGGCGTGCTGCGTGGGACCGCGGAGGCCCTGAAGTCGGGCGGGTACGACCTGCAGGTGCCCATCCTCGAGGGGAGCATCAATCTCTTCCTGGATGGTCCCGCCGGGAGGGAGCGCCTCTATCGGCAGGACGGGGGCTTTCGCCTGCGCGCGTCGGGAGAGCATCTCTCCGCGGCACAGATCCGCGCGCGGGTTGCGAAGGACGCCGAGGCGCTCAGCCCGAACGTGCTGCTGCGGCCGATCGTCGAGAGTTCGCTCTTCCCCACCCTGGCGTACGTGGGCGGGCCAGGCGAGATGGCCTACTTCGCTCAGCTACGGGACTACTTCTCCGCGCACGGCATCGCGATGCCCGTCATCTATCCGCGCTGGGCCGCGACGCTGGTGGAAGGGAAGATCCGCAAAGTGCTCGACAAGTTCGGCCTCGACGTGGCGGCGCTCGACCGGCCGTTCCACGAGGTGGCGGGGGACGTGGCACGAGAGGAGGTTTCGGCTGACGTCCGGGCGGCGCTGGGTAAGCTGCGGGGGACGATCGGCGGCGGACTCGCCGAACTGAAACGCGCCGCGACCGCGGTCGACAAGACCCTCGCCGGACCGGTCCAACAGGTCGGTGCGCAGGCGAACGCGGCGCTGGATGACGTCGAGAAGAAGATCCTCCAGGCCGTGAAACGAGAGGGCGAGATCGGGCTGAGCCAGCTGGAGAAGGCCCAGGTGCACCTGTTCCCGCTCGGAAAACCCGCGGAGCGGGTCCAGAGCCCGTTCTACTACCTCACGCGCTACGGCGGCTCGCTTCTTGATCAGCTGTACGAGCGGTTTCGCGTGAATCTCTCGTGAGGGCCGCACGTAAGGTCCCGTGTTGTCTCCCGACGTACCCTATCTAACTTCAGCGCATGCTTCTCCAGCTCATCCTGATCCTCGTCGTGATGATCCCGCTGCTGGCGATCGTCCTCGACTCGCAGGTCGGCAGGGCGCTCGCATCGCGACTGGAGCGCCGAGGCCTGGAGGCTCCCCACGACGCGACCGCCGAGCGGATCGCGTTCCTGGAGGGGGAGGTCGAGCGTCTCAGCGGCGAGGTCGAGCGGCTCGACCAGGAGGGCGAGTTCGTCCAGAAGCTCCTCGACGAACGTGGTCATGGGCACGGGGCAGCGCTCCCACCCGGTGACGAGCGGAACTGAGTCCGCCGGGGCCGAGCCCGCGCCTCGAGGCGCCGCGGCCCGGGTCGGTGCAGGCATCCTCGTCAGCCGGATCTTTGGCTTCGTCCGCGAGCGCTTCTTCGCCCACTACTTCGGGTCGAGCGACTTCGCGGATGCGTGGCGGGCGGGGCTTCGGGTCCCGAACGTCGTGCAGAACCTGCTCGGTGAAGGGACGCTCTCCGCCTCGCTGATTCCGGTGTATGCCGACCTGCTCGAGCAGGGCAAAGACGAGGAGGCGGGTCGGTTCGCCGGCGCCATGCTGGGGCTGCTCGCGACGGTGGCTGCGGCGGTGGCCCTCGTCGGCATGGCGCTCGCGCCGGCTCTCGTGGGGCTCTTCTTCTCGCGCTGGGATCCCGCCAAGCAGGAACTGACGGTCGCGGTCGTGCGGATCCTCTTTCCCATGACGGGCGTCCTGGTGCTGTCCGCGTGGGCGCTCGGGATCCTGAACAGCCATCGCCGCTTCTTCGTGTCGTACGTGGCGCCGGTGTTCTGGAACCTCGCCATGATCGCGAGCATGGTCGGCGGCGCGGCCTACCTCGGCTCCGATGCGCCGTCGCGGGACCTCGTCGTCGCGCTCGCGTGGGGCGGCCTCGTGGGCGGAGTGCTGCAGTTCGGCTGGCAGCTCCCGTTCGTGGCCCGCCACCTCCGCGGCATGCGGTTGTCGCTCGGACGGAACGTGACCGGCGTGCGCGAGGCGGTGCGCAATTTCTGGCCGGTCGTAGCGGCGAGGGGGGTGGTGAACCTCAGCGCGTGGATCGACTTGATTCTCGCGGGACAGCTTCGCGCGGGCGCGGTCGCAGTGCTCGGATACGCGCAGACGTTCTACGTGCTGCCCATCTCGCTCTTCAGCATGAGCATCGCGGCCTCGGAGCTCCCCGAGCTCTCGCGCATGCGGGGGGAGGCCGAGCACGTCGTGGCGACGCGGGTCGCGCAGGCGCTTCGGCGCATCATGTACTTCATGGTCCCGTCGACCCTCGGCTACGTGGTCCTAGGGGACGTGATCATCGCGGCGCTCTACGAGACCGGCGCCTTCGACGCGAGCGCCAGCTTGGTCACATGGACGGTGCTCGGAGCCTACGCGCTGGGCCTCCCGGCGAGCGGCAGCTCGCGCGTGCTGACTTCCGCGTTCTACGCGCTACGGGACAGTCGCACGCCTTCTCGCATCGCCTACGTGCGCGTGGCGGCCTCGGTCGCGGTGGGCGTCCTGCTCATGATCCCGTTGGATCGCGCGGGGGTGGGCAGCCTGAGGCTCGGGGCGGTGGGGCTCGCGCTCGGGGCCTCCGTGGGCGCCTGGATCGAGTACGTCCTCCTGCGACGAGCCTTGGGCGCGCGCATCGGGCCGCACGGACCCGGAGGCGCCGCGTCCGAGAGGATCTGGCTGGCCGGTGCGGTGGCCACGGGGGTGGGGGTGGCGCTCCAGCTCGCTCTCGCGCCCGCGCATCCCGCGTTGGTCGCCTTGGAGACGCTCGTTCCGTTCGGCGTCGTCTACGTCGCCGGCGCCGCCCTCCTCGGCGAGCGGTTCGCCTGGCGCCGCTCCGCGGGCTGACCCGTGCCCGTCGATCTCGCACGCTTGGCGAAGCTCGCCACCCAGCCCGGCGTCTACCTATTCCGTGACGCCCGCGCGGGCGTGCTGTACGTAGGAAAGGCGAAGTCGCTGCGTCCGAGGGTGCGGAGCTACTTCCAGCCGGGCGCCGAGCTCAGCGCGAAGAACCGTGAACTCGTGTGGCTCATCGATGCGGTCGAGACCATCGTCGTGGGCTCGGAGGCCGAGGCGCTGATCCTAGAGGCCAACCTCATCAAGGAGCACAAACCCCGCTTCAACATCCTTTTGCGCGACGACAAGAAGTATCCGTACATCAAGGTCACCGTTCGGGAGCCGTTCCCGCGCGTGTACGTGACGCGCCGCATCACCAACGACGGCAGCCGCTACTTCGGGCCCTACACGGCGGTCGGCCCGATGCGCCAGGCGCTCGAGGTCGTGAAGCAGCTGCATACGGTGCGGTCGTGCCGCTACGATCTGCCTCGTGACGCGCCGGAGCGCGCCTGCCTCGACTACCACATCGGGCGCTGCAAGGCTCCGTGCGTCGGCCTCCAGACGGAGGCGGACTATCGGGGGATGATCGACGAGATCCTCCGTATCCTCGAGGGTGACACGGAGGGGCTGCGCTCCAGCGTCGAGGCGCGCATGCGTGCGGCCTCGGAACGGCTCGACTTCGAGCGCGCCGCCGAGCTGCGCGACGTGGTGGCCGGCCTCGACGCGCTCGCGAGGGATCAGCGCGTGCACCGTACGCAGGGCGGCGATCTCGACATCGTGGGGCTCGCCCGCGACGGTGAGCTCGGAGCGGGCGTCGTGCTCCGGGTCAGGTCCGGGCTCCTGCTCGGGCGCGAGGCCCTCCGGTTCGGGAAGGTCCTGCACGAGTCCGACGCCGACCTGCTCGGCTCGCTGCTCTCGCGCCACTACCTCGGGGGAGGGGACCTCGTGCTGGCGGACCTCCCGCGACAGGTCCTGCTTCCCCACGACGTCGAGGATCGAGCGGTGCTGGCCGAGGTCCTCTCGGAGGCCGCGGGCCGCCAGGTCGCGGTGACCGTCCCACGCAGGGGCGGGAACGTGCGCCTGCTCGAGCTGGCGGAGCAGAACGCCCGCCAGGTGCTCGAGGACCGCGTCACCGCCCTCGCGTACACCGCCGACCGAGCGGAGGACGCGGTCTACGCGCTCCAGGACGAGCTCGATCTCAAGGTCGTGCCGCGCCTCATGGTGTGCTTCGACATCTCGCACACGCAGGGCACCGAGACCGTCGCGAGCGCCGTCATGTTCGAGAACGGCGAGCCGAAGCGCGCCGGGTATCGACACATGCGCATCAAGGGGGAGTGGGGCAACGACGACTTCCGCTCCATGCAGGAAGCGGTCACGAGGTACTTCAGGCGGCGCCTCGACGAGGGTGCCCCTCTGCCGGACCTCACGGTCGTGGACGGCGGGAAGGGCCAACTCGGGGCCGCGCTCGCGGCGCTCGAGGGCCTGGGGCTCGCGGACGTCGCCGTCATCGCGTTGGCCAAGAAGGAGGAGGAGGTGTTCGTCCCCGGCCGGTCGGACTCGATCCGCCTGGACCGGCGGAACCGAGCCCTCCACCTCCTGCAGCGACTCCGCGACGAGGCGCACCGTTTCGCCCTGCGCTACAACCGGAAGCTCCGGACGAAGCGGACGCTCCGCAGCGACCTCGGGGACATCCCCGGGATCGGCCCGAGTCGCCAGACCACGCTCCTGCGGCGCTTCGGCTCTCTCCAGGGCGTGCGCGAGGCTTCCAGGGATGAGATCGCGCGGGTCCCCGGCTTCTCAGAGGCTCTCGCCAGCCGCATCCTGACCTATCTTGGTCGCTGATTTTGGTCGCTGACTTCGCAGGCCGTCGACCCATCTCCCCCTCTCGCGGAGCCCAGAGCACGTGACCGTACGCACGCGATTCGCGCCGAGTCCCACCGGCCGACTCCACCTCGGCAACGTCCGCGCGGCGGCGTTCAACTGGCTCCTCGCCCGGCAGCAGGGCGGCTCGTTCCTCCTCCGCATCGAGGATACGGACATCGGTCGAAACGTCCCGGGGGGCGAGGAGATGCTCATCGAGGACCTCCGCTGGCTCGGGCTGGACTGGGACGAGGGCCCCGACATCGGCGGACCCCACGGGCCCTACCGGCAGAGTGAGCGGGACGCCTCCTATGCCCGCGCGGTGGAGCGGTTGGCGGCCTCGGGGGCCGCCTATGCGTGCTTCTGTTCGGAGGAGGACCTCGAGGGCGAGGCCGAGGACTTCGGCGAGGGCCGGACCGCGCTGCGTTACTCGGGGCGGTGCCGCGCGCTCGCGCCGAGCGAGCGCGCCCGGCGGGTCGCGGCGGGGGAGCCGCATGTGATCCGGTTCGCGGTCCCGGAGGCAGTGTCCGTCGTTGAGATCGAGGACGAGATCTTTGGGGATATCTCCTTTCCCACGAGCGATATAGACGACTTCGTGCTCCGTCGCTCGGACGGCCGTGTCACGTACAACTTCGCCGTCGTGGTGGACGACATCGAGATGGAGATCACCCACGTCGTGCGCGGGGTGGGGCACCTCTCGAACACCCCCAAGCAGGCGCTCCTCTTCGATGCGTTCGGCGCGCCGCGGCCCGTGTTCGGCCACCTCCCGACCGTCCTGGGTCCGGACGGGAAGAAGCTCTCCAAGCGCCTCGGCGCGACCGCGGTGGCGGAGCTTCGGAGCCACGGCTACCCACCGGATGCGGTGCTCAACTACCTGTCGTTGCTGGGCTGGTCCCATCCCGAGGAGAAGGAGGTGCTCACTCGCGCGGAGTTGATCGCGTCGATCGGGCTCGACCGGGTGGGCAGGAGCGACACGCAGCTCGACCCCGAGAAGCTCCGCTGGGTGGCGGCGCAGCACCTGGCTTCGGAGCCGCTCGCCGAACTTGCCGCCCACATGAGGCCGTTCCTCGACCTCGCTCGCTTCCCCGGCGCGGGAGAGCACCTGGAGGCTGTGGTCGACACGCTGCGGACGCGGCTCTCGACTTACGGGGACATCAATGCCCATCTCGAGCTGCTCTACCCCCCCGAGGAGGAGGCGATGGAAAAGCGCCGCGCCCTGGGAGCCGACCCCGAAGTCCGGCGGGTCCTCGAGGCGGTGCGCGCCCGGCTCGCCGCGGCCGAAGTCTGGGAGGCCGCGCCGCTCGATCAGGCCGTGCGTGCGGGGGGTGCAGACGCCGGCGTGAAGGGCGCCGGGCTCTTCCATCCTGTGCGCGTGCTGCTCATCGGGAGTGAGAAGGGTCCCGACCTCGGCAAGGTCCTTGCGAGCATCGGGCGGCACGAGGCGTTTCGGCGCCTCGCGCAGGCGCTCGGCTGAAGTCCCGAAAAGGGTGCTATGGGGTACACGAACCACGGCCCTTGGCGGTCTTTCCGAGGGCCTTTACGTTAACCGGTGTTTTTTCTGGACAAGATCGCTTCAATGGGAGGTAGGTCGCATGGAAATGCGTAGCGGACTCGCCCTCACCCTGGCTCTCGGCATTGTCCTGAGCGGCTGTGCTTCGTCCGGCGGCGGCACGACCGCAGCGCCGGCGGCGACCACGGGCCCGACGGGAAGTGGTGCCAACCTGCTCGCGCAGGGCGTTCGCCCTCGCAACACGGACAACACCGAGGCGGCCGAGGAAGCCCTTGGAGAGGCGGAGGATGCCGCAACTCCCGAGGCTGCACTGGCACAGTACCAGGTCGCGATGCAGGCGGCCCAGGCGGCGCTGACCGAGGACGCCACGAACCCCCTGGCGCATCGCCTGGCGGGGCATGCGGCCCTCGGCCTCGAGGACTACGCGGCCGCCGCGCTGCACTTCGACCATGCGGTCGAGCGCCGGCCCGTCTACGACATCGAGATCGCGCCGTTCCGGGAGGAGGCCTACATCAATCTGTACAGCGAGGCGGCTCCCATGCTCCAGAATGGGGAGTACTTGCCCGCGACCGAGCTCCTGGAGGACGCCAACACCATCTTCCCGAATCGGGCGGATGCGCTGATTCTGCTGGCGCAGATCTACGCGCAGGAGCGGCAGCATGATCTCGCGATCGAGCGCATCGATCAGGCGATCGCGTTCCTGGACTCCGACCGCATGACCGAGTTCGACTCGACGACCGTCGCGCAGTGGCAGCAGGATGGCGCGAACCTACCGCTGATCCGCGGGCAGGTTCTGGTCGACGCCGGGCGTTTCGAGGAGGCGGTCACGGACTATCGCGCGATCATCGCCGCGGACCCGAGCAACATCGCGGTCACGCAGGACCTCGCGGCGATCCTCATGACGATGGACCGTGAGGACGAGGCGCTGGCGGTCTACAACACGCTGTTGTCGCGCCCGGGCCTCGGTCCGCAAGACTTCTACCGCATCGGGGTCGGTTTCTACAACGCGTCCGACTACGGCCGGGCCGCGGATGCGTTCGGCCGCGGCGTGGCGCTGAGCTCCAGGGACCGCGACGGCATCGAGATGTGGGCGCGCTCGCTCCTGCTCGACTCGGCCTACGTGCAGGTCCCGCCGGTGGCGGAGCGCTGGATCGCGCTCGATCCGTCGAGCCAGATGGGGATCACCGTGCTGGCGCAGGCAATCAACCGGACCGGTGACGCCCAGGGCGCGGGGGCCGCGATGCGCCGTGCGGAGGCGCTCCTCGTGACGGTCGAAGACCTCGAATTGCGTCGTCAGGGCGGGAACCGCGTCATGGTGAGCGGGTCGCTCGCCAACCGGTCGATCGCATCGGGCGATCGGGTGACGCTCACGTTCACGTTCTACTCGGACGCCGGTCAGGCGATCGGCACCGCGACCTACCAGGCCACCGTGACCGACGTGGGAGCGAAGCAGGTCTTCCAGGTCGATTTCGAGTCCACCCAACCCGTGGGCGGCTACGGCTACGCGTTGACCCGGGGGTAAGCTCGTACACGGAGAGCACGGCGAGACTCGTGGGTCGCTGACCTGCTAGATTCGTCCCGCGCGCGGGAGTAGCTCAGTTGGTAGAGCATCAGCTTCCCAAGCTGAGGGTCGCCGGTTCGAGCCCGGTCTCCCGCTCTGACGTAAAAGAAGGCCCGGCATGGACTTAGATCCATGCCGGGCCTTTCTCATTTCCGGCGCCAGACCGAAACAGTGTCGGAGATAGTGACAGATTCGGGCCAAAAAAGGGGGGCTACTTGGCCTTGCTCTCCTCGGCGACTACCGCCGCGAGCGCTTCCAGCCGCTCCTTGAGCCGCTCCTTGTGGGGCTCGATCCGGAACTCGACCACCTCGGTGCATCCCTCCTCTGTCCGGTCGTGAAGGTGCCCGTAGCGGTCCTCGATCATGTCCGTGCTCCGGTGGCCCAGCTCGCGCGAGACGGTGTAGAGGCTGACGGGGCGCCCCCGGTCGCACGTCTGGATGCGGGCCGCCGTGTAGGTGTGCCTGAGCCCGTGTAGACGAATCTCGCCCGCCTTGAAGCCGGCCCGTTTAGCCATCCGGTCCAGGGCCTTCCGGACGTCGTTGAGCATCGCCTCCTCGGTGCCGCGTGACGACGTGAAGAGCAGGGAGCCCTCTATGCCGCCACTGGCCTCGCGGTCCATCAAGTAGGCGCGAAGGATCTCCTCCAGCTGCGGCCAGAGCGGAACACTCCGCTCGCTGCCGCGCGTCTTCATCCGCCGCCACTCGTTCGGCCGGAAGTAGAGCTTGCCATGCGCGAGGCTCACGTCGTCCACCTCGAGCCCGAACACCTCGGACTTCCGGCCGCCAGTCAGTAGGACGGTCGCGAGCAGCGGATACATCCAGGGGAAGCTTGCTCTGTACCCCAATTCGGCGAGGCAGTTTGGGAAGCGTAGGTTGGCTTCTCAAACGGAGGACGTCGGATGGAAACGCATCGGCAGGGATTGGATGGTCGCCGGATCTTCAGCGCGCAGTTCAAGCAGGAGCAGGTCGCGCGGATTG
>SHZR01000022.1 GCA_009692205.1 Gemmatimonadota bacterium | reverse complement strand
ACGGTACCGACGCTAGGTCGGACTGTCGTTGCGTTCCCAGTCCACCCGCCCATCCACCATGTGGATGACGCGCGGGCATTGGGACGAGATGCCCTCGTCGTGGGTGACGATCAGGAACGCCGTGCCCCGGTGCCTGTTGGAGTCCCGCAGGAGTTCCATGACCTGCGAGCTCGTCTCGGTGTCCAGATTCCCGGTGGGCTCGTCCGCCAGCACCAGCATCGGATCCGCCACCAGGGCCCGGGCTACCGCCACGCGTTGCTGCTGACCCCCGGACAGATCGGTGACGCGGTAGCGCGCTCGCTCGGAGAGCCCGACCTCGTCCAGGAGTGCCGCCGCCTTCTCCCGCATCCAAGCCGCCGGACGTCCGTGCTGGGCCAGCAGCGGCATCATGACGTTCTCGAGCGCGGTGAACGCAGGCAGCAGATGGTGGAATTGGAAGACGAAGCCGAGCCTGGTGCCTCTTAGGTCGGTGCGCGCGGCGTCGCTCAACGCGCCCGTGTCCTGGCCGTCGATCAGGATTCGACCGTTCGTGGGTTGGTCCAGAAGCCCGACCAGGTTGAGGAACGTGGTCTTGCCCGAGCCGGACGGCCCCGTGAGCGCACAGAACTCGCCCTGCTTCAACTCGAAGTCGATTCCCTTGAGGACCTCGGTGACCACGCGCTCGCCGTAGGTCTTCCCGATCCGCTCCGCACGCACGATGACGCCTCGACCCGTGCCGTTCGGCGCAGGCATCTCAGCCATTGCGAATGACGGTGG
This sequence comes from Gemmatimonadota bacterium, assembly GCA_009692205.1. GTDB lineage: Bacteria > Gemmatimonadota > Gemmatimonadetes > Longimicrobiales > Gaopeijiaceae > UBA2982. Next base: position 44,814 of record SHZR01000022.1, on the reverse strand, counting down.
CCGGGTCCATTCGGGTCGCGTCACGGGCCGGGAGCACCGCCGCGAAGAGTCCGACGATCACAGCCACCGCGACGGAGCGCCCGTACAACCAGCCCGTGAGGGCCACCGGGAACGTGGCCGACCCATCCGGACCCTGCGCCATCCCCGCGAAGAACAGAGCCAGAAAGGTCCCGAGGGCGATCCCCAGCAGCGACCCGAGCATGCCGAGGATCGTGCCCTGGAGAAGGAAGATCCGGGTCACCTTCCCCGACCGGGTCCCGGTGGCCCGCAGAATCCCGATCTCCCGGGCCTTCTGCACGACCGACACCGCCAGGACGCTGGCGATGCCGAGCGCCACGGCGAGGATGACGAAGACCTGGATCATGATGCTCGACATGCTCTGCGAGCGGAGCGCGACCAACAGATCGCCGTTCTGCTCCATCCAGCTCTCGGCGAGCAGGCCCGTGCGGTCTCGGATACGCGCCGCGAGCGCTTCGGCCTCGAACACGTCGCCGCCCTTCACCTCGAGGCTGGACACCCCACCGGTGAGGTCGAACAGCGTCTGCGCACCCCGGAGCGACACGAAGACCAGGCTCTCGTTCAGGGCGACCGAGCGGAAGTCGAAGATCCCGGAGATCGTGTAGACCCCGCCCCGGTCGGCCGCGGTCTGGACGCGGATGCGACCGCCGATGGAGACCCCGAGCTTGGCAGCGAGCTCCGTGCCGACCACGGCCCGGAAGCCGGCGAGGTCGAACGTGCCCTCGACCAGCCGGTCCTGTACGTCCACGATCGTCTGATAGCTCTCCACGTCGATGCCTCGCACCGAGATCCCGATGGAGCCCTGCCCTCGGACCGCGATCGCCGGACCGGTGACCGTCGGGGCGACGCCGGTCACGCCGGCCGTCCGCCGAAGCGTGGCCTCGATCTCCTGCCAGCCGTCGATCGAGCGGACGCGCTGGGGTGGTCGCTCGACGGTCACCGCCTGCAGCTCGCCGGTCGGCGAAGCATGCACGCGCGGCGCCTCCTCAGGCGGGCGGATCACCACATGGGCCTGACTGCCGAGCGTGCGGTCGACGATGCTCTGCTGCAGCCCCGTGATGAGCGCCGACAGGAAGATGATGACGCCGACTCCCACACCGATCCCGGCCAGGATCAGCCCACTCTGCCGGCGCTGGTCCTTCAGGTAGCGAAGCGCCACGAAGAGTTCGAAGGGCATGCTAAGCCGGAGCCGCGTCCTCGACCCTCACCTTCTTGCCCAGGTCCGAGGCGGCCGCCGAGAGAACCACGGCCTCGTCCGGCTCCAATCCGGACAGGATCTCCACGAACCCGCCGGCCCTTAGACCCACCCCCACGTCCTGCCGAGAGAGGCGTCCATCCCGGATCACGCCGACCCAAGGTTGCGCGGTCCCCAACCCCTGCACCGCATCCTCCGGGAGCACACTCGCGCCGACCCGACGTCCGGCTTCGATGTTCACCGAGACCGTCATCTCCGGGCGGATGTAGTCCGGCACATCGGAAACCGTGAGCCTCACCTCCACGGTCCCTTGCGTCGGATCCACGGCGGGAGCGATGAGAGCGACCGTGGCCTCGAAGGTCCGGTCCGGGAAGGCGTCGCTGGTCGCCGTCGCGACCGCCCCGAGCTTCAACTGATCCAGGTTCTCCTCGCCCGGGAAGACGACGAGCTGGACCGGGCCGTCGATCGCCATCTCCAGCAAGACTCGGCCTGGCGATACCGCGTCACCGGGCTCCACCGCTCGGGTCAGGATGACCCCGTCGGCGCGCGCCGTGATGCGGGTCAACGCGAGCCGGGCCCGCGCGGCCTCGAGCTCTGCGCGCGCCCTGGCCACCGCGGCCGGCTCACCGGCGCCCGATGCGCCCGAGGCTTGGGCGCGGAGGGATTCGAGTCGGCTCCCGGCGTCCGCCGCACGCTGCTCCGCCTGCTCCAACTGCTGTTGGGTGAGGCCGCCGGCCTGCCGCACCGCACGGATGCGCTCCAAGTCGCGCTGAGCCTGCCCCGCTTCCCTTTCGGCCTGCTCCACGGCCTCGGCCGAGCCCGCCGCGATCTCGGCCAGTGACGCCTCGGCCTGCAGCAGGGCGGCCCGAGCCTCGCGGTCGTCCAGGGTGACGAGGACGTCGCCCGCTCGCACACGGTCGCCTTCCCGGACGCGTACTTCGTCCGCGGTGCCCGTTACCGTGGCGCCCAGCCCCACCCGGGAAGGCACCCGAACGCGTCCCACGACCGCCAGCGTCTGCACGATGTCTTGCCGGCTCAGGGCGACGGCCTGCACCTCGACAGGAGACGTCAGCCGAAGCCCGACGACCACGACCGCCCCGCCTAACAATGCCCACCGTACGAAGCGGACGGGGGATGGGGGGCGCGGAGAGCTCTCGGACATCCGCTACCGCCGGGCTTCCCGCAGGTCGTCTCGCAGCCGGTCGGTGATCACGCGTGCGGAGAAGTCGGCGAGCGACTCCAGCATGTCGACGATCTCTTGCACCGAGAGATCGGCGATCGTCGCTGCGGTCACGATGTCTCTCACCGCGGAGGGCCCGCCGAAGACCGCCGGTCCGATGGGATCGCGAGCCTCGATCTCGGCTCGCCAGATCTCCGTGCCCGTGTCCTCATCCAGCAGCGCAGCGTCCGCTTCGATGAAGAACTGGGCTGCGGCGTCCCACGCTTCGGCATCGATGCCGTACTCGCCGACGATGATCTCGAGCACGTAATCCGCATCCTCATCCGCCGTCACCGCGTCTGCGCCGAGGTACCTCGCGGTGCGCTCGTGCGCATTCTCCTCGAGGACGTACCCGACGTCGATCAGCGTGGCCGCGGAATCCAGCCGTTCCTGCACCGCGATCGCCTCCGCCTCCCGGACGATGCGTGCGCCCACGCGTAGGAGGTCGCGGAGCGGGTCCCCGGACCGTTCACCCAGGAAGTAGGGCCCGGAAAGCACCTCCGGTCGAAGCGGAAGGTCGGATACGACCGAGATCGTCCTATCCCGGTAGTCGAAATCCGCCAGTCGATTGCCGTGCGCGCACGCTGTGGCCGCGACCGGCAACAGGACGAGCAGCGTCCGGCGAGATAGGGAACCGAGGATGAAGGCCACGCCGCCGAGGGTTACTGGGCGCTCACCGTGAAGGCGAAATCGCCCTGCACGACGTGGCCGTCGTCCCCGATACCCCGCCATGCGACGGTATAGCGGCCCGCCGCGAGCGTATGGCCTACGGCAACGGAGTAGACAGGGGCATTGTCGGCGGCCTGCGCGGTCTCGCCGGTCTCGACGACCGCGCCCGCCGCATTGACGAGGCGGATACCGACGGAGTTCTCAGCCGCGGCCTCGGTGAACCAGAGTCGCACTTCGGCCGGTGCAGCCACCGCCGCATCCGCCGCAGGAACCGAGCGGCTGAGCGCGAAGTGGAGTGCGTCGACGTAGGTCGCCCCGACGGCAAGCAGGACTCCGACCGCGAGGAGCAGGGACTTGGCCTTCATGGTTCACCTCTCGAGGGCCCCGGGGGGGGTCAGGACGACCGATGTGGCGCTGAATGTAGGCGTTGTAGCACCACGAGGCGACGAATGCTCCCGATTCCGACGGCCGGGCCGAGCGCCAGAAAGGCGAACGCCCAACGCCACTCGACGGCGGCGACGAGCGCGGGCACCGCCTGGATGGTGACCATCGTGAGAAGGAAGCCGAGAGACGTCTGGAGCATGAGTGCGGTCCCCACGGAGTCCGGAGGCGCTACCTCGGTCACGAGCGCGCTGAACTGCGCCGAGTCCGCGACCACGAAGAAGCCCCACACCCACGTGAGGAGTGCCACCACCCAGAACGGGGCACCCAGCGAGAGACCCACGAGCAGGCAGCACACGCCGCTTACGCCCATGGCCAGGTTCACCACCCCGTGCCGGCCGAAGCGGTCGGCTGCGGCACCACCCCACACGCACCCGAGACCGCCCGAGGCGATCGCACCGAACGCGACCAGGTCGACGGTCGTGCTGCCGACTTTGCCCGCTGCTGCGACCGCGAGGAACGCGGGCACCCAGGTCCACATGGCGTAGAGCTCCCACATGTGCCCGAGGTAGCCGCCCGTCACTAGCATGGTGCGGCGGTCCCCGAGGATCCGCCCCACGCGGCTCCACTCGAAGGGCCGCGACGGGAAGGAGAACGGCCCGTCGTGATACGTCGTGCCGACCATGAGCGCGGCGAGGATCCCGCCGATCGACGCGCCGCCGATCACCACCGCGGAGGACGTGCCCCCGATCGCCTTGAGTAGGTAGGGAAGAGCCTTCCCCACCGTGAGCGCTCCGACGAGCGTGCCGATTGCGAAGCCGCGGGCCGAGCGGAACCACGTCGCCACCATCTTCATTCCCGGCGGATAGGCTCCTGCCAGGAACGCCCCCGTGAGGAAGCGCGCAAGGAGGGCGGTGCGGTAACCGGGCACGATCAGGAGCGCGGCGTTGGCCGCGGCGCCGAGCAGGGCCGACACGGCGAAGTAGATCCTGGAAGGAAGGACGTCTGCGAGATTGAGCACGGCGCCCGCCGCGGTGCCGACCACGAAGCCGAGCTGGACGACCGTCGTCAGGAGACCGACCTGGCCGTCGCTGAGCCCCCAGCGTAGCTGGAGTTCCGGCCCGACCGCGGTGGCCGTGATCCAGGCGGAGAGCGAGAGGAGCATCGCGCCCGACAAGAGCGCGAGCATGCGCCAGCGGCGCGGGTCGTCGTCGGTGGTGGACGGCCGCATCACCACCGGTCCGGATCCCTCGCCGCGCTCGTTCAGAACGGCGTTACCTGCCCCCCACCACGTCGATCCCCGTCAGGGCCTGGGCGAACGGGCTCAGGGATGTCCGCCCACCAGAACTCCCCTCGTAGAGCGCTACCACTGGGTTCCTCGTCCGGGAGTGATATCGCCGTCTTCATACCATTTGTATAGCCAGCGGACAGCTTCTTGCCAACCCAGGGGTCGCCACCACGCCCCACGGTTGGCCATTTGAATCGCTCCAGAATATCCTGAGCTCGTGCCTCACTCCTCCACGATCCCTCTGCGCTCCCTGGTCGTAGCGCTCAGCGTCCTTCCGACGGCCGTCTCAGGTCAGCAGAGAACGCCCGACGGCCGTCCCGATCTCCAGGGCATCTGGAACTCCGCGACGGCTACGCCCCTCGAGCGTCCGAGCGAGCTGGCGGACAAGCCCTTCTTCACGCCGGAGGAAGCGGCGGAGTGGGTGCAGAGTTTCATCGAGGGGAACGAGGAGCCCGCTAGGGGATCCGCCCAGGCAGGCATCGGCACGTTCAACACGGTCTACCGTGAGTACGGCACCGGGGTCGTCAAGACCCTCCGAACGGCGATCATCACCGAGCCCTCCGACGGTCGCATCCCCCCCCTCACATCCACAGCCGCCGAAGTCAGGCGCCGCAGCATCGAGCGGCAGCAGAACATGGAGAATCCCGAGGATCTTTCGCTCCAGGATCGCTGCGTGGCCTTCAGCACGTCCGGACCGCCCATGCTCCCGTACACCTACAACAGCAACTATCAGATCGTGCAGACCCGGGATGCGATTCTGTTGCACGTGGAGATGATCCACGACGCCCGGGTGATCTATCTGGACGGACGCCCCGGTCCTCCGCCGAGCATCAGGCTTCCATCGGGCTATTCAGCGGGTCGCTGGGAGGGCGACACGCTGGTCGTGGACACGGAGAACTTCAACGACGCCGGTGGCTTCTACGGGGGCGCCGGCGGCAACTTCGGCTGGGACGAGAACCTGCGCGTCGTGGAGCGGTTCAGCCTCTACGACTCCGATACGCTGCTCTATCGGTTCGAGATCCACGACCCGACGGCCTTCACCGCGGCGTGGAAGGGCGAGCTTACGCTCGCCAGGTCGACCGGCAACATCTACGAGTACGCCTGCCATGAGGCGAACTACTCCATGACCGGCATGTTGAGCGGCGCGCGCGCCGAGGAAGCTCGGACCCGCTGACTCGGATCCGCGAGCGTGCCGGGGTGAGAGGACTGGATGCGCCCTACGGAAACAGTCTCCTCACCTGCCTCAACCCGAAGATCAGCACCGGCACGATCATCACGTGCACGGCTAGCGCAACCATAAAGCTCAGCACCAGGTATGGCGCCGCTGGGTCGTAGAGGTCATTCCGCGTAGCCTACACCCATTGCGAGGATCTCGGTGGTCTTTGGGTCGCGCTCGCCCTTGAAGTACTTCTCGAGCAGCCGCGTGAAGACCGAGCCCTCGGGCGACACCACCTCGAACAACGTCGCGCAGGACCTCATCTTGAGGTCGTCGGGAGAGCCGAAGATCTGCCGAGCCGAGCGATCATCGATGCGGAGGAGTGCCTCCACGCACTCGATCAGTCGCGGCCCCAGGATCAGGTGAGCGAGGTAGACGCGCGCTTCGGATTCGTTCGCGATGGCATAGAGTTTCGATAACGAGCTCGAGCCGAGGCCGGCGATCTGCGGGAAGATGTACCACATCCAGTGGCTGAGCTTCGCGCCTTGGGCGATCTCGTCGAGGGCGCGGTCGTACGACTCCTCCTGAGCGGGCAGGAAGCGATCGAGGTCGTACGCCATCAACGCAACCTGTGGGGTGGGAAAAGCCGCGTGAGGTGGCCAAGAGCTACCCGGCGCTCTGGGAAGCTCGTCGGTACCGTTGCCAGACCAATCGCAACCCCTTCCTTCACTCGACGGCGTAGCCGAGCGCTCGTGCGTTGTCTCGGACCCGAGCGTCCCGGGTGATGATCGTCACGAGCGCGGGCGGTTCGGCCAACTCTTCTGCCGTCGCAAGATGCATCGCGTCGAGCGTGCGAATGGGTTCCACCGGGAAGCGGCGGCCGACTCGCGCGAGAACCGCGTCAGTGATGCCGACGAGGTCGCAACGGCGCGCGAACATTTGGAGCCCCCGTGTCGCGGCGCGTTCATCCACCTCACTCAGGCGCCCGGTGGCGCGCCCGCGGAGGATGGCGCGAGCAGCTTCGGCCAGCGTCAGCGCGGAGGTTACCCGCTTACCCTGCGCGCGTATCGAGGCCCTGGCTGACAGATCACGCTCCAGTAACGCCGCGACCAATGCGCTCGATTCGATGTAGCGGGTCGCCAGCAGGACCTCCGGCGACGTGCGCTCCTTGCTTCGGGGACGGCGACCCACGCGACCGGCGGATGCTCTACGCTTCGCCACGGTCGCTGTCGATCAAGACCGCGGCAGTACCAGCCGGTAGGCTGATGTCAGGCCAGTCTTCGAGCGGGTCCCCATCTTCGAGGGCCGGCCGAATGACGCCGCTCGCCACGAGTTGGTCGTAACGACTTCTGTGCCCTGCTTTCGATATGGACGGAGGCACAAGCTCGGCCACCACGCGCCCGTGCGCGGTCACGACGATGCGCTCGCCAGCCTCGATGCGGCGGACGTATCGACTCAAGTTGTCCTTCAACTCTCGAATGCCGGTTTCCATCGGTTCATTATAGCCACATGTGGCCATAATCGCGAGACCGCGCAGACCCGCGACCTCGTGCGGTGGCCAAGGTCTCCCCTAGCCTATAGCCTACCCTACGATCTGCTTGGCCACGAACCACAGGTTGGCCGGCCGCTCCGCGAGCCGCCGCATGTACCACGGGAACCACGCGGAGCCGTAGCTGATCAGCACCCGGACCCGGTGTCCGTTCCGCTCGAGCCGCTGCTGCTCGGCTCGAGCGATCCCGAACAGGAGAGAGAACTCGTACGTCCCCTTCGCGAGGCCCAGTTCGATCGCCATGCGTCCCGCCTCGGCGATCATGCGAGGATCGTGCGTCGCGATCACGGGTCGCCCCTTCCCCCCCTGGGCACGCGCGCGAAGTAGCCGCGAGGCGATGCGCACGAAGCTGCGGTCGACGTCGCTCTTACGTGCGAACGCGACGGACGCGAGCTCCTGGTAGGCGCCCTTCACGACGCGGATGGAGGGGTCGAGCGGCAGGAGCTTCTCGAGGTCCGCCTCGCTGCGGCGCAGGTACGACTGGAGGCATACGCCCACGTTGTCGACCTCGCCCCGGAGGCTCCGGAAAATGTCGAGTGTCGCGTCGACGTACTTCGAGCTCTCCATGTCGATCCACACGGTCGAGCGGGTGGATCGTGCGAGGCTCGCGATGCGTTCGCGCGTGGCGGGGGCACCGAAGTCGAGGCCGAGCTGCGTGGGCTTCACCGAGACTTCGGCATCGACACCCTGCTCGCCGATCGCGGCCAGCAAGACGCGGTAGTGTTGGAGCACTTCGTCCGCCTCGGCCTCCGAGCGGAGGTGCTCGCCAAGCTGCGTGAGCGTCGTGGTGATTCCGGACGTCCCGAGCTCGGCAGCGGCGCCGAGAGCGTCTTCGAGCTTCTCTCCCGGCATGAAGCGGCGGGTGGCGCGCTTCACGAAGCCGTAGCGAGGCAGACGCTCGGCGAGCGGCGGGTTGGTGGACGCCCAGAGCAACGCCTGACGCAACATTCCTTGCGGCTCCCCTCCTGACCGTCGCGCTGCGGGACGCCCAATGCTACCCGAGGCGACGGGGCGGGCAAGGGCGGCTCCGACCCCGTTGCTTCCGACTCCCGCACCGAGCATGATGCGCCGCCCTGCTCCCACTCCCGCTGAGGCCATGAAGCAGACCGTCGACCGCACCGCGCGCCGCACGCAGTCCTTCACCGAGTCCGTGATTCGGGAGATGACCCGGGTCGCGAAGGAGCACGATGCGGTCAACCTCGCGCAGGGGTTTCCGGACTTCCCCGCGCCGGACCTCCTCAAGGAGGCCGCCGCGGCCGCGATCCGCGCGGACGTGAACCAATACGCGATCACGTGGGGCGCCCCGAGCCTTCGCCGGGCGCTAGCGCGCAAGTACGCCACGCGCTACGGCATGCACGTCGATCCCGAGCGCGAGATCACCGTCACCTGCGGAGCCACGGAAGCGATGGCGGCCGTGATGCTCGCGCTGATCGATCCGGGCGACGAGGTCGTCATCCTCGAACCGTTCTACGAGAACTACGGCCCCGACGCGGTGCTCTGCGCCGCGAGCCCGGTCTTCCTCACCCTGGAGGCGCCCGCGTATCGCTTGGAGAAGGAGCGCCTCGCGGCGGCGATCACCCCGCGCACGAAGGTGATCGCAATCAACACGCCGACCAACCCTACCGGGCGTGTCTTCAGTCGCGAGGAACTCCAGGCCGTCGCTGACCTCTGCATCGAGCACGACCTGCTGGCGATCACCGATGAGATCTACGAGCACATCCTCTACCAGGGCGAGCACATCCCGCTGGCGACGCTCCCCGGGATGGCCGATCGCACCGTGACCGTGAGCGGTCTCTCCAAGACGTTCAGCGTCACGGGATGGCGCGTGGGCACGATCGTGGCGCCGCCCGACCTCACGGACGCGATTCGGAAGGTGCACGACTTCCTCACGGTCGGCTCCCCCGCCCCGCTCCAGGAGGCGTGCGCGGTCGGGCTCGACGAGCTCGGCCCGGAGTACTACGCATCGCTCGCCGCAGGCTACGCGGAGCGCGGAGCGATGCTGATCGCGGCGCTCCGGGACGCGGGCTTCCGTTGCGCCATGCCCGAGGGCGCCTACTACATCTTGGCGGACTTCGGTGAGCTCTCCGACGAGGACGACACCACGTTCGCCAAGCGGCTCGCTCGCGAGGCGCGCGTCGCATCGGTGCCCGGCTCGAGCTTCTTCAGTGTACCCGAGCGCGGCCGGTCGCTTATCCGCTTCGCGTTCTGCAACAAGTTCGAGACGCTCGCGGAGGCGGGCGCGCGGCTCAGGGAGTTCGCGCGTCGAGGAGCCTGAGGCCCTCGACCTACTCGGGGGCCTCGCGCAGGACGGGTAGCGGAGCCCGCGACAGCAGGTCGCGCGACCCGAGGAAACCGACGAGGACCGTGAGCGCGACCACGACCAGCCAGATGATGGCGAGGGAGCCGAAGCGCGGAGCGTACGCCATGTCGAACACCGTGGGCACGACGATCGCAGCGCCCGCCACGGCGAGCATGAGTCCGCTGCCGGTCGCGACCGTGCCGAGCGCGATGTACTCGGAGAGCAGTACGGTGAGGATCTGCCGCCTGCGCGCACCGAGCGTCTTGAGTAGAGCACCTTCGCGGAGCCGCTGTTGGCGGGAGGTCGCGAGCGCGCCGAGCAGCACGATCACGCCGGCCAGTGCGCTAAATGCAGCCAGAAAGCCCACCGCCTGCCGCACCCGCGAGAGAACGTTGTCGATCGCTTCCTGCACACGCGAGAAGTCGAGCGCCGACACGTTCGGGAACCTCCCCACGAGGTCCCGCTGGATCGCTGCGCGCTGCGTCGCGTCGGGCAGCCGCGCCACCATGACGATCGTTTGGGGTGCATCTTCCAGCACGCCCGGTTCCAGGACGGCGAAGAAGTTCGGCTCCAGCCGGTCCCAGTCCACGCGACGCAGGCTCATCACCACCGAGGGCACCTCGATGCCGCTCACCTCCCAGGTGATCGTGTCGCCGAGGCCGACGCGCAGGCTTACCGCCACATCCTCTTCGAGCGACACACCGGGAAGGTCGCCCGGATCGACTTCCGTGTCGTCCTCGGAGCCAGGCGTCCCATCCCACCAGCGGCCGACCACCAGCGTCTCCGCGCGGCTGATGAAATCCCGGTAGGTATTCCGGTACTCGCGGCGGACCGCCCATCCCTCCGGCCGCTCCTCACGGTCGGGGTTGTCCCGCAGCTCGTCCGGGGTGCGTCCGTTGATGGCCGCGATGCGCGAGGTCACGAGGGGCGTCACGTCCGCCGACGGCCGTACCGAGGCCGGGAGCAGATCGAGCACCCCCGACACCTGATCGGGTTGCACGTCGAAGAGCAGCACGTTGGGCTGCCCGGTGCCGAACGAGAGCGTGAGCTCCTCGCGAATGCTCTCCCCCACCTCCACGATCGTGCCGATGACGAATGCGCCGAACCCGAGCGCGAGCGTGACCGAGAGCGTTTGGTTCTGGGGCCGGAAGAGGTTCGAGACGCCCTGCCGCACCGGGTACGGCGCGCGCGACGGGAACCAGCGGCGCGCCCCTCGTGCCAGTAGCCAACCGACGCCGGCGACGAGCGCGGCGGCCACAGCGAGCGCCCCTGCGAACGCGAAGCCGACATCGGGCTCCGGCGCCTCGAGGACGCAGAGCAGAAGGATGCTGCCGCCCGCGAGCGCGTAGACCCCCACGCGGAGGGCGTCCCACCGCTGGCCGGTCGTTTCGAAGTCGTGCCGGAGCGCCGCGAGCGGCGGGACGTTGCGCACCTCGAGGAGCGGAATGAGCGCGAAGATCAGCGCGACCCAAACTCCGATGCCCAGTCCCGCCGCAGCAGACCCGAGCGACACACGCGTGGTCACGTCGACCGGCAGCACGTCGGCGAGCAGCGTGGGAAGGAGCGCCTGCGCGAGCAGACCGACCGCCACGCCCGCCAAGGCGCCGAACAGGCCGAGGAGCGACGCCTGGATGAGGTACGCCGCGAACGCCGTCGCCTGGTGCGCGCCGAGGCACCGGAGCACGGAGATCGAGGTCCTCTTCTCGCGAATGTAGACGTGGATGGCGCTCGCCACGCCGACGCCGCCGAGGAGTAGGGCCCCGAGACCCACGAGGCCGAGGAACCGACCGAGGAAGCGCACGCCGTTCGAGAGGCTCTGGGCCTGCTCCTCCGCGAGCGTGAAGTCGACGTCCGCCGCGTCGAAGATCGAGTCGTAGCGCTCGCGCACCTGGCGGCGCTCCTCGATGTCCGGGAGCCGCACGAACGCCTCATAGCGCGCGAGGCTTCCGACCACGAGCAGCTCGGACTCCGCGAGCGTGGCCTGCGACACGTGCACGCGCGGGCCGATCGCAGTTTGATACGCCAAATCGGTCGGCAGGTCGTCGACCGTGCCCGCGATCTCGAGCCGCGAGCGCCCGACCACCAGCGTGTCGCCGATGTCGACGGCGAGTTGCGTAAGTACCGCGGGATCGACGAGCACGCGTCCCGGCTCCAGGTGCTCGCCCCAGCGTCCCGCCGGCCGCGTGGTCACGTCGCCGTAGAACGGATACCCCGCGTCGAGTGCGCGCACCTGGAGGAGGCGCACCAGGTTCGACGACGGCGCGAACACCATCGACGTCGCGGTCGTCACGCGCGCGACACCCGTGCCCGCCCCCCCCAGGGAGTCCAGGACGGCTTCGATCTCGGGCGGCAGGGGCTGGTCGTCCGAGAGGCGCGCGTTCGCGCCCATGAGAACGTCCGCCTCCTCCTGCACGGATCGCGCGACGTCTTCCCGGAACGAGTGGATGGACACGAGCGCCGCCACGCCGAGCGTGATCGAGGCCATGTAGATGCCCACGCGCCGAAAGCCGTGACGCAGCTCCCGGATGGCGAGCCGTATCGCGAACCTCGGCGCGAAATGGGGTCGGACCGGCGTGCTCACGACGCGACTCCGGCGCCCGTCGCCACCGCGGTTCCCGGACGGTCCGTCGCGATGCGTCCGCCCGAGAGACTGATCACGCGGTGCGCGCGCTCGGCGAGCGCGGGGTCGTGCGTGACCAGCACGAGCGTGGTGTGCGCGTCGCGGTTCAGCTCCTCGAGCATCGCGACGATGGCGCCGCCGGTCTCGCGGTCGAGATTCCCGGTCGGCTCGTCGGCGAACAGGATCTTGGGCCGGTTGGCGAACGCCCTGGCGAGCGCGACGCGCTGCTGCTCACCGCCCGAGAGCTGCGCAGGATAGTGGTCCATGCGCTCGCCGAGGCCGACGCGCCCGAGCAGCGCCTCCCCGCGCTCCCTAGCTCCGGCGTACTCTCCCCGGAGCTCGAGAGGAACGAGCACGTTCTCGAGCGCCGTGAGCGTGGGCAGCAGGTGGAAGGTCTGGAAGACGAAGCCCACGTTGCGCGACCGAAACTCAGCGCGGCCATCCTCGGTAAGAGCGAAGAGGTCCTGCCCATCCAGCTTCACCCGGCCCGAGGTGGGCTCGTCGAGTCCCGCCAGCAGTCCGAGCAGCGTGGTCTTGCCGCTGCCCGAGGGGCCCACGATGGACACGAAGGCCTCGGGCGGCACTTCGAGGTCGATCCGGCGGAGCACGGGTAGTGGTCGGCCGCCGCTGGTGTAGCTTTTCTCCAGGCCTTCGGCCACGATCATTGATGACACGCTTCCTCTTCCTCCTGCTCGCGCTGATCTCGTGGGCGTGCACGGTGCCCGGTTCCTCCGGGGACTCGGAGCAGGCGCGCCCAGGCAACGGCGCACCGCCGGCCGCCACCGCGCCCGCCGTCCCGGACGACCGCCCGGTGGTCGTCTTCCTGGGAACGAGCCTCACGGCCGGACTCGGCCTCCCCGCGGACGAGGATACCTACGTGGCGCGCGTGGCGGAACTCGCCGACTCCGCCGGCACGCCCATCCGGGCCGTGAACGCGGGCGTGTCGGGGGAGACGAGCGCGGGAGGTCTCCGGCGTCTCGACTGGGTGCTCCGCGAGCCGCTCGACGTGCTCGTGCTCGAGCTCGGCGCCAATGACGGCCTCCGCGGACAGGATCCCTTTGCGCTCGCCGATAACCTGACGCAGATCGTGCGACGCACACGGGCACGGTACCCCGAGGCGCGGATCGTGCTCGCCGGCATGGAAGCCCCACCCAACCTCGGCCTGATGTATACGGGGGCATTCCATCAGGTCTATCCCACGGTGGCGTCCTCGGAAGGCACCGCGCTCATCCCCTTCTTGCTCGACGGGGTCGCGGGCATCCCCGCGCTCAACCAGAGCGACGGCATCCATCCCACTCCCGAAGGCCACCGACTCTTGGCACGGAACGTCTGGACCGTCCTCGGCCCGCTCCTCACCGAGTTGGCGGCGACGCCGTGAGCAGAGGCCCGTTCAGCTTCGGCACGGTCATCCTCGCAGGCGGAGCTTCGGTGCTCGGGCTGTTTCTGCTCGTCGGCTACCTGCTTCCGCACGACTGGCAAGCGGAGGCGACGACCCGCATGCCGGTGACGCCCGCCGCCGTCTACGCCCTCCTCGACTCGCCCGAGGGATGGCAGGGCTGGACCCCGTGGCCCGAGTCGGGCGTCGAACGTTCAGGGCCCGCGCGGGGCGTAGGCGCGACGCTCGCGTGGAACGATCTCGAATTCGGTTCGGGCTCTTTCAGGATCGTCGGCGCAACCTCCTCTCGCGTCGAGTACTCCGTGCTCGTCCAAGAAGGCACGATGAGGACGAGTGGCTCGCTCGACCTGGCCCTGGAAGAGGGCGGCGTCCGTGTGACATGGCGCGAGGAGGGTGACTTCGGCCGGAACCCCCTCATGGGGTACTGGGTGCTCGCGATGAGCCGAGCCCAGAGCGAGGAACTCGCCAAAGGGCTCGATCGGTTGCGCGCGCTCGCACAGGAACGCGCGGCCGCGGCGGAGCCCGCCGACTCGCTCGCGGCGGTCGGCGGTGCCCCGTCCGCGCCTAATCCCTAGCCCGGTTCCGCACGAAGTCGATCAGCTCACGGTTCGTCTTCGTCTTCTTCATCGCGTTCAGCAGCTCGACCATCTGCCCCGTGGCATCGCCACCGGCCAGCTGGCGTCGCATTGCGCGAGAGAGCCACAGGCTGTCGTCGTCGAGGAGCAGTTCCTCCTTACGGGTCGCCGAGGCCTGCAGGTCGATCGCAGGATAAACGCGGCGGTCGGCGAGATCACGGCTCAGCACGAGTTCGCTGTTCCCCGTTCCCTTGAATTCCTCGAAGATCACCTGGTCCATTCTGGACCCGGTGTCGACCAGCGCGGTGCCGATGATCGTGAGCGATCCTCCGCCCTGGTCCGGCGCGACCTTGCGCGCGCTGCCGAGGAAGCGCTTCGGCTTCTCGAGCGCGTTCGAGTCCAGGCCTCCGGACATCGTCCGGCCGCCCCCACCCTCGAGGGTGTTGAACGCGCGGGCCAGTCGGGTGATCGAGTCGAGAATGATGACGACGTCCTCGCCCTGCTCCACCCTGCGCCGTGCACGCTCGAGCGTCATCTCCGCCACCTGCGCGTGTCGCTCGGGCGGCCGGTCGAAGGTCGATGCGATGACCTCGCCGAAGCCGCACGCCTCCATCTCCGTGACCTCTTCGGGGCGCTCGTCCACGAGGAGGATCATCAGGTGGCACTCGGGGTGATTCTTCACGATCCCCTCGGCGACCGCCTGCAGCACCATCGTCTTTCCGGCCTTCGCCGGCGCGACGATCATCGCGCGCTGGCCCTTGCCGAACGGACAGAATAGGTCGATGACCCGGTTCGTCATGTCGGGCTCGTTGCGAATCATGCGGCCGCACTCGAGCACCAACTGCTGATCCGGGTGCATCGCGCTGAGCCGCTGGAACTCGGGCCGGCGCTTCATGTCCTCCGCCGGCCGGTCGTTCACGAGCGAGAGATGGGCGAGCGGCGGGCTCTTCCCGGCCCTCGGCTGCGTAGCCACGATGCCCATGAGCTCATCACCCGTGCGTAGCCCGAACCGTTGGATGAGGCGCGAACTCACGTAGACATCGTCGCTCCCGGGCGTGTAGCCGGACTCGCGTCGGCGGACGAATCCCGATCCGCTCCCGAGTACCTCGAGGAGGCCGAGCGGGCGCGACATGGCCAGAAGCTCTGCCGGATCTTGCGGCAGATCGACCATCAACTCCGCTTCGTTTCGGACCTCCGGCTCGCGCTCACGCGGGCCTTTGCGGCGGCGACGGCCGCGCCGACGGGGGCGCTTTCCGCGGGGGCCCCGACCGTCCTGGCTACCGCCAGTCGGTTGTGGTTCTGAAGATTCCACGACGCTCCAAACCTATTGCGACGGGTACGGCGTTCACCGAAGCCTCGCGACGATCGCGGACCCGTCCGGTGATGATCCTCGAACGATGCGCTCGGGGGTCGGGTTTCCTCGGCGGGCCAAAGAGGTCGCGCCGGTGCCGACGACAAACCGTCGGCTTGACGCAGGAATGTTCCACGTTCTCCGTCGCGGAGCAAGGCGCTCGTGTTTGAAGCACGAGTCCGAGTCGGCGTGGGCCTGCCCTCGCGTGTCTCCTCGGAGGCGCGCCGGGTGTCCCAGCGACCGGACATGGGGCCGTGTGGGATGGTGGCGCCAGGAATTACGTAGAGATCTGCCTCACATAGCCTTAAGACACATATAAGCCCCTGGCACGCGCCATGCCTCTCTCCCGGTGCGGGTAGGTACAGCCAAGGAGGACACCGTGCGTACCAAGGCGCGTGTGATGTGGGCACTGACGGCGGCGGCGGCCGTGGGGGTCGCGCCGGTCCAGGCGCAGTCTGGGCTTTTTGTCGGGGTGGGCTTCGGCTTGGGTTATGGCTACGGAGAGGCCTACGGCATCTACTCGAGCACATCCGACGGATGGGGGCTCGGGTACGGAGGCCACCGGCAATACCGCTTCAGCCGGGACACCTGCTGGGATCGCTACTGGGACAGCTACTGGGATCCGTGGAGTGGCTGGTACTCGGACTGCGTCGTCTACGGCCCCTATCGCCACAGCTCGTTCCGCTCGAGTAGCTGGCGCTCCAGGTGGTCGGGCTGGTACGGCCCGAGCACGAGCTTCGCCTATTGGCAGGACCCCTACGCCTCGCCGTGGGGCCCCTACTGGTCCTACGACCCCTGGAACTCGTACTGGAATGGGTACGGTGACGGGTATTGGGACGGCCGGCGATTCGACGACTACTACGGTGGCCGCGTCCGCACGGTTTACGCAGCCGGCGGAAGCCGCGGCGTCAGCGTCGTGCGGCCGTCGCCGTTCGCGCTGGGTGGAACCCGGTACAAAGAGAATCCGCGCGGCACGAGCGTGCGGACTGCGACTCGTCGCCCGGCGACAACGGCCGTTGCTGCGCCCGCGACGGCGCCTGCCAGGGTCGGGTCGCCGGCCAGCGCCAGGGCGCGTCCTGAAGGGCGGCCGGCCGTCAACCGGATGCCTCCGCAGGCGACTCCCACGCGTGCGGCGAGCCCCGAGGCTCGGCCGTCCGACCGTGCGAGCTCGGGAGAGCGGCCGGCGACGACCGCACCCCGGTCGTCGGGAGTCGGGTCGCAGGCGCGTACGCCAGGCGCGGAGCGGGAAGCCCCGGCCGTCGGCCGTCAGCCGGCGGTCGATCGCGGAACGCAACGTGGCGCAGCCAATCCAGCCCGTGAGCCGGCGAGCGTCCGGACGCCCGCGGCTGGACGCCCCTCGGATCGGATCGCACCGACGAGGGCCGCGCCGACGCGCGCGCCGGCAGCAACGACGGCGCCGTCGGGCCAGGGCCGGAGGGAGCAGGCTTCCCCCGCACGCACCCCGTCGACGAGGGTGGAGCCGAGCCGGACGCCGGCGGCCCGTGCAGCGCCGAGTCGGGCTCCATCGGCGAGGTCGGAGCCGGCGCGTGCGCCATCGGCGAGGTCCCAGCCGAGTCGGGCGCCTTCGGCCGGAAGCACCCCCAGGGCAGCGCCGAGGTCCGAACCGCAGGCGGCACCGCGGTCGGCTCCTTCTGCCGCCCCGCGGAGCGCGCCTTCAGCCGCACCGCGACCGACCCGTTCCAGCGATTCGCCGAGCAGACGGCCCCCCAGCTGACGCGGATCGACTCACCGTAGCGAGCGGGCCCTCGTCCTCACGGGCGGGGGCCCGCGTTCGTTCCTCTGGACGCCTCGACCACGCCCGGGACATCTTCTACATGTAGACCCCAGCGCTCACCCCCCAGAGGCACCCGTATGTTGGAGCGAAGCATGCCGCGACGCAGTGAGGACAATCGACGTCAGAGCGACGAGCGTCGCGCCGAGACGCGTCGAGCGCAGCTCCGTCGCCAGGCCATGACCGCCTCGAGCTCCGATCGTCGCGCGACGGATCGGCGACATGCTTCGGCGGAGCGGAGCGGACCGCCGCGCCGGCGACCGGCGTGAGTTCAACGACCGCCGCACCGTCGCGTTCGCCTGAGACCGGGGCCGCGCCGGCCCCGAGCGATCTCTCAGCCTCCGAGGGAGATTGTCACTCCGGCCGTGACGCTCAGTAGCTCCGTGGGAAACGCCGCGCCGTTCACGTCGCCGAATCCCATGGCGTAGCTTCCCGCTGCGAACGCCTTCACGCCGCCGACCGGAAGCGTCGCGCGTAGGTCGAGCGACGCACCCGCACCAACTCGGGTCGCGTCGAGACCAGGAAGGGCGGCAGAGCGCCGAGCGTGCACCAGCGCACCTACACCCACGAGGGGCGTGAGCTCGACCGGGCCGAGACCGCCGAGCGTGTAGCCGACGAGTGCCATCAGTCCGTACACGTCGCTGCGCGCGTCCCCGCTGGAATGGCCCAACCGACCGTACGAGGCCCCCACTCCCATGGCGAGCCCGCGCGTCCCCGCCGCTAGGAGCACGCCGGCAGCCACGCCTGCTCCGGGCTCTGCTACCGAGGCGAAGTCGCCCACCGGAACCATCGCGCTGCCCGCAACAAAGGCGCGCGTCTGCGCCGAGGAAGCGCCCGCGCCGAGCAGGAGCGCGACGGCCGAAACCATGAGGGGGAACCGGGTGGACACGGGCGCCAACATGACCACGGGCGGCCCCGTGGCCAAGCCGGTCGGTGGGGCCGACGGCTCCCGCAGGGCTGTCGGGTGTATAGCTCAGCCGTAGCCGGAACATGGCGGTCACCGCCGCCGCACTCGATGATCACCCCACGGAGGTTGCAGATGAGAATTGCGAGCATTCAAGCGCGGAGCATGGCGCTGTGCGCAGCCCTGGTCGCCGCGGTCGCGTCCCCCGCCTCCGCGCAGTCCCAGCTCGATACGTCGCAGGCCCAGGCGTTCCTCGGGAACTGGACGCTTCCGTTGACCACGGACATGGGCGCCATGAGCATGGAGATCAAGATCGTCGATCAGGGCGGCAAGGTCGCAGCGAGCTTCGGCACGGCCGACCTCGGCCTACAGGACGTCAGCGACATCACCCGCGCGGGCGAAGCGATGCATATGAGCTTCTTCGTGGATGTGCAGGGTCAGTCGATCGACATCGCGCTGGTGCTGACGCCCGACGGCGACGGCCTGAACGTGGACCTGGCGGCGATGGGCGGGTCGTTCCTGGCGACCGGGAGGGCGACGCGGGCGGCCAGCTGACCAAGCGGGCAGCGTAGCGAAGGAGAGCGGCATAGCGACTTCTCCTGCACGCGAATGGCAGATCGAAGCGAGCGGGACGACGCGAAAGCGTCGTCCCGCTTTCGCTTGGTAGGCGCCATCAATCGGTGCGGAGCGTGACATGGTTCTCATCCGGGCGGAGAAACAGCTATGAGGTCTCCGACTCGCTAGAGGCGCCGCCCGGATGGAACTGCGGTCGCTTCGCGATCCTCGCTCGTCTCGGCGGTCACGGTGACGGGTCCGCTTGCGCGGACCACCGTCTCTGCGCCTCGGCTCGAACCATGGTTCTCATCCGGGCGGCGAAGAGCCGGCTGACTACGAGTATCTCAGAGGCGCCGCCCGGATTCGAACCGGGGATAAAGGATTTGCAGTCCTCTGCCTTACCACTTGGCCACGGCGCCGATAGCCCTCGAAAGGGCCCGAAAACGTAACTCGTCTGGTTCCGGTTACAACACTGGCGCGGGTCCTTCGATGGCCCGCGGGCGGGGACCTGCGAATCGTGCACCGACGGGGCTCACAGCACCTACCCAAACGTAGTCCGTCGGTTGATCGTAAGGTCGTGTGGGGGTGGTCGGGGTTTCACTCAACAGGGGGGGTCCATGAAGCGGTTCTTCAGCAGTGCACTCGCGGTCGCGTGGGGGGGCTGTCTGCGCAGAGCGCGTCGGCCCAAGCGACGATGTTCCTGTCCGCGGGCGCCGGCATTCCGGTGAGCGACTACGCCGACTACGCCAGCGTGGGTTGGATGGCGCAGGGCGGCGTCGCGTTCCCGGTCGGTAGCCCCGGACTGGCGGTTGGCGTCGGTGGGCTCTACGGCAGCAACGGCCACGACATCGACGGCGACAGGACCGACCTACTCGGCGCGGCCGCGTTCGTGCAGTACACGATCGGCGACCCTGCATCGACGTCGGGCTACGTCTTCGGCGGTCCAGGGTACGTCAAGCACTCGTTCATGTCGGACACGTTTCCGGATGCCTCGGCCTCAGGCCTGGCAGCCTCGGGCGGCGCCGGAGTCAACATCCCGATGGGCGGCCTGACGGGCTACGTCGAGGGGATGTACCTCACGGGGTTCGGCGACATCGATGGTACGGACATCGTCGTCGCGAGCGTCGGAATCAGTTTCGTGCTCAATCCCTGATCCGACTCAGCACCGGGTAACGAAAGACCCGGTAGGGCGTCATGCCCTGCCGGGTCTCGTCACGTGTGAGAGCGGGAAACCGGACTCGAACCGGCGACCCCAACCTTGGCAAGGTTGTGCTCTACCAACTGAGCTATTCCCGCGTGAGGATCGAACCTAGACACGTCCCCTGAGGCGGTCAATGCCGCTTCAGGGGGTCGCGCGCGGTACCTCGGGTCCCTGCAAGTCCTTATGTTTCACGGCCGATCGAGGGATCGGGACGGTCCGGCGATCACCCCGCGGATCACCTCCATCGGCACCCGGGACGCACCCCCTTTTCGGGATCTCATGCGCCGCAGCCTGGCCCTCGTCACGCTCCTTTCGCTCGTCGGCGCTGCGCATCTGGCGGCTCAGGTGCTCGACGATGCACTGGTCCCGAGGGGCCGGGCGCGGATCGAGATGGTGCCGGTCTTCACTCGCTGGGAGTCGCGCTTCGGAAGGACTGCGGCCGGAGCCACGGACCGCGAGCAGCTCGGAGAAGACCTGACGAGCGGCGCAGCCCAGACGCTCTTCCCCGGCGCCGAGTCCCTCCGCACGGCGATCGAAGCGATGTCGGGCATCGCGGGATACACGGCGGTGCTGGGCGAGGCGCAGGCGCGCGTCGCGAAGGACATCACGCGGATCGAGTTCGGGGGCCACGTCGGGGTCTTCGACTGGCTCACGGTCGGAGCCGTCCTCCCGTGGACCCGGACGCGCACGAGCGTCGACGTCGCCTTCCGGCCGGATACGATCGCTGGAGACCTCGGCCTGAACCCGACCGCTACGAGCGCTTCGGCCGTCACGTCCTTCTTGCAGTCGCTCTCCTCGGCCGCGTCGGCCGCGCAAACGAACGCGTCGCAGGTGTGCGGCGGTTCGCCCGGAAGCGGGGCGTGCACATCAGCGCAGGCGCTGGCGGACCGCACGGCAGCGTTCCGGGGCTCGGCGGCCACAGCATACGGAGCGTCCGCCTTTTTCCCCCTCGCGGGGTCGGCGACCCAGACGTCACTCTCGCAGGCGGTCACGACGCTCTCGGCCGACCTGATTGCGGCGGGCCTCGGAGGCATCGCGGTGCCGATGGCGTTCGCCACACAGGCCATCAGTGAGTCCGACTACTGGTCGCTCCCGGTCGGCGTCGGCGTCCAAGGGGCCCCGCTGGGCAGCGTGAAGGGCCTTTGGCACGCGGGCGACGTCGAAGTGTCGGCGACCATGCGCCTGCTGGAAGGCAGCGGCGGGGGCTCGGCCGAGGCTGCCCCGCGCTTCACGTATCGCCTCCTCGGGACGGTCCTCGGCCGACTTCCGACGGGCCAGATCGACGACCCCGATGTGTTCCTCGACGTGGGCACCGGGGACGGCCAGGCGGACCTCGAGGGCCGTCTCCTGGGCCAGGCGACGTTCGGCCGCCACCTGGGGATGCAGATGGGTGTGCGCTACGGCGTGCAGCTCCCGCGCACGCTCGTGCTCCGCGTGGCGCCGCCCGAGACCGTGCTCGCGGCCTACTCGACGCGCCACATGGTCGAGTGGACGCCGGGCGCGTACTTCGGCGTCGAGATCGCTCCGGTGTGGCGTCTGTCCGATGAGCTGAGTATCGCCGGCGAGTACCGCGTCTTCCGGAAGTACCGCGACGAGTATGCGCTCACGGGCACGTCTGTCGGCGCGCCGGTCGACCCCGCGGTCCTCGAGATCGAGAGCGGCGTCACGCTCCACGAGGTCGGTGGCACCCTGCGATTCGACACCATGGCGCGCTGGCTCGGCGAAGGCGCTCGCCCGCTCCAGGCCCACCTGCGCGTCCTACGCGCGGTCGGGGGGGGTGGAGGCCTGACCCCCGTTACGACACAGGTCGAGTTCGGCGTGCGCCTCTTCCGGAGGCTCTGGGGCCCGAGCTAGCCGCGCCGAGCAGTTCGCGCGCGTGCTGTCGCGAGGTGGCGGAGTCTGGATCGCCGCCGAGCATCCTGGCGATCTCCTCCACGCGAGACTCGCCCGCGAGGAATCGCACGCTCGCCGCGGTCACGCCGTCCGCCGCCCCCTTCTCGACGAGCAGGTGCTGCTTCCCGCGCGACGCCACCTGCGCGAGGTGTGTGACCACGAACACCTGATGCCGCGACGCCACCTCGGCGAGCTTCTCGGCGACCGCGCTCGCCACGACGCCTCCGACCCCCGCGTCGATCTCGTCGAACACGAGCACGGGCACGCGGTCGACGTCCGCGAGCACAGACTTCAGCGCGAGCATCACCCGCGACAGCTCGCCCCCGCTCGCGATCCGCGCGAGCGGCATGGGGTCGAATCCCGCGTTGGGTGAGACGAGGAACTCGACGCCCTCCGCCCCGCCCGCCGTGACGACATCGTGGGGGTTGAGCCTGACTTCGAACGAGGCGCCCACGAGGCCCAACTCGGGCAGCACGTCCTCCACTGCGGCGCCCAGCCCCTCGGCGGCCGTGCCTCGCAGCCGGCTGAGCTCACGCGCCGCTTCCTGGAGCGCGGAGGCCGCCTCATCGATGCGCCGCCTGAGAAGGCCAAGGTCGCGGTCCGCCTCGTCGAGGGCCGACAGCTCGGCGCGCACGCGCTGCGCCGCGGCCAGCACGTCCGCCAGCTCGGGCCCGTATTTCCGCTTCAGACGGAACAGCTTGTCGAGCCGCTCGCGCACGTGCTCGAGCCGGGCCGGGTCGTGCTCGACACAGCTCGCGTAGTCGCCGGCCCGGCGGCCGACCTCTTCGACGGTGAGTAGGGCCTCGTCGAGGCGCTGGACATCATCCGCCAGGTCGGGATCGAATGCCGCCAGGCGCTCGAGCGTGCGTCGCACCGCGGCCAGGCGATCGGCCACCGAGTCGTCCCCTTCGTAGAGCCCCTCGTGGACGGCCGCCGCCCCCTGCACCAGCTCGGCCGCGTGCTCATGGCGCCGGGCCTCGCCTTCGAGCGCGGCATCCTCTCCGGGCTCAACTCGCGCGCCGTCGATCTCCTCGAGCTGGAAGCGGAGGAAGTCGGCACGGGTCTCGATCGCTCGGACGCGCGCCTCACGTTCCTCGAGCGCGAGCCGCTGGGCCTCTACGTCCGCGTGCAACGCCGCCACGCGCGCGGCCACCACCTCCGCCCCACCGAAGGCATCCAGGATCGCGCGCTGGTCCTTGGAGCGCAGCAGCGTCTGATGTTCGTGCTGGCCGTGCAGATCCACGAGCGACGTGCCCAGATCTCCCACGGCTCCCGCAGTCGCCGGCGAACCATTCACCCAGGCGCGGTTCCGTCCAGCTGCCGCCACCTCGCGGCGGAGGATCAGGAGGCCGTCCTCGGCGCGGAAGCCGTGCTCCTCGAGCAAGCGGCTCACGTCGGGAAGGTTCGAGACGTCGAAGACCGCCTCGACGGTCGCGCGCTCGGCGCCGGTGCGCACGACCGTGGCGGACGCCCGCTCCCCGAGGAGAAGCCCGAGGGCGCCGACGATGATCGACTTACCCGCTCCGGTCTCGCCGGTGAGCACGTTGAGGCCCGGCCCGAGCTCGAGTCTCAGGTCCTCGACGACGGCGTAGTCACGGATGCGCAACTCGACGAGCATGGGCGAAGGTACGGAGGCGGCGTGGGGACCTACAATGGCTGGTTGGGCGGAGGCTACGTCCTCTCGGGGAGGCGCTGGGCCCAGTTGAGCTTGTGGCGCATCGTGCGGAAGAACGTCTGCCCGGGAAGCCTCACCAGGGCGATGGGCTTCGGTTCCCGCACTACCACCAGCAACTCGGAGGCCGCGAGGCCGCGCTCGACCTGGCCATCCACCGTGACCTGGTGCCCGGCGTCGGGGTGCGGCGAGCTGACGCGGATCTCGGACGTAGCCGGCATCACGAGCGGACGCACGGCCAGGGAGTGCGGGCAGATCGGCGTCACCACGATGCACTCGACCCCTGGGACGATGATCGGCCCACCCGCCGACATGGAGTAGGCGGTCGAGCCGGTGGGCGTCGCCAGGATGACGCCATCGGCCGCGAAGCTCCCGACCTCCTCCCGCGCGCTCCCGGTTCCGACGTAAAGCGTCAGCGGCGTGACTCGCGCGGCACCCGAGGTGTGGACCACGATATCGTTGAGGGCAAAGAAGTTGTCCTCATGCACCTCACCATCCCGTTCGATGCGACCGCGAAGCGCGAAGCGGAAATCGAGCATGGCCTGCCCGCCGAGCACAGCGCCGAGTCCGGCCTCGAGTTCGGCATCCGGGAATGCGGTCAGGAAGCCAAGCCGTCCGAGGTTCACGCCGAGCACCGGGATGTTCTTGCCCACGACGGCCCGCGCGGCTCGGAGCAGCGTGCCATCGCCCCCCAGCGCGATCACGAGGTCCAGTCCCGGGTTCTCGAGCGACACATCCCCTGAGGCCCCACGAGCCTCGAGCCGTTCCACGGTCATGGAGACCCCGCGCGCCTCGAGCCAGCGCGTCAGCCGCCCGAGCGCCGACTCGATCTCCGCGTTCCGCTCCCGCAGGACCACCCCCACCCTGCGGATGGGGCCCTCGAGCCGAACGCCTTCGGGTGCGCTCACGCCGTCTCCAGCTCCGCGGTCCGGCGCACGAGCCGTCGGACGCGCTCCGCGATGCCGGCCGTGTCGAGCCCGACCTCCGCGAGCAGCTGGCTCCGTGACCCGTGCTCGATGAACGCATCCGGCAGACCGGCGGACGCGACGCGCGGCGCCGAGCGCAGGTCGAGTGCGTCGATCTCGCGGGCCATGAAGGCGCCGAACCCGTTGGTGACCTGGCCCTCCTCGAGGATCAGCACCGCCGGGTGGCTCCGGACCATCTCTTCGAGGATGTCGTGGTCGTAAGGCTTGAGGAACCGGCAGTTCACGACGGTGCAGCGGATGCCCTCGGCGTCGAGGCGCACCGCGGCGTCGAGTGCGGCGTGCACCATGGTCCCGGTGCCGAGCAGGACGCAGTCCGCGCCGTTTCGCAGGATCTCCCACGTATAGGGCTCGATGGGCGGGATGTCCCGGAGGTGCGGCACCTCGGCCGGCACTTCGGCGCGAGGCCAGCGGATGCTCCAAGGCCCGTCGTTCCGCTCGGTCGCGAGCCGCAGGAGCGCGAGCATCTCGCTCCCGTCCTTGGGCGCGGTCACGGTCATCCCCGGCACCGCGAGCATGTAGGCGATGTCGAGCGCGCCGTGGTGCGTCGGACCGTCCTCGCCCGCGATGCCCGCCCGGTCCATTCCGAACACGACCGGCAGCTTCTGGAGGGCCACGTCGTGGACGATGTTGTCGTAGGCGCGCTGCAGGAACGTCGAGTAGATCGCGACGATCGGCTTCACGCCCTGCGTCGCGAGACCCGCGGCGAACGTCACGCCGTGGCCCTCGGCGATGCCCACGTCGAAGTAGCGGTCCGGGTGCGCCTTCTGAAACACGTCGGTCGACGTCCCGTCCGGCATCGCGGCGGTGATGGCGACGACGCGCGGATCGGCGTCGGCGAGCTCGATCAGCCCTTTGCCGAACACCTTCTGATAGCGCGGTAGCCCGGCCGCGGCCTTCATCCCCTTTCCGGTGACCTTGTCGAACGGACCGGACGCGTGCCACGTCCAAGGGTCGGCTTCGGCCGGGGTGAACCCCTTCCCCTTCTGCGTGATCGCGTGCACGAGGATCGTGCCCTTCATCTCCCTCACGCGGCGGAACGTCTCGACGAGGCTGTCCACGTCGTGCCCGTCGATGGGACCCACATACCGGAAGCCGAGCTCCTCGAAAATCAGCCCGGGGGTGAGCATGTGCTTCACACTCTCCTCGAGCTTCACCGCGACCTCCTCCATCACGTCCCCGAGCGCGGTCGGTGTGCGGTGGATGATGTCACGAACCAGACCCCGAACCTTGTTGTACGCCGGGTTCGTGATCAGCCCGGTCAGGTACTTGTTCATCGCGCCGACCGCGGGCGCGATCGACATGTCGTTGTCGTTCAGCACGACGATGAAGTCGCGGCCGGTGTGGCCCGCGTTGTTGAGGGCCTCGTAGGCCAGGCCACACCCCATCGCGCCGTCGCCGATGATCGCGACGACCTTGAAGTCCTCATGGTTCAGGTCGCGGCCCACCGCCATGCCCCACGCCGCGGAGATCGACGTCGCGGCATGCCCCGCGCCGAACGCGTCGTACTCCGACTCGTCCCGCCTGAGGAAGGGCGAGAGCCCGCCGTGCGTGCGAATCGTCGGGAGGCGCGCGTTCCGCCCGGTCAGGATCTTGTGGATATAGGCCTGGTGCCCGGTATCCCAGATGAGCTGATCGCGCGGGGTATCGAAGACGTAATGGAGCGCCACGGTGAGCTCGGCCACGCCGAGGCTCGCGCCGAAATGGCCGCCCTTCTCGGATACCACGTCGATGTGGCGCTCACGCACCTCTTCGACGACGCGGCGAAGGGTCTCGGGCTTGAGCCGGCGCAGATCCGCCGGATACTCGATGCTGTCGAGCAGCGACACCTGGGCTCCTTCAGGACGTAGGGGGGCTCCGGATCCTAAGATACCCGCACGGACCGTGCCGAACAGTACGACGTCCTACCGGCCCTACCGCTCCCGCGCCACCACGTAGTCGGCCAACTCCACGAGCGTGGGCGCCTCGAGCCCCACCGCGCGGAGCGCCTCGACCGCACGCGCCGCCTCGACCCGGGCGCGCTCGCGGGCCCCCTCGAGCCCGAAGAGCGCCACATACGTCGACTTGCCGAGCGCGATGTCGCTCGGGTTCTTGCCGAGCGTCTCCGCCTGCTGGGTGGCGTCGAGGATGTCGTCCGCGATCTGGAAGGCCAGGCCGATGGCTCGCCCATAGGCACCCAACGCTGCCACCACGCGGTCCGGCGCCCCTGCCGCCAACGCGCCCATGACCAGGGACGCCGCGAGCAACGCGCCGGTCTTCCGGCCGTGGAGCGCTTCGAGCTCCTCGGCGCCGAGTGCGCGGCCCTCCCCGAGGAGGTCGGCCCACTGGCCGCCGACCATGCCGCCGGCTCCCGAGGCCTCGAGCAGCGCGGCGGTTACCGCGCGTGCGCGCGCCGGGGAGCAGCCGAGCGCCGCGCATGCCGAGCGCGCCTGGAGCGCAGCCGCCGGGATGAGCGCGGCCCCCGCCCTCATGGTGACGTCTTCGCCGTGCTCCCGGTGCGTGCTGGGTCGTCCGCGTCTCAGGTCCGCGTCGTCCATGCACGGCAGGTCGTCGTGCATGAGCGAGTAGGCGTGGATGAGCTCGAGGGCGGCGGCCAGGTCGTAGACGCTCGGGCTCGGCGGGCCTCCGCACGCCTCGTAGGCGCTCACGCAGAGGATCGGCCGGAGACGCTTGCCTCCCCCGAGCACGCCATGACGCACCGCTGCGAGCATGTCAGCGGGGAGTTGCTGCGCAAGGCGCTCGACCGCGCGCTCGAGCGCCTCCTCCACCCGCTCCCGTTCGGCCGCGAGACGCTGGCTGAGCGGGTCTATCGGGCTCACCGTGGTCAATCCTTCTGGACGTCCAGCGGCCGCAGGCGCCCGCTGGCGAGCAACTCCTCCACGCGGAGCTCCGCCGAGGCCAAGACGCGCTCGGCCTCGCGCACGTGCACGACGCCCTCCTCGAACAGCCTTAGAGCCTCCTCGAGAGGGACCTCGTCGGACTCCATGCTCGCGAGGATCTCTTCCAGGCGCCGGAGGCGAGCCTCGAGTGGCAGGTCCCCGCTCGTCTTGTCAGCCAAAGGCATCCTCCCGTTCGATGGGGCCCGCGGACTCCGCAGCCACGCTGCCGTCCGCCACGCGCAGATGAAACCGGAAGCCGGACGGGAAGTCTCCGACCGCGCGCAGCACTCGGCCACTGGGTGCGCGCGGAACGGCGTACCCGCGCCCGAGCGTCGAGAGCGGAGAGAGAGCGTCGAGCCGGCCTCCCAGCGCCACGAGCGAGGAGCGCCGCCGGTCCACTCCGGCGTGGGCCGCGCGCTCCAGGCGAGCGGCCGCCGTGTCGAGCGACTGGCGCGCGGGGACGAATCGCCGCTCGATCGTGCGCTCCAGGCGGCGTACGCGCTGCTCCAGCGCCGCGCGCCTCCGCTCGGAGCCGGCGCCGAGTGCTCGGCCCAACCGTCCGGGCGCCCGCCGGAGCATCTCGAGCACGACGCTCGCGTCCGGAACGACCGCCTCGGCCGCCGCGGAGGGTGTGGGCGCCCGCAGGTCGGCGACCAGATCCGAGATCGTCACGTCGATCTCGTGGCCGACGGCCGACACCACGAAAACCGGGCACGCGGCGATGGCGCGGGCCACGGGCTCCTCGTTGAAGGCCCACAGATCTTCGACGGACCCGCCCCCACGTCCCACGATGATCACGTCCGCCAGGCCGCTCGCGCCGAGCGCTTCGAGCGCCGCGGCGATCTCGAGCGCCGCGCCCTCGCCCTGCACCTTAGTGCTGCGGAGCACGACGCGGGTCCACGGCGCCCGCCGCGCGAGCACGGACAGGATGTCGTGCAGCGCGGCGCCGTCCCGCGAGGTCACGACGCCCACGCAGGCGGGAACGCGCGGCAGCCGACGTTTGCGCTCGGGGGCGAGCAGCCCCTCGCCCTCGAGCTTGGCGCGCAGCTTCTCGAACGCGAGCCGCCAGAGTCCTTCCGCGCCCTCGGCCTCGACTCGCCGCGCGACGAGCTGGTAGTCGCCCTTCGCCTCGTAGAGCGTGAGCTCGCCGAACACGCGCACCTGCATGCCCTCCTCGGGGTCGGTCGGGAGCTGGGCCGCTTCACGGCCGAACATCACGCAGCGGAGCTGGGCGCGCTCGTCCTTGAGCCCGAAGTAGCAATGGCCCGCGCGCGAGCGCGTCCACCCCGCCACCTCCCCTCCCACCCAGAGCGGATCCACGCTCGACTCGAGCAGACCCCGAACCGCGCGATTCACCTGCGAGACCGACCAGACCTTCGGACGGACCTCGACCGGCGGGGGAGGCGGCGGAGCGGGCGTATCGCCCTCACCTTCGCTGCCGAACAGATCGAGCGTGGCTTCGCTCTCCATCGCGCGTCAGTCCCTCGCCTCGGCCGCCGCGAGCTCGGCGGACTTCACCGTGTTCGCGAGCAGCATCGCGATCGTCATCGGCCCGACGCCTCCGGGCGACGGCGTGATCGCGCCGGCGACCTCCTTCACTTCATCGTAGAGCACGTCGCCGCAGACGCGGTATCCGCGCTCCGAGCTCGGATCCGGGACGCGGTGCGTACCCACGTCGATCACCACGGCTCCGGGGCGCACCATGTCCGCGGTGATCGACTCGGGGCGGCCCATCGCGACCACGAGGATGTCCGCCGTGCGCGTGATCGCGCCCAGGTCGCGCGTGCGCGAGTGGCACACGGTGACCGTGGCGTCGCCTCCACGTCCCTTCCTGAGTAGGAGCGAAGCGATCGGCCTCCCCACGAGGTTCGACCGGCCCACCACCACGACGTGCTCGCCGGCGGGGTCGTGCCCGCTGCGTAGCAGCATCTCGACGACGCCGGCGGGCGTGCAGGGCGCGAAGAAGTCACCCGAGTCGGTCGCGAGTCGGCCCACACTCATCGGATGGAATCCGTCCACATCCTTCGACGGATGCACGGCCTCGATCACCTTCCCCTCGTCGATGTGCGCGGGGAGCGGCACCTGCACGAGGATGCCGTGGATCGTCGGATCGGCGTTCAGACCGGCCACCATCCCGAGCAGTTCGGCTTCGGGCGTGTCGGCAGGCAGCGTGATCTGGCGGGAGTGGAGGCCCAACTCCTGGGCCGCCTTGTTCTTCATCCCCACGTACATCTGCGACGCCGAGTTGTCGCCGACGAGGACGGTCGCGAGCCCGGGCGTGATGCCTCGGGAGCGTAGCGCCGCGACGCGGGGTCTCAGCTCCGTCCGGATCTCGTCGGCGATCGCGCGACCGGAGATGATCTGTGCGCTCACCGGGGTTCTGTGGTCAGGGCTTCGGCTGTCGGCGAAGGTGGGAAGATAACACGCGGGGCGGCTCCGCCTTGCCCCTCCAAGTGCACTTGCTCGATAATGGGCTTCGGGTCGCGGCCCTCCACGGCGGAATCGGGCCGCGACGACAGACTAGGAGATCCTGACGATGGATGGCCCTTTGGTGGTTCGGGCGATGGTGGTTGTGTCCTTGAGCGGGCTGGCAGCCGCGTGTGCGCCGGCGGAACCGCCCGCGCAACCGGAGTCGCGGCCGTTCAGTCTCACGTCCCCGGCGTTCGTGGAGAGCAGCGTGATTCCCGTGCGCTACAGCGGGGACGGCGACAACGTGTCGCCCCCACTCGAATGGCGGGGAGCGCCGTCCGGCACGCAGAGCTTTGCACTCGTCCTCGTGGATCCTGACGTCCCGTGGGGACAGACGGTTGCTGTCTACGGGGAGATGCCGCCGCCGGGCACGCAGCCTGCTGACTTCTTCATTCACTGGATCGTCACCGGCATTCCTGCGACGCTCACCTCGTTGCCCGACGGCGCGAGCCCCGGGAACATGCCGGCCGGGACCCTCGAGCCCGCGAACAGCTTCGCGCTCATGGGCGGGATGCCGAACCAGTACGGCGGGCCTGCCCCACCTCCCGGCACGAAGGCCCACGCCTACCGGTTCGTCCTCTACGCGCTCGACGTGCCGACTCTGACGGGGGTGACCCTGGCAAGCGACTTCACCGCCGTCACGAGTGCGATGGCGGGACATGTACTGGCGGCCGCTACGCTGACGGGATACTTCGGGCACTAGACGCGCCCGATCGCCCGCCCTGGCAGGCTCTACCGCGCGAAGTCGATCGCGCGGGTCTCGCGCACGACCACGACCTTGATTTGACCGGGGTACTGGAGCTCGCTCTCGATCCGGCGGGCCACGGCCTCCGAGATCTGGGCCATCTCGGCGTCGCTGACCTTGCCGGGCTCCACCATCACGCGTAGTTCGCGGCCCGCCTGAATGGCGAAGCAGCGCTCGACGCCCGGATGCTCCATCGCGATCTCCTCGAGCTTCTCCAGCCGCTTCACGTAGCCCTCGAACATCTCGCGCCGCGCACCGGGCCGGGACCCGCTGATCGCGTCGGCGGCAGAGACGAGGAACGTCTCGGCGAAGAAGTGCGGCTCCTCGTCGTGGTGCGCGCGGATCGCGTTGAGGACGATCTCGCCCTCGTTGTGCTTCTTGCACAGGCGATAGCCGAGTTCGACGTGCGTCCCCTCGTGCTCGTGCGTCATCCCCTTGCCGACGTCGTGCAGGACCCCGGCACGCTTCGTCGCCTGGACGTCGAGCTTCATCTCCGCGGCCATGTTGCCGGCGAGCAGCGCCACCTCCTTCGCGTGCAGCAGCTGGTTCTGCCCGTAGGAAGTCCTGAAGCGTAGACGCCCGAGCGTCTTCACGATCTCGGGGTGCACGTTGTGGATGCCGAGCTCGTAGAGCACCTCTTCGGCGGCGGTCACCATCGTCTGCTCGACCTCCTCCGCCGCCTTGGCGACCACTTCTTCGATCCGGCCCGGGTGGATGCGGCCGTCCTCGACCAAGCGCTCGAGCGCGATGCGCGCGGTCTCGCGCCGTACCGGGTCGAACGCCGACAGCACCACGGCCTCGGGCGTGTCGTCGATGATCACGTCCACGCCGGTGGCCTGCTCGAACGAGCGGATGTTGCGCCCCTCGCGGCCGATGATGCGCCCCTTCATCTCGTCGGAAGGAAGCTGCACCACCGACACGGTGGTCTCTGCGGTCAGGTCGGCGGCCATCCGCTGGATGGCGAGCGCGACGATCTTGCGTCCCTCGCGCTCCGCTTCCCGTTGCGCCTGCTCCTTGATCTCACGGAGCGAGTTGGCGGCCTCGGCGCGCGCCTTGTCGCGCATCGCCTCGATGAGCTCGCGCTTGGCGTCTTCGGGACTCATGCCGGCCAGCTTCTCGAGTCGCCGGCGGACGTCCTCGCGCTGCTCGTCGAGCCGGCCCACCTCGGCCACCGCCTCGGCCTCCCGCTGCTTCAGCTTGTCACCGCGGGCGTCGAGCTCCGTCTCGCGGACATTGAGACGCTCGAACTGACGGTCGAGCGCGTCGGACCGTTCCGAAGCTCGGCGCTCGGCCCGTTCGACCTCCTCACGACGTCGGTCCTCTTCCTTCTCCCAGGCCTCACGCAGGCGGATCCCTTCCTCGCGCCCCGCGAGCTCACCCGCTTTTCGTACGCCTTCTGCCTGGTCCTTGGCCCGCTCGAGAATGCGGGAGGATTCGTCCTGTGCGCGCTGTTTCTCTAGTCGCTGCCGCGCCCGTTCACGCGTCGTGGATACCGCAAAGCCGATCAGCGCCCCGAGGACGACCCCCACCGCCGCCCACAACACAGGCGCGGTGTTCATGTAAGTACTCCAAAATCGACTGCACGCAGCAGCCGAAGGTGAGCGAAAAGCCCGCTAAGAGCCGCGTGGTGTGTATGCGACGGGAGCGGGTTGATTGACGGGGGGACAATAGACCGGGCTCGAACGGCCACGCAAGCGGGCGGGCCCGCTGGATGCCGGGGGGCTGCGGGGTTCAGCCGCCGGCGGGCCGTCCCTCGGTTGCGTCCCGGAGCCGCCGCGAGAGTTCCGCGGCGCGAGCCGCCAGGTCCTGGCGGATCCCGGCGAGATCCTCCTGGGCCTGGAAGCACTCGTCCGCGATGGACAACGCGGCCAAGATCGCCGCCTTGTGCCCCTCGATCAGGCCGGCCTGGAGGCGGATCTGGTGGATCCGATCGTCCACCAGCTTGGCGCAGCGGCGCGTGTAGGCGGGCTCCGCGCTGGCGCGGATGGTGTGCTCTTCCCCCGCGATGCGCACCGTGACCGACGTCTTCTCCACGCTCACTGCTGGTCCTCCAGGAAGCGGATCTTCGCGAGCAAGCGCTCGATGCCGGCTCTCGCCTCGTCGACCCTGGACCGGAGTTCGGTGTTCTCCTCCTCGAGCAGGCGGAGGCGCGTCACGATCTGGCCGGGCTCGACCTCGTGACCGGTGAACTGCCTCAGCAGCTCCTCGAGCTCCGCGCCCCTCCCCTCCGCGCGAGCCACGCGCTCGTTCAGGCTCGCGAGACGACGGAGCGTGTGTGCGACCGCACGCTCCAGCGCGTCGAACGCCGCCCGCTCGGGCTCTGCTCCGTTACCCCCGGGGTTCGACACCCAACTCCTCCTCGAGCCTCTCGAGCACCGACCGGACGGTCTTGTCGACTTCGGTGTCCTTGAGGGTCCGCTCCGCCGCCCGGAAGCGCAAGCGGAACGCGAGCGAGCGCTTCCCCGCGGGGATCCCCTCGCCCGCGTAGACGTCGAAGAGCGCGACCTCCTCGAGCAGGGCACCCGCATGCGCGGACATCGCAGCCGTGACGGTAGCCGACGGGATCTGGTCGGGAACCAACAGGGCCAGATCGCGATCGACGGGCGGGAAGGTCGGCAGCGCGCGATAGCTCACGGCTCCGCGGGCGGGCACCTCGCTCGGGAGCTCGACCTCGAGCGCCCACACCGCGCCGGCCCAGACCGGAGCGTCCACCGC
This sequence comes from Gemmatimonadota bacterium, assembly GCA_009692205.1. Taxonomy (GTDB): domain Bacteria; phylum Gemmatimonadota; class Gemmatimonadetes; order Longimicrobiales; family Gaopeijiaceae; genus UBA2982. The sequence continues at coordinate 11,290 of SHZR01000022.1, read as the reverse complement.
GCCCTCGGCCACCCTACCGCCTCGGGCCACGATCGCGCCGCGCGCGTCCGTGACGGTGAACGCCGCGGAAGCGTCGAGCCGCGCGGACTCGCAGCCCGGCGCGAGCACGAGGGCATCCCCGTGCGCGCGGCGGACGACGTCTTCCAGCAGCGACTTCAGGTCCCACACCGTGAAAGGCTCGTCCTCGGCCGTCCAGTGCGCGGGCGCGCGCAGGCCCGTCAGCACGGCGGCGAGGCGCGTCGACTCGAGAGGCGGCTCACCCGGGCCCCGTCTCGCGAACGCGGTCCCGATCTCGAAGAGGCGCACGTCTCGATTGCCGTGGGCGAAGTTGTGCTCCACCCGACGAAGCAGACCCGGAAGCAGCGAGCCCCTCATGTACCGCTCGGTGGCCGAGAGTGGGTTCGAGACCTCGACGTTCCCGTCGCTCTCGGGTGCGAACGCAGGCGTGTGCGCCTCGTAGAGACCCCGCGCCACGAGCGACGCGCGCAGCTCGTCCTCTAGGCGGAAGAGCGGATGGTCTGGCACGTTCCCCGCCCGGTACGGACCGAGATCCGACGGGAAGGCGTCGAACCCGTGCGTGCGCGCGACCTCCTCGATGAGGTCGACCTCGCGGCGCACGTCGTAGCTCCGGAACCCCGGGACGCGGACCTGGAGCGTGCCGTCCCCCTCGCCGATGACCTGGAAGCCAAGGGGTGAGAGGAGCGTCCGCACCTGCGCCGATGTGAACGGCACGCCGAGTAGCCGCTCGATGCGCGCGAGCCGAAGCGGAACGATCTGCGCCTCGAACCCCACGGGCACGCAGTCGAGCACGGGTCCGTCGACCGCCCCGCCCGCGATCGCGAGGATGAGCCGCACGCAGCGCTCGAGCGCCTGCTGCATGCCCGCCGGGTCGACGCCGCGCTCGAACCTATACGAGGCGTCCGTGGACATGCCGAGCGCCTTGCGCGTGGCGCGGATGGACTTGGGGGCGAAGAGCGCGCACTCTAGCAGCACGTCCGTCGTGTCGGGTTCGACCTCGGAGTGCAGACCGCCCATGACGCCCGCCACGCCGACCGGCTTCTCGGCGTCGCAGATCATCAGCATGTCGGGGCCGAGCGGCCGCTCCACGCCGTCGAGCGTCGTGAACGCGCGCTCGGAGACGCGCGCCCGCCGAACCACGACTGCCGAGCCTGCGAGGCGCCGAAGGTCGAAGGCGTGCAGCGGGTGCCCCAGCTCGAGCATCACGTAGTTCGTCGCGTCGACCACGTTGTTGATCGGACGCGCGCCCGCACCCCGCAGGCGTTCCTGGAGCCATGCGGGTGAGGGACGAACCTGGATGCCGCGCAGCACCGCCCCGAGGTAGCGGTGGCACAGGTCCGGATCGTCGATGCGGACCGATACGCCCCCGGCTCGGGCTTCCGGCGTGCCCTCCTGATAGGCGAACTCGAGGCGCGGACTGCCCGGCAGCTCGGTGAGCGCGATGTCTCCCGTGCCCGCCGTGGCCAACTCCCGCGCGAGGCCGACGTGCGAGAGCAGGTCCCCGCGGTTCGAGGTCACCTCGACATCGAGGGTCGCGTCGTCGAGCCCGAGGGCCGCCACGAAGGACTGCCCAGGCGTGAACTCGCCCTCGAGCGCGAGGATGCCGCCGTGGTCCCCGCTCAGGCCCAACTCCTTGGCGGAGCACAACATGCCATGGGATACCTCACCTCGTATCTTCGCCTTCTTGATCTCGAGGCCGCCCGGGAGCACCGCGCCCACCGGAGCGAAGGGGTACCAGCCTCCCGCACGGACGTTGGGCGCGCCACACACGACCGGCACGACACCTTGTCCGCCATCCACGGTGCACACGCTGAGCCGGTCCGCGTTCGGGTGCCGGTCCGCCGTCAGCACCTTCGCGACCACGACGTCGGCGAGCCCTTCCCCGGGCGAGACGATCGACTCGACGGGAGCCCCGCGGAGCGCCAGGCGATCCGCCATGGCCGGAGCCGACAGGTCGAGGCCGGGAACGAGCTCCCTGAGCCAGCGCGCCGAGGCCTTCACGACGAGAACTGCGCCAGGAAGCGCATGTCGTTCTCGAAGAACGTGCGCAGATCGTCCACGCCGTGCTTGAGCATGGCGATGCGCGCCGGGCCCATACCGAAGGCCCAGCCCGTGTAACGCTCCGAGTCGTAGCCGACGTTCTCGAGCACCGCGGGATCCACCATGCCGGCGCCCATGACCTCGAGCCAGTCGGTCTCGACCCGCGTGCCGTCGGGCTTCGTGATGACCCGCTTCACGTCGACCTCCGCGGAGGGCTCCGTGAACGGGAAGAACGACGGGCGGAAGCGCACGCGCGTGTCCGGACCCCAGTAACGACGCGCGAACTCGGCGAGCGTCGCCTTGAAGTCGACGAACGATACGCCCTCGTCAACCACGAGCCCCTCGATCTGCATGAACGCGGGCGTGTGCGTCGCGTCGTAGGTATCGCGTCGGTAGACCCACCCCGGAGCGATGATGCGAATGGGCGGCTCGTAGGCCTCCATCGTCCGCACCTGCACGGGCGACGTGTGACTCCTCAGGAGCACCGAGTCGACCAGGTAGAGCGTATCCTGCTCGTCGGCCGCGGGGTGGTCGAGCGGCGTGTTGAGCGCCTCGAAGTTGTACCACTCCGTGTCGGCCTCGGGCCCCCGCGCACGGGCGAAGCCCATGTCGCGGAAGATGTGCCAGATCTCGTCGACCGCCTGCGTGATCGGATGCAGCCCGCCCCGCCAGGGACCCCGCGAGGGCAGCGTCAGGTCCTCAGCCGAGCCCCGGGTCTGCGGCGCGAGTGCGAGACCCCGCACCTTGAGCGCCTCGCTCACCGCGATCTTCACGCGGTTCGCCTCCTGGCCGACTGCCGGGCGAGCCCCGGTGGGTAGAGCGCCGAGCCCGCGAAGCACCTTCGAGATGCTGCCCTCGGTGCGGCCGAGGTAGGTGACGCGCACGGTCTCGAGCGCGGCCTCGTCGGTCGCGCCCGAGACGGCGGCGAGGGCTTCGCGCTCGAGGACCCTGAGGGCCCCGATGAGGTCGGTGTCGCTCATGTGCCGTGTCGCCGAAGCATCGGACGGCGCTTGGCGAGGCCCGGGGGCCTAACCGACCTTGGCGGCCAGGCCCTCCTTGGCCCGGTCGACGACCGCGCTGAACGCCTCCGGGCTGCGGACCGCCAGGTCGGCGAGCGCCTTACGGTCGAGCTCGATACCGGCGTGCTTCAACCCGTTGATGAAGCGGGAGTAGGACAGGTCGTGAGCCCGGACCGCGGCGTTGATGCGCGCGATCCAGAGACGCCGGAAATTGCGCTTCTTCTTCTTGCGGTCGCGATAGGAGTGCTCCCAACCCTTCTCGACCCCGTCCTTCGCGGCCGTGTAGAGGTTCTTCCTGCCGCCGAAGTATCCCTTCGCGGCCTTGAAGAGCTTATTCCTGCGCTTCTTACGCGCCGGGGCCGAAGTTGCTCTTGGCATCGGTCTTCCTCCTAGGCGCCGTAGGGTAGGATTCTATTGATGCGCTTCGCGTCGCCCTTGAACACGAGGTCGGGCTTCCGCAGGCGGCGCTTACGCTTCTTCGACTTCTTCGTGAGGATGTGGCTCTTAAAGGCGCGCATCCTCTTCAGCTTCCCGCTGGCGGTCTTCTTCAGGCGCTTCGCCGCCCCGCGGTGCGTCTTCATCTTCGGCATACTCTATACCCTCTCGGCGCTCATTTCATCTTGAGTGGCGCGACCACCATCGACATGGCGCGCCCTTCCATGTTGGGATGCGACTCCACCTTGGCTACTTCCTTGAGATCCACCATCACCTGCTTCAGGACCTCGAGGCCGAGCTCCGGGTGGGTGATCTGCCGCCCCCGAAACATCATCGTCAGCTTGACCTTGTTCCCCTCGTCGAGGAAGCGCCGGACGTGGGCCACTTTGAAGGTGTAATCGTGGTCCTCGATTCCCGGCCTGAACTTCACTTCCTTGACCTTGATCGTGTGCTGCTTTTTCCGCGCCTCGCGGGCGGCTCGAGCGGCCTCGTACTTGTACTTTCCGTAGTCCATCATCTTGACCACGGGGGGCCGAGCCTCCGGCGCGACTTCCACCAGATCCATCCCACGATCTCTGGCCCGTTCCCGGGCCTCGTCGATGGAGACGATGCCGATCTGCTCGCCATCGTCCTGGATCAGCCGCACCGGACTGATCCGAATCTGTTCGTTGACGCGGACTCTCTTATCGGTGATGTGCTCTCTACCTCCGTCTAGGGACCAGGGTCTCGGACGACAAGGACTTCGTGCAAAGAAAAAGGCCCGACAACTTCTCGGGCCGCAACCGCGACGCTCACCCGAACCCTCCGGGTGAAGCCTCGTGTCGTGCGACCCTCACGTCGGCTCATCCGAGCCCTGAAGGTGGGACCGCCGGTCAGCGGGCCGCTTCCAAACCATCTATACCATCTGTCTCCCGCCGAAGCGAGAGGGTGGAAGATGCCCTAGGGGCGGTGGTGGGTCAACTCCGCTTTGGGTTCTTGGCGGTCACTCGGTCGGTCGGACCGGTCTGTCGCTTCCATGTCTGGAACACGCCCCCGAGGAGCAGCGCCGGCACGACGACGAACAACACCGGGACCAGATCGCGCACTGAGGCGAACAGCCCCTCGCCGACGGGTCGACCTTCATAGGCGCTCCGGTTGGCCGACGCCGTCGCGACGAAGCTGCCCCAAGCATCCCAGCCCGTGGCACCCAGCAGGAGCAGCAGGAGCGCGAGGGAGCCACCCACCCAGACGCCCCGCGGGTCGGTCCTCAACACGAGCGCGCCTGCCAGGACCATCGCGACGCTCCCGAGGAGAGCGATGGGGATCGACAGCCAGAGCGGGAAGCCGAGGCCGAAGTAGGGAACCGGAGTGTGATAGAGCGTCCACGAGGTCAGAGCGGCCACACCCAACCCACACAACCCCACCCCGGTCGCCAGCGTGACCTGTGACTCCCGTGTGTGCCACGTCGAGTCCACCTGAGGCCTCTCGCCCACGGGCGCGGAGATGCCGAGCAGCCAGTAACCCGGAGACTTGCGAGCGACTAGGAGCACGAGGAACTCGACGATCGCGAACAGGACCAGGCCCGCGCCCGGCGGCCCGGATCGCTGGCTCCCGCCCACGAACAGCCAGGCGAGGAACGAGTAAGGGATCGTCCACGCGAAGAGGTCCAGCAGAATTGCCAACGCGATCCGCTCCCTCGTCGCGGGCACGAGTTGCCCTGGCGACGCGACACCCGCCCCGCCCGGTCGCTTCCCGGCCGCCTTCCTCGGGCTGGAGCTGGCCGCGCGCGGTGGGGGAGGCGCCACCGGCTTGGCCACGGACGGAATCGGCACACCCGTCTCCTCGGCCACCGCGGCGGTGTACCATGAGTGGGTCAGGCGCTCGGCTACGACGACCATGTCCGCGAACTCGTCCGGCAGGCTCGCCGAGCCCGAGTGGTACGCGATGTCGTACACGATGGAGTTCATGCCCCCGGCGAGTTCGAACCGCCATTCGTGCCGCGGTCCCTCACTCCCGCCGTCCTCCATGGAAGCACCCTGCTCGAGCAGGTGCTCGGGCAGCGCCTCCATGAACGGGCCGAAGCCATCGGTGCCGCCCGTGATCACGAGCGCACCGGGATCGACCCGGTCGCTCGATCCCTGGCGTTTGGTCAGGCCCCCGCGAGTCAGGTAGATCATGAACGTTGCGTCCCCGTTCACGAACTGCGTGATCTGAACCGCGTCGATGTCATCCTTGGCGAGAGGGACGCAGGTGTCCTCCGAGGCAAGCGTAAAGGGGTGGGTCAGCCCTGCGCCCGCTCCCGGATCTCCTGAACCAGCCGCGCGACGAACTCGTCGCGGGCGATCACGTCCTGCTTGTTCCCCGCGCCCCTCTGCCGAACCGCCACCGTCCCGGCGGCCGCCTCGCGCTCTCCCACGATTGCCATGTAGGGGACCTTGAGCGTCTCGGCCTCCCGAATGCGGTACGGGAGCGTCTCTCGGTCGACGAGCTGCGCGCGCACGCCGGCTGCGGTGAGCTGCGACACGAGCTCCGCGCCGCTCGCGGTCCACCGTTCCGACACTGGAAGCACCCTCACCTGCTCCGGGGCGAGCCAGGTCGGGAACGCACCCGCGTAGTGCTCGATGAGGATGGCGATGAAGCGCTCGAACGAGCCGCAGACCGCACGGTGGATCACCACCGGCCGATGAGGCGAGTTGTCCTCGCCGACGTACTCGAGGTCGAAGCGCTCGGGGGCGTTGTAGTCGAGCTGGATCGTGCCGAGCTGCCAGTGCCGTCCGATCGAGTCGGTGACGTGGAAGTCGATCTTCGGACCATAGAACGCGCCGTCACCCGGCACGACTTCGTAGGCCCGGCCGGTCGCCTCCAGCGCCTCGCGGAGCGCGCCCTCCGCCCGGTCCCAGGTCTCATCGCTGCCGATCCGCTGCTCGGGCCGCGTAGCGAACTTGAGGCTCGAGGAGAGCCCGAACGCGTCGTAGTGGCCAAGGATGAAGTCCATCAGGAACTTCACCTCCGCGGCGATCTGGTCCTCGCGCAGATAGACGTGGCAGTCGTCCTGCGCGAACTGCCGCACCCGGGTGAGGCCCGAGAGTGCGCCCGACGCCTCGTTCCTGTGCAGCACGTCGAGCGTCACGTAGCGCAGGGGCAGCTCGCGGTACGAATGCGTCGCCGACGCGTAGTAGAGGTGGTGCGACGGGCAGTTCATCGGCTTGAGCGACATGTCGTGCTCGCCCGTCTCGTTGTCGAGCACGAGGAACATGTTCTCGCGGTACTTCCCCCAGTGGCCCGACTGCTCCCATAGCTGCTTCGTGTAGAGCAGCGGCGTCTTGACCTCGAGGAACTGCTCGCGCTGCCGCTCGCGGACGAACTGCTCGAGCGTGTTGTAAAGGATAGTCCCGCGCGGCGTCCAGAACGCCGCGCCCGGAGAGACCGGGAAGAACTGGAAGAGATCCAGCTCGCGGCCCAACCGCCGGTGGTCGCGACGCTTCGCCTCCTCCAGGCGGTGCAGATGTTCGTCCAGCTCGGCCTTGGTGTGGAAGGCCGTGCCGTAGATGCGCTGCAGCATCTGGCGTCTGTGGTCCCCTCTCCAGTACGCGCCGGCGGCGGAGAGGAGCTTGAAGTGCTTCAGCCGTCCCGTGCTGGGGACGTGGGGGCCTTTGCAGAGGTCGAGGAACGGGCCGTTCTGATAGACCGTGATGACCTCGGCGTCATCGAACTCCTCGAGGCGCTCGAGCTTCAGCGGATCATCGGCGAAGAGACCGCGCGCCTCCTCATTGCTGACGCGCCTGCGCCCGAACGGCATGTCCGCCGCGGCAACCTCGGCCATCTTGGCCTCGAACGTCGCCAGGTCGTCGGGCGTGAAGGGCGCCTCGACCTCGAAGTCGTAATAGAAGCCCTCGTCGATGGCCGGGCCGAACCCGATGCCTGCACCTGGCCGCAGCTCGCGCACCGCCGTGGCGAGGATGTGGGCGGCCGAGTGACGGAGCACCGTCAGCGTGGCGGCGTCCTTCTCGGTCAGGATGCGGATGTCCCCACTCGACTCGAGGGGCTCCATCAGGCTCACCGTCTGGCCGTCGACGACGGCGGCGAGCGCGGCTTTGGCGAGCCTCGGCCCGATCATGGCTGCGACGTCGGCCGACGTGGAGCCCCGCTCCACGGTCAGGACCTTGCCGTCGGGCAACTTCATCTCGATCTGTGGTTCGGACATGCTCGGCTCGCAGATTAGCTTGGGCGGGAAATCTACGAAAAGATCGGCCTCTCCGGCGGCCCCGCCGGGCGCTGGCCGGCCCCCAGGAGACCCGTGATGGTCAGGACCGACCCGCCGAGCCTTCGAAACGCCGTGCTCATCCTCGGGCTGGCCACGGCCCCGCTCGCCTGCTCCGACGAGGCCGTCGGCCCCGATCCCAGTGATCCGGTATCCGTGACCCTCGAGCCGGTGGCCCAGGGCCTCAGCGCCCCGCTCTTCCTCACCGCGCCGCCCGGCGACCTCGACCGTCTGTTCGTGGTCGAGCGCGGGGGCACCGTCCGCATCATCCGGGACGACAGCGTACTCGCCACGCCGTTCCTCGATGTCGGACCGCTCCTCACCGCGGGCGGCGAGCAGGGACTCCTCGGCATGGCGTTCCACCCCGGGTACGCCACCAACGGTCGCTTTTACGTCAACTACACGGACACGCTCGGCCACACCCAGGTGGTTCGGTACCAGGTCTCCGCGAACCCCGACATCGCCGACCTCGGGTCCGCTCTCCCCATTCTCACCGTCGCGCAGCCGTACTCCAACCACAACAGCGGCATGATTGCCTTCGGCCCCCACGACGGCATGCTCTACGTGGGCATGGGCGACGGGGGGAGTGGGGGCGATCCCCAGAATCACGGCCAGAACCGCATGACGCTTCTCGGCGACATGCTCCGCCTCGATGTCGATGCCGGCTCACCCTACGCCATTCCGGTGGACAACCCCTTCGCGGGTAGCCTGTCCGTACGCGAGGAGATCTGGGCATCCGGCCTCCGGAACCCGTGGCGCTTCTCGTTCGATGCTGCCTCTGGGGACCTCTACATCGGCGACGTCGGACAAGGCGCGCGCGAGGAGGTCTCGTACCAACCGGCATCGAGCGCGTGAGGCGAGAACTACGGTTGGCGGATCATGGAGGGGTCCCGCCGCTACAACCCCTCGACCGGGTGCTCCACGGCGGGGATTACCCTCCCCGTCCACGAGTACGACCACTCCGATGGGTGCTCAATCACCGGCGGATACGTCTATCGCGGGAGCCGCTCCCCTGCCCTCGTAGGCCGCTACTTCTTCGCGGACTACTGCGGCACCTGGCTCCGAAGCTTCGTCGTGGTGGGCGGCGCGGCGGTGGGGTTGCAGGACCACACGGCCACCACGGGGGCGCTGGCGGGCACCTCGTCATTCGGCGAGGATGCGGCCGGGGAGCTGTACGTCGTGAGCCTCACGCAGGGAACGGTGGGGCGGATCGTGTCACCGTAGGAGGAAGACGGCGGCGAGCCCCGACCGGCCCCAAGACTCAAATGCGGTCCTGCCAGTACGTTGGCTCGCGACTATGATGCATGATGGCAATGACGCGAAGCCGCGTGCTGTCGACGTTGTAGAGAATACTGAACGGAAAACGGAGCAGGAGACGTCGACGGATCCGTGATCCTATCTCGAAACCTGCATCAGGGTTTTCGAGGATGCGCAGAAGCGTGGAACGGACTTCCACGGCGAAGGCGTCGCCGAGTCCGGCGGTCCGTTCGTTGTAGAAAGCCACAGCCTCGACCAGTTCGGCGCGGGCCGCCGCATTGACACTGACCCTCAATGACTATCGGAGCGGCGCGAGGCCAAACTCCGCGAGAACCTCGTCCGCGGGGAACTCAGGTAGTCCGCCAGACTCAACGGCAGCAAGCCTTCGCTCGGCCTCATCGTACCACGCTCGTTCCAGGGGCGCGTTCGCATCTAGGCTCGCGATCAACCGCTGGGCGAGGCGGGCCCGTTCGGTCTGCGGAAGATTCAGGACCTCCGCTTCCAGCTGTTCGATCGTCACAGAGGCGGCTCCATTTGCGCGGTCAGGTCATGATACAGCTGACCGGCTACGTCGTGCCATGTCAGGATGGGACCTCATAGCACACACCCGTCACGAGCCAAGGGCCCCCGGCGACCCAGGGGCCTGGGATGACGTGGGCGTCGGGGCGCCGGCCGCATCCGGGAGACGATGCGAGAAGAAGCCCTATCTTATCCAAGCGCCCGAACCGTAAGAGGAGCCATGCAGAAGCGCACACTCGGAAGCGGCAAACTGGAAGTCTCGGCGATCGGCCTCGGCTGCATGGGCATGAGCTTCGGCTACGGGCCGGCCGCGGATCGGAACGAGATGATCGCGCTGATCCGCTCTGCGTTCGAGCGCGGCGTCACGTTCTTCGACACCGCGCAGGTCTACGGTCCGTTCACGAACGAGGAACTGCTGGGCGAAGCCCTGGCCCCGATCCGGGATCAGGTGGTGATCGCCACCAAGTTCGGATTCGAGATCGGGATCGACGGTAAGCAAACGGGGCTGAACAGCCATCCCGACTACATCCGGCAGAGGACGGAAGGCTCGCTGAAGCGGCTCGGCGTCGAGACCATCGACCTCTACTACCAGCACCGCGTCGACCCCAACGTGCCCATCGAGGACGTTGCGGGGACCGTGAAGGATCTCATCCGCGAGGGCAAGGTGAAGCACTTCGGCCTCTCCGAGGCGGGCGCGCGGACCATCCGCCGAGCCCACGCCGTTCAGCCCGTCACCGCGCTCCAGAGCGAGTACTCGCTGTGGTGGAGAGAGCCCGAGGCCGAGATCCTCCCGACCCTCCAAGAGCTCGGGATCGGGTTCGTTCCGTTCAGCCCGCTGGGCAGAGGCTTCCTCACCGGGAAGATCGACGAGACCACGACGTTCGACAGCACCGACTTCCGGAGCACCGTCCCGCGCTTCTCGCCGGAGAACCGCAAAGCGAATCAGGCGCTCGTGGACCTCGTGACGCGGATCGCGGCCAAGAAGCGGGCGACACCCGCGCAGGTCGCGCTCGCGTGGCTGCTCGCGCAGAAGCCGTGGATCGTTCCGATCCCGGGGACCACGAAGCTGCACCGCCTGGAGGAGAACCTTGGTGGGACGGCCCTCGAGCTAGCGCTGGACGATCTCCGCGAGATCGAGACCGCGGCTGAAGCGATCACCGTGCAGGGGGCGCGGTACTCGGAGACGTCGCAGAAGATGATCGATCGGTGAGGCGTCAAGCCGGGGCCATTCCCTCTGGCCGCGCGGGCGTCAGGAACTCAACCCGCACCTAAGGCTTGAGCCGTGCCCGCGCTTCGGCTAGGACTTCAAGCCGGCCTCAAGAGCCACGACCCGCCGTTCGATCTCTTTATCCCATGCCGCCTCGACTTTGGGATCGCTTTCGAGGCTCGCCAGCAGGCGTTGAGCAAGTTTGGTCGAGTATAGGCGCGGGCCGGGGTCCTCCTGATCGGGTTGCTCCCTTCAGCGGAGAGGTCGGTGTGTCACCGAGCCATAGGCCGACGTCGAGCGCGAAACCTAGGGCTGACGGCGCGTCGGACGCACTTAGTGCCTCGGGGGTGCCGAGCGTGTTCACGGGTGGGTGTCGCAAAATCGCTACGCTTCCAGGTCCCGCGGAGTGCTCTGTACCCCGTTTCGAGAGGCAGTTCAGGCTAAGACTTGGGACCTGCCAAGAGCAGGGTGGTGCGGTACTGGTGAGGGGACTGATAGCCGAGCGCCGAGTGCGGCGCCACGGCGTTGTAATCAGCGAACCAGGCGGGCAGCTGC
>SHZR01000050.1 GCA_009692205.1 Gemmatimonadota bacterium | reverse complement strand
GGAGCGAGCAGGTCGACGACCTTGATGCCGGTCTCGAAGATCTCGGTCTTGGGCGCGAGCTGGTCGAAGCGGGGAGCGAGGCGGTGGATCGGCCAGCGCTCGAGCACGGCGCCCTCGCCTCCGACCGGACCCATCTCGTCCACGGGCTCTCCGAGCACGTTCAGGATGCGGCCGAGCGAGGGCTCGCCGACCGGCACCGAAATCGCGGCACCCGTGTCGACGACCGCCATGCCGCGCTGGACGCCGTCCGTCGACGACATCGACACCGCGCGCACCTGGCCGCGGCCGATGTGCTGCTGCACCTCGGCGACGACGGAGATCTTCTGTCCGGCCTGGTTCGTCGTCTCGAGCTTGAGCGCGTTGTAGATGTCCGGCAGCTCCTCGGCGGCGAACTGGACGTCGAGCACCGGGCCGATGACCTGAACGACCGTTCCTACACCTGATCCGTGAGCCATATGTCCTTGATCCCTACTCGAGGGCAGCGGAGCCACCGACGATCTCGGCGATCTCCTGCGTGATCTGGGCCTGACGGGCCCGGTTGTATGTGCGGGTGAGGTGCTCGAGCACGTCGCCCGCGTTGTCGGTGGCGTTCTTCATCGCGGTGCGCCGCGAGCCCTGCTCGGCGGCCGCGTTCTCGACCAGCGCGGTGTAGACGACGTTCCGCACGTAGGCCGGCAGGATCCGCTCGAGGATCATGTCCCCGCTCGGAGAGAGGATGTACACATCGGCCGACGAGGCTCCCGCCTCGGCCTGGATCGGCAGCAACTCTTTCGTCTGCGGCGGCGTGGACATCGCGGAGCGGAAATGCGAGCAGACGAGGTGCACCGCGTCGATCTCGCCGGTCTCGAAGCGCGCCCGGATCGGCCCGATGAGCGACTCGGCATCCTCGACGGTGGGGCGGTCGGAGATGTCCAAGCGCTGCGTGACGATGGGCTCGCCGCGGAAGCGGAAGTAGGCGATGCCCTTCTTTCCCGCGATGTGCAGCTCGGTCTCGATGCCCCGGCCGCGGAGCTGCTCGAGCAGGTTGCGGGCCTGCCGGATGAGGTTTGCGTTGAACCCACCCGCCAGCCCACGGTTCGCCGTGAGGAGTAGCACCGCCGCGCGCCTGACCGTCTCGGGCCGCCTGAGGATCGGGTACTTCTGGGCGAGATCAGAGGAGTAGAGCCCCGACACGACTTCGTGCAGCCCCTGCGCGTACGGACGCGTTGCGTGCACACGGTCGGTCGCGCGCTTCAGCTTCGAGGTCGCGACCAACTCCATAGTACGCGTGATCTGCTTGGTGTTCTCGACGGACTTGATCCGTCGCTTGACCTCGCGGGCGCCGGCCACGTGTCTCCCCTCCCCTTACTTCGTCGAGGCCATTGCCGCGGCCTGCTCTTGCTGGGCCGCGAAGGTCGCGTTGTAGCCCTCGACGGCCTTGATCAGCTGGGTCTTGAGGTCGTCTCCCAAAGCCGACGTATCGCGGATCCCCTTCATGGTCTGCGGGTGCTGGGCGGCCAGCGTCTCGTGGAACCCACGCTCCCACTGGCGCACGCGCTCCACCGGGACGGCATCGAGGTAACCGTTGGTCACGGCGAAGATGACCGCGACCTGGTTCTCGACCGGCATCGGCTGGTACTGCGGCTGCTTGAGCAGCTCCACCGTACGCGCGCCGCGCGCGAGCTGGCGCTGCGTGGTCGCGTCGAGGTCGGAGCCGAACTGTGCGAAGGCCTCGAGCTCACGGTACTGCGCGAGGTCGAGTCGGAGGCGGCCCGCGACTCCCTTCATGGCCTTGGTCTGTGCGTTGCCGCCGACGCGTGACACCGAGATGCCGACGTTCACCGCCGGCCGCACGCCCGAGTAGAACAGGTCGGGCTCGAGGAAGATCTGTCCGTCGGTGATCGAGATCACGTTCGTCGGAATGTAGGCCGACACGTCGCCCGCCTGCGTCTCGATGATCGGGAGCGCCGTCAGGGACCCGCCACCCATGTCGGCCGAGAGCTTGGCCGCCCGCTCGAGGAGACGCGAGTGGAGGTAGAACACGTCGCCGGGGTAGGCCTCGCGGCCCGGCGGGCGCCGGAGCACGAGGGAGAGCTGCCGGTACGCCTGCGCTTGCTTCGAGAGGTCGTCGTACACGACGAGCGTGTGCTTGCCCTGCCACATGAAGTGCTCGGCCATCGCCGTGGCGGAGTACGGCGCGATGTACTGCATCGGCGCCGGGTCGGATGCGTTCGAGGCGACCACGATCGTGTACTTGAGCGCGTCGTGCTCGCGCAGCGTCTCGACCACGCTCCGCACCTTGCCGGCGCGCTGCCCGATCGCGCAGTAGACGCAGATGACGCCGGTGTCCTTCTGGTTGATGATCGTGTCGACCGCGACGGCCGTCTTTCCTGTGCCACGGTCGCCGATGATCAGCTCGCGCTGGCCGCGGCCGATCGGAATCATCGAGTCGATGGCCTTGATGCCCGTCTGGAGCGGCTCCTTCACGGGCTGCCGCTTCACGATGCCGGGGGCGACGATGTCGATCTGGCGCTTCCCCTCGATCCCCTCGATCGGACCCAAGCCGTCTTGCGGCGTGCCGAGCGGGTCGACCACACGGCCGAGATAGCCCGCCCCGACGCTCACGTCGAGCACGCGGCCCGTGCGCTGGACCTGGTCTCCCTCGTGGAGCCCGGTCCACTCACCCATGATGACCGCGCCGATGTTGTCCTCTTCGAGGTTCAGCGCGAGCGCCGTCACCGTCTCGCCGGTCACCGACGACGTGATCTGGAGCATCTCGGACGCCATCGCCTTCGTGAGGCCGTAGATGCGCGCGATCCCGTCCTTCACCTCGAGGACTTCACCGATCTCCTCGGACTGGAGCTCCTCCTCGTAGTTCTCGATCTCGTTGAGGAGGACGTCCTTGATCTCGCCGGCACGGAGCTGGGACTGGTTGGCCATGGTTACGTCATGTCCTGATCTGTAGGGACGAGTGCGAAGTCCGCCTAAACCCGCGCGCGCAGCATCTTCCTGCGCATACCGTCGAGGCGTCTCCGGACTGATCCGTCGTAGATGGTGTCGCTCGTCCGTACGACGAGCCCACCGATGATTTCGGGCTTCACCCTGAAATGCGGAATCGCTTCCTTGCCGAGCACACTGGAGAGCTTGGTCGCGATCAACTTCTCGGTCGCCGGGTCGGTCGCGCGAGCGAGCGTGACCTCGACGTGCTCCCGGCCCAGGTGGGCATCCACGAGCGCGTTGTACTGACGCGAGATCTCGCGCAGCAGCCGCTGGCGCCGCTTGTCGATCGTGACCAGCACGAAATTCAGCACGTGCTGCGGCAGCTTCCCACCGAGCGCCTTCTTGACCACCGCCTTCCGCGCGGCGTCGCCGACGCGCGGCGTCTCGAGGAAGAGGCGGAGCCGCGGATCCTCGTCGAGCAGGCGCGCGACCGTGTCGAGCGCCTCGCCGTACTCAGCGATCGCGCCTTGCTTGCGGCCGAGCTCGAAGAGCGCCACGGCGTAATTCTTGGAGACGGTTTCGTCTCTCACGCCCTAGCTCCCTTGGACTTCTCAGCACTCATTTCCGCGAGGTACCGCTCAACCAGCGCGCGGTCCTTCGGCTGATCCAGGTTTTGTTGCATCAGCTTGGAGGCCGCGGCGAGCGCCAGATCGACCGACTCCTTGCGGAGCTCCGCGATCGCGGATTCCTTCTCGCGCTCGATCTCACTGAGCGCCCGCTCGATGATCGCCTGGCCCTCGACCCGAGCCTTCTCCTCGATCGACTTCCGCACGCCCTCGCCAGCCGCCCTGCCCTCTGCGATCAATTCACCCGCCTGCCGCCGAGCATCGGCGATCTGCGCGCGGTGCTCGTCGAGCAGCTTGGCCGCTTCGGCGTTCCGCTGGGCGGCCTCGTCGAGCGCCGCCCTGATGCTCTTCTCGCGGGCTTCGACGGCCTCGAGGATCGGCTTCCAGGCGAACTTCCCGAGCAGGAACACGAGCCCGGCGAACACGATCAGTGTCCACGTGGAGAGGCCCGTGTTGATGTCGTAGAGGCCGCCTCCACCTTCCTCTCCGCCGCCCTGTGCCCATGCCAAGCGGGGCACCAGGGCGAGAAGGACGAGGACGGCCTTCAGGATCCGGGGCGCTATCATGGACCGGTGTCCGCGGCCTAGAAGAACTTGTACAGAATCGTGATGACGAGGCCGAAGAGCGCGGTGCCTTCGACGAGCGCCGCGAAGATAATCGCGGCCGTCTGGATCGTGGCGGCCGCCTCCGGCTGGCGCGCGATGCCCTGGGTGGCTCCGTTACCGATTTGGCCAATGCCGATCCCGGCGCCGATGACCGCTAGACCGATGCCGATACCGGCTCCGAGCTGGCCGAGCGAGCCCGCGTCCATTCCGGTTCCGGCGTCCTGGAAAAATGCGAGCATTCCGTAAAGCATATCAGCGTTTCCTCTTGAAGGGTGAAGTAATCAGTGAGCGTGGCGGATCAGTCCGATGAAGACGGACGTGAGCATCGCGAAGATGTACGCTTGGAGGAGCGCCACGAAGACCTCGAGGAGCATGATCCCCCAGACCATGACCACCGAGGCGCCGGCGACGCCCCAGCGCGCCGGCCCAATCGACGCGAACATGAAGATCATGCCGAGGAGCGAGAGCACCAGCGTGTGCCCCGCCATCATGTTGGCGAAAAGACGAACCATGAGGGCGAAGGGCTTGGTCAGCTTACCGAGAAACTCCACCGGCGCGAGGATCGCCAGCAGGAGCGCCTGACCGACCGGGTGCAGCCCCTGCGGGGCGTGGAAGATCGTGCCCATGTAGCCCTTGAAGCCCAGCGCGCGCATGCCGGAGATCTCGACGACGACGAACGTCACCAGCGCGAGGGCCCCGGTGACCATGAAATTGCCCGTGGCGGCCGACCCGAACGGGAGCAGCCCGAGAACATTCATGAACAGAATGAAGAAGAAGATCGTGAGGATGTAGCCCGTGTAGGCGTCCGCGCCATGGCCGATGTTCCGGCGCACGACCTCGTCGCGGAAGTAGAGGATCAACGCCTCCATCGCGTTCGCGAGACCGCTCGGTGCCTTGTTGGCGTACTTGCCGCGCATGGCGCGGCCGATCGGGATGAAGATCGCCAGGCAGAGGAGCCCGGCGAGCATCATGAAGACCACGTGCTTCGTGGGCGAGAAGTCGAGCGTGAGCGGCCCGAGGTGCACCGGCTCCCACTGCGGCAGATTGATGACGAACCCCCGGCCGAGCACCTCGAACTCGAGCCTGTTGGCGTCGAGCAAGTGGTGCATGAGCATGCCCTGGAGATCCGGACCCTCCCCGGCGCCCCCGCTCGGGCCCTGGAGCATCACGGCGGCCATCAGGCGGTCGTCCCGGCGGCGTGCGGCGCAGTCTGCGGCATCTCTTTCTTGAAGTAGATGGGCTCGAGCAGCAGCAGGCCGAAGAAGAAGCCCGGAAGCGCGAGCAGCATCGGCACGGCGCTCTCCGTGCCCGAGCGGATGACCACGATGGCTGCGACAACGACCACCACGGCGCGGAGGGCCATGCCCCCTGCCCAGGCGGCCAAGAAGCCGTTGGCGCGCCCGCGGTACCTCACGAGCTGCGAGAAGGCGAGGACCTGGATGGGCAGGGCGATCACGCCGGCCACCAGAACCCCCGTGCGGGCGGCCTCACCCACGAAGGGCCAGAGTCCGAGGGTGACGACCCCGACGAGCAGAACGGCGGCGCTGGCGTACCGGAGGGAGACACTCACTTCCGGTCACCCTCACTTGGGTCGACCGCGTGTTCGACTGCTTTCTGGCGGGGTTCGATCACGATGTGATAGTAGAGGCTGTAGAATCCCGCGCCCGCCCCGACGAACGCCCCCAAGATGAGGAGGATCGGCCCGGTGCCGAGCTTGGAGTCCAACCACGCGCCTACGCCGAGAAAGAGCAGGACGGACAGGGCCAATGTGAGCCCGAGACCCATGAACTGCCCCGACGCTCGCATCACGTCCCGCGGATCCGAGCCCTTCGGGTCTCCGGCCATGGCGGGCCCTCCCCTTCAAGCACACGATATCCGCCGCAGGCAGCACCTAAGCTAGCCCTTGTGAAAAAAAGCGCAAGCGCGTTTTTCGACCCATTCGGGGGCGTCCCGAACGGTTGACGGCGGGGAAAAACCGCCTCTATTCTTCGCCCCCACCCTATTCGGAGCCAGATGACCATTCAAGCAGCGACGCTCGCCAATCGCGACGTCGAGCTCCTCGAGCGCACGGCAGAGGTTTCGGCCTCCATGCGCAGCCAGATCGAGAAGCGGATCGTGGGTCAGCGCGACGTGGTCGACGAACTCCTGGTCGCCCTCCTCGCCAACGGACATGTTCTGCTCGTCGGCGTGCCGGGCCTGGCCAAGACCCTCCTGGTGCAGACGTTGGCCGAGGCGCTCGACCTCCAGTTCAGCCGCATCCAGTTCACCCCGGACCTCATGCCCACCGACATCACGGGCACCGAGGTCATCGAGGAGGACCGGACCACCGGCAAGCGCGTCTTCCGGTTCGTGAAGGGGCCCATCTTCGCCAACATCGTGCTCGCCGACGAGATCAACCGCACGCCGCCGAAGACTCAGGCGGCGCTTCTGCAGGCCATGCAGGAGCGCGCGGTGACGACGGCCGGCCAGACGCACCCGCTGCCTCCGCCGTTCTTCGTGCTCGCGACCCAGAACCCGATCGAACAGGAGGGTACCTATCCTCTCCCCGAGGCACAGCTCGACCGGTTCATGCTCGAGCTGCCGATCTACTATCCCTCGAAGCAAGAGGAAGAGGAGATCGCCATGCGGACCACGGGCGAGGAGGACGTCGACGTCCAGCCGGTGGTGACCGCCGCGGAGCTCATCGACCTCCAGCACCTCGTGCGGCGCATCCCGGCTCCGCCGTCGCTCGTGTCGTTCGCGGTCCGGATGGCGCGCGCCACCCGGCCCTCCTCCGAGGCATCGCCGGTGGCGAGGAAATACGTGTCCTGGGGTGCGGGCCCGCGTGCCTCGCAGTTCCTGGTGCTCGGGGCCAAGGCACGCGCCGCCTCTCGCGGCGCGCCGATCCCCTCGTATGACGACGTGCGCGCTGTGGCGCCCGCGGTGCTCGCGCACCGACTGGTGCTGAATTTCGAAGCAGAGGCGGACGGACGCAGCACGCGGGACGTGATCCGCGAGCTGCTCCAGGAGAGCGAGGGTTGGGCATAGGCACTACGTCGGGAACGGGCGACCGCCCGCCCAGTAGACCGCGCAGACCGTTTTCGCCGCGATGCTAGTCCTCGCGGCGGCCGCGGCCGCCCTCCTTCTCTTGGGCTCGGCGATGTTGACCGCAGCCCAGGCAGCCGCGTCCCAGATCGGCGCCAATCGCCTTCGCACGCTCGAGCGCGAGGGGTTTGCGGGCGCGTCCGCACTCACGGAGGTGCGCGAGGACGAGTGGTCGATCCGTCTCAGCGTCCGCCTCCTCACGCGGACGTTCAACTTCCTCGCGGTGGGCATCGCGATCGTGATCGCGGTGCAGACGTGGCGCGCCGTGGGACCGGTCATCGTCATTGTGTTGGCCGGCATTGTTCTCGTGCACGTGGTGGCGGACATCATCCCCACCGTGCTCGCGGCTCGGAGCCCGGTACGCATCGCGCTGTCGTCCGCACCCACCCTGCTGCGGCTCGCGAGATGGGCACGGCCGCTGACCGCGCACGTCGAGCAGCTCGGGGACAGGAGGACGGCGGACGAGGGCCCCCCGCTCTCCGTCGAGCGCCGTGAGCTCATCGAGATCCAGGAGATCGGCGAGGCGCAGGGCGTCCTGGAGGCGGCCGAGAGCCGCCTCGTCGACCGCGCGTTCCGGCTCGACGAGCTGACCGCGCACGACGTCATGGTGCCTCGCGTGGACATCTTCGCATGGAGCGACGACGTCCTGCTCGAGCACATCATCCCACTTCTCCCCGACGTGCCCTACTCGCGCGTGCCCGTCTATCACGGCACGATCGACAACGTGACAGGCATCGTCTACGTGCGCGAGGCGTACGAACGCTTCGTGCAGGGGGACCGGAATCTCCCGCTAGCTGAACTCGCGCACTCGCCCTTCTTCATACCCGGGGCGATCTCGCTCACCAAGCTGCTCCAGGACTTCCGCGACCGCCGCATCCACATGGGCGTCGTGGCGGACGAGTTCGGCGGCACGGACGGCATCGTCACGCTCCAGAACGTCGTAGAGGAGCTGGTCGGCGAGATCCACGACGAGATGCACGTCCCGGACGATCGGCCGTTCGTGCAGGTGTCCGCGACGGTGATCGAGTGCGACGCCGACGTCTCACTTCGCGAGCTGAACGAGGCGCTGCGCACCGAGCTTCCGGAAGAAGAGAGCCGCTCGCTGAATGGGCTCATCCTGGAGGAACTCGGACGTGTGCCCGAGAAAGGCCTGAGCTTCGAGGCCAAGGGTGTGCGTATCGAGATCCTCGAGTCGACGCAGACTTATGTGGTGCGGGCACGCGTGACCAAACTCCCCGAAGACGACGAGAGCGAGTGATGGCGCTCGTCCTCCCGTTCAACGGCAAGAGCCCGAACATCCACCCGTCGGTGTTCCTCGCGCCCACGGCCGTCGTCATCGGCGATGTGACGATCGGCGCGGAGTCGAGCGTCTGGTTCGGCGCGGTGCTACGCGGCGACTCGCCCGATCACCGCGTGATCGTCGGCCGGCGGACGAGCGTCCAAGAGAACTGCGTGATCCACGTCGGCCACTGGGGACCCACCATCGTCGGCGACGACGTCACGGTGGGCCACGGCGCCAAGTTCGAGTGCTGCACCATCGGCGACCGCACGGTGATCGGCATGAACGCGGTGATCCTCCAGAACGTGAAGATCGGGAACGAGTGCCTGATCGCCGCGGGCACGGTGGTCCTGGAGGGCGCGGACATCCCGGACCGCAGCGTGGTCGCGGGCGTGCCGGGCAAGATCAAGAAGACGCTCGAGGGTGGCGCAGCGGAGTGGATCAAGGGCGGCGGGTCGCACTACGTGGAGCTGTCGCGCCGGTACCTGGCCGAAGGGATCGGACGGCGCGAGGAGTGAGCGCACAGGGCGGGCAGGCGGGGGGGCGGGACGGGACTCCCCTCGACCCTCCGGCTGCAAGCAGAGTCAGGTCTCGGGGAGCCCCGTCCCGCCCCCCCAATACGCCGCTGTGCGATTTGTGCGGGCACCCAATGCGCGAGAGTCACTGCAAGCTGATCTGTGGGCAGTGCGGGTATACGCGGGATTGTTCGGATCCGTGAGGCTCCGGCGTTCACAGCCTGAGACCCCGCACCACCCAATCCCACGGATAAGGCTCCCCCAACCACGCGGGCGGATCCTCGAACTCCGTGGACCAATCGTACTCCGCCTTCTCGATCGCCTCGACCGACCAGCCGAACGAGTCTAGCTGCAGGACGAGCTCCTCGCGGAGGTAATGCTTCGTCCTGACCCCCCCACGATCGAACACCCCATCGCGAATCCCAGCGGGAGTCACTCCCGTCAGATCCGCGGCCGCCCGCGCCTCACGATCCGGCCATCCCCCCCGCAAATGCCACTCGATGTTGCGGTGAATGCCGAGGAGAACCGATTCGACAGAAGGCACGACGAGAACGAGCCGCCCCCCCGGCCGTACGGTTCGCGACATCGCGCCGATCATCTTGGACCGCAACACCGCCCGCGGACTCAGCAGCGCGTTGATGCACACGCCCGCATCCACGATTGGAAGCATCAGCGTCTCATCCGACAGATCCGCGACCTGGCACGTGACGTTGCCGAGGCTCGCGGTAGCGCGGGCGGCTACCGCGAGAAGCCCGGGCGCGAAGTCGTATGCATCCACCTGCTTCGCCAGCTCGGCGAGCAGCGGCAGCGCGCGCCCCGTGCCGCACCCGAAGTCAGCGACGCGATCACCGCGATGAACGCTGGCGCGGATCGCGGCGGCCACACGACCGTTGCGCTCCTCGCCGAGCACGTGGCACACGCGTTCGTCGAACCGGTGAGCGAGGGCTCCCCACTCGCGCGGACCATGAGGCTTCATTGGGCCCAAGCATAGGCGATGACTCCGGCCGTGGCGAGTAACGTCCCGAGCCGTGTGTAGCGTTGAAATAGAAATGTCCGGTTTGGTTGAAATAGGAATGTCCTCTTTCGGAACCTGTTCGCTTGGGAGTCCAAGCACAGGCCGCTCCGGGGGAGGAGATGCTGACATTGAGCCAGCGGGACCGAGATTGCTCTGTACCCCGT
>SHZR01000021.1 GCA_009692205.1 Gemmatimonadota bacterium | reverse complement strand
GCAGCTGCCCGCCTGGTTCGCTGATTACAACGCCGTGGCGCCGCACTCGGCGCTCGGCTATCAGTCCCCTCACCAGTACCGCACCACCCTGCTCTTGGCAGGTCCCAAGTCTTAGCCTGAACTGCCTCTCGAAACGGGGTACAGAGCAAAGTGTCCTTCGAACCGGGTACAGCTCACACAGCCCTACGTCATCGACGCTTTGAAGATGCTCTCGATCGCGCCGTCGAGCGCCGCATCGAACTCCTTCGCGGACTGCTGCGCGAAGAGCCTCTCCACGAGCGCGCGGGAGAAGCTCGCCACCACGCCATGGTTGCGCGCCAGGCGCGCATTGGCCGCGTCGCGCGGGTAGCCTCCGGAGAGCGCGACCACCTTGAGCACCTTGGGATGCTCGATGCAGGGCCGGTAGAAGTCGTCCTTCTCCGGGAGCGTGAGCTTGAGCATCACGCGGTCCCCTGGTCCCAGACGATCCAGGTCGGCGAGGATCTCCTTCCGAAGAAGCTCCTCGGCCTTGGCCTTGTCCGGGCACTTGATGTCGACCTCGGGCTCGACGATCGGAATGAGGCCGTGAGCGAGGACCTGCTTGGCGACCTCGAACTGCTGCCGCACGACCGCTGCGATGCCCGCTGGGTTGGCCTCTTTGATGAGGGAGCGCTCCTTGGTGCCGAATACGCCCTTGGCGTGTGCCCGATCGAGGAGCTTGTCGAGATCCGGCATGGGCTTCATGAGCTGCACGCCGTCCTTAAGGTCGGCGAGGCCCTTGTCGATCTTGAGGAAGGGGACGACGCGCTTCTTCGTCCACAGGTAGGTGGCGGTGGGAAGGCCGTCGGTGTCGCGATCCATCGTGCCCTCGAAGAGGATCGCGCCGAGGATGCGCTTCCCGTCGAAGGCCGGGCTGGTGATGAGCCGTGCCCGCATCGCGTGCACCACGTCGAACATCTCGTCTTCGTTCGACCAGGCGCTGGCGTCGATGCCGTACTGCTGGAGGGCCTTCGGTGTGCTGCCGCCGCTCTGATCGAGCGCGGCGATGAATCCCGGCTCGGTCCGCACCCTGTTCTGCTGCTCGCTGAACGTGCTCACGTCGCCCTTTCCTCGGAGGATCTTGGCCCACTGACTCAGTTTAGGCGACGCGGCCTCCCAGCACCACGACCTGGCGAACGCGTCAGCGCGTCGGGCGGGAGAGGTCGGAGGCGGCCGGAATGCCAGGGAGTCCCGTGGCCGCGCGCACTGCCCGCAGGATCGCCTCGGCCATCACCTCCGCGGCGAGGGCCCCGATGACCGTCACGTCCGCCGACCCCTCCCAGGCTCCGGTGGCCAGGGAGAACACGGTGTCGCCGTCGGCTGTGGTGTGGGCCGGATAGATGGTCCGGGCGAGCCCGTCCTGCGCCATCTGGGCGACCTTGGTAGCCTCGGCCTTGGTCAGGCGGGCGTTCGTCGCCACCACGCCGATGGTGGTGTTCGCGCCCGCGGGCGCTCGCGGGCTGGTCGTCCCGCTCCGGAGCAGGCTGCGCAGGTCCAAGAAGCCCGTTCCGTCCTGGTTCCGCGCCCCGGCGACGATCTCGCCGGTGGCAGGATCGATCACGTCACCGACGGCGTTCACCGCGACTGCTGCGGCCACCGTGAGGCCGTTCGGCAGCCGGATCGAAGCCGTTCCGAATCCGCCCCGCATGGGGCGCCCGCCGCCGAACTTGCCGACGGTGGCACCGGCGCCCGCCCCTACGGAGCCCTCGGCGGGCGTGCTGGACGAAGCCGCCTCGGCGGCTGTGTACCCGCACTCGGCCCCCGGGCGGATCCGCTCCTCGCCTTCGAGCCCGAGGTCGAACAGGATCGCGCCGACGACGATGGGGACGGTGCGCCGTCCCACCCGATAGCCGATGTCCCGTTCGTCCAGGTAGCGCATGACGCCCGATCCCGCGTCGAGGCCGAACGCCGACCCGCCCGAGAGTACCACCGCGTGGACCACATCCACCGTGTTCACGGGATCGAGCAGCGCGGTCTCGCGCGTCCCGGGGGCGCTCCCGCGGATGTCGACTCCGCCCACGGCTCCCGCCCTCGCGAGCACGACAGTGCAGCCGGTCGGACGTGCGGTGAGCGTATGGTGGCCGAGCTCGATGCCCTCCACGGCCGTGATGCCCCACGATTCCATCCTAGGAACCTCCTGGGCGAGGCCGGCCGCCGGGGCCATCGGGGCTCCCGCGAGCATGACCCCGAGGACGAGCGTGCGTGATCTCATGACGGCTGCCTACCGATGGCCGCTGCGCGTGAAGCGCCGCGGCCGGGGAAGCCTACTCCTCTTCTTGGCGCGTGGGCACGTTGCCGTCCGCCGCGAAGCATAGGAAGTAGCCGTTGCCTCCCGTGGCGACGAGGTTCTCCTGGCTGCATCCCCGGGAGTCGTGCGCCGAGTTCCACGACGTGGGATTCTCGCCGCCTCCTTGGCGGTCGTGATGCCCGACCCGCGCCGAGCCCTCTCCGTTGCTGGTCCAATTGCCACACGCGGTCGTACCCCCGCCGGTGTACACGGTCCCGTCGGCGTTGGACCCGGTGAGGATGTCGTGCTGGTTCGGCGTGTCGCCCCGGCCGTTCGAAGGACGGCCCAGCTCGGTCAGGGTGCTCTCCTTCGTGAGGTTGGCGTTCTCCGAGTGGAGGTCGGTGACGTCCCGGGCGATGAGGTCGCCGCGGAAGTTGTACCACGGACCGCGGCCGATGCGGTCCCGGGCGTTCACCGCGGGTTGGTCGCCCATCGCCACCGCGCTCAGGTAGGCGCGCCAGACGGCGTCGCCGAACCCCAAGGCGTAGGCCAGGGACTGACAGTGCTGATCGGCGCCCCGGAGGCCTCCCAGGTTCGCGCCGTTTCCGATTCCGCGGCTGGTGACGAAGAAGCTGAAGTTGCCTGCCTGCGCGGCGACCGGGAGGGCCGTGCCCAGCACGAGCGCGAGCACGAAGAGGACCTTCTTCACAGGGATGCTCCTGCGGGGACGTGGGACGAACGGATGCCCTGAATGTCCGAACGGGGGGAGGGCTCGGCAAGGCGAGCCGCCGCCGCCGGGCTCCCTCAGATGCAGGGGCCCACGATGGTGTCGACCACTTCGACGCGGGTGAGGAACGCGGACGTGAGCCGGTAGGCCACGCGGTCCCCGGTCAGGAGCGCCGCACTCATGGCCGGACCGTCGGTGCAGCCCAGCACGTCGGCGCCGAACGCGGGAGCGAGATCGTTGAGGGGCCACGTGGCGACACCGCTGCCCGCGCCGTACCCCGGAACGTTCTCGGCGTAGAACTCGGTCACGATCCACTGCTCGACGTTCGCCGCCGCGGGCTGGGGAACGAAGGAGCTGTCCGCGAAGACCAGGCTGTCGACGTAGAAGGCGTAGTCGCTCTCCCCCTGGTTGCGGCCGATCACGACCGCCGTACCAGGCCCAAAGGGATCGCTCGACGTGCCGAACGCGCTGATCGTCAGCGTGTCCCCGTGCCGGAGCGCGAACTACGTTCGCAGATGGAGCCGCTTGCCGTTGCTCATCCCGAGCGCGGATGGATTGTTGTCCAGCACGACTTCCGTCCCCGCGACGTCGGCGAAGATCGGTCCGTCCGCGACCGGTTGGAGAACCGAGCCCGACACGACCGTGAAGCGCACGCCTCCGATTGATCCGGCCACCACCGGGGGTGCCGTGGGCTCCTCGCAGCCCGCGACGGCCAGGAGCATGGCGCACGACGCGACGAGAACGTGCGTGGGTCGGAAACTGGGTCGCAGCATGAAGGTATTCTGGTGCGAGCGCTCTGCGGGGCAAGGCCCCGGGACTCGACGAGCCGTCGTGGTGGATCGCCCACGACCTTCCGGGAGAGCGGTGCACTGCGCTCCAGCCGGATACCGCCGGCCGT
Source organism: Gemmatimonadota bacterium (assembly GCA_009692205.1). Classification (GTDB taxonomy): domain Bacteria; phylum Gemmatimonadota; class Gemmatimonadetes; order Longimicrobiales; family Gaopeijiaceae; genus UBA2982. The sequence continues at coordinate 43,415 of SHZR01000021.1, read as the reverse complement.
GGGCGACCCATAGGTCACGACGACGTCTCCAAGGAGCAGGATGCGTGCCGCATGGTCGCGCGCCGAACACCGGCGCGCTCACGCCTTTCGGTGGACGTCCCGACGCTCGGCGCAGGTCACACCGTGCCGGTGCCGGTACCTCATTTCCTCCGACGGGCGGCGACGTAGTCGCGAACGCGCGCGTATTGGACGTCGGCGTCGAGTCCGGCCTCGCGCATCACGTTCTCATCCGAGCCGCTCAGGTGGCCCGGCGGGGCCCGAAAGCGATGCTCGGCGACACGCGTGGATCCTCCATGAAGGACGCGGGGAAGGGAGGGTCCTCGACGCGCCCGAGGATCGTCAGTTGCTGGGCTCGCCGCAAGCGCATTGCTCTAGGTAGGGACGGGGCGGATCTTCGGGCATGGACCTGTCGGTGCCCAACGCCGTCGCGACCGAACTCGCCGCCGCGTACCTCCAACTCGCCGTCACCCTCGGCCTGGTAGCGCTGTGCGCCGTCCTCCACGCTCGGTATCGGAGGCGCTACTTCGGCCTTTGGGCGGTCGCTTGGGGAGTGTACGCCCTGCGGCTCGTGTGCATCCTGCTGTTTCTCCAAACGGGCGCGTCGACGTGGCTCTTCTGGCATCAGGTCACCACGGGCTGGACCGCGCTCGCCCTCCTCTGGGCAACGCTCGTCTTCTCCCAGCGCCTCCCTTGGACGAACCTGTACCTCGGCCTCTGGCTCCTGCCGTTCGTCTGGTCCTACGTGGCCATCTACGTGCTCCAGAGCTTCGCTTCGGCGGCGGCTCCGATGGTGGCGTTCCTCAGCATCACAACCGCCTGGACGGCGTGGGCGTTCTTCCGCTACGACCGCCTCGTGCGCTCGCCCGCCGCGCGTTTCCTCGTCGGAGTCCTCGCGCTCTGGGCACTCCACCACCTAGACTATCCGTTCATGCGGGCGCAGGGGGCGTGGATCCCCTGGGGCTACTACCTCGACGTCGGCTTCGAGCTCGGGATGGGGCTCGGCATCCTGCTCCTGGTGCTTGAGGACCTGGACCAGGGGCTTCGCACGCTCACCGCGCTGTCGGGCGAGTTGCAGGCCGCGCCGGGAAGCCAAGGGACCACCGCCGAGGCGATGCTCCGCCGCGCGCTCTCCCTCCGCGGCGTGCATGGCTCCGCGCTCTGGCTCGGGTCACCCGACGGCGGCGGTTTCGTGCAGGGCGCGGGCGTGGCGGCCCTCTGGCCGTTCGAAGCTCCTCCGGAGGCCGCGACCCAGAGCGCTCGGGACGTCGGTCTCTCGGGGATGCCCACCGTGGTGAGCGGCGCCCGCGACAGGGGTGCGGGCTCCAGCAGCTTCCACGCCTACACGGCGGCGCTGCCGGTGCTCGGCGACGAACGGGTCGTCGGCGCGCTCGTCGTCGTGGGTGAGGCCCGGGATCCGTTCACGGTTCTCGACAACCGCTTCCTGCTCGCATTCGGCCAGCAAGTAGGAGCGGCGCTCGCGAACGAGGAGCTGCACAAGAGCCTCGGGGCGCGCACGGAGGAGCTCGAGCGCTTGCAGGCTCGTATGGTGCGCCAGCACGAGGAGGAGCGGAACCGTCTCTGGCGTGAGCTCCACGACGAGACGGCCCAGGTGCTGGCCGCATTGAACCTCCAGCTGGGTCTCGTCGAGGAGCGTGGGGACGCGTCCATCGCCCCGGCGCTCGCGCGCGCCAGGACGCTGGTCGGGGAGGGCATCAAGAGCATTCGCAGTGTCACACGGAATCTGCGTCCGATGGCGCTCGACGACCTGGGCCTGCTGCCGGCAATGCGCGCGCTGGCGCGAGACTTCTGGGGGCACGACTCCCTGGAGATCGTCTTCGATCCGCCGACCAGCATGCCCCGACTGTCGGCAGACGCGGAGGTAGCGATCTATCGTGCCCTACAAGAGGCGCTCGCCAATGCGGTTCGTCACGGTCCATGCCGACGCGTGGAGATTCGCCTGGAGGCCGATGCCGAACGGGTCACGCTCAGCGTGACGGACAATGGGCCTGGGTTCCCCAAGGACACGGCGAATCGCTTGCGGTCGCGCGGAGGGTTGGCGGGGATCCGGGAACGGATCGGAGCGCTCGGGGGTGATTTCGCCTTCGACAACGTGAACGGAGGAGGAGCCCGGGTGCGCGTCAGACTGCCGGTCGAGACTCGGGAGAGTTCCGCGTGAGCGCCGAGGTGATTCGCGTCGTCATCGCCGACGACCACGCGGTGGTCCGCCAGGGCATCCGCGGCGTGCTCGAGGAGGTCGAGGGTCTCGAGGTCGTGGCCGAGGCGGAGAACGGGGATCAAGCATTGGCGCTGACCGAAGCCCACCACCCCGACGTGGTCGTGCTGGACGTCACGATGCCGGGCAAGACGGGCCTCGAGGTCGCCAGCGCGCTGCGTGACGCGGGAAGCGGCGTGCGCGTCCTCCTGCTCTCGATGCACGACGAGCCCGAGTACGTGCTCGAGGCCGTCCGCGCGGGCGCCGACGGCTACGTGCTCAAGGACGTGACGCCCGCCGAGCTCCGCGCCGCGCTCACTGCGATCTACGAGGGTCGGGAGTACTTCAGCGCCCGTGTCACGCACCAACTGGGTGTGGGTCTGCGGGAGGAGATCGAGCGGGAGCAGCGGCGTAGTCGGATCGACTCCCTCACGGCGCGCGAGGTTGAGGTGCTGGTCCTCGTGGCGCAGGGCAAGACCAACCGGGGCATCGCCGAGGACCTCGGGATCTCGCCGCGCACCGTGGAGACGCACAGGGAGCGCGTGATGGCCAAGCTGCGCATCCGGAGCGTGGCGGGCCTGACCCGCTTCGTCGTGGAGCATGGGCTCGACAAGTCGGTGATATGAGGGCCTTGTGCGTCCCTAGGTGTTTTCCCCGATCCCGGCTGACGTAGATCTCCGAATTCCTTGCGGTCGGCTCCCCGCCTAGGTTCCCGCTCGTTTCGGAACCCGGGCGCTGTCCCGGCGCCCACCCATTCGTGGAGATACGATGATGTCCGTAGTCCGCGCGGCCGTTGCCGCTACCGCTGCCCTGTTTGCTCTCGGACCCCTGGCCGCCTCTGCGCAGAACCAGGCGCTCCCTGATCCCGACTCCGTGTACATCGTGGATCCCGTGGTCGTGACCGCCACTCGTGGTCCGCGGGCGCTCTCGAACAGCCCCACGCCGATCTCCGTGATGCAGCGGCGCGACTTCATCGAGCGGGTCCCGAATACGGTCTCGGACCTGTTCCGTACGCTTCCGGGGCTCGACGTGACGGGCGTCGGCGTCAGCCAAGTGCGCCCGCAGATCCGAGGGCAGGGCGGCCAGCGCATCCTGCTGCTTGAGGACGGCCTCCGCATGAACAACACGCGCAGGCAGCGCGACTTCGGTGAGCTGCCGGCGCTCGTGGATCTCGGCGCGATCGAGCAGGTCGAGGTGGTGCGCGGACCCGCATCCGTCCTCTACGGATCGGACGCGATCGGCGGCGTCGTCAACATCATCACGGAGACGCGTGTTCAAGAGGGCTCGAGGGGCTCGGCGTCGTATCTGTTTGGGTCGGCCGCCTCGCAGAGCAAGGCATCCCTCCGCTTCGAGGGTCGCGGCGGCGCCTTCTCGTTCCAGGGGGGCGGGACCTGGCGCAACGCCGGGACGTACGAGGCGCCGGCGGGCGCCTTCGGCGGCATCACCCTCGCCAATGACGTCGAGGTGCTCCACTCGGGCGTGGAAGACCGGACGTTCGATACGCGCTTCGGTTGGGACGTCTCCGAGTCGATCGGTGTGTTCGCGAAGGTCGAGGCCTACTCGGCGGACGACACCGGCTTCGGGTTCGTCCATCCCGACGATTACAACCCCGGGGACGCCGAGATCGAGATCCTGTATCCCAAGCAGCGCTTCACCAAGATGTCGGGCGGGCTCCGGGCTCGATCCCTCACGAATCCGCTGGCCCAAGAGGTCAGCCTCACCGTGTACGGTCAGGACAACGAGCGTGATCTCCTGTTCGGTGCCTACATCCCGTTCACGCCGACCGCTGGCCTGACCCTCGACAACAAGAACTTCACGGACATCCGGACCTACGGTCTGCGAGCGGAAGCGCGTAAGCTGGTCGCAGGCGAACTGGCGCTCACCTACGGCGTCGACGGCTTCCAGGACAATTCGGAGGGCAGGGACAACAACACGTCGCGCATCACCGGCTTCGGACCACCGATTGTGCGCACGTCCATAGCCCCGTCGATTCCACATGCGCAGTTCACGAGCCTCGGCGCCTTCGTGCAGGGCGAGATCGACGTCGTCGAGCGGGTCTCGCTGGTGGCGGGCGGACGCTATCAGAACGTCTCCGCGGACACGCGCGTCACCGACGCGCTCGGCAACACGCCGACCTCCGAGTCCAACAGCACGGTGGTGGGTGCCTTGAACGCGATGTTCGAGGTGACGGAGGGCGTGCAGCTCATCGGGTCCGTCGGGCGCGGCTTCCGCTCACCGAATCTGGTCGAGCTCTTCTTCGACGGGGCCGTGCCGGAGGCCAACGCGTACCAAAGGGCCAGTCAGGACCTGAAGGCCGAGACGAGCTTCAACTACGACCTGGGTGCCCGCTACCAAGACGAGCTGCTGCACATCGAGTGGTTCTATTTCCGCAACGAGGTGTCGGACGGCATCCGCGGTGAACCCGTTCTGGGTGCGACCGGCGACACGATTCGGACGGCCGGACTCCGCACCTATCAGAACGTCAATGTCGATAAGATCCGCATCAAGGGCGTCGAGGTGAACGCGGACGTGCGTCTGGCGAGTGGATTCGGCCTCGGCGGGTCGTTCGCGACGCTCGACGCGGAAGACAAGATCGACCCGCAGAACCCCGTCGGTGAGAGCTATTCGACGAAGATCACGGGTCGGGCCGGGTATCGGGCTCCGGACGGGCGCTTCTGGGGCGAGTGGGAGACGCGCTACAGCGGCGAGCAGAAGGACGTTGCGCTCGGATCGGGCAACCCCCTCGGCGCCATGCTGCCCTCGTTCGTCGTGCACGGGATTCGGGGAGGCATTCGGCTCGTCGAGACCGGCAGGCTGACACACGGGCTGACGCTCGCGGTCGGCAACCTCACCGACGAGCTCTACGCCGAGACTGCGAACGGGTCGTTCTTCCGTCCGGAGCCGAAGCGCAACCTGACGATCAGCTGGGACATGACGTTCTGATTCGGGCGGACGGGGGCGGCTCGGCCGCCCCCGTCGCTCCTCGCTGATGCAGACGTTCGTCCACCACATCCCGATTGCGACCACGCTGCTCACGGTCGCGTTCGCGCCGATCGTGTTCCAGCGCTGGCGGAGCCGAAGGCCGGCGCCGCACTTGTTCTGGTGGTCGCTCGGGATCGTGGTCTACGGACTCGGCACGCTGACGGAATCCCTGACCACGCTCTTCGGTTGGAACGAGATGGTCTTCCGTGCCTGGTACATCTCGGGTGCGCTTCTCGGTGGGGCGCCACTCGCGCAGGGCACCGTCTACCTGATGTTCTCGCGCAGGACCGCGAACTGGATGACGGCGCTCGTCGGGGCGGCCGTGCTCGCCGGCGCGTGTCATTTACGCGGAGGCATGCGCGTCCTGTCACGGATCGTATGGCGACGACGTGGTGGCTTCCCATCTCCTGGCGCACCCCAACCGCTTCGTGGCGCAGGACCGCATGCTCACCGACACCGTGCGGTGGGGCACCGTGGACAGCACGTCGCTCCGACTGATGGGTCAGATCGGATACGACGAGCTCATCGAGGCAGCCGCGTCCTCGGGGTACGTCGCTCCGGACCTCGGCGGCATCTGGGCGACCGCTCCGTATCTGCACAACGGATCCGTGCCGACGCTCTGGCACCTGCTGCACGCAGAGGACCGTCCGGAGCGCTTCTGGATAGGCGGGCACGCGCTGGACTACGAGTTCGTGGGCATCGCGGGCGAGATCGACGAGGCTGGGACGTACGTCTACCCGGACGGGTACGAGCCCTGGTCGAGGCCGTTCCTGTACGACACGCGCGAGCCGGGGCGCTCGAACCAGGGCCACGAGTTCATGACCTCGTCCGAGGCCGGCAAGCGGGCCCTGCTCGAGTACATGAAAGTAAAGTAGAGCGAACAACGGCCGGCCAGCTTGGCGCCTATGGCCGTTCGGCCGCGAGCGCCTCGGCGTGCACCAGGGCGGCGTGCATGGCATCGCCGCGGAACCCACGGCGCGTGAGGTACCCATAGAGGCGCCGCTTCGCCTTCCCGCTCGCGGGCGTGTGTGTCCGGCTCGCGAGCGCGCTCGACACCTGGGATGGCTGTCTCGCGAGCCACGCCTCGGCGGCCCCGCGGGCCAGGTCCGTGTCGCTCACCTCCTCGTCCTCGAAGACCAGCGCGATGGTCTCCTGCGCGACCTCGGCCTCGACGCCCTTGGCGCGCAGCTCGGACGCGAGCCTGGTGCGTCCGCTCGGCCGCAGCCGCAGCCGGTCCCGCACGAACGCGGCCGCGACGGCGGCATCACACAGCAGTCCCCTCTCCTCGAGCCGCGCGAGGCAGGCGTCGATGCGCGCGGGATCGAATCTCTTGCCGCGGAGCTTCCGTCTGAGCTCCTGCCGCGTGCGGGCTCGGTAGGACAGCAGGGTGAGCGCGGCCTCCCGGACCCGGATGTCGGCGTCGGCGTCGAGGAGGCGTGTGCGCGCGTCGGCCGAGAGCACGTCGCCGGAGCCCAGGCGGCTGAACTCGAGCGCCTCGAGCATCACCTCGAGGGGGTCGCCCTCGTCGAGGTGCACGCGGACGGTGAGCCCCCGAGGGCCGATGGGCTCGACGCGTGTGATACGGGGCGTGGGCAAGCTCAGTGAGGTGGCTCGCATGTCGAGAATCATGAGTATTTCACGTAGATCTGCAAGCTGACGCGACGGTGTTCGCGATCGCACGCGCAACGCCGATGCCGTCCATGGCGGCGCTCATGATGCCACCCGCGTACCCGGCTCCCTCGCCGCACGGGTAGAGCCCCTCGAGATCTGGGCTCGTGAGTCGTTCCTTGTCTCTGGGCACGCGCACGGGTGAGCTCGTTCGCGACTCGACGCCGACGAGGACTGCTTCTTCGCTCACGTATCCGCGTATCTGTTTATCGAAGACGTGGAGCGCGCGGCGTATCCGTTCCGAGAGTCCGAGTCCGACCCGGTCGAGCACGTCCCCGACGTTTCCGGCGGCCAGCCCCGGCTGGTAGCTCGTCGCGGGCACGGTGGTCGAAGCCCGCCCGGCCACGAAGTCGGTGGCTCGGGTGGCCGGAGCCCGCAGCCCGCCCCCTCCTGCTTGCCACGCCCCCTCCTCAATGCGGCGCTGTAGCTCGAGGCCCGCCAGCGGCCCGCTGAAGCCTGCTCGGAGCGTATCCTCCACCTCGATGGCGACCACCAGCCCCGAGTTGGCATAAGGAGAGTCGCGGCGGGAGAGACTCATGCCGTTGAGGACGAGCTCGCCCGGGCTCGTGGACGCGGGGACGATGAATCCACCTGGGCACATACAGAAGCTGAAGACGCCTCGTCCTGACTCGGTGAGCGCCAACTTGTAAGCCGCGTTGGGCAGTTTCGGGTGCTCGGCGCGTGGGCCGTACTGGGCGCGATTGATGAGGGGCTGAGGGTGCTCGATGCGAACCCCTAGCGCGAACGCCTTCGGCTGGAGCGGGACGCCGGCGTCGAGGAGCATGTGAAAGACGTCACGGGCCGAGTGCCCCGTAGCAAGCACCACCGCGTCGGCCCCCAGTTCCTCACCGGACTCGAGTCGAACACCGGTCACATGACGCGTTGCCCCCTGGTCCCGTGTCAGCAACGCCACGACCCGGGCGCCGAAGCGGAACGTCACCCCGTGCCGTTCCAGGCGCTCCCGGATCGCCGTGACGACTCTGGGTAGCTTGTTGCTGCCGATGTGGGGGCGGGCGTCGGTCAGTATCGACCCGGGCGCCCCGTGCAGCGCCAGCACCTCGAGCACGTCGCGGCAGTCACCGCGCTTGTGGGACCGCGTGTAGAGCTTGCCGTCGCTGTACGTGCCCGCTCCGCCCTCGCCAAAGCAGTAGTTGCTGTCCGCGTCGACGACACCCAACTGGTTCAGTCCGCGGAGGTCGCGGCGCCGAGGCTGAACCGTCTTGCCACGGTCCACGACCGTGCAGCCGATACCGCGGCGCGCGAGTTCGTAGGCGCAGAACAACCCCGCGGGCCCGTCTCCGACGACGATGACCCGGCCGAGACGATCCACGTCGACGGGATGGGGCGTGCCCAGCTCATGCGGCTCCGGGTCCACCTCGAGAAGGAGCCGGAACACCACCCGGCCGCGTCGCGCGTCGATGGACCGTTTGCGGAGCGTGAGCCCGGCGAGGTCGGCCGGGTTGACGCCGATCCGGCGCGCCGCTTTTCGGCGGATGGTCTCGTCGTCGTCGGCCTCGTCGAGCCCGAGTTCGATCTCGACTTCGGGGGGCAACAAGGGAAGGCGCATACCCAATCGTCGTCCGAATCGCGGGCCCCAACAAGGCTCTCGGCACGGGTGACGAGCTTCACTCTTTCTGCGCATACCAGAGCCCGTCCGACAGGTCGTGATAGAGCGTGAGCGCGCGCCCATCGTCGAGGACGACGGCCAAGTACTCCCGGGAGATGAGCTCGCGCCACCACTCGTCGTCGATACGCCAGCGCTCGCGCACGACCTCGACGCGGCGTGCGGTCTTGCCGGGGAGTCGCACGTGGACGGGCTCGCCGTGCTCGTCGGTGCGCACGGTCACGACCAGCGGCTTCCCCAGCGGTTTCAGCCTGGGGCGTTCGTGACGCTCGGGGCTCACGGGTCGAACTATGGATCGAAACTGAGGAGCGCGTGGCGTCGCTCGGGGATCCGCGACCACGGGTCGATTTCGACCACTCGGTAGAGCGGCGAGTCCCCGAGTCGGAGCTTGAGCTCCTTCACGGCGTCACGAAGCGAGGGCGGAACCTCACCCTGGGCCAGCTCGTGCCCACCCGCCTCGCGGCCGCTCCCCTCCTTGCGGTCGAAGAGCTCGGTCTGCGCACTCGGGGGGCCGAAGTGCGTGAGCTCGAGCAGGAGCGTCTGCACGGCCTTCGGGGGCGGCGAGATCGCCATCTTCGCGCGCAGGGGCGCAGCGATGCGCTCGCGCGTGGCGGTGGGCTCACGGAGTACCGTCTCCACGAACCAGGAGCCACCGCCCTCCAGGTGCGCCCCCATCCGTACGCCGGTCACGCTGCGCCCGCGGCGCGCGGGACGCGAGAGCGCGCGCTCGACCAGGCGATCCAGTGCTCCGTGGAGCGTCTCGGTGAGCCCCACCGGACTCGAGAACTCCAACGATACGCGGATGGGCCTGGGGCGATGCCAAGGCAGCACGGGGTCGATGCGTCGCCCCGTCGACCAGGCGAGCGCGCTCCTCCCGTCCTCGCCGAATTGGGCGACGAGTGAGGGCTCCGGGAAGCGCGCGAGTTCCCCGAGCGTCCGGATGCCGAGGCGCTCCAGGCGCTCGACGACGAGGGGGTCGACGGGAAGCGTGCTCACCGGGCAGCGGCCGAGAAAACGAGGGAGATCTTCCTCGGATACGATGACGGGCTCGCCCGGCCGGGCCGACGCTGCGGCGACCCAGGCGCCGAATTTCCCGGGCGCCATGCCCGCCCGGGTCGCCGCGACCAAGGGAGCAGGAAATACGCGGAAGAGCGAGCGGAGCGCGCGATCCACCAGCCGAGGAGGTGAGCCGAAGATCCGGCCGAGGCCGTCCATTCCCAGGAAGACGCGCCCGCGACCGGCCGGCTCGAGGATCGGTGTGACCTCGCCGAGGACCTCGAGCAGCGTGTCCACGGCGGCGTCGTAGTGGGCGGGGTCGGGCTCGAGGAGCGTGAGCGACGTGCACAGGGATATCGCCTGGGAGACGAGCTGGCCGGGGCGAACTCCAGCATCGTATGCGCGCTCCGAGACCTGCCAGATCGTGCGGCGCGTGCTCTCGCCGGACCCGAGCAGGGCGACCGACGTGCTGTCGAGCTCGGGGGAGCGGACCAGCTCGAGCCGGAGCTCGAAGGTGGGGAGCCAGAGGCAGAGCGCTTGCCAGCTCCCCGTCGATGCGCGTGGGGTGGTGGGGAGGAACGCGGTACCCGATCCGGGGCCGGAGGCCCAGCTGCTGTCGGGTGTGGTAGGGGGCCATGCCTCGGACGTGCTGCTGTGAACCCACCCTCGACCTTGTTGGGTGGGAACACCATGCGCGCCCGATGTGGCCTTGGACATAGTGGAACGGGACGATTCGAGGATGCAGGAGACAGCGATCCCCGGCTCCGAAGTGGCACCCCACCCCTCGTCGCACCCTCAGCTTCGGAGCCGGGGATCGCACACCGAATAAAAACCGAATACGATGCCGAAGGTACACCGAAGACGGAGGGTCGGCAAGCAGGGTCAGGGGGACGCCGGCGATCAATTTTCAGCTGAAACTTCCACGCCCCATAACTGGGTTGGCTGTGGGCCATTCATATACATATATTATCCACATGAAACCGGTACAGGTCATGATCCATCCCGACCTCCTCGCTGATCTCGACGCCACGGAGGAGGTCCGGCGCGAGGGACGCTCGGCCGTGCTACGACGCGCGGTGACCGAGTACCTCGAGCGACGCCGTAGGGATGGGATCCGCGAGCGGTACCTCCGTGCCTACGGAGGTGGAGACGTGCTCGGGAAGGAGTTCGAGGGCTGGGAGAAGCAGGGCTCGTGGCCCGAGGAGTGAGGCGCGGGGAGATCTGGCTCTACGAGTTCAAGCCACCGGACAAGCGCCGGCCTGTTCTTGTACTCACGCGCCCGGAGGTCATCGATCTCCTGCGCACGGTGATGGTCGCCCCGATCACGTCGGCGATTCGCGGCGCGCCCAGCGAGGTTGTCGTGGGCGTGGACGAAGGACTCAAGGCACCCTCTGCGGTCAACCTCGACCACGTTCAGACCGTGGAGAAGCAGCTTCTCCGCAGGTACGTGGGCGCGCTATCAGCCGAGAAGATGGTCCGCGTTTGCGAGGCGCTCCGCGTGGCGGTGGGCTGCGGTCAGTGAGCGACACCCTTCTCGTAAAGGAAGGTCGGCGCGACGTCCGCCCCATTGGGCCATTCGACCGTGCGGGTCTCGTCGTTCACGAAGACCTGCTTGAAGAAATCAGGATCGTGTAGGGGCTCGAACACCTCACCCCACAGCTCGTTACTGAGGTCGACGTCCTTCACCGTGTTGTCGTCGAACCAGACCCTGAGGGCTCGCGGCCCGGCACATCCCACGGCGATCACGTGAATGAGCATGTTGGCGCTCACGGGAGGGGCTCCACCGGCAAGAGGTGCGATGCCGTCAGTTCCTTCCCACCGCCCCCGGCGGCAGCGGCAGCAGCCTCTCGATCACGACATCATCGAGGAAGGCGCCCTCGCCGGGCGCGCCCGCGGGGCCCCGGATGGAGCATGCGGGTGAGCATCCCGGCAGCCTATACGCGTCGTCCGCCGTGAGCGAGGCGGCCCACCCCAGGTCGATGAGCGTGCCGATGGTCATGCGGCTGATGGGCAGGCGGACCGGCGGGACCTCTGTGGTCGGCGTCATGATCTCGCCGTTGAACCCCCCCCTCGTTCCAGTGCGCCCCGATATCCGGCTCGAGCGGCACCCCGTCGGCGGCGCCGCCGAGCGTCCGCCACTCGGCGTTCCCATTCGTGCCGAAGTACAGCACGGTTGGGGTGCCGACCCCCGTAGTCTATGATTGCCACAGCGTACCGATGCCAAACGCGTGCGCGATCTCGTGCAGGATCACGTCCTGGAGGTACGTCGCCGACGCGATCGACGCGTCCGCCTGGTCGAGCAGCATCTGGCCGGTGATCGTCGCGGGAGGCGCGGGGTTCCTACTGAAGCCGCAGAAACCGCCCCGGGCCAGCGTGTTGTTCGGGCCATCTATGGGGCCGATCCCCATCAGGATCGCGACGTCCTCAATGAAGGCTCCGTGCAGAAGCGAGCCGGTCACCAGCGTGCAAACGCCCGCGAGGCCCGAGGATGGGTAGGTCACCGCCGGGCCGGCGTCGCCGGTGACGATCGCCTCCCACCGCGCGTGGGCCGCCGTGAGCGCCGTGATCGCGTTGGCGGGCGGCATCGCTCCGCCGTTGTAGGTGATCCAGAGGTTGAACGCGGAGGCTGGCTTCGTGGAGATGGTGATGCCGTAGCGCTCGGACAGGGTCAGCACTCCGTTCGTCGCCGTCACCTCGAAGAAGTAGACGCCCGACGCGTTCGGCGTGCCAGTGATCTGAGCGGTCGTCGGGTGGAGCGAGAGCGGGGAGGGCAGGGCCCCGGCCGTGACGCTGTACGTGAAGCCGCTGCCCCCGATCACCGGTCCGACCTGGTCGCTCTACGCGGTCCCCACATAGCCACCCACCATATACGCCGGAGGAAGACTGCCGCCGACCTCGATTCGCACGCTCTTCGTCAGGCCGCTGCCGCCCGGGGCGACTTGAGCGGTGACGGTTGTCGCGCCGGTGGCTACGGCCGTGACGCGGCCGGTGGCGACGACCGTGGCGATGCTCGGGTTGCCCGTCGCGAAGGTCTTGGCCACGCCCGTCATGACGGAGCCGCCTGCGTCCCGCACGATCGCCCCGATGATCGCCGTGTCCCCGACCGCCGCGAGCCGCAGGGTGTGGGGCGACAACGTCAGCGTGGCCGAGACCTGCTGCACGGTGACCGTAGCGGTGTCCCGGAGCGCACCCACCGCGGCGATGATCCGAGCGGTGCTGTTCCCCACGGCGGTGACCGGGCCTGCGTTCGATACCGTAGCCACCGAGCCGGCGTCGCTCGACCATAGCGGGGTCAGGCCAGAGATCGAGGCGCCGCTCGCGTCCCGCACGGTGGCGATCAGGTCCTGCGTGGCGAGCAGGGAGGAGAAGTTCACCGTCGTGCTCGAAAGCGTGATCGAGCTCGGCTCGGGGGTGGGTGCCGTGCTGCTGCTACCGCCGCACGCCGCGACGAACAGCACCGCGAAGATCGCGTGTCGCTTCGGCATCCCGTTCACTCGGCCGCCACCCCGCTCCGGAAGATGAAGAACGCCGCCGCGACCTTGGAAGCTACGAGCAACAGGACCGTCTTCGCGATGGGCGCAGCACGAGGGCTCCGGGTCGGAGGCGACATCAGGACACCTGGAGTGCCGGCGCTCGCCTCAGGGGTTCAGCCAGTAGTTCACCTTGATGGCGAAGATGTTGTCGGCCTTCGCGCCGAACATGTCGGCGACGTCGCGGCTGAGATCGAAGTCGCCGACCCAGCCATCCGTGCCCGAGGGTCCGCGGTTCGTGAGCGAGTCGATCCTCCTGTGCTGCCACACGAGGTAGAGCGTGGAGCCCTGCCGCCACTCCCACCGCAGCACCGCGTTGCCGAGGAGGCTGCGGTAGCTGAAGTCGCGGTTGGACACGGTGAACTGTGGCGTGGCACCGGCGCCATCCGGATCCACCGTGTAGAGGCCCGTGGGATCCTGCGACAGCGTGCTGACGCCCTGCCCGTACTCGAGAAACTCGAACGCACCCGGGCGGGCGAACTCCTTCAGGCTCTGGTAGTCGCCCGTGGAGATGAACGGCTCGACGTAGAGCTGGAGCGAGACGGCCGGGGAGAGTGTCACATCGACGCGCGTCTCGAGCGAGAGCGTCGTCTGGTCGAGGTCGGCAAACAGGTAGCGACGGCCGTAGGTGCCCGTCGCAAGCGGATCTTTGATGGCCGTGACGTACTGGGCCGTCTCCATGCGACGCGAGAGGCCGGGCCCGAACTGGATCCGGAGGATCTCGGTCGGCGTCGCCGTCAGGTTGAGGCCGAAGTCTTGGCGCCACCCGCCCGCTTCGTCGGTGCCCCACTCGTAGTTGAAGCGTCCCACGACGGACCGCCGGGAGTCGGAGTTGAGGTTCGCCGTCCCGCCCCACCGCTGCGGCGTGCCGCCGAGCGGTCCGCCCCGGGTCAGCCGGTCGTCTTTGTTGCGGGGGTTGTACGCCAGACGGACCCCTGCGCCCCAATAGTTGAGCAGGGAGATGTTGATGTTCCCATTCATCTCGCGATGGACCCAGTGGCCGGCGTAGTTCAACGTGCCGTCGGGGCTCCAGCGCACGTTCCAGTTGCGCAGGAACCTCCCCGGGGTCGGCTGCGAGTACTGGAAGTTCGTGTCCATGACGATCCGGTCGGAGGCCGGCTGGAAGCCGAGGTCGTTCACCTCGTAGCCAGGGCTCGCCACGGAGATGGCGTACTTGGCGGTTAAGGCACCTGCCTGCTTCACGATGTCGATGAAGCCGTAATAGCCGGCCAGCGAGGTCGCATTGGGATCGAGAAGGTCATTGAGATGCCACGCGTCCGGCCGCTGGTAGTAGCGCGTCGACGACCGCTGTGTGCGCGTGATCGCCGCGGTATCTCCCTGCACGTAGCTGGTGGTGAATACGCTGCTGATCTTGTACGTGCGGTTGGACCACTCGTGGGCGAAGTCGACCCCGCCCGAGTAGGCCGACGAGTGCAGCCGCGCGTCCATGCCGGTTCCGGACAGGGAGCGGTTGACCGCGGCTCCAATGATGCCGAAGCGTGTCTCCCCGCCGCGCACCTGTCGGCGCAGCCTGCCCACCAGGTAGTTCGACGTGGGCTCCACGACTGCATTGCTGGCGGCCTGACTCGCGTTGGTGAGCCGCGCGGTCTCCTCACCGGTCAGCGCCTCGAGGAACCCGATCGACCATCCTCCGCGCGTGCGCCCCGTCACCTTTGCCGCGCCGAGAATCGTCGTCGTGGTCGCGACGTCGGAGAACGCCGCGGAGGACGGGACGGAGCCCTGGGGGGCACGTCCGATGCGCCTCGAGTAGAGGAGCTGCGGAGGGCGTCCCGTGCTTCCGCCGGGTCCCCCCTCGCCGAAGTTGAAAATGTCCGCCCCCTCGACGAAGAACGGTCGCCGCTCCTCGTAGCGGGTCTCGAAGTCGGTGAGGTTGATGACCGACGGGTCGAGCTCCACCTGACCGAAGTCGGGGTTCACGGTCGCATCGAGGGTGACGTTGGAGGTCAGGCGGTACTTCAGGTCGAGCCCGAAGTCGCCGAACTCGTCGGAGCCGCTGCGATAGGGGTTGGAGAACGTCACACCCGCAGGCGTGCTCAGGTTGACGTACTCCCCTCGCGCGGTGGCGTAGGGCAGGAGCTCGAGCCTGCGTCCGGGCTCGATGCCTGCAATGCCCTGGAGGTGGGCGTAGCGAGAGGCGCCGCCGCGCTCGAGCGTCGGGATGAAGGGGAAGACGGTCCGTTCCTGGCTCCGGTGGATGTTGCGCTCCGCATGGATGCCCCAGGTCTGCGCGGCTTCGGGGCTGAAGCGGAGCTGGCTGAAGGGGATGCGAAGCTCAGCCGACCAGCCTTGCTCCGTGACCTGCGTGGCCCGCGTCCATACGGGGTCCCAGGAGCTGTCGCCGCCGCCCCCGCGACCGCCGCCATCGCCGCCCCCGCCACCCGAGATCGCATCGCGGAAGGAGCCCGATGGGCTCACGCGGAACTGGTACGCGGTCTCGTGGTCGTGGAAGGAGTCGAAGCTCACGATGAAAAAGTCCGAGTCCCCTCCGCCTGCGTCGCGACGCGACATCAGGGACGTCAGTGGCTGGTCGTCGAAGAGCATCGCCCCGACGTAGACCGCGTCGTCGTCATACACCACGCGGATCTCGGTGCGTTGCGTCGCGGGCTCACCTTCGAGGGGGAGCTCCTGGATGAAGTCGCCGATCGCCACCGCCTGGGACCACACGGGTTCGTCGAGCCGCCCGTCCACGTCGATCGACTGGGCCGAGCGCACGGCGGTGGCCCGCGGCGCGAGATCGTGCTGGTACTCCCCGTTGGCTGAGCCGACGGTCGCCGAGGGGGCACGCGGCCGGCCGTCGGGTGGCACCTGTGCCTCGAGGCGCGGGCTGGGCAGGGTGATGAGGACCCCGAGCGCGAGTGAGACGAGCGCGGCGGGAGCGGAGGTCACCGGGCGCGAGAACGAGCAACGCATGGATGGCGATCGGGGCCAGGGTGTGTCGGAACGGAAGCATGAAATGTCTGTCTTCTGGACAGCGAATCCAAGCGGAGTGTTGGGCCAGGCATCCCTCCGAGCCCTTCGACCGGGCCCGGGTCCCCCCTATACTGTCGGCTTCGTGGCGGCCCCCCGCCGCCACGTCGCAGAACACCCTTCAGTCCAGCCCCCGTCGACGTCGATGAGCACACCATCCCCCATCATTTATACCTGGACCGACGAGGCGCCCGCGCTCGCCACCCATGCTCTCCTGCCCGTGATCCGCGCGTTCGCCGGAGCGGCTGGAGTGCCTGTGGAGACGCGGGACATCTCACTCGCCGGCCGCGTCCTCGCGGCCTTCTCGGACCGGCTCGAAGAGCGGCAGAGGGTTCCTGACGACCTGGCGGAGCTAGGGCGCTTGGTGGAGACGCCCGAGGCGAACGTCATCAAGCTGCCGAACGTCAGCGCGTCGCTCCCGCAGCTGAAGGCGTGCATCGCGGAGCTGTGCTCTCAGGGATACCGACTGCCGGACTACCCGGAACAGCCTGCCAACGATGAAGAGCGTGCCGTGAAGGCCCGCTACGACAAGGTGAAGGGGAGCGCGGTGAACCCGGTGCTGCGCGAGGGCAACTCCGACCGACGGGCTCCGAAGTCCGTGAAGGACTACGCACGCGCGAATCCTCCGCGCATGCGCCCTTGGCCCACCGACTCGCGCACACATGTCTCGACTATGACCGTGGGCGACTTTCGCCACAACGAGAGGTCGGTGACGGTCGCGCGCGCGACCAGCGTCCGGATCGAGCACGTGGCCCCGGACGGCACGGTCACGGTGCTGAAGCCCTCCATTCCGCTCCAGGCGGGCGAAGTCCTCGATGCCACCGTCATGAGCAAGCGGGCGCTGCTCGCGTTTCTGCGCGAGCAGGTGCGTGAGGCCAAGGAGCAGGGGGTGCTGTTCTCGCTGCACCTCAAGGCGACCATGATGAAGGTCTCCGACCCGATCATCTTCGGTCATGCGGTGCGCGTGTTCTTCGAGAACGTCTTCACGAAGCACGCCTCGACGCTCGATCGGCTGGGCGTCGACGCCGACAACGGGCTGGGTGATCTGCTCGCCAAGCTCGGTACTCTCGCGGACAACGAGCGCCCGGAGATCGCGGCGGACATCGCGGCCGCATACGCCAACGGACCTGGCCTCGCCATGGTCGACTCGGCCAAGGGCATCACGAACCTGCACGTGCCGAGCGACATCATCATCGACGCCTCGATCCCGCCGCTCGTGCGCGATTCTGGCCGCATGTGGAACGCCGCCGGCGAGTTGCAAGACACCAAGGCCATCATCCCCGACTCGAGCTATGCGGGGATCTACGACGCGGTGGTGCGAGACTGCCAGGCGCACGGTCAGCTCGATCCGGCGACCATGGGCAGCGTATCGAACGTGGGCCTGATGGCGCAGGCCGCCGAGGAGTACGGCTCCCACGACAAGACGTTCGAGATCGCGGCGAACGGCAGGGTGCGCGTGGTCGACGCGAGTGGTGCCACGCTGCTCGAGCACGCGGTGGAGGCCGGGGACATTTGGCGCGCGTGCCAGACCAAGGACGCGCCGGTGCGCGACTGGGTGAAGCTCGCGGTGCGGCGCGCGCGTGCGACGGGGGATCCCGCGGTCTTCTGGCTCGACAAATCGCGTGCCCACGATGCGGAACTGATCCGCAAGGTGGAGGCGTATCTCGCCGAGCAGGACACCAGCGGGCTCGACATCCGCATCCTCTCGCCCGACGCGGCCATGCAGATCTCGCTCGAGCGGATCCGCGCGGGGAAGGACACGGTCTCCGTCACCGGGAACGTGCTGCGCGACTATCTCACGGACCTGTTTCCGATCCTCGAGCTCGGCACGAGCGCGCGGATGCTCTCGATCGTCCCGCTGTTGGCCGGTGGCGGGCTCTTCGAGACGGGGGCCGGCGGATCCGCGCCCAAACACGTGCAGCAGCTCACCCAGGAAGGCCACCTCCGCTGGGACTCGCTGGGGGAGTACATGGCGCTCGGGGCTTCGCTGCAGCAGTTCGCCGACCAGTTCGGGGGCGACGGCGCTCGCATCCTCGCCGACACGCTGGATCAGGCCACAGCTCGCTATTTGAAGGACGCGCGCTCGCCGATGCCCAAGGTCGGTGAGCTCGACAATCGTGGAAGCACCTTCTACCTGACGCTCTACTGGGCCGAGGCGCTCGCGGGCCAGCGCGCAGACGCCGCTCTGGCGGAGCGGTTCCGGCCGGTGGCCAAGGCCCTGGCGGAGGGCCAGAAGAGGATTATCTCTGAGCTCGACGCCACGCAGGGCTCGCCCCAGGATCTGGGTGGCTATTATCGCCCGGACCCCCTGCGCACGGCGGCAGTGATGCGCCCGAGCAAGACGCTCAACGCGATCATCGACGGAGTCTGACCCGATGCAGCTTCGCTACGTGAACGCGGAACCGGCGACGCACGACACCGAGCTGCTCGCGCTGGCGGTGGTGCAGGGCACCACGAAGGCGACAGGAAGCCTCGCGGCGCTCGACCAGGCGCTCGGCGGAGCCGTGGGACGCGCTCTGGCGGCGGGCGACATGCGTGGCAACGCCGCGGACGAAGTCATGCTCTACGGCGGGAAGGTGGGTCCGAGGCGCGTGCTTCTCCTCGGCGTGGGCAAGGCGACGGATCTGACCCCGGAAGTCGTGCGTCGGATGGCGGCGCGCGCGGTCCGTGCGGCGGAGAAGCTGCGGCTCGAGAGCCTGTCCGTGAGCCTCGACGGTTTGCCGGGCGTGGCGGACGTCGCGCGCGCTCAGGCGGCCGCGGAGGGCGCGACTCTGGCGGCGTGGCACTTCCGGGAGCTGAAGACCCCGAGCGAAGACGAGCCGGCCGTCGATGTGCGCGCGGTCGACCTCATGGGCGCGGGCGATGCGGGGGCGCTCGAGCATGGCGCAATAGCGGGGGCGATCATCGCCCGTGCGGAGAACCTCGCGCGTACGCTCCAGTCGAGGCCCGGAAACATCGCCACCCCTACGCACTTAGCCGAAGAGGCGACGCGGATCGCGGGCGGCGCCAGGTTGGAGATCACGGTCTTCGACGAGGCGCGCATGCAGGAAGAGGGCATGCACGCGATCCTCGCGGTGTCGCGGGGGTCGGACGAGGAGGCGCGCTTCATCATCCTCGAGCATCGGGGAGGGGCAGAGGGTGAGCCCCCGCTGATCCTGGTGGGGAAGGGCCTGTCGTTCGACGCGGGCGGGATCTCGCTCAAGCCACCCGAGGGCATGGAGAACATGAAGTTCGACATGTCGGGTGGGGCGGCCGTCATCGCTGCGATGCAGGCGATCGCCGAGCTCGGTGTCGGGGCGAACGTCGTGGGGCTCATTCCGTCGTCGGAGAACATGCCCTCGGGGAGTGCGCTCAAGCCGGGCGACGTGATCCGCACGCTCGGTGGCAAGACGGTCGAGGTCATCAACACCGATGCCGAGGGGCGTCTCATCCTGGCGGACGCTCTGGCCTACGGAGCGCGCATGCGCCCCGCGGCGATGATCGATTGCGCGACGCTCACTGGTGCGGTCGTCATCGCTCTCGGGCAACACGCCTCGGCGGTGCTCGGCAACGACGACACGCTCGTGAACGAGGTGATCGCCGCGGGCGAGGCCTCGGGCGAGCGCTGCTGGCGTCTGCCCCTCTGGGACGCCTACAAGAAGCAGCTCAAGAGCACCACCGCCGACCTCCAGAACGTGGGCGGCCGGCCGGGCGGCACGCTCACGGCGGCGCTCTTCCTGTCCGAGTTCGTCGGCGACACCGCGTGGGCCCACCTCGACATCGCGGGGACCGCCTACGGCGAAGGCGACCTCCCCTACCAGCGCAAAGGTGGCTACGGGGTCCCCACCCGACTCCTCATCGAATGGGTGCGGAGCCGCGCTCAGTGAGGCTGGGCCCCGGCCCGCACGCGGTCCGTTCCCGCGGTCTGGCGGCGCTCGTGGTGCTCGCGGTCGCGTGGACGTCTCCGGCCGGCGCCCAGGTGCGCACCGACCCGGCGCAGGCCGTGGACACTGTGGCGGTCGTGGTTCCGGTTCCGGGCCCTGTCCCCGTGCCCGACTCGGCCGTCGGCCCGCAGGTGGAGGACTCGGTGTCCGCCGACACCATCTACTACAACCTGCCCGCGATCGAAGGCGGCTCGCCCCCGGGGTTCGCCACCGGCGTCTGGATATGGGACCGCGCGGAGATCATGGGGTCGGGCGCAAACACGCTGGCCGAACTAGTCGCCGAGGTTCCCGGCTTGATCACGCTCCTAGGGGGAGACTTCGGGACGCCCGCCGCGATCAGTGCCTTCGGTACAGGCGCCGGCGGAGTCCGGATCCTCCGCGATGGCTTCGAGGTGTTTCCGCTGGAGGGCGGCGTCGCCGACCTCCAGCGCGTAGGGCTCGGGGGCATCACGCGCGTGCGCTTCGAGCGGAGCGGCGGCGAGATGCTGATCGAGCTCACCTCGCACGAGCACGCGGAAGGGAGAGCCTATTCGCTCATCGAGGCCGGGACCGGGCAGCTGGACACCAACATGTTCCGGGGCCTGTACGCCGATCCGACGGCGCTACGGGGGAGCCTCGCGCTCGCGCTCGAGCGCGTCGACACCCGCGGATATGGCGAGAACGAAGGCGGGAACCGCACCGGCGTGTGGTTCCGGTATCAGCTCCACCGCAGCAACCGGGCGGGGCTCGCGTTCGAGTACCGGAGCATGGGCTCCGAGACCCAGGTGGTGGACTACGCGGCGTCGATCCGGCGTGCCGACTGGACGGTGCGCGGTCGCATGGAGGTCGTTCCGGGTCTCGTGGCCGAGGCGTACACGGGCCGGTCGTCGCACGACGTGGAGGACATCCGGGCGGCGTACGACTTCGAAGGAGGCGCGCGCTCGCAGCACGGCGTGCGTATCGCGGGGAGCCGTGACGGGCTCTGGGCGCGCGGCGAGTATCGCCTCTTCAGCGACGACCGCCTGCCGGCGCATCGACTCGACGGATCTGCCGGCTTCGACTCGGAGCGCTTCGGGGCGTCGGCGCGCATCGCTCAGGCCTCATGGCAGGGCACGTCGGTGGGCAGCTATCGGGGCGGAGCGTGGGTCCGCGCTATGGAGGGCGTCACGCTGTTCGGGTCGTGGGACGGGGGCACGTATGCGGCGCGCTCGGGCCCCCCGCTCGAGGTGGTTCCCGAGCCGGTCTTTCCGTTCGACTGGTCGCCGCTGCCGCCCGGGCCCACGGTCGCCGCGACCGAGCGGACGGTGCTCCGGCTCGGGGGGTCGGCGTCCCTGTTCGGCGCCACGCTCGCCGCTGCCGCGCTCCGCACGGACGCCGATGTCCACCTGCCTCTCGGCCTCGAGCTCGACCGCGGCTCGCCCACGGTACCGGGCATGGAGCGGCGCGGCCTGGAGGCGTGGGGCTCGCTGCCCACCCCCTGGAGGTCCCTCAAGCTCGAGGGATCGTATCAGACCTGGGACGAGGACGGCCCGTACCTGCCGAAGCAGATCTACCAAGGGGCGTTCGTCTTTCGGAAGACCTATCTCGAGACCGGCAACTTCG
The DNA here is from genome assembly GCA_009692205.1 of Gemmatimonadota bacterium. GTDB lineage: Bacteria > Gemmatimonadota > Gemmatimonadetes > Longimicrobiales > Gaopeijiaceae > UBA2982. The sequence continues at coordinate 21,911 of SHZR01000021.1, read as the reverse complement.
AGCTGTGGTGGTCGCTCGGCGTTCGCGGACACGATCCCATGGACGTCTTCGTGGCGACCGGGGCCCCTGGGGGTGGGGGAGGACTCGTGACCGTTCCGTTCTATCAGAGCTGGTACGGGCGCATCCAGGCCCGTATCCTCACGGTTCGGCTCTTCCTGGGCTGGGAGAACTTCACCATACGCCGCAACCTCCAGAACTTTCCCGGGAGAGTCCTCCCGCTCACGCGCTCCTTCTTCGGTCTGCACTGGGACCTATGGAACTGATGTCCCGCTTCTTCCCGCGAGGATACGCATGATCCGGAGCATGACCGGATTCGGAGAGGCGGAGCTCGACTCTCCAGCAGGTAGGTTGCGCGTCGAGGTGAAGACGGTCAACCACCGCTACTTCAACGCCAACATCAAAACGCCATCTGGGCTGGACAGGCTCGAGGGTCCGATCACGGAGGCGCTGAAGCGCTACGTGCAGCGCGGCCACGTGAGCGTCTATCTGTCGCTCGCTCGGCGCGACGGTGCTCGCGACACGGGCGTCCGGCCGGACCTGGAGAAGGCGCGCGCGTACCTGGTGGCGCTCGAGGCGCTCCGACACGAGATGAACGTATCGGGCGCGGTGAACCTGGAGATGCTCTCGCGCTTTCCGGATCTCTTCCGCGGTCCGGAAACGGACGTCGCCGTCGAGGTCGACCCGGCGCTGGTCACCCAGCTGGTGGAGACCGCCGCGGCCGCTACGAGAGCGCTGCGAGAGGCCGAGGGTGAGCGCCTCGCCGCCGACCTCTCGGCCCGGCTCGACGCGATCGAAGGAGAACTCGCCGCGGTAGCGGCCCGAGCGCCGACGCGGCTGCTCGAGCTGCGGGACCGGCTGCGCGAGCAGGTGAGGGAGTTGGCAGCCCAGGTCGACGTGGACGAGGACCGACTCGCGCGCGAGATCGCCTACCTCGCGGAGCGCTGGGATGTGAACGAGGAGATCGTGCGTTTCCGCTCCCACGTCGAGCTCTTCCGCGAGGCCTTGGCGGCCGACGGCTCCGAGCCGGTGGGCAAGCGGCTCGGATTCCTCTCGCAGGAGATGCAGCGAGAGGCCAACACCATCGCCTCCAAGGCCAACGACTCGGCGATGGCCCGATCGGCGGTGGCTCTGAAGGAGGAGATCGAGCGCATCCGCGAGCAGGTGGAGAACGTCGAGTGAGCACCCGCGCGTGCGCCGTGGTGCTCGCGGCTCCCAGCGGAACCGGGAAGACGACGCTCGCGCAGCGGCTCGTCGGGCAGTCGTCCGACTACGTGTTCTCGATCTCTGCGACGACGCGCAGCCCCCGAACCGGCGAAGTCGACGGTGTGGACTACCACTTTGTCGACCCGGCTGGCTTCGAGGCCATGATCGCCGACGGCGAGTTGGTCGAGTGGGCCGAGGTGCACGGTAACCTCTATGGAACCCCGCGGGCCGAGTTCGAGCGGGCGGCGGCGCGGGGAGAGCACGTCGTGCTCGACATCGACGTGCAGGGGGCGCGCCAGATCAAGCAGAGGATGCCCGGCGCCAAGCTGATCTTCCTGCTGCCTCCCGACGTCCAAACCCTCATGGGCCGGCTGACCGGTCGTGGCACCGAGGACTCCGCTGCTCTGGCCCGTAGGTTACATTCTGCCCTCGAGGAGTTGCAGGTCGTCGAAGAGTTCGACTACGTAGTGGTCAACGACGACCTGGATCGGTGCCTGGAAACCATCCGCGGCATCGTATCTGGGAAGGTCGAGATGAGTGGCTCCGGCGCGGCGCTCCAGAGCGCGCGTGCCCTGAGACGCGAGATCGGCCGGATCCTCGAAGAAGATTACTCCGAGTACACGAACGCCAAGCGATAGGAGTCCGCATGAGAGTCTTCACCCCCGACGAGGTCGCCGCCGGCACCGAGAGCAAGTATCTCGGCGTCCTGGTGGCCGCCAAGTATGCGCGCGAGCTGAACTCGCTTCCCCGGGATGCCATGCCCCTCGGTGAGGAGAAGAAGCTCACGACCCGCGCCCTGGAGGCCCTCACCTCGGGCCAGATCGAGTTCCGCCTCGTGAAGCGTCGCCGTAAGGACGAGCCGACCGGCAGGGAGTAGGTAGATTGCCTGGCGCCGAGCTCATTCCACGTCGTCCGTGGCGAGGTCGGCGGGTTCTGCTCGGCGTCACCGGTAGCATCGCTGCGTACAAGTCGGTCCAGCTCGCGCGAGATCTCACGCGGCTCGGCGCGCAGGTGGACGTCGTCCTCACGGATGCGGCGCAGCAGTTCGTGGCGCCGCTCTTGTTCGAGGGCGTCACAGGCCGCAAGGCGCTGACCGGGCTCTTTACGGTCGAAGGCGCTGCGCTGCACGTCCGTCTGGGCCAAGAGGTGGACGTGGTGTGCGTTGCGCCGGCGACCGCGGACTTCCTCGCGCGGGCCGCGCAGGGGAGGGCGGACGACCTCCTCTGCACGACGCTCCTGGCCACGCGTGCGCCGGTGATCGTGTGTCCGGCGATGAACGACCGCATGTTCGCGCACCCCCAGGTGCAGGAGAACCTCACGCACCTGCGGGAGCGGCTCGGATACCGCATCGCGGGTCCGGCCGCTGGAGCCCTCGCCGCGGGGGAGGGCGAGGGTCCCGGGCGGATGCTCGAGCCCACGGAGATCGAGGAGCACATCGGGCATGCGCTCGGTGCGGAACCCGCATTCGCGGGCCGGTCGGTCCTCGTGACCGCCGGACCCACGCGCGAGGCTCTCGACCCCGTCCGCTATCTCGGCAACCGATCGTCGGGCAGAATGGGATATGCACTCGCGCAGGCGGCGTGGCGGCGTGGCGCCGATGTCACGCTCGTCTCGGGCCCTTCCGCATTGGAGGCCCCGGTGGGTGTGGACCTGGTACGCGTCGAGACCGCGGACGAGATGCACGCCGTGGTCGCGGAGCGCATCGGCCGTGCCGACGTCACGGTCTTCGCCGCCGCGGTAGCCGACTACCGTCCGGCGGAATCCCGGAGTGAGAAGGTGAAGCGCGAGGCGGAGGGACCGGAGATCTCGGTCGCACTGGCTGCCAACCCCGACATTGCCCGCGCTACGGCTGGTGCGCGTCGGCCAGGCAGCGTGGTCGTAGGCTTCGCACTCGAGACCTCCGACCTGCTCGCGAACGCGGCGAGGAAGCTCGAGTCGAAGGGGTTCGATCTGGTGGTCGCGAACGATGCCACCGAAGAGGGTGCCGGCTTCGAGGTCACCACGAATCGTGTGACGATCCTCTCCCGCGAGGGGAAGCCCGAGGCGCTGCCTCTGCTTTCCAAGGACGAAGTCGCCGAAGAGATCCTGGACCGCGTCGGCCGGCTGCTCGGGTCGCGAGGGTGAGTCGCTCGACGTCGGCCGCGCAGGCGGCACGCCTGCTTCGGCAGCGCGCCGAGCTCGGCGAGCACGAGATCGTCCTCGAGGGTCTCACCAGGAACCAGGCGCTCGCGCTTGCCGCCGCCGCGCGGAAGTCTGCCGCGGCCGGGCCTGTCGCCCCCGCTCCCGCAACGGCGAAGAGAGGCGCGCCCGCTCCGCGGGTGCCCGCCATGGCCGGTGCCCCGGTGGGGCTGCCCGTGCTCCCGGCTTCGTATGGCGAGCTCCGCGAGGCCGCGCTCGTCTGCACGCGCTGCCGGCTCTCCGGGACCCGCACGCACGTCGTGTTCTCCGACGGCGTCCCCGATGCCCGTCTGGTCGTCGTCGGCGAGGCGCCGGGGGCGAACGAGGACGCCACGGGACTCCCGTTCGTCGGTGCCGCCGGCAAGCTTCTCGACCTTCTGCTCCAGACGGTCGGGCTCGCGCGCGAGGAGTCCGTCTACATCTGCAACGTCCTCAAGTGCCGGCCGCCCGGGAACCGGAACCCGCTTCCGGACGAGATCGAGACGTGCTCGCCGTTCCTGGAGAAGCAGATCGAGCTGATCGCCCCCGAGGCCCTGTTGGCGGTCGGGTCGTTCTCCGGTCAGCTTCTCACCGGCAGGCAGGGCGTCGCGCTGGGGCAACTCCGAGGCCAGGTGCACTCGTACAAGGGCGTACCCCTGATTTGCACCTACCACCCTGCCGCGTTACTTAGGAACCCGAGGTGGACCCGAGCGTTCTGGGACGATCTCCAGACACTCCGCAGCATCATGGACGGCGCGTAAGTATGGAAGCAGAAGCGACCTTCGCCCAAGCCGTATTCGACCGCACGCCACCGTACTCCCTGGAAGCGGAGATGGCGGTGCTGGGCGGCATGCTCATCGACCGCGAGGCGGTGACGCGAGCGGTCGAGCACCTCGACGAGGGGATGTTCTACCGCGAGGCGAACCGCCGGCTCTACCGCGCGATGATCCGCCTGTTCGAGCGCGGCGGCGTCATCGACGTGATCACCCTCTCCGAGGAGCTCAAGAACACCGGAGAGTTGGAGTCAGCCGGGGGCTTCGACTACCTCGCCGCTCTGGTGGACGCGGTCCCCACCGCCGCCAACATCGCGTTCCACGCGCGCATCGTGCGGGACAAGGCGCTCCTGCGCCGCCTCGTCGAGCAGTCGTCGCAAATCATCCGCGACGTGTACGAGCAGGGAGAGCGCGACGTCAACGAAATCCTCGATCAGGCCGAGGCGCGCATCTTTTCGGTTGCGGAGAGCCACAAGCGCGAGGGCTTCGTCTGGATCAAGGAGATCCTCTGGTCCGCGTTCGAGCACATCGAGCGGTTGCAGGAGTCCGCGACCGGCATCACGGGCGTACCGACCGGTTTGCCGGACCTCGATCGACTCACGACCGGTCTCCAGAAGGGGGACCTCTGCATCGTGGCTGCGCGGCCGTCGATGGGAAAGACGTCGTTGGCGCTGAACGTCGCCGCGCATGCGGCCATCGAAGAGCGCATTCCGGTGGCCATCTTCTCGCTCGAGATGTCGTCCGAACAGCTCGTGCAGCGTCTCCTCTGCGCGGAGGGCCGCATCGATGCGCAGAAGCTCCGTCGCGGCAAGCTCTCGCAGGAAGAGCACCAGCGGCTCGCCGCTGCAGCCGGGCACCTCAACACCGCCCCGCTCTGGATCGACGACCAGCCCGGGACGAACGTGCTCGAGATCCGCGCGAAGGCCCGGCGGCTCCAGTCGGAGCTGCGCGCGGACAAGAAGGACCTCGGCCTCATCCTGATCGACTACATGCAGCTGATGTCGGGAGCCGGGCAGTCGGAGAGCCGAGTGCAGGAGGTCAGCCAGATCTCGCGCGGGCTGAAGGCGCTCGCTCGCGAGCTCGAGGTACCGGTCATCGCGCTCTCGCAGCTCAGCCGCGGCCCGGAGCAGCGTACCGACAAGCGGCCGATGCTCTCGGATCTGCGTGAAAGCGGCAGCATCGAGCAGGATGCCGATCTAGTCATGTTCCTGTACCGCCCCGAGTACTACGCTCCAGCGGAGAAGCGGGAGGAACTCGCGGGAAAGTGCGAGCTGATCCTGAGCAAGCAGCGTAATGGACCGACCGGCGTCATCGAACTCTACTTCCAGAAGGCCTACACCAGGTTCGACTCGGTGCTGCCCGGTGCTGGCGGTGGGCCGCGCGCTCAGGACGAAGGGCCCGGCTACCAGTTATGACCGCACGCGCCGCCGGCCCGAGCTCGGCTCGGGTCGGCGTGGCGGTGCCCGCCGCCGGGTCCGGCCTTCGCATGGGCGGCGTTCGCAAGGCGTTCCTCTACCTCTTGGGTCAGCCGACGCTGCTGCACGCGCTCGGGCCGTTCCTCGCCGAGACGCGCGTGGTGGCCGTGGTGGTCGCCCTCGCACCGGAGGACGCGTCTTCTCCACCCTCGTGGCTCCTCGATCTCGCGCCGCGCGTGCTCGTGGTGGCGGGCGGCGCGACGCGGAGTCAGTCGGTGCGCTCAGCGATCGCGGCACTGCCGGAGGACCTCGACGCGATCGCGGTGCACGACGCCGCGCGGCCGCTGATCACGCTTCGCGTCGTGGCGGAGTGCCTCGACCTCGCGCTGGAGGGCTTCGGGGCCGTCGCCGGGTGCCCCGCGGTCGACACGCTGAAGCGGGTCGACACCCAGGGCTTCGTGCTGGACACCCCGGACCGGTCGAGCTTCTGGCATGCGCAGACGCCCCAGGTGTTCCCGGCGGGCGTCCTCCGGGCGGCCTACGCGGACGCACGCGCCGAAGGCACGGACGACTCGGCGCTGGTCGAGCGCACCGGGTCGGGCGTGCGTGTGAGGATGGTCGACGCCGGACCCTCGAACCTGAAGGTCACGCGCCCGGAGGACGTGCCGGTCGCGGAGGCGATCCTGCGCGGCCGAGCCGAGCGATGAGCGCCTCGCCCCGCACGCTCGACGTGCGGGCCAACCCGGACGCAGACCTGGCCGAGGTGGTCGAGCATCTCGGAGGGGGGGGCCTGATCGCCTATCCGACCGAGACCGTGTACGGGCTCGGCGGTGCCGTGACGGACGCCGCCGTCGAGCGCACACGGACCCTGAAGGGGCGAGAGCGGGGGAAGCCGCTCATCGCACTCGTCGCGTCGGCGGACGCGGTCTCGGGTCTGCGCTGGACGGACGCCGCGCGGGAGCTCGCGCGCATCTTCTGGCCGGGTCCGCTGACCCTGGTTCTCGAGGACCCGCTCGGTATCTTCCCCCGCGGCGTGCGGGATGAGGACACGCACGCCGTGGGGGTGAGAGTGAGCCCGCACCCCCTGGTGGGTCGCCTCGTGGAGGAGTTCGGTGGTCCGCTCACGTCCACGAGCCTGAACGCCCCGGGGGAGTCTCCGGCCGCGTCGGGGAGCGAGGCGCTCGAAGTGGTTCGTTTGCTCGGTGCGCGAGATGTGCTGGTGCTGGACGCCGGGACGCTCCCGCCCTCGCGTCCGTCCTCGGTGGTCGACTGCACGGGCGAGGCGCCCGTCGTGATCAGGGAAGGTGCCGTGCCCACGAGTCGCTTGAGGTGCGCCGTGCCGGAAATCCATGGATATCAGCCCGACCGAGGGTGACGTGTTTCGAGTCCTCTTCGTCTGCACCGGCAACACGTGCCGCAGCCCGATGGCCGAGGTCATCGCGCGGCGACAGGCGGCCGCGCTCGGCTGGACTCAGGTGGAGTTCCGTTCGGCGGGCGTCGGCGCGTTCGAGGGCTCGGAAGCATCCGACGGCGCGCTTCGCACGGCCGCCGCGCACGGCCTCGATCTCTCCCACCACACCGCGATGCCCATCACCGAAACCGATGCCCGCCGAGCCGACCTCATCCTCGTGATGTCGCCGAGCCACCTCATGAGGCTCGTCGAGCTCGGCGCGGGCGACCGGGCGGCGCTCCTCACCTCCTACGCGGGGGGTCACCCCGACGACGCGCGGGAGGTTTCCATTCCCGACCCTATCGGCGGATCCGACGAGGAGTATGAGGACACGTTTCGGCTCCTCGAGACTCTGATCGAGCGCGTGCTCGCGCGACTCGAGCCGGTTCTGGCCCGATGATGGTCACCGCGCGCACGAGAGTCCTGACTCTCCTCGGTGACCCGATCGCTCACTCGGCCTCGCCGGAGATCCAGAATGCGGCGTTCGCCGAGGCGGGGGTCGATGGCGTGTACGTCGCGGTCCGCTGCGCGGCCGAGGACCTGTCCGGGTTCATGCACGGCTTGGCCCGAGCGGGTGGGGGCGGCAACATCACGCTGCCCCACAAGGAAAAGGCCGCTGCGGTCGTCGACGTCCCGAGCGACGCGGTGCGGCGCACGGGCGCGTGCAACACGTTCTGGGGAGTGGACGGCCGCGTCCACGGAGACAACACCGACGTGGACGGATTCCGCCGGGCGGTCCGCATCTTCCTCGACGGCCCCATCACGGGCATTCGCGTGCTCGTGCTCGGTGCGGGCGGCGCTGCGCGCGCCGCGCTGCTCGGCCTCTTGGACGAGGGTGCCGGCGAGGTTCTCATCTACAATCGCACCGCCGAGCGGGCGCGGGCCGTGGCTCGTCGCATCGGCGGGGAGCGTGCGCGGGTCGTCCCTGTGATCTCGGGGCTGGACGGCGAGGGGTTCGATCTGGTGGTCAACACGACCCGACTCGGACTGGAGCCGGGAGACCCCCCAGCCATCGACCTCGCGCGACTGAGCCGCGCGGGCGCCGCCATGGATCTGGTCTACGGACGCGAGAAGACGCCCTTCGTGCTGGGCGCCGAGCGACTCGGCATCCGGTCGACGGACGGGATGGAGATGCTGGTCCAGCAGGCGGCGTCGTCGTTCGAGCGCTGGTGGAATCGACCGGCGCCGATCGACACCATGCGCGCCGCCGTGCGTGGGCCGCTCGGCCGTTGAAGCCCTCCCTCGGGGCGGACCTTCTCGACCTCCTGCTTCCTGCGGGATGCGTGGCCTGCGGGGCATGGATGCCCGCGCGCGTTGCGGCGTCCTTCTTGTGCGGGCGCTGCAAGAGCAGGCTCCAGGTCGCGCCGTGGCCCAGGTGCCCGCGCTGTCACTTCCCGCGGGGGGCCGGCCGTGCGGACGCCCCCGACTGCCTCGAGTGCCGCTCTTGGTCGCCGGCCCTGGGGGCTGCACGGTTCGCCTATGTGCTCGCGCACCCCGCCGACGACCTGGTGCATGCTCTCAAGTACGAGGGGTGGCCCGAGCTCGCGAGCATGATGGGGCGCGAGGTCGCGCGGCTGGATCTTCCCCCTGGCACGCTCGACGGGCCCTGTGTGGTCGTGCCGGTCCCGACCACGGCGCGCCGCCGGAGGACCCGCGGCTACAACCAGGCGGAGCTGCTCGCGGAGAACGTGGCCGGGCCGCTCGGCCTGCCGTTCTGCCGCGCGCTCGTGCGGGTCTCCGAAGGGCGCTCGCAGACCGCGCTCACGCCGACGGAGCGCCGGGAGAACGTGCGCGGGGTGTTCGCGCCCGCGAGTCCGCCGGACCCCCGTGTGGCGGGTGCCCACGTGCTTCTCGTCGACAACGTGCTCACGACGGGGGCCACGGCGTCCGAGGCGGCTTCGGCCCTGGTCGACCTGGGGGCCCGAGCGGTCACCCTGCTCGCCTTTGCACGCGCGCTGCCCGGCGGCCGTCGCACATGATTATCTTAGACCACATCATCTAGCGACCAATCCTGACCTGGGTAACCGCATGGCTCTTCGGGTAGCGATCAACGGGTTCGGACGCATCGGCCGGAACGTTTTTCGGTGCGCCAAGCAGAGCGGTCGATCGGACATGGACTTCGTCGCGGTCAACGATCTGACCGACGCGGCGACGTTGGCCCACCTGCTCAAGTACGACTCCGTGCACCGGCGCTATCCCGGTACGGTGAGGGCCTCCCAGAGCGCGCTGATCGTCGACGGCGACGAGATCCGCGTGTTCAGCGAGAAGGATCCCGCGAAGCTTCCCTGGCGCGACCTCGGCGTCGATGTCGTCATCGAGTCGACCGGGCACTTCAGCGACCGCGCGACCGCGGCCAAGCACCTAGAGGCCGGGGCTCGCAAGGTCATCATCACGGCGCCTGCCAAGAAGGAAGACATCACGATCGTTCTCGGCGTCAACGAGGGTCGGTACGATCCCGCGAAGCACGACGTGATCTCAAACGCGAGCTGTACCACGAACTGTTTGGCGCCCGTCGTGAAGGTGCTCTCGGATACGTTCGGCGTCCGCCACGCGCTCATGACCACGATCCACTCGTACACGAACGACCAGCGCATCCTCGACCTGCCGCACAAAGACCTCAGGCGGGCGCGCGCGGCCGCCCTGTCGATGATTCCGACCACCACGGGCGCGGCGAAGGCGACCGGGCTCGTGCTCCCGGAGGTCGCGGGCCGCATCGACGGTCTCGCCATCCGCGTTCCGACCGCTGACGTCTCGGTGGTCGACCTGGTGGCCGAAGTCGAGCGGGACACCACGGCCGAGGAAGTGAACGCCGCGATGCGGGCCGCGGCCGACGGCCCCATGAAGGGGATCCTCGGCGTGTCCGACGAGCCGCTCGTTTCGGTGGACTACACGGGCGATCCGCGCAGCTCGGTAGTCGATGCGCTCTCCACCGCCGTCATGAACGGGAGGATGGTGAAGGTGCTCTCTTGGTACGACAACGAGTGGGGCTACTCGGCTCGCGTCGTCGACCTCGCCCGCTACATCGGAGAGCGTCTTCCGAGCCAGGCACGCGGCTGACGGGCGGCATCCGAGATCTCGCGTGAAGAAGACGATCTCCGACATCGATCCGGGCTGGCTCGCGGGCAAGACCGTCGTGGTGCGTGCCGACTTCAACGTGCCGTTGAACGGCGGACACGTCATGGACGAACGCCGTATCCGCGAGTCGGTGCCCACCATCGAGCTGCTCACGAACGCGGGTGCGCGCGTCGTGATCCTGTCGCACCTCGGGCGCCCGGAGGGTCAGCCGAAGGCCGAGTTTTCTCTCGAGCCGGTCGCGGCGCGACTCAGCCGCCTCCTGGGTAAACCCGTCGTGTTCATTGTATCACCGACCGGGCCCGAGGCCGCGGTCATGGTGCATCATTTGCCTGCGCGAGGCGTCGCCCTGCTCGAGAACACACGCTTCAACCCCGGCGACGAGGCGAACGACGCCGATCTCGCTGCGTTCTGGGCGGGACTCGGCGATCTCTTCGTCAACGACGCGTTCGGCGTCGCGCACAGGGCGCATGCGTCGACGTCGGGCCTCGCGGAGGCGATGGCCGCCCGCGGAGGCGAGTCGGTGGCCGGTCTGCTCATGGCCACCGAGCTCAAGTTCCTCGAGGAGGCTCTGCGCGCTCCCGAGCGTCCGTTCATGGCGATCCTGGGCGGCGCGAAGATCTCGAGCAAGATCTGGGTGATCTCCGCATTGCTCACCTGCGTGGATCGACTGCTGATCGGCGGCGCGATGGCCAATACGTTCTTTCGCGCGATGGGGCTCCACACGGGGAGTTCGCTGGTCGAGGAAGACAGCATCGACCTCGCGAAGAAGCTGCTCTGCGAGGGAAGGGAGCGCTTGTTGCTGCCCATCGACTGCATCGTCGCGCACGATCTCGTGGATGGCGCGCCCACGCGGGCGGTGCCGCGGGACGAGGTGGCGGACGACGACAAGGTCGTCGACATCGGGCCGAAGACTCAGGCGCTCTTCGCCGAGGAGATCGGGCGCGCGCGCTCGATCGTGTGGAACGGCCCGATGGGCGTCTTCGAGATCGAGGGCTTCGCCGAAGGCACGATTGCCATCGCGCACGCGGTGGCCGCGGCGTGCGACCGGGGCGCCCTCGGCGTCATCGGCGGGGGTGACTCGGGTGCGGCCGCGGAACGGGCCGACGTGGTCGACCGGGTGACCCACGTGTCGACCGGTGGGGGAGCTTCGATCAAGCTCTTAGCGGGCGGTCGCCTGCCAGGGCGCGACTCCCTCACGGAACGGGCCTAGCGGAGTGGCGGTCATCGCCGGGAACTGGAAGATGCACCGGGGCCCGGCGGAGACGCGCGCGTTCTTCGAGGCCCTTCGTATCGAAGGGGTTCCGGAGCAGCACGAGCTGCTCGTTTTCCCCCCCGTGATCTCGCTCGTGGCCGCAGCCGGGGCTCGCCCGGCGAGGGTGCGGCTCGGTGTGCAGAACATCCACTGGGAGGACGAGGGGGCGTTCACCGGCGAGGTGTCGGCGTCGATGGCGCTCGAGGTGGGCGCCGAGTTCGCGTTGATCGGGCACTCCGAGCGCCGGCACGTATTCGGTGAGACCGACGAGCAGGTCGCGTGGAAGGCAGGGACCGCCGTCCGGCACGGCCTCGTGCCCGTCGTATGCCTCGGGGAGACGCTCGCCGAGCGCCGTGCGGGCCGCGTCGACGAGGTGATCCTCCGCCAGCTCGATGCGGTCCTGCCCGAGTTGGCCGTGGCGAGCCGCTCCATGATCGCGTACGAGCCCGTGTGGGCCATCGGCACGGGCGAGCACGCGACCCCCCGCGACGCGTCGTCGGCCCACGCCACGCTGCGTCGGCGGCTCGCAGAAGCGCTCGGCGCGGGACCCGCAGGTCGCGTCCCGCTCCTCTACGGCGGCTCGGTCAAGCCTACGAACGCCGGCGAACTGCTCGCGGCCGAGGAGGTCGATGGGGTGCTGGTAGGCGGCGCGAGCCTCGATCCCGCTGAGTTCGTGGCGATCGCGTCGGCGGCATCCTGAGGCGTTGACACCCCCCTGAGGCTCTTCGACGTTTAGCCTTCAAACTCCCGAGGGGGGAACTAAGCGCCGATGTACGGATTCCTGCTCGCCGTGCTGGTTATCGACGGCATTTTCATGTCGATCGTGGTCTTGCTGCAGGCTGGAAAGGGCGGTGGTCTCGCGTCCGTCGGCGGGGGTGCGGGCATGACGGAAGGCGTTCTCGGGGGTCGCCAGGCCACCACCGTGCTCACGCGCGCGACGTGGATCTCGGGCTCGGTGTTCATGGTGCTCGCCCTCGTGCTCTCGATCATGTCGTCGAGGTCGGCGCTCCCGGAGTCCGTGATCCAAGTGCCCGCGACGGCTCCGACCAGTGCGCCCCAGCCCGTGCTTCCTGGACTAGGCGGAGGGGAAGGAGGCGCTGCGGCGCCCGCGCCCGCCCCCGTGGGCACGGCGAGCCCCGCAGGGGCTCCCGGCAACTGAGGGGAGAGCGCGCTCGTGGCGCGAATCGAAGTTCCGATGCCCCAGATGGGCGAGTCCATCGCGGAGGGCACGGTCTCCAAGTGGCTCAAGCGGCTCGGCGACGCGGTCCAACGAGACGAGCCCATCCTCGAGATCTCCACGGATAAGGTCGACGCCGAGATCCCGTCCCCTGCGGCCGGCACGCTCGTCGAGATCGCCGTGCAAGAGGGTGAGACGGTGGGCGTCGGCACCATCCTCGCGTACATCGATCCGGACGGGAGCGCCCCGGTTGTGGCGCGGCCGACCCCGGAAGCAGCCTTCCCGGCCGTCCCGGCGGCGCCCAGCGCTGAGGAGGCCGAGCCGGCCTACGTGCCCGACGTGCCTCCTGCGGCGCCGGCAGCGGTCCCGCCTCCGCCGGCTGCGCTCTTGGAGGAGCGAGCCCGCACACGCTCGACTCCGGTGGTCCGCCGGATCGCGGAGGAGCACGGGATCGACGTCGACGCCGTGCCCGGGACGGGCCACGCGGGGCGTGTCACGAAGCAGGATATCCTGAGCTTCATCGAGGGTGCCCCGGCGCCTGCGGCTCCCCAAGCCCCGCCACCCCCCGCTCCCGCCCCCATCTCGGTCCCGTCCGCCCAGGTTCCCGCCGCCCAGCGCCCCGCGCCGTCCGGCCTGTGGGAGACGTTCTACCGGGAGGTGCAGCACCCCGAGTACCACGTGCGTGCCGCGGACCGCGTGGAGCCGATGGACAAGATCCGCCGACTCACCGCCGAGCACATGGTGCTCGCGAAGCGCGTGGCCCCCCACGTCCACTCGTTCATCGAGGTCGACTTCTCGGCGATCGACCGCATTCGCGCCGAGAGCAAGGCGCGGTGGGCGGCCCAGGGGGCCCGCGTCAGCTACACGGCCTTCGCGGCCTGGGCCGTGTCCCGCGTGCTGCGCGACTTCCCGATGGTCAACTCGACCATCTCCGGCAACAACGTGATCTACCGAGGCAACGTGAACCTCGGCCTCGCGGTGGATCTGGACCCGGGCCTCATTGTCCCGGTGATCCACGACGCGGACCATCTCGGGCTCGTCGGGATCGGCAACCGGATCGTCGACCTGGCCACGCGTGCGCGCGACCGGAAGCTCATGCCGAGCGAGATCCAGGGCGCGACCTTCACGATCACCAACCCCGGGGTGCTGGGGACGCTGGTCGGAATGCCGGTGATCCCCAAGGGCACCTCGGCCATCCTCGGGACCGGGGCGGTCGAGAAGCGAGTCGTGGTGGTCGTCGACCCCGAGACCGGAACCGACTCCACCGCCATCCGCAACCGCGCCTACTTCTCGCTCGGCTACGATCACCGCATCGTGGACGGAGCCGACGCCGCGCGCTTCCTAGCCCGCTTGAAGGAGACGCTGGAGAGCTTCCCGAGCGACGCGTGACGCGCTCGGCTCCGGCGCGGACTCCGCGCGAGCCGGGGGTGGAGCGGGCTCTCGTGGTGCGGCGTCTCGGATCGGTACCCTACGCCGAAGGGCTGCGGCTGCAGGATGAACTCGTCGCGAGCCGCAGAGCCGGAGAGACGCCGGACACCCTGCTCCTGCTCGAGCACCCTCACGTGATCACCCTCGGGTCGAGCGCCGACGAGGCCCACGTCCTGGTCGAGCCCGCCGAGCGCGACCGTCTCGGCATCGAGGTCTTCGAGGTGGGGAGGGGAGGGGGCGTGACCTACCACGGTCCCGGGCAGCTCGTCGCCTACCCGATCCTCGACCTCAAGCCCGACCGCAAGGACCTGCACGCCTACCTCCGCGATCTGGAGGAGGTACTCATTCGGGTCGCCGGGGCCCACGGGGTGCCGGCCCAACGGCGGACGGGGCTCACGGGGGTCTGGACCGAGGCGGGCAAGCTCGCGGCCGCGGGTGTGCGAGTCTCGTCCCAATGGATCACCTCGCACGGGGTCGCGCTCAACGTGAGCTCGGACCTGCGCTTCTTCGACCGTATCGTCCCGTGCGGCATCGTGGGGGAGGGTGTCACCTCGCTCGAGCACGAGCTCGGGAGGCCCGTGGACATGGAGGCTGTCGCGGGCGCCTTCACCGAGGCCTTCGCCGACGTCTTCGGATACCCGCATCCGGTCGCCTTTCCCTCTTAGCCGAAGCGCTGCGCGGGTCCTGCCGAATCGGCGTAGTCGACGTACCGGCCCTTGGTCCGCTGCCCGGCCAGCCAGGCCTCGAAGCCCGACGCGATGAGCCCGCCGGACGCCGTCTGCTCCTTCGCGGCGCGCGTGGCCAGGAAGTCGCAGTACTCGTTCTCGGGGTGGCCCACGTGGCCACGGACCCACTTGGCCTCGACGTCATGTCGCCCGAGCTCGGCGTCGAGTTGCTTCCAGAGCTCGAGGTTCTCGATCGGGCCCGCCTTCCTCTTCCATCCCTGGGCCTTCCACATCCCGAGCCAGCTCTTGATGCCGTTCACCAGGTACTGGCTGTCGGAGACGAACCGAACGGGGCAGGGGCGCGTGAAGGCGCGAAGCACTTCGGTAGCGCTCCGGATCGCCATGCGGTTGTTCGTCGTGTCGGGCTCCGAGAGCCAGTAGTCGCGCCGCTCCCACGCGCCGTCCTTCCATATCTCCACGAGGCCAGCGGCACCCCCGGGCGAGGCGCGATCCTGGAACTGGTTGCCGAGACACGACTCGTCGGCGTGGACGTAGACGGTATCCATGATCGGCCGAACCTAACGCGCCTCGCGCGCACGCGTGAAGCGGCTTGACCCCGACCTCCCGCTCGGTACCTTTGCCCGACCCTGGACTCCCCCCCACGCGAGGCTCCGCCCCTGGCACGCACCGGCTACCTCCTGCTCGAGGACGGGCGCCGTTTCGACGGTGAACTGATCGGCGCGGGCGAGCTCGCGTTCGGCGAGGTGGTCTTCAACACCGCGATGACGGGGTACCAGGAGATCCTCACGGATCCGTCGTACACGGGGCAGCTCGTGACGATGACCTATCCGCTCATCGGCAACTACGGCGTCAACTCGGAGGACTGCGAGTCGCCCGTGCCTCAGGTGGCGGGCTTCGTCGTGCGCGAGGCCTCACGCGTCTATTCCTCGTGGCGCGCCGAGAAGGGACTGGGCGACTACCTGCGCGAGAACGGCATCACGGGGATCGCGGACGTCGACACGCGCGCACTCACGCGGCACCTGCGCACGCATGGCGCGATGCGGGGGGCCATCGCGCCGGTCGCCCTTCCGGAGAAGAGCGTTCTCGAGCAGGTGCGCGCGCAGCCTTTGATGGAGGGGCTCGACCTCGCGTGCGGTGTGTCCACCGACGAGCCCTACGAGGTGCCCGCCGTCGGCGAGGAGCGCTTCCACGTCCTGGCCTACGACTTCGGGGTGAAGGCACACTCGCCCAAGCTGCTCGCGGAGCGCGGCTGCCGCGTCACGGTGATCCCGGCGGACACTTCGGTCGATGAGATCCTGGCCAACCCGCCGAGCGGCCTCTTCGTCTCGAACGGTCCCGGCGATCCCGCCGCGGTGGAGCGTGCCGAGGGAGCCATTCTGGGTCTCGCCAAGGCGGACGTCCCGGTATTCGGAATCTGCCTAGGGCACCAGCTCATCTCCCGGGCGTTCGGCGCGGACACCTACAAGCTTCCGTTCGGCCACCACGGGGCGAACCATCCCGTGAAGAACCTCGACACTCACGCCGTCGAGATCACGTCGCAGAACCACGGCTTCGCGGTGCGCAGGGGAGAGGGCGATGAGATTCCCGGAGCTCCGGGGCTCCGCCTGACGCACGTCAATCTCTACGACGGAACCGTGGAGGGCGTGGCGCATCGCGAGCTCCCGGTCCTGTCTGTGCAGTACCATCCCGAAGCCGCGCCGGGGCCGCACGACAGCCGCTACCTCTTCGACCGCTTCATCGAAATGATGGAGCAGCGGAGACGCTCGGGACGCTGACCGTCGGGACGGCGCAAGTTCCGTTGTCGCAACGAGTCCGGTCGGCTTGCGGCCCTCGTGAGTGCTCGTTAGCGTCCCTGCCCAACTCGCTCGTGGGGACCGCGCGCACGCCGCTCTGGAGGGAGCATGACGAAGGCAGACTTGGTTGAACAGGTGGCCGACGCCATCGGCCCCGGGATCACCAAGAAGGACTGCGCGCTCGTCGTCGACGGCTTCCTCAACGCCGTCAAAGTGGCCCTCGCCCACGGGGAGAACATCGAGATCCGTGGGTTCGGCACGTTCAAGGTGCGCCGCCGCAAGACCCGCATGGCGCGTAACCCACGCACGGGAGACGCCGTGAAGGTCCCCATGCGATCCGTGCCGGTCTTCAAGCCCTCGAAGCATCTCCGCATGAGGGTAGAGCGTCTCGACGAGATCGGTACCTGAGTCCCGGCGCACCCCTGCCGGCTGGCCCACTTAACGGCGCGGCCGCGGCCGGCGTCTAACGGTCGGTGAAGGACGAGGAGCGGCAGGGCCCGGATCCATCCGACCTGGAGTTGGTGCAGCGCGGACGTTCCGGCGACGATGCGGCGCTCGGCGCTCTGGCGAAACGGCATCACGCGGCCGCCTACCGCGTGGCGCTCTCCTTCGTCCGGGAAGACGACTTGGCGCAGGACGTCGTTCAGGACGCGTTCCTGAAGGCGTTCAGGGCACTGGGAGAGTTTCGAGCCGACGCATCGTTTCGGACGTGGCTTCTGACCATCACGGCCAACGAAGCGAAGGGAGCACTCAGGCGGAAGGGTCGGCGGCGGGAGACCGCGCTCGAGGACGCGAGCGAGGTCCGGTCCGAAGGCGGAGGTCCGGCCCACGACGCGATGATGAGGGACGAGGCGAGCAGGGCTCGAAGGATGTTGGAGCAGTTGCCGGAAAAGCAGAGATTGTCGGTGACGCTCCGGATCGAAGAGGGGTTGAGTTTCAAGGAGATCGGAGAGGTGATCGGTTCGAGCGAAGGAGCGGCTCGGGCGAATTACTTCCACGGCATCCGACGGTTGCGGGAGTTGATGGAGTGAATGAGCGAATGAACGACACAGAGTGCGGCACGGTGCGGGAGCTGATCCCGGACTTCGTGGGCAGCCGTTTGGCTGCCGAGGAAGTCGAGCGGGTCGAGGGACACGTGCAGGCATGTGCCGAGTGTCTCGCCGAGCTCGAGTTGGCGCAGGTACTCCTGGCGAGCCGCGCGTCGGTGCCGGAAGAGCTCCTCGAGCGCATCATGCGCAACTCCGTCACGGAGCGGAGCGCGCCCGCACGGACATGGTGGGGTGTGTCCGCGGCCGCGATCGCTGCCTTGGCACTGGGCATCGGGATCACGTCCGACCCGGCCCAGGAACTGCCCGTGGAAGTTCCTGGCTTCGCGTACGAGGCCGAGGAAGGCGAGATCTGGTCGAGCGAGGACGGGCTGCTCGCGGGCGCTCCGGCTCTCGACGAGCTGAGCGACGAAGCCCTCCTCCAACTGCTCGACGAGCTCACGGTCGGGTCCGCGGGAGGCTCCGCATGAAGACGCACGTTCGGTTGCTGTTGATCGGCACGCTGATGGCTTCGGGCTTCCTTCCGGCGGCGCTCGAGGCACAGGCCGGTGGACCGGGGAGGCGCGGTGACGGCAACCGGGCCCAACTGGAGGAACGCGTGCGCGCTCAGATGGGCCGCGTCATGCGCGAGGGGCTCGGCCTCGACGAGGAGCAGGCGACCCGGCTGTCCGCGGTGGTCCAGGACTTCGACGGCCAACGGCGCGAACTCTTCGCGCTCGAGCAGGCGACGCGGCGTCGCGTGGAGGCGCTGCTGCTCGAAGGTGGCAACGACCAGGACGAGGCGCGCGAGTTGATCGGGCGCATGGGCGAGCTGCGCGAGCAGGAGGCCGAAGTCTTTCGCTCGGAGCAGGCGGCGTTGCTCGAGGTGCTCACGCCCGTCCAGGTGCTTCGCCTTCAGGAACTCAGGCAGGACCTCGGCCAGCGCATCCGCGCGCTCGGCGGCCGCAATGGTGCGCCTGGAGGAGGGCCCGGGCCCGGCCGGGGCGGACGCAGCGGGGGTACGCCGGGTCTCTGACGGGGTACGGGTGGGCCATCCACAGCGTTGACGGGTACCGTTAGGTCGGTTCACTTGGGGGTCGATTCCTTTGGTGATCGACCGAGCGATCCCCACCTCCGAGGCGCGTCGGTGTCCGTTCAAGCCCTCTTCTTCGCGTCCTACCGAGACCTCCTCGGCACGTCCAAGCTGGACGTGGAGCTACCCGACGGGGCCACGGTCGCCGACTTGGTGCGGGAGCTGCGGGGCCGTGGGGCGCCGTTCACCTCCCTGCCGAAGGAGCCTGCCATCGCCGTGAATCGCACCTACGCGCTCCACGACGAGACGCTCCGGTCGGGAGACGAGGTGGCCTTCATTCCCCCTGTTGCGGGGGGCTGAGCACGTGATCCACGCCGAGTTGGTGCACGAGACGATCGATCCGGCCGACGTGCTGGCCCGCGTGGGAGCCGCCGAGGACGGCGCGGTCCTCCTCTTCCTCGGCACGGTCCGCAACCATGCGGACGGCGAGTCCGTGGACGGCATCACCTACGAAGCCTATGAGCGCATGGCCTCTCCCGTGCTGGCCGAGATCGCGAACGAGGCCGCGGTGCGGCTCGGGACGGACCGCGTGGCCGTGGTGCACCGCGTGGGCGAGCTCGCGATCGGAGACGTCTCGGTGGCGATCGCCGTGTCGAGCCCCCACCGGGGGCAGGCCTACGACGCGTCGCGCTACGTGATCGAGGAGATCAAGAAGCGGCTGCCAGTGTGGAAGCGGGAGCACTACGGCGACGGCCGTTCGGAGTGGGTCGAGGGCGTAAGTCCTGGGCGAGAAGGCGCGGCGTCGACGGCCGGGGAGGGCGCGCGATGATCGACCAGTTCGGGCGCACCGTCCAGTACCTGCGGGTCTCGATCACCGACAAGTGCAACCTCCGCTGCGTGTACTGCATGCCGGTGGAGGGGCTGCCCTGGCTCCCGCGCGAAGACCTCCTCACCTACGAGGAGATCGAGCAGATCATCCGCACGCTCGCGCCGATGGGTCTCGAGCGGGTGCGCCTCACCGGCGGTGAGCCCCTGGTCCGGCGGGACGTGCCGGAGCTCGTGCGCATGATCGCGGCCGTTCCGGGGATCCGAGATCTCTCGCTCTCCACGAACGCCGTGCTGCTGGCCGACGAAGCCGACGCGCTGCGCACCGCGGGGGTTCACCGGCTGAACGTGTCGCTCGACTCGCTCCGGCCCGAGCGTGTGGACGCCATCTCGAGGCGCCCCGGCTCCTACCCGAAGATCATGGAGGGCCTCGACGCCGCGGAGCGCGTGGGGTTCACCCCGATCAAGATCAACGTCGTCCTGATCCGTGGGGAGAACGACGACGAGATCGAGGACTTCGCCGAGATCACGCGTGAGAGGCCCTGGCACGTGCGGTTCATCGAGATGATGCCCACGGGCGCCAACCTCGACCTCAGCGCGAAGCAGTTCGTCTCGTGCACGGAGGCCCTCGCGCGCATCCGTAAGATCGACCACCTCGAGCCGGTCGCGGGCCCGTTCGGAAACGGCCCGGCGCGCTACTACCAGTTCAAGGGCGCACCGGGGACGATCGGCGTCATCACGCCGATGAGCCACAACTACTGCGATCGCTGCAACCGCATGCGCCTGACTGCCGACGGGCAGCTGCGGCCGTGCCTCTTCGGCCACATCCAGACCAACCTGCGCGACGCCCTCCGTGCCGGCGCCGACATCCGGCCGCTGGTCGAGGAGACGCTCCGCATCAAGCCCGAGCGTCACTACCTGATCCAGGGAAGCCAGCTGGGTTCCGGCGGGCTCGTCGCGCTCTCGCAGACGGGCGGCTAGACGCGCCGGTAGGCGGGCAGCTACACGCGGAGTAGACCTAGTCGCGGGGCTCGCTTACACTCCTGCCCGCGCTCCGCTCCGCGGATCGCCATCTCCCGTATCCTCCCCTCGCGCGGCGTACTTCATTCATGGTCAAGAAGATCACCGTCGTCGGTGCCGGCAACGTCGGCGCCACCTGCTCGCAGCTGCTCGCCCAGAAGGAGCTCGCCCGGGAGATCATCCTGGTCGATGTCGTCGAGGGCGTGCCCCAGGGGAAGGGGCTCGACCAGTGGGAGAGCGCGCCGATCGAAGGCTTCGACTCCCGCGTGAAGGGAGCCAACGACTACGAGTCGTCCGCGGGCTCCGACATCTTCATCGTGACCGCGGGTATCGCGCGTAAGCCGGGGATGAGCCGCGACGACCTGCTCAAGACGAACGCCGGCATCATTCGGGCCGTGAGCGCGGAGATCAAGCGCGTTGCGCCGAAGTCCATCGTCATCGTGGTGACGAACCCGCTCGACGTGATGGCGCAGGTGGCCATGGAGACGACCGGGTTCCCGCGCGAGCGAGTCATCGGCATGGCGGGCGTGCTCGATACGGCGCGGTATCGCTCGTTCATCGCGCTCGAGCTGGACGTGAGCATCGAAGATGTCCAGGCGCTTGTCCTCGGCGGACACGGCGACACCATGGTCCCGCTCGCCAGCTACACGTCGGTGAGCGGCATTCCGCTGTCGCAACTGCTGAGCCAGGACCGCATCGCAGCGCTGGTGGAGCGCACCCGTAAAGGCGGCGGCGAGATCGTCGCCCTCCTCAAGACCGGCAGCGCGTACTATGCGCCGGCCGCGGCCGCCGTGCAGATGGCCGAGGCCATCGCGAGGAACAAGCGCCGCATCCTGCCGTGCGCCGCCTGGCTCCAGGGCGAGTACGGCATGAAGGGCCTCTTCCTCGGTGTGCCGTGTCTGCTCGGCGAGAAGGGTCTCGAGCGCATCATCGAGGTCGAGCTCGATCCCTCCGAGAAGGCTGCGCTCGAGGCGAGCGCCGCGGCCGTGCGCACGACGGTGGCCGAGCTGAAGGCACTCGGGTAACGGTTCTCGGCCGCCCTCGCGGCGGCCGTTGACGACGGCCGGGCCGCATTGCGAGACTGTGGCTCGCTCGTCGGGATCGGTGGGGTGTAGCTCAATTGGCAGAGCGCCTGGCTGTTAACCAGGAGGTTGCAGGTTCGAGACCTGCCGCCCCAGTGCAGGAATATGGCGTAGGTAGACGGTTGTTGGACCTCAAGTAGTTTGGGGTGTGTATGTAAGTGTGCATGTTCAGCCACCTTCGTTCACCTATCCAACAATCCTAAAGGGCCTGCGATGCCCCGACCCCTCCGCGGAAGAACACCTCTCCTAGCGCTGGCGCTGCTGGTCGTAGCGTGCTCCGGTGGAGACGGTGCCGACGGAGGCGTCGGTCCCGTGGCCGTCGCTTCAGTTTCTGTCACTCCGCCACAAGTGAATGTCGTAGTGGGAGCTGCTCTGTACCCCGTTTCGAGAGGCAGTTCAGGCTAAGACTTGGGACCTGCCATGAGCAGGGTGGTGCGGTACTGGTGAGGGGACTGATAGCCGAGCGCCGAGTGCGGCGCCACGGCGTTGTAATCAGCGAACCAGGCGGGCAGCTGCT
>SHZR01000020.1 GCA_009692205.1 Gemmatimonadota bacterium | reverse complement strand
TCAGCGTGGCGGGTCCGTTCTTCGGCATCGTGTGGGTCACGCTGATCACAGCGTTCGGCATCGCGTTTGTGAAGGCGAACTTGGTCATCCAGAACTTCATGCACCTCAAGTGGGAAAAGAGGATCGCGAAGTGGGTGCTCACGACATCCCTGGTCCTCATGGCCCTCATGATGGCGGGCGTGTCAGTGGACGTGATGAACCACGAGGGCAACAATTGGGAGAACGTCGCGGCGCAGGCGGCCGTCGAGCGTGGTATTCCCGGTGAAGGCGAGGAGGTCGCCGAGGAGCCGGTGGTCGCGGTGGTCGCGGCGG
Organism: Gemmatimonadota bacterium; assembly: GCA_009692205.1. Taxonomy (GTDB): domain Bacteria; phylum Gemmatimonadota; class Gemmatimonadetes; order Longimicrobiales; family Gaopeijiaceae; genus UBA2982. The sequence continues at coordinate 48,298 of SHZR01000020.1, read as the reverse complement.
GCTTCAGCGCCCCGAATATGTTCGGGCTCGTGTGCGCGACCTGCCACGGCGCGGCGGGTGACGGGACCGGAGCGGCGGGCCTCGCGCTCGATCCACACCCGGCCAACTTCACCGATCCGGCGTTCTGGGCAGAGCGCGACAGGGAGCGCATCGTGAACGTGATCACCAACGGCGGGGCATCGGTAGGCAAGTCGCCCTTGATGGTGGGTTGGAGCGCGAGCTTCACGGCCGAGCAGATTCAAGAGCTCGCCGACTACGTGACGACGTTCCGCCCGGCGCCCTGAGCGAGAAGTGATGAGCTCCGGGTCCTTCGCCTACCCAATCGAGCCGCGCCCCGCGCCGGTCCGGCGCAAACCGTTCGTCTCGAGTGGCGTGCTCGGGATGCTCGTCTTCATTTTCGCGGAAGTGATGTTCTTCGCCGGGCTCATCTCCGCGCACACGATCGTGAAGGCGCAGACCGCCGGCGGGATGTGGCCGCCGTACGGGCAGCCTCGGTTACCTGTCGAAGAGACCGCCATCAACACGGCCGCGTTGCTCGTGAGCGGCATCGTGCTCCTGCTCTCGTGGTTCGCGTTCCGACGAGAGCGTTCGAGCGCTCGCATTCCGCTGGCGCTGTCGATCTTGCTCGGCGGCTTCTTCGTGTATTCCCAGGGCCTCGAATGGACGGCGCTGCTCGGTGAGGGGCTCACGATGCAGTCGAGCTCCTACGGGGGGTTCTTCTACCTGATCGTCGGTGCACACGCGCTGCACGCGGTGGGCGCCCTAGCGGCGCTCGTGTGGGCGTTCTTTAGGCTCTACAAGGGGCTGTTGACCGAGACGCAGCTTGCGACCGTGGCGGCGTTCTGGTACTTCGTGGTGTTGGTGTGGCCGGTCCTCTACATACAGGTCTACCTGTGAGCCGCCTTCGCACGCTCGTCCTGGCGCTGATCGCCCTCGCGACGGTCCCCGAGATCGCGTACGCGTGTGCGGTTTGCTTCGACGGGCCCGGTGAGACGCGCCAGGCGTTCTTCGCGACGACCGCCTTCCTGTCGCTCCTGCCGCTCGGAATGGTTGCCGGCACGGGCGCATGGCTCCGCAACAAGGCGCGCCGCGCAGACACGGACGGTTCGGCCGAGTCTCAGGACGACTGAGGAGCAGGCGACGGCCGATCAGGGCTCACGCCGCTCCGGCCCGCAGGACCATCGCCCGGGCGATGTACGCCAACCGGTGCGGAAGTCGGCGGCCCGTGCCAACCCCGGCCTGAAGGACGTCGATCTTCCGGGTCGCACTCGAGTGGTGCGCGCCTTCATGTGGCCCCTCCCGGGCGCGATGGGGGGCGGGCTGTTCGGGTATGCGGGGATGCTCTACGGGCGCTGGGGCGGGGGCATGGTGCTGGTGCTCGTCTTCGCCGGGTTGCTGCTGACGTTCACACTGCCCCTGGCGTTCGCCGCACTCAGCGGACGAGCGGCGAACGCCCTCTACAACCCATCCGGGTCGGGGGCGCCGCGCAGGCGCGAATACTCGCAAGCCGAGTCGCTCGCGGCGCGCGGACTCTACGACGAGGCCGTTGCCGCATTCGAGGTGGCGAGCGCCGAGGACCCGACCGACCCGACACCGAGCCTGCGAATCGCGCGCATCTACCGCGACCGGCTCGCCAAGCACGAGGACTCGGCCCTCTGGTTCAAGCGGGCGCTCGACAGGGCGGAACCGGGCTCGGGAATCGCGCTCCTAGTGGTCAAGGAGATCGTGGAGCTCTACGCGGTCAAGCTCGGGTCGCCCGCGCGGGCCGTGCCTCTGCTGGCGCGCCTGGCGGAGGGACGCCCAGGGACGCCCGAGGGAGCGTGGGCGCGCGAGGAGCTCAGGCGGCTGAAAGAGCAACTGGCAGAAGGGCGGGACGCTTAGGCGGTCGGCTAGGCGTGGGCGCCGCGGCCGCGGCTCAGAGCCTCAGCAGACTCGTCGCCTTGATCACCAGCCCGCGGTTCTGCAGCCCTGGAAAGCGCTCGAAATCGAAGGTGTCGCGCTCCTCGGTGTAGACGAGGAAGATTTCGCTCCCAGGCCGGTACTCCCACCGCAGCCGAGCGTTGGCGCTGACCCTGTCGGTGGCCGAGTTCCACTGCACGAGCGCGCTCAAGAACATGCGCGGTGAGAACGTGTAGTTGACGCGCGTCACGGCGGTCGTCGTGCTGAAGCCCGAGTCGGGAAGCTCCACGCGGTTCCACGAGAGGCTCGGCTCGAGCGACAGCTGCGGGAAGATCTCCACTCGCCCTCGACTGAACCCGATCGACGTGAGGTCGCCGTCGTAGTAGCCGCCGTACCGCGCTGAGATGGTTCCGGAAAAGAAGCGTTGCGGACCGAACGTGAAGGATCCGTCCAACACCTCGAACGAGTACCGACCGGCAGGAATCGTGGCGCCCGTGATCCGCTCGCTCCGCACGAGTCGCTCGTAGCTCTCGGAGTAGTTGAAGGCGAGCTGATCGCTGTTCTCGAATTCGATCTGCGCGCGCGCGCCGAGCTCACGCGACTCCATGAAGCCCGCGCGAGCATTGCGTAGGTAGTCCGCGCTCGCCTCGACGGTGACCTGGCGGATGAACGGAATCCCGGCGGGTCGTGGAGCGGCGCGCACCGAGAACTGTGTCTGTCGGAAGCCCCTGCGGCGCACGAGGCCCACCTCGGGGCTGAAGTCGTCCTCCACGAGAAGGTGACTCGCCGAGAATCCCTCTGCGTCGCCGTTCCAGTTGAGCCGCGCCTCGTAGCTCTGGTTGTTCGAGGTGATGCCCCTCGTCTGCGTCCGAGCGTAATAGCTGGTGAGATAGAGATCCTCGAAGAACGCGAGGGTCGCATCCGCGCCGTACGTCTCGTTCGATCCATCGGCGACGAGTGAATGCGATCTGCGTGCGAACATCGCGCCGAGGCTGCTGCGGCTCAGCACGTCGGTCTTGACGCGAAGCACGGTGAAGTTCGTGAGCTCGGCTACCGGAGTGACGTTGCCGAGCGCGTCCACCGCGTCGAGGTCGTCGGTTTGAATGCTCAAGGCACCCACGTCGATCGGGCCGACCTTCCCGGTCAGTCTGCCGCCGCCGATGATCGGGACGGGACTACTGCCCTGGAGCCCGATGCGACGGCTGAAGAACAACTGCGGCGCGGTGCCTCCGCCCCCGCCGCCCCCGCCACCCCCGGGGGGAGCGGTGGGGAAGGCGAAGATGCCCCGGCTCTCCAGGAAGAATTCGCGCTTCTCCGGGAATACCAGGCTGAAGCGCGTGAGGTTGATCTGCTGCTCGTCGACCTCGACCTGTGCGAAGTCCGTGTTGTACGTGAGGTCGAGGGCCAGGTTTTGCGTGATGCCCCACTTGAGATCGACTCCGCCATCGCCGTCCAGTTCGTTCTCTCGCCGTGGCGTCGCCGCGAGGTCCGTGGTGAGGCCTCCGATGCCATAGGGCTTCACGCTCAACCGGACGCCCGTCGGCGGCGCCTCGAGGCCCACCAGGGTGGCGGCGCGCGACATGCGCATGATGCCGTTGCGGCCGATCGCGCCGGCCGCCTGGCGTGAGACGGCCGTGAGGTGAGACCACTCGTTCTTGCGTCGGATCGATCTGCGCAGCTGAACGCCCCAGAGCTGCCCCCGGCCCGGCTGGTACCGGATGGACTTGAAGGGGAGCTTGAACTCGACGGTCCAACCGCCCTCGAAGCGCCCCGTGCGCACGTCGAAAACGGTGTTCCAGTCGAAGTTGGGGCTGCCCTCGTTGGTGAACTGGATGTCCACCATGGCGCCGAGCGGATTCGTGTAGAAGAAGTACCCGTTCCGGCGGTCGTAGTAGGTATCGAAGGAGAGCCCGATGTTGTCGTTGTTGCCGACCTGGTTCGCGTCGCGCCGCATCTCGTTCGCGGTCCACTCGCTCTCCGGTACTTCCTCATGCACGCGCGCCGATACGTAGATGTTCTCGTCGTCGTACGTGATCCAGTATTCGGTGAGCTCGGTGGCGGGCTCACCCTCGTCGGGAATGCTCTGGATGTTCCCCGTGAGAGGCGGCACCTCCGCGTAGACCGGCTCGTCGAGCCTACCGTCGACGTCGAGCGGTCCGTCGAGGCGCACGGCGCGAACGGTCGCGTTCCCGGCGTCGTCGCGAGACATCACTTCCGGCCACACGGGGGCGGGGGGTACGCCAGGCGGAAGAGGCAATGCGGCTGGCTGAATTGCCGACGCGCGCGCGATGCGGGGCGCCGGTGGGGCAGCGGCGGTCGGCTGCGTGACGGTTCCGGCGGTCGGCGTCCGCTGCCCGGGGCTCCCGACGATCGAGATGCCCGAATCCACGGGGCGCGTGGACAGGTCGACTTGCGCGATCTTCCAGACACCTTCGTGACGAACGCGCATCTCGGCATAGCGCCAGAGACCGAGGAGTGTGCCGCCCTCGGGTATAGGCAAGGCGCCGGCCAGGTCGACCACCGTGACCGACGTGGTGCCGAACACCTGGCTGACCACTGGGCCTGGAGTCCAGGTCAGCTTACTCAGGCTCCCGCGCAGATCCTCCGGGCGGAGCTCGACGCCGGCGCCGTTGTCCTCGTGGTACTGGATGAGCACACGGGCTTCCGGCATGAAGTGCGCGAGGTACGCGTCCATCTCGCCGGCGTTGAGCGCGACGAGCGAACGAGCCACCACGTCCTCGACGCTCTCCTCCTGCGCGAGGGTGGGCACGGCGAGCCCCGCGTGGAGCACGAGGCCCACGACGGCCGCAAGCAGGCGCCACCGCGCGTTGCGCATCAGCTTCGGGCCGTCAGCCGGCCCGTTTCCTCCGCTTCCGCAGGAAGTCCATCATGATGTACTGGCCGAGCGTCAGCGAAGTCGTGAAGTACGCCTTGCCGCGGGCGATCTCGGAGACCTTCTGCACGAACTGCACGAGGTACGGATCATCGGCGAGCATGAACGTGTTGATCAGGATGCCGGACTTCCGGCAGGCGGCGACCTCCTGGAACGTGCGCTTCAAGATCATCGGGTCGAGAGCGCCAGAGTTGGTGTACACGCGGCCATCGGGGAGCGTCATCGCGCTCGGCTTCCCGTCGGTGATCATGATGATCTGCCGCATGTCCTTGTTCTGGGCCGCGAGGATGCGGCGCGCGACTTCGATGCCCTCCGCGGTGTTCGTGTGGAACGGGCCCACCTGCGCCTTGGCCAGCTGTGAGAGCGGGATCTCCGCGGCACGGTCTCCGAACGTGACCACGCGCAACGAGTCACCCGGGAACTGAGTGCGGATAAGGTGCGAGAGCGCGAGCGCGACGCGCTTAGCGGGCGCGAAGCGATCCTCGCCGTAGAGCACCATCGAGTGCGAGATGTCGAGGAGGAGGACCGTGGCGCACGAGGAGCGGTACTCCGCCTGGTGCACCATCAGGTCGCCGTACTCGAGGTTGATGGGAACGCTGAGCCCCTCCCGCTCGATGGCCTTCTTCAGCGTCGCCGGGATGTCGAGGTTGAGTGTGTCGCCGAACTCGTAGGGCTTGGACGCCGCTTCGGCCTCGATGCCGGTGGCGAGATGGGGCGTGTCGTGCGAGCCGGCGGCGGCCTTGCCGAGCGCCGACAGGAGCCCCTTCAGCGCTCGGTAGCCGAGGAAGTCCATCCCCTTCTGCGTGAGGCTGAAGTCCACCTTCTGGGCAGCCTGCTTGGCCTCGTCGACCTGGCCCTCGGTGACGTCGTACGTCGCACCGGGCATCTGCGGGTTGCCGGTCTCGAGGTTGATGTAGCCCTCCTCGACCATCTTCTGCACGAGGTCGTCGAGCAGCCGCGCGATCTGCGCGCGGACTTGATCGTCGCCGTCCCCCTCACCCCGCAGCTCGTCGATCATCTCGGGTGTGAGCTGACCGCTCTCGATCAGGGCCTTGAGGAGAGCGTTCTTGAGCGCGTCGGTGGAACTCGAATCGTCGTCGCCCGACCAGCCCCAGTACGGATGGTAGTGGGGGCCACCCGCGAAGCCTCCGTCCATGAGAAAATCGGACAGATGCTCCATGAGCGACTGGAGGTTGAGGGCGTCGAGCCAGCGGCCCCGGTACTTTCCGTACGTGGTGAAGCGCATGACACCATCCTACCGGGCGGGATACCTTCTCGCCAATGAATCCGACCCCTTTGCCCCCTAAAGCGCTGGCGGATGTGCGCCTGGCGCTGCTCGCTCACTACGATCGGGCTCGGCGCGATCTGCCGTGGCGGGGTGAGTCCGATCCTTACCGGATCCTGGTCTCCGAGGTGATGCTCCAGCAGACGCGGGTGGAGACGGTTCTCGGGCGATACGGGCCGTGGCTCGAGCGGTTCCCAGATCTGGAGAGCCTCGCCGCGGCCGATGAGGACGACGTCCTGAAGGCGTGGGAGGGGCTCGGCTACTACCGGCGGGCGCGCAACCTCCGCCGCGCGGCCCGGCTGGTGCGGGAGCGTCCGGACGGCTCCATGCCTTCGAACTATGCGGACCTCAGGGAGTTGCCCGGCCTGGGCGAGTACACGGCAGGGGCCGTGGCGAGCATCGCGTTCGGCCAGGCGGTGCCGGCCGTCGACGGGAACGTCCGCCGTGTGCTTTCGCGGCTCTTCGACGAGCCGGATCCGAAGACGGCGTGGCTCCGGAGCCGCGCCGCCGCGATGGTCGACCCCGACCGACCCGGAGACTGGAACCAGGCGCTGATGGAGCTGGGCGCCACGGTGTGCGTGCCGCGCTCGCCGCGCTGCGAGGAGTGCCCCCTGTCTGCGTGGTGCGCGGCGCGCGCGAATGGTACCCAGCACGAGCGACCCGGGCCCATCCGCCGCCGCGCACCGCGCAGGGTCACGATAGCGCTCGGCGTGCTCTACATGGGGCGACGGGTGCTGCTCGCGAAGAGGCCGTCGGGGGGGCTGCTCGGCGGCATGTGGGCATTCCCGGAACGGGAGGTGGGCGGACCCGAGGAGGCGCTCGAGGCCGCGCGCTCGTTGGCCGAGGAGGCAGGGCTCTCCGCGATCAGCGCTCCGGCGGCGCTCCCCACCTGCGAGCACAAGTTCACGCACCTGCACGTCAGGTACGTGCCGTGTGCCGTCGAGGTGGCCGGGACGGCCGTGGGCGAGGACGCGAGTGTGAGCCAGATGGCTGCCTGGGTCGACGCGTGGCAGCCGACTCGCTTGGCGCTCCCCGTGGCGCAGCAGCGGGTGCTCGAGTCGTTTCGTGAACGCACACCTGCGGAGATCGCGTGAGAGTCGCCGACCTGACGTGGATGCAGGTCGAGGCCTACCTCGAGAAGGAAGATCTGTGCGTGCTTCCTCTCGGATGCACGGAGCAGCACGCGCATCTCTCTTTGGCCACGGACACGACCCTCGCCGATCGCGTCGCCGTGGAGGCGGCCGAGCCCCTCGGCGTACTCGTCTTTCCGGCAGTGCCGTACGGTATCACGCCCTACTTCATGGCCTATCCGGGCACCGTGACCGTCTCGCCGACCACGTACGAACGCCTGCTCACCGAGGTGCTCGGCAGCCTGCGCCGGCACGGGTTCCGCCGCATCGCGATCGTGAACGGACACGGCGGCAACACACCGGCTCGACCGGCCGCCGAAGCGTGGGCGCGCAGACGGAAGGGCGTCACGCTGCGGTGGCACGACTGGTGGAAGGCCCCGCGCACGCGAGCCGCGATCGATGCGATCGACCCGGAGGCCTCACATGCGTCCTGGATGGAGAGTTTTCCATGGACGCGGGTGCGCGGCGCAGAGCCTCCGAGCGCGCACAAGCCGCGCGTGGACCTCTCGGGGACGTCCGACATTTCGCCCGCGAGGTTCCGTGCTCTGATCGGCGACGGGTCGTTCGGCGGCTATTACGAGCGGCCCGAGGAGGAGATGGGGGCGATCTGGAAGATCGCGGTGGAGGAGACGCGAGCCGTTCTGACGGACGGCTGGTGAGCTACAGCTTGAGCCCCCCCATCGGGTCGAATCCCTGGTAGCCCTTCCCCTTGGGCGGCCCCTGATGCGGCGCGCGCACATAGCCGGAACTGCTCCGGCTGATGCGCTTCTGGGCCACGAGCGCCTCGAGCACGAGTTCGCACGCGGAGGTGCGCATGCCGTCGCTCGCCGCGGCCGGCGCCAACCCGACGTTCTCGACGAGCGCCAGTAAGCCCGGCACGGTCTCGAAGCCGCGGACGCACGCGGCCGACGCGGCTTCCTCGCTCACCTGGAGCGCGCCCCCGGTCTCGAAGTACGCCACGATGTCCTCGACGTCGGCCCCACCCGCGCGCACATCGAACGTCTGCGACGCGCTCTGCTGGATGAGTTCGCGCGCGATCTTGTCGGCGCCGTGGAGTTCACCCTCGTACTCGAGCTCGATCTTGCCGGTGATGGCGGGGAGCGCGGCGTAGAGGTCCGCGATGCGGGGAACCACGACGCTCTCGCCGTGACGCAGCGCACGTCGCTCGGCATTGGAGACGACCGTCTCCAACATCGTGATGGGCATGCGCTGACTCACGCCCGATCGCTGGTCGATGCGCTTGTCGTTGCGCGCGAGGAACGCGACGCGCTCGACGGTCTCGTCGAGGAACTCGGGCACTTCGACGCGGGTCCCCTCGCGCGTGACCCACGCTTCCTGGCGCGTGATCTCGCGGCCGATCTCGATCTCCTCCGGATAATGCGTGCGGATTTCTGCGCCGATGCGGTCCTTGAGCGGCGTGATGATCTTGCCGCGCGCCGTGTAGTCCTCGGGGTTGGCCGTGAAGACCATCAAGACGTCCAGTACCAGTCGAATCGGGTACCCCTTCACCTGCACGTCCCCCTCCTGGAGGATGTTGAAGAGGCCGACCTGGATCTTGCCCGCGAGGTCGGGAAGCTCGTTGATGGCGAAGATGCCTCGGTTGGCGCGCGGCAGCAGCCCGTAGTGGATGGTCAGCTCGTCGGCGAGGATGTGACCGCCTCGTGCGGCCTTGATGGGGTCCACGTCGCCGATCATGTCCGCGATGGTGACGTCGGGCGTCGCGAGCTTTTCGACGTAGCGCCGGTCGCGCGCGATCCACTCGATCGGTGTGGCGCCACCGTGCTCTTCGATCAGCTGTCGGCCGTACTTCGAGATCGGCGCGAAGGGGTCGTCGTTCACCTCGCTGCCGGCGAGGATCGGGATCTCCTCGTCGAGCAGAAGCACGAGCTGTCGCAGGATGCGGCTCTTGGCCTGGCCCCTGAGCCCGAGGAGGATGAAGTCGTGGCGCGCGAGGATCGCGTTGACGATCTGCGGCACGACGGAGTCCTGATAGCCCTGCACGCCGGGAAACAGCGGCTCGCCGGACGCCAGCTTGCGCAGGAGGTTGGCGCGCAGCTCGTCCTTCACGGCGCGGGTGCGGTAGCCGGCGGCTTCGAGCTCGGCGAGGGTCTTGGGTCGTCGGTCGGTCATGCGTCTTCTTGGATAGGGATAGGGTAGAGCCTCGCACCCGAGTTGGCGATGTTCAAGCGATGACCCTCCGCGACTCGATTCGCCCGCTGGATGAGCAACCGCCGCTGCCGCGGGCGCGCTTCCTCGTGGACGGGCCGCCGGACGCCGAGGCAGTCCCCATGGACGTGCTGTTCGTGGGCGGCGGACCGTCGGGCCTCTCGGGCGCGATCGAGCTCGCCCGGCTGGTGCGGAAAGACAACGAGGCGGGCGGCGGACTGGGCGACCTCGAAATCGGAGTCCTCGAGAAGGCGGCCGCGCTGGGCGATCACTGCCTCTCGGGCGCGGTCGTGAATCCGAGCGGCTTCCGCGAGCTCTTCCCGGAGCTCGCACCGGCGGACTTGCCGCTGCGGCGTCCCGTGACCAAGGAGAGCGTCTACGTGCTCACGCGGTCGCGCGCGGTCCGCATTCCCACGCCGCCGACGATGCGCAACCACGGCAACTGGATCGCGTCCATCTGCGAGATCGTGCGCTGGTTGGGCGAGAAGGCCGAGGGGCTCGGCGTGAACATCTTCCCCGGATTCCCGGTGGATTCGCTGTTGGTCGAGGGGAAGCGCGTCCTCGGCGTTCGCACCACGCCTTCCGGACTGGGCCGGGACGGCCGCCCGGCGAAAGCCGACGCGTCGCCGGCGATGGACCTGAGCGCGCGCGTGACCGTCCTCGCGGAAGGTACGCGCGGCCCCCTCTCGCAGGCATGGCTCGAGTGGCAGGCTGTGCGGTCCGCCAATCCGCAGATCTACGCCCTCGGGGTCAAAGAACTCTGGCGCGTGCCGCGCCCCCTCGAGGGTATCGTCCACACGATGGCTTGGCCTCTCCCGGGCGATGCGTTCGGAGGGAGCTTCATGTATCCGATGGCCAACGACCTGATCTCGCTCGGTCTGGTCGTCGGTCTCGACTACGGTGACGCCCGCTTCGACGTACACGAGGCGCTCCAGCGCATGAAACTGCACCCGCTCTTCCGCGAGTGTCTGGAGGGCGGCGAGCTGGTCGAGTGGGGTGCCAAGACCATCCCGGAGGGGGGGTTCTACTCGGTGCCCGAGCGCCGGCACGGCGACGGCCTGCTGATCGTGGGGGACGCGGCGGGCTACGTAGAGGTCTCGTCGCTCAAGGGCATCCACTACGCGATGCTGTCAGGTATCGCGGCCGCGAGGCAGATCTTCGCGGCGCTCAAGTCGGGCAACACGTCGGAGGTCGCGTTGGCCGGCTACACTGCCGCGGTCGACTCGGGGCCCATCATGCGCGACCTCTCGGCGCGGCGGAACATGCGCCTTGCGTTCAAGGACGGCTTCCTACTCGGCGGCGCAAAGGCGGGCCTCATGACGCTCACCAAGGGCGCGTTCCCCGGCGGCCGCATCGCGGTCGAGGAAGACGCGGCCGGCCGCAAGCGGATCGGCGCCCCCGGGGAGGCGTTCATCCCCGACGGCAAGCTCACGTTCTCCAAGGTCGACGCCGTCTACAAGTCGGGGAACCAGACGCGCGACGACATTCCGTCGCACCTCCTCCGTGCGGACGCCGTCAGCGCGGAAGCTGCCGAGCTATACACGCACTTGTGTCCCGCCGGCGTCTACGAGCGCGACGAGAACGGGCTGCGCGTGAACGCGCCGAACTGCGTGGACTGCAAGGCGACCGACGTGCTCGGACCTCGCTGGTCGCCCAGGGAAGGCGGGAGTGGGCCGGCGTACCGCTTGATGTGACGCGGGTCAGCGCGGTGGGTCCAGCTCCACCACCCCGCCGCCGGGGAGCTCGATGCGGCCGCCGAGCTGGAGGAACATGGGCGCGGTGTCCATGTAGTCCGCGGCCCGCCGAATGCGGCCGCCGTCCACCTCGATGATCGTCACGCCGTTCAACACGACCTCACGCCCGGTCACCTCGGGGACGAGCTCACCCATGGGGCGGGCCTGCACGGCCGCGAACAACCACTCCGCGACGGCGCCGGACGTGCCCGCGTGCACCTTGCCGACGTTCATGTAGACGTCGTCCGCCCATGCGTGCACGGAGGTCGCGTAGCCGACGATCTCCTCGATGCCACGGTGTTGGAGCTGGCCGACGTAGTCGTCGTAGGTGGCCTCGGGCCAGAACAGCTCGGCGAGCGCGGCGGTATCCGCAGCCTGCAGCGCGTCGATGAGCGAGAGCACCAGGAGCTCGTTCTGGGCGAGGGCCTGGTCCTCGGTCTGCATCTGACACGCCGACGAGCACACCGTCACGGCGGCGAGCGTCCCCAGCCAGCGTCGCCTAGGGGTACGCATGTTCACCGCTCGGGCGCGTAGTTCCCGAAGTTGACGTGGGAGATGCGATAGCCGGCGTCGGTGCGCGCGAGCACCATGGTGAGGGGCCCGCGCCCGCCCGCGCGCCGGTTCACGCGGGTGCCGAAGTACCAGACGGCCCCGATGACGGCGCTCTCTTCGAAGTCCGCCACGGTCACCTGCTCGAGCCACATCTCGCTCTCGGGCTGGAAGCCGCCAGCCACGAAGCCCAGTCCCTCGTGGTACTCGCGCACCGCCGCGAAGCCTTCGATGAGGCCCTCGCGGTCCGATGGGAAGTATGTGAGCGCGTCGTCATTCACGAACAAGTCGGCCATGCGGTCGAGGTCGTACCGCCTCCACATGGCGAGCCAGCCCTCAAGGAGATCCTCCGCCGTCGCGGCACCGTCCCCGGCGGGTCGCGTCTCGGCCACGTCGGGGCGCGGGAAGCGCGAGCGATACGACGCCCTGTCGAACCGCTCGGCGTTCTTCCAGACCGCTTTCACGGACCTGAGATTGCCGATGTCCGCGAGAGGATCGTCCTGTAGGAGGACGAAGTTCAAGGATCTGCCGTGTGCGAGCGTGCCCTGAGTGGCTTCGATGCCGATCGTCCGTGCGGCGACGCTGGTCGCGGCGACGATCGCGTCCGTGGGCGTGAGCCCGCCGCCCGTGACGAGCTCCTCCATCTCTTCGTAGAGGGCAGGGAATGCGTCCTCGGTAGACGTGCTGAAGTCCGAGCCCGCGGCGATCGGGACCCCCAGCTCCAGTGCCCGACGCACGAGGGAACGCGCGAAGTCGATGTCGCAGCCACCCGGGAGATCGTTCGGTAGCAGCTCGCGGGCGTTCGCCTGCCGCACGTACGTGGCCAGAGTCGCGTCGAGGATCGTGCCGCGCGCCACCATCTCGCCGAACAGCTGTGTGAACACGGGAGACCCTGCGGTGAACGATCCGTACTGTGGCGTCATGTCGTGATGGTACCGCGGGGGCACCCGGTCCATCGCCTCCCAGGCGATGTCGCAAACGTGCGAGACCACGTCCACGCCGCTCAGGACCACCTCGAGCGGGATGTCCGTGTCGGGCGTGATGGCCTGGAGCCAGGGCACCTGCCCGGCGGTCTCGCCGGCAGCCGCGGACTGCGGGCGGGGGTCGGCCATGAACGGCGGACCGGCCATGAGTGCGGAGAAGTAGACGTCGGGTGCGTCGATCTCGCCGAGACGCGAGTCCCGCGCGAGCGAGGCAAGTGCCCTCGCGTCGCCTGCCATGTCGCGCACCGCGGTGACGCCGGAGTAAAGCAGCCGATACAGCTCCGCCTCCGCGCTCTGCCGGTTCGGCGACGTGGCCAGGTGGACGTGAGCGTCGATGAGGCCGGGGATGACGTACCCGCCACCAAGGTTGATCACGATCGCGTCGCGGGGAGCGTTCGGACCCGAGAGCAACTCGCGGCGGCTACCGACGGTCACGATGCTGTTGCCCCGCACGCTGATCGCCGCATCGACGATGGGGGGAGCCCCCGTGCCGTCGATCAGCGTGAAGCCGTGGAAGATCTCGAGCGGCGCGACCGGCGCGACCTGAGCGGCGACGGGGAACGTGACGCCGAGCAGCGCGAAGGCCGCGAGCGTGAGGACGGGGCGCATCATGATGTCGGCAATCTGGCCTCCGGTACCGGGCCAGCAAAGGGTCCGCTTTCCGGCCCGGGCAGGATCGTAGGGACGGTCGCATCCGCGAGCGCGGCGAGGGCCTGACGGGTGTGGCCGAAGGCCGCCAGGCGCTCGAGCGTGCGCACCGTAGGCAAAATCATGGGAAGGGTTCCGTTCATCGCTCCGAACAAGGCAGCCCCGGGCGTGATCCAGCGCGCCTCGGTCATCTCACGCTCGTCGACGATGGCATCGAGGCCGTCATCCACGCGGGCTGCGAAGAATCGTGTGTCGAACCGGCGCGGGGAGCGCTCGGGCGTGATCCAGTGGGCGAGGTACTCGAGCGCGTCCCCGGCAATCCGATACTCCAGCCGTAGGAGCGCGTCCGCGAACTCGATGCGGCTCTCGAGCAAGTCGTTGCGGACGAGTTCCGCACGGGCGTCGGTGGTGGCCGTCGGCGGCGGCGTGCTGTCGCTACGGACGCCCACGAGGATGCCCGTCTCCTCGAAAGCCTCGCGCACGGCGGCCACGTAGGAGGGGATCGCGGGCGGGTCGGCGTCCGGCATGCCGAGGCGAGTGGCTGCGCGCTCGGGGGTGAGCCCGTCGACACGGCGCACCGCGTCGGCCGCGGCATCGCCCGCATCGACCCTCCCCCCGGGAAAGACGTACGCCCCCGGCGCGAACCCCGCTCGCGGGCTCCGGCGCAGCAAGAGGACCTCGAGGCCGCTCGCGCCGTCCCGCATGAGGACGATCGTCGCCGACGGGAGCGGCTCGACCGGAGGGCCGTCCTCAGCCCGCACGGTCGAGGACGCGTACCTCGCCCGAGAAGAGGTCGGCGAGCCGGCCCACGTCTTCGAGCGTTCCGTGGGGCTCTCCCCAGTGGATCGGCACGAGGATGCGCGCACCGCACGCCGCCGCCGCCTTGGCCGCGCCCTCCACGCCCATGGTGTAATGGCCGCCGCAGGGCAGGAAGGCGACATCGCAGCGTATGCCGAACATCGAGGGCAGGAAGTCAGTATCGCCGGCGTGGTAGTACGTCGCGCCCCCGACGGTGAACACGTATCCAAGCCATCCCTGCTCAGCGGTGTGGAACTTCTTGTCCACGTTGTGCGCCGGCACGGCGAGGATGTCGAAGCCCTCGAGCTGCAGCATGTCACCCGGGCGCATGAAGTGATCCGCATCGACCACCAGCTTCTTCATCGAGGCCGGAGCCATGAGGACGGTGCCGGGCTTCCGCACCCGAGCGATGTCGGACTCGGAGAAGTTGTCGTAGTGGGGGTGCGTGAGCAGCACGACGTCGGCCGTGGAAGCCTCGGTCAGCCCCAGCGGATCGACGTGGATCTCCAGCCCGTCCCGCCGGATGCGAACCGACGAGCCGCGGAACCACGTGATGCCATCGAGCAGGTCGCGCATGCAGGCTGGTTCCTGGGGATACGCCGCGCACCGGTGGCGCGAGGCGGGGCGAGGTGCCAAGCTAGCTGCCCCCCGAGACCCGAAAAAGTGGTGCAACTTGGGGCTTCATGGGGCGCCATAGTGGCAGGTGAGCCCACGGCTCACGCCCTGAGAGGGCGCTCAGGGGGGCGGAATGGCGGGTTTTCGGGTGGCAAGAATCCTGCACCCGCGCCGCGTGGCGAGTGAAACAGCGCAGTGAGACGAAGGAAAGGCGACGACGATGGCTGAACGGTTCACGCTTCCAGTGCTGCCCCTCCGGGACACGGTCGTATACCCGGGCGTGGCCGTACCTATCTCGGCTGGACGCCCCGGTACCGTGGAGGCCGTGCAGGAAGCCCTCGACGGGGACCGGCGCCTGTTCGCGGTCGCCCAACGCGAGAACGTGGACGATCCGACACCCGAGTACCTCTACTCGGTCGGCACCATCGTGCGAATCATCCAGACCCATCGGGTCCGGGGTGGCGTCCAGCTCTTGGTCCAGGGTGAGGGGCGGGCGCAGGCGCTCTCCTACCACACCGAGGGGCAGGGGAGCCTGCACGCCGTGCTGCTCGAGACGGAGCGCCAGAAGCCCCGCGACCCGACCGATCCGGCGTTCCAGGCGCTCGACCGTGAACTGCGCGACCGCGCTGCGGAGCTCGGAACCCGGCGCGGGGTGCCGGCCGAGGCGCTCAACCAGTTGATCCAGGGCGTGGACGAGCCCGGGCCCTTCGCCGACCTCGTCGCGTTCTATCTGGAGCTCGAGACCCCCGAGAAGCAGCGACTGCTCGAGCTGCTCGACGACGAGGAGCGCATGCGCGAGTGCCTCCTGTCGGTGGAGCGCGAGCTCGCCCGCATCGACGCTCAGGAGGACATCCAGGCCAAGGTGCAGTCGGAGCTGGGCGAGCGTCAGCGCGAGATGTTGCTGCGCGAGCAGCTGAAGGCGATCCAGAAGGAGCTCGGCGAGGAGGGAGACCGCGACGACGTCGAGGAGATGCGCAAACGCATCGAGGCGTTGGAGCTGTCCGAAGACCAGCGCAGCGAGGTCGATCGCGAGCTCAGACGGTTGGAGCGGACGAGCCCGCAGTCGGCGGAGTACCAGGTCATCCGCACCTTCCTCGAGTGGGTGACCGAGCTCCCCTGGCAGGTGCGCACCGAGGAGAAGATCGACCTCGCGCGTGCCGAGCAGATCCTCGAGGAGGACCACCACGGACTCGACGACGTGAAGGATCGCGTGCTCGAGTTCCTGGCGGTGCGCAAGCTCCAGCTAGACCGGGAGAGGGAAGAGAAGGCCACCGAGAAGGCCGAGGCGGCGGAGGTCGCGAAGACGGCCGCTGCCGCTGCCGAGGCTACCTCCGCACCGGGCGCTGCAGAGACGCCGGCCGCCGGAGCCGAGCCGTCGGGCAACGGGCCCTCAGCGGCTGAGCCCGCCGAGGAGGACGAAGACGAGGACAGGAGCTTCACGGGTCGCGGACCCATCCTGCTCTTCGTCGGTCCTCCAGGCGTCGGCAAGACGTCGATCGCTCAGTCGATCGCACGCTCGCTCGGGCGCAAGTACGTGCGCATCTCGCTGGGCGGCGCGCGCGACGAGGCGGACATCCGCGGTCACAGACGGACGTACGTGGGCGCGATGCCCGGCCGCATCATCCAAGGGATGAGGCAGGCTAAATCGAAGAACCCGGTCTTCTTGCTGGACGAGGTCGACAAGCTCGGCGTCTCGTTCCAGGGGGACCCCAGTTCGGCGCTGCTCGAGGTACTCGATCCGGCGCAGAACTCCACGTTCGTCGACCACTACCTCGGCATCCCGTTCGATCTGTCCGAGGTGCTGTTCATCGCGACCGCGAACTATCTGGACCGCATTCCCGGTCCGTTGCTCGACCGCATGGAGAGGGTTGACTTCGCGGGCTACACGGAAGCCGAGAAGCTCGAGATCGCGAAGCGCTATCTGCTACCGAGACAGCGCAAGGAGAACGGCCTCACGGACGACGAGCTCCAGATGACGGACGACGCCGTGCTCGCGATCGTGCAGCACTATACCCGCGAATCCGGCGTGCGTCAGCTCGAGCGCGAGGTGGGCAAGTTCGCGCGTAAGGTCGCGCGCCGCATTGCGGGCGGTAAGCTGGAGAAGCTGGCCGCGACGGAGACGGATGTGCGCGAGCTGCTCGGCCGGCCGCGCGTGCATCCTGAGCGCATGTCGGAGGAGGACACGGTCGGCGTGGCCACCGGCATGTACTACACGCCCATGGGCGGCGACATCATGTTCGTCGAGGCGAGCGTCATGCCGGGCGAGGGGGGCCTGGTCCTCACGGGTCAGCTGGGCGACGTCATGAAGGAGTCCGGGCGCGCCGCGCTGTCGTTCGCCAAGGCCAACTGGGAGCGCCTCGGGATCTCGAAGGAGGCGCTCGAGAAGCGCGAGGTCCACATCCACGTGCCGGCTGGGGCGGTCCCCAAGGACGGGCCGTCCGCGGGCATCACGATGGCGACCGCACTCGTCTCGGCGGTCTCCGGCCGGAAGGTCCGTCACGACGTCGCCATGACCGGCGAGCTCACCCTGACCGGCCGGGTCCTGCCGATCGGCGGCCTGAAGGAAAAAGTGCTGGGTGCCGTCCGGGCCGGGATTTCCGAGATCATCCTCCCGTACGACAACGAAGCGGACCTCGATGATCTTCCCGACGACATACGCACGCAGCTGAAATTCCACCTGGCCGAGACGCTCGACGACGTGATAGAGGTCGCGCTCTTGGGCCCCGGGCCCGGAGCCGCCTCGCGCGCGGGTGGTGCTGCGCCGCGGAAACGGCGCACCAAGAAGAAGGACCAGCCGAGCTAGCCGCTCACTCCACCTGAATGTGTCCGGGCCGGCCCGCCAGGACCGACCCGATGACCGCGGCGCAGGGCGCCTTTCCGTCGATCTCGCGGAGCAGCGTCGCGACCCGATCGCCGGGGACCGCTATCAGCAGTCCCCCCGACGTCTGCGCGTCGCCGAGCAGCGTGCGCGCGGTTGCGTCCACGGTCTCGGCGAAGTCGACGTGCTCGGCGAGGTCGGCGAGGTTGCGCTTCGTGCCTCCGGGAACGTGACCAGCCGCCGCCAGCTCGCGCGCCCCGTCGAGCAGCGGCACGGCCTCCGCGCGCAGATGCGCTGCGACGCCCGAGGCGACCAGCATGCGGTGCAGGTGCCCGAGCAGCCCGAAGCCTGTGATGTCGGTCGCCGCGTGCGCGCCGGCCTTCACCATGGCCTCGGCGGCGCCGCGGTTGAGCGTGGCCATGACGGCGACGGCGTTGGCAACGACCTCACTCGGTGCCTTGCCCTCTTTGATCGCCGTCGCGATCACGCCCGAGCCAATGGGCTTCGTGAGCACGAGCACGTTGCCGGGCTGGGCGGCGGCGTTGGTCACCATGCGGTCGGGATGCACCTCGCCGACCGCCACCATCCCGTACTTGGGCTCGGGGTCGTCGATCGAGTGCCCGCCGAGCGTCGGCACGCCGGCCTCGCGGGCCACCTCGCTGCCGCCGCGCAGGATCGTCTCGAGGATGCCCTCGCCGAGGAGCTTGCGGGGGAAGGCGACCAGGTTGAGCACGAAGAGCGGCCGCGCGCCCATCGCGTAGATGTCCGAGAGGGCGTTGGCGGCGGCGATGCGGCCGAAGTCGTACGGGTCGTCGACGATGGGCGTGAAGAAGTCCGCCGTCACGACCATGGCTCGGTCGGCGGAGATGCGGTACACGGCCGCGTCGTCCCCCGTCGAGTAGCCGACGAGGGCATTGGGATCATCCACGGGGGCCACGTGGCGCAGCACCTGCGCCAACTCGGACATGCCGAGCTTACAGGCTCAACCGGCGCCGTGACTGAGCTGGGACAGCCGGATCTGCGGCCGCTGGTCCCTCGGCTCGTTCGCCATGTCTTCCTCGGGTTCGGGTCAGCGCTGCGACATCACGATGGAGGGGACGGCACCCGTGTGCAAAGGGCGAGGAAACCAGCGTGGAGCCGCGGGTACCTATCGTCGGGCGCCGCAGGAGGCGCCGGTCGACCGACGAGGAACCCCAAGCTGTGAACGCTTCCGCACTCTCCACGCGGCGCCTGCTCGCGGAGGAACTCGCGCGCCCCGACTCCGAGATGAACCTCGGCCGCGCCGCGCTTCTCGTGGCGAAAGAGGAGTATCCACCGCTCCCCGTGGATCTCTACCTCGCTCGACTGGACCAGGTGGCCGAGGAAGTGAAGGACCGTCTCGCCAACGAGTCGGCTCCCCTCGTCGTGCTCAACGAGCTCGTCGACACGCTCTTCCTGCGGCGCAACCTGGCCGGCAACCGCACGGCGTACTACGACCCGCGCAACTCGTTCCTGAACGACGTGCTCGACCGAGGGCTCGGGATTCCGCTCTCGCTCGGCATCGTGCTGCTCGAGACGGGCTGGCGCCTCGGGCTCCCGCTCGAGGGCGTCAACTTCCCGGGGCACTTTCTGGTTCGATATCGCGGCGAGGAGGTCGCGCTGCTGATCGATCCGTTCGACGGCGGCAAGGTTCGCTTCGAAGATCAAGCCCAGGAGCTGCTCGATCAGGTCTACGGCGGCGTGGTGCGCCTCCAGGACTCGTTCCTGCGCACGGCCTCGCGGCGCGGGATGATCCTGCGGATGCTGACGAACTTGAAGGGCCTCTACTCGAAAACCGGCGATCACGCGCGCGGACTCGCCGCGGTAGAGCGCATCCTCATGATCAATCCGACGGCGCCCTTCGAGAGCAGGGCGCGTGGCGTGCTTCTGGCACGCCTCGGTCGCCACGAGGAAGCGGCCGCCCAGTTGGAGGCCTATCTGCGCGTCTCGCCCGCGGCCACCGACGCGCCCCGCGTCGAGGTGATGCTGCGCGAGCTGCGCTCCGGGCGACTGCCTGCGGACGACGGCGTGGGGCTGTGACGTGAGCGAACGTGGCCGGAGCGCGCTACGACTCGCGCTCGAGCAGGCGGGGGCCGTGGCGGGTGACTACCACGGGCGGACCCTCGTGCGTCACTTCGGCGATCCCGCCGCGGAGTACGCGGCGGCGACGACCGGGCTCGCGGTCTTCGACCGAAGCCACCGTGTGAGGCTCGCCGTGAAGGGGCGGGCGCCGGGGAAGATGCTGTCCGGCGTGCTGACCGGCACCATGCCCCGTCCGCCGGCGGACCTCGGCGACGGGGTCTGGGGCGGACGCGCGACCTACCACGCGGTGCTCACCGCCAAGGGCAAGATGATCAGCGATCTCTGGGCCGCGCTGCTGGGGCCGGAGGAGTCTGCGGGTTATCTGCTCGACGTGCCGGTCGCCGGCGCCGACGGGCTCAGGGCGAGCTTCGCCAAGCTGCTTCCCCCCCGCTTCGCAGCCGTCGCGGACGTGTCTGACGCCACCGCCATGATCACCGCGGTCGGGCCGGGGGCGGCGGCAGCGCTGTCGCGCCTGGCACTCGGGCTACGCGTGGAGCCGGCGAGGCTGGGCTCGCTCGCCGAGGGCGAGTGGCGCACAGCGGGCCCTCCGATGCAGGCGCTCCGCGTCGAGCGCACCCAGGAAGTCTGGCCCGAGGCGTACTCGGTCACCGGGCCGGCGGAGAGCGTCGCGGCGCTCTGGCAGGCGCTCGTCGACGGCGGGGCGCGGCCGGCGGGTCACGCGGTCTGGTCTACGCTCAGGGTGGAGGCGGGCCGCCCGGTCTTCGGCACCGACATGGACGAGGACACCATCCCGCCGGAGGCCGGCATCGACGCGCGTGCGATCGATCACACCAAGGGGTGCTACACCGGGCAGGAGGTGATTGTCCGGATTCGCGATCGCGGCCACGTGAACCGGTCGCTGCGGCGTCTCGAGCTCGGCGAGGTGCCGACGCCCATCGCGGGCACCGAGCTTCTCGCCACGGATGGGAGCGGCAGGGTCGTGGGTCGCGTCACGTCGGCGGTGCAGTCGCCCAAGTTCGGGGGCGTGGTCGCGCTGGCTTATGTGGCCCGCGATGTGGAGCGGGTGACGCTTGGCGGGCGCGAGGTGAACGTCCCCGCTTAGCGCGCCTGGGACAATCTGTGCGCGACGATGAGCTCCCCGTGCTGCCGGCCGTTCTCGATGAAGATCTTGTTCGCGTCGTGCCCCGCCGCGATCACGCCCGCGAGGTACACGCCCGGCACGTTGGTCACCATCGTGGCTGGATCGTGCGACGGAATCCCGGTGGTCTCGTCGATCGCGACGCCGAGTGCTTCGAGCGGGCGGTTGTCAGCGCGCCACCCCGTCATCGCGAGCACGAAGTCGTTCGCGATCTCGGTCTCGGCCCCGCCGCCCTCGGCGCGCAGCACGACGGACCGAGGCCGGATCTCGGCGACGCGGTGTCCCCAGAACGCCCGGATCTCGCCCTTCTCGAGGCGGTTCTTGATGTCGGGCAGAACCCAGGACTTCACGCCCCGGTCGAGCTCTCCGAGGAAGTGGACCATGGAGACGCGGGCGCCGTTCCTGTAGAGATCGAGCGCCGCCTCGACGGCGGAGTTGCTCCCGCCGACCACGAGCACGTCCTGGCCGAAGTAGGGGTAGGGCTCCCGGTAGTAGTGCAGGACCTTGTCGAGCTCCTCGCCCTGCACGCCGAGCCACCTGGGCTCGTCGAAGCCGCCCGTGGCGACCACGACCGCGGCCGCCCCGTAGGTCGACTCCTCGCCGTTCGCGCGACGCGTGCGAACCGTGAACGCACCCTCGCCTCCGGCGATCTCCACGACCTCCTCGTACTGCCGCACGTCGAGCTGCCAGTGTTCCACGACCCTGCGGTAGTACGCGAGCGCTTCGCGGCGCGTGGGCTTCGCCTCGGGAATGGTGAAGGGCACGCCGCCGACTTCCAGCAGCACCGCGGTACTGAGGAACGTCATGTAGTACGGGTAGCCGACCAGGGAGCTCGTCACGCATCCCTTGTCGAACAGCGCGCACGAGAGCCCCGCGCGCTTGGCGGCGGCGCCCGCCGCGATGCCGCACGGTCCCGCGCCGACGACGATGATCTCGAAGCGCTCGGTCATGGTCGGCGGGTAACCCCGCCCGCACGTGGTGTTCCGGCGCCCCCCGCGGGCGGTTTGCGACGCTCTTACATTCCTGGCGTGCACTCGGAGGAAGACTTCACCGCGCTCGCCGCGGATCTCGAGCGCCGCTTCGACGCGGGTGTCGGGACGGCCTGGACCGATCACGACTTCAATGCGCTCGCGCTGGCCGCGTTCGCGCTTCAGTTCGAGGGCCTCGCGCCGTACCGAGGCCTCTGCGAGGCGCGAGGCCGCACGCCTGCGACGGTGTCCCGGTGGCAGGATATCCCGGCGGTGCCCGCCACCGCGTTCAAGCACATCGACTTCAGGGTGGCCGGGGTCGGCGCGCCCGAGGCCGTCTTCCGCACGAGCGGCACCACCGGCGGGCGGGAGATACGGGGGCGCCACTTAGTCCCGAGGCTCTCGCTCTACCGCCACGCGCTGCTGCCCCCGTTTCGGGCGCACCTTGTCGGCGGGCGTGACTGCTTGCCGTTCTTGTCGCTCATCCCTGCCCCGGCCGACCGACCCGACTCGTCGCTCTCGTTCATGGTGGGCGCGGCCGCCGACGCATTGGCGACAGAGACCCAGTGGCTGGTCGACGCGCGAGGCTCCCTCGACGAAGGCGGCCTGCGCTCCGCTATGCGTCGGTCGGCGGAGGCGGGTGAGCCGGTCCTCGTGCTCGGCACCTCGCTGGCTCTGCTGCACATGGTGGAGCGGCTCGAAGCCGAGGCGGGCGCTCCGTTGCCGGCGGGAAGTCGCATCATGGAAACGGGCGGCTTCAAAGGGGCGGAGCGCGAGATCTCCCGGGCGGAACTCCATGCGCGTCTCGAGGCGGCGACGGGTGTGCCGAGCCGCATGATCGTGAGCGAGTACGGCATGACGGAACTGCTCTCCCAGCTCTACGAGCCCATGCTCAGCGAGGGCGCGTCCGCGGTCGGGACGTACGTGGCGCCGCCCTGGCTGCGCGTACGCGCGCTCGACCCGGTCACGCTCGAGGAGCTACCCGACGGCGCTCCCGGGCTGCTCGCGTTCTTCGATCTCGCCAACGCCGGCTTCGTGTGCCACGTGCTGACCGAGGACGTGGGAACCGTGTCGGCCGGACGCGTGCGGCTGAGCGGTCGCGCGACGGGGGCCGAGCCGCGTGGGTGCTCCCTGGCGATGGACGAGCTGATGTCGGTCGCCCGATGACCGAGCCCAGAGATGTTCCCGCGCCGGAGGGGGTGGCGGACGTGGCGTGCGCACTGCGCGCGAGCCGGGCGCAGCTGGCGAGGCGAAGCGCCGCGGACGTCATCGCCGCTCTCGGCGCCGCCGGTGCGCGCTTCCTGGACCCCGCCGACCCGCTGCGGGCGGAAGCGTTGGAGCGACTTCCGGAGGCGTCCGGGCTCTCCGCGGCGATGTGCGTCGCGGTGCTGGACCGCATGGCCGCCGACTGGACCGAGGAGCGGCTCACCGACCTGGTCACCGCCGAGCTGGGTGGCCTCGCCGCGCTCGACGGCTTCGTACGGGCCGGGAGTCGGAGCGCCATGGCGGTCGGGCCCTCGCTCTCGGTGCAGATCGTCGCGGGGGGCGTGCCGGGAGTCGGCGTGACGGCGCTCCTCCGCAGCCTGGTCGTGAAGGGGCCCACGCTGCTCAAGCCCGGGCGTGGGGACGTCGTGTTGCCGCTGCTGTTCGCCCGTGCGCTCGCGGGGATCGACCCGGCGCTGGCCGACGCGCTCGCGGTGGTCTATTGGCCGGGCGGCAGCAGGGAGCATGAGGACGCAGCACTAGCTCACGCGGACGTCGTGACGGTCTACGGATCCGACGAGACGGTGAGCGAGATACGCGCCAGAACGCCGGTCACGGCGAGGCTCGTGCCCTATCACCATCGCGTCTCTGTGGGCGTGGTGGGCCGAGAGGCGCTGGCACCGAGCCGCGTCGAGCGCACCGCGGCGCAGATCGCCGAGGCGGTCGCCCTGTTCGATCAGCGGGGCTGCGTGTCCCCGCAGGTGATCTACGTCGAGCAAGGAGGCGCGTGCGCCCCGCCCGAGTTCACCGAGCGACTCGCCTCCGCCCTCGCGGACCTGGAAGCCCGCCTGCCCGGAGGCCCGCTCGAGGTGGCCCAGGCGTCCAGGCTCCACCAGGCGCGCGGCACCGCGGAGCTGCTCGCCGCGACGGGGGGAGGAACGGTGCGGCACGGGCACGCGGCGCCGTGGACGGTCGTGCTCGAACCGGTTGCCGTGCCTCTCGGCCCGACGGCCGGTCGCTTCGTGCGGGTGCGTCCGCTCGCGGACGCCACGGAGCTACCCGGGCTGCTGGCGCCCTTCGGCCCTCATCTCCAAACCGTCGGAGTCGCCGGCCTGGTGGATCGCTTGGAGAAGATCGCGCGGGCGCTGGGCGAGATCGGGGCGTCGCGCGTGGCTCCGTTTGCCTCCGTCGCGTTCCCGCCCGCGTGGTGGCACCACGACGGTCGGGGTCCGCTCCTGGATCTGGTCCGGTGGGTGGACCTGGAGGAGGCTACTGCTTCTCGGTCGGCTCCTGGGCCTTCCAGATGACCATCTGGCGGCCGCCCTTCGGATTTTCCTCGACCCTGACGGTGAGCGAGTCGCCCTCGTCGATCCCCAGATCCTCACGCATGTCCAAGGGAATGGTCACACGGCCGCCGACGCCTACCACGACGTCGGTGTAGTAGAGCGTCCGGTAGATCGCCATCTATGCTCCTCGTCTTATGCGCTCGCGCCGGGCAATCTAAGCGATCCGACCGGTCTCCGGTACGGATCTGACAACCCTGAAGGCACTTACGCGTAAAGTCGTACGGTCCACACGCTGGGCACGGTGCCTCCAACCCGCAACGGAGTCGAATGACGACCGGAGAAAATGGCTTCGCCGTGCGGCTCGAGGGCGTCACCAAGCGCTTCGGCAAGCGGACGGCGGTGTCGAACCTCGATTTGGAGGTGCCGAAGGGGGTCATCTGCGGCCTGCTCGGCCCCAACGGGTCCGGGAAGACGACCACCATCCGCATGATCATGGGGATCCTCAGGCCCGACGAGGGCTCCGTGTCGCTCTTCGGCTCCGATCCCGACGTCACGCGCCGCACGAAGGTCGGCTATCTGCCGGAAGAGCGCGGCGTCTACAAGAAGATGAAGTGCCTCGAGTTCTTGGTGTTCCTCGGAGAGATCCGTGGCGTGCCGCGCGCGGAGGGGAAGCGCAGGGCCCTGTCGTGGCTCGAACGCCTCGGCCTCCCCGAGTGGGCCGACAAGAGGGTCGAGGACCTCTCCAAGGGCATGCAGCAGAAGATCCAGTTCATCGGCACCGTGATCCACGAGCCCGAGCTGCTCATCCTCGATGAGCCCTTCAGCGGCCTCGACCCCATCAACCAGGACGTGCTCGAGGAGATCGTGCGGGACTTCCGCTCGAAGGGGACCACCGTGCTCTTCTCGACGCATCTCATGGATCACGCGGAGCGACTCTGCGAACGCGTCTTCCTGATCTCGAAGGCGCATAAAGTGCTCGATGCCGACCTGCGCGAGTTGAAGGCCTCGGAGCGCAAGGGCGTGGTGGCGGTCGAGTTCCGGGGATCCGACCGGTGGCTCGCGGGCCCCGAAGTGAAACGGATCGAGCAGGTGAACGGCGGGGTGCACCTCATCCTGAACGAGGGGGCCGATCATCAGGCGATCCTCCGGCGAGGGGTCGAGGCGCGAGCGGAGATCCTGCGGTTCGATCTGGTCGAGCCGCGCCTGCACGACATCTTCGTCCGCTATGCCGGCGCCGACAGCGTCGGTGACGCGGGCATGCCCACGACCGCCGGAGGCGCGCGAGCATGATGTGGCCCAACGTCTGGGCGGTCGTCCGCCGCGAGTACCTGCAGAGGGTCCGCTCGAAGTGGTTCATCTTCGGGACGGTCGCCGGCCCCCTGCTCATGGCTTTGCTCTTCGTGGTGCCCATCTACATGGCGTCGAGGAGCGAAGATGCCGAGCGCACCATTGCGATCGTGGATGCCAGCGGCGTCCTGTACGAGCGGCTCGCGCCCGAGCTCGAGACGGGCGGCTGGAACGTCCATTCGGAGCCGTGGACGAGCGACGTGGTGGCGGTCCTCACGGAACGCGTCGAGGCGGAGGATATCGGTGGATTCGTGGTGCTCGACGAGCGCACCGTCGAAACGGGGGAGGCCGTCCTGTATGTCCCGACGCGGCCGTCGGCGCTCAGGACACTCACGCTGCGCAGCGCCATCTCGCGGGCAGCGCTCGAGAACGCGCTCGAGCGGAGCGGCGTCGACGCGGACGCGATCATGAGCGGAGGGGAGCTCAGGGTGGAGGTCCTCTCTGACGCCTCCGGCACGGAGGACCCGCGCTTCGTGGTCGCGTACTTCGGCGCGTTCTTCCTCTATATGGTCATCCTGATCTACGCCGTGGCGGTCATGCGCGCGACGCTCGAGGAGAAGACCAGCCGCATCGTCGAGGTCATCATCTCGTCCATGAAGCCCTGGCACCTCATGCTCGGCAAGATCGTGGGCGTTGGCGCGGTGAGTCTCACCCAGGTGGCCGTCTGGCTCGCCTCGGGCGCGCTCCTGGCTACGGCGGGAATCCCGGCGATCCTCGCCGCTCGTCCCGAGCTCGGGGGATTCGAACAGATCGCCGACGTGCTCCCGGGGGTCGGCCTCCTCTCCCTGTTCGTCGCCTTCTTCGTGCTGGGATTCTTCATGTACTCGGGGCTCTACGCCTCCGTGGGAGCGATGTGCAACTCCGACGAGGAGGCCCAGCAAGCGCAGGTCCCGCTGGTGGTGTTCATCGTGGCGCCGATCATCTTGGTCATGCCCGTCATCCAAGACCCGACCAGCTCCATGTCCACGGGTCTTTCACTCTTCCCGCTGTTCTCGCCCATCCTGATGTGGGCGCGCGTGGCGAGTGGGGGCGCGCCGGCGTGGCAGGTCGCGCTCTCGTTCGTGCTGATGGCGCTCGCCGTGATCGCGATCGCGTGGCTCGCCGGCCGGATCTACAAGACGGGGATCCTCATGACCGGCAAGCGGCCCACGCTCCCCGAGCTGTGGAGGTGGGTGCGAGAGGCGTGAGCATTACTTTGTCACCATGACTGAGGTGACCGCTCTCGCGCTCTGGGTCCTGGGGCTCAGCCTCGCTCTACTGCTCTACACGTACGCGGGGTATCCGCTCGCGCTGTGGCTCGCGGGGCGCTTCCGCCGCCTGCCTCCCGCTGCCGGTCAAGCGGCAGGCGACTGGCCCTTGGTCTCCATCAGCATCTCCGCGTACAACGAAGAGGCGCAGATCCGGGAGCTCATCAAGAGCCTGCTCGCGCTCGACTATCCACGGGACCGACTGCAGGTCCTGATCATCTCCGACGGATCGACCGACCGCACGGACGCGATCGTCGCCGAGTACGCCGATCAGGGGATCGAGTTGCTCCGCATGGCGGTGCGCGGCGGCAAGATGAAGGCCGAGAACGCGGCGTCCGAGCTCCTGCGAGGCGAGATCGTCGTGAACACCGATGCGTCGACACGCATTCTGCCGGGGTCGCTCAAGCCGCTGGTGGCGGCGATGCGCGATCCGACGGTGGGGTGTGCGTCGGGGCGAGACGTGAGCGTGGGAGCGGAGGGAGCCGACGCGAACCGCGGCGAGTCCGGGTACGTGGGCTACGAGATGACCGTGGGCGATCTGGAGACGCGCGTGTCGGGCATCATCGGCGCGGCGGGGTGCTTCTATGCGATCCGCGCGCGCCTGCACAGCCTGCCGCTTCCCGGCACCCTGAGCCGGGACTTCGCCTCGGCGCTGCACGCGCGTGAGCACGGCTACCGTGCGGTTTCAGTATCAGAAGCTCTGTGCCTGGTCCCGAGGGGCCAGTCGCTGCGGAAGGAGTACCGGCGCAAGGTCCGCACGATCGCACGCGGGATGCGCACGCTGTGGTACAAGCGCCGGCTCATGAACCCCCTCAGCGAGGGCGTGTTCGCTTGGATGCTCCTGAGCCACAAGGTCTGCCGTTGGATGCTTCCGTGGGCGGCGCTGGCGGCGCTCTTGGCTCTGGTTGCGCTCGCGCCCGTTTACCTCTGGGCGCGCGCCGCCATCGGGCTGGCCCTCGTCGTGATGGCGCTCGGGACGGTCGGTTGGTTGCAGTCCGACCGAGCGGGCGTACCCGAGCTCTTCGCCGCGCCTGCCTTCCTGATCGCCGGGAATCTGGCAG
This sequence comes from Gemmatimonadota bacterium, assembly GCA_009692205.1. Classification (GTDB taxonomy): domain Bacteria; phylum Gemmatimonadota; class Gemmatimonadetes; order Longimicrobiales; family Gaopeijiaceae; genus UBA2982. The sequence continues at coordinate 20,470 of SHZR01000020.1, read as the reverse complement.
CCGCGCACGCCCTCCTGAGAGTGCTCGCGGGGGGTGAGGATGCGCTCTGGGAGCCGACGCGTAGAGAGGTCGTGAAGGCGGGGTAGGCGGGGGTCATCGCGTGGGTGCCCCCGATCCATTGCGTGCCGACGCACCGTCAGGTAAGCTCTCGGTGGGAATACCCACAGTGGGACGATATATGGCTGGGCTTCGGGAGTACGATGCCAGGCTCGACTCGAGGAAGCGTCTGACCATTCGGGACGCCGGTTACGAGCATTACCACGTGAAGGAGTTCGAGGACGGCACCGTCGTTCTCGAGCCGAGGGTCCTCGTGGCTCCCAATCTTGTAACCGCCAAGACTCTTCGGGACGCGGAAGCCGGTCGAAACGTGAAGGCCTTCGATTCCACCGACGAGCTCTTCGCGGACCTAGACGACTGAGCGCTGGCCACGCACCCCTCCGGCCGGACGATGCCCAAGACCAAAATCGCTGAGACTCGGAAACGCCCCGCTTGCATCAGATTGGCGCGAGAAGCCGGCAAGCTCGACCCTTCTGAAGAGAAGGCGCTCGCAGAGGAAGGGTTTGCCGCCGAGATCACGGCATGGCCCGAATACTGACGCCGCCCCCTACTTCTCCGGCAGCGCCGACCTGAGCAGAGCCGAGAGTTGGCGGTCGTCCATCGAGCGCGCCTTGGCGATCGCCTCTTCGTAGCTCTCCTCGATGATGATGACGGTGGTCTGGGCCGACTCGCCCGCCCCGTCCGGACCCGCCGCGCGATCGAAGCGCACTCGTCCACGGAAGCTCAGCGGCCGACGGGGGTCGTCGGCGAACTCGAGATAGGCGTCCCAGAGCAGCCCTTCGTGTGCGATCGTGCCGACGTGGACGCCCCCGACCTGACTCGTGGTACGGCTGTGCTGGGGTGCGCTCATGGGTGGTACGATAAGGGCGAACGGCTCCGAAGTTCAACACTCGCGAGCCCGTTCGCGCCGGCCGCAGCCCGGCAGCGGCCCGCGAGCGTTACCGTCGCTCCCTCAGCCGCCGCCGCGTCGCCTTGAGCGCCTCGCGCATCTCGCGGAGATCGGAGTCGCCGAGCCTCTCGCGGCCATAGCGCGCTCGCAGGTAGATGTCCACGACGCGCTTGGCCGGCGGTCCGGCAGCGCCGCGTTCATGGCGGACGCGCTGCGCGAGCGCGAGGGGTGTCAGCCCGGGCGCGACGGCCAACCCGGCGCGCGCGCAAGCGGTGCGGAGCTGGAGGTACATCGCGGTCGTGGGACTCGACCGCGTCCGGTCGCTGCGCGCCCAGGAGACGCCCGCGGCGACGAGCAGCACGAGGAGCGCCACGCCCCAGTAGCCCCGCACATCCCTCGACGACGCCGAAGTCCCGCCCGCCGCCTCCGGTTCGCGCTCGTCGAAGAGGCCCGCGAAGATGCCGATCTGGTTCTCCACGCTGTAGTCGAGCACCCACTTGTTCCAGCGGTGCTGGAGCCCGTCGAAGAGAATCCGCCCGGGCCAGAACCACGCCGCGAAGGTCTCCGTGGACGCTGAGCCCGGCGGCGTGGGGTCGAACGTGACCCAGCCGTAACCGGGGAACCACACCTCGACCCAGGAATGTGCCTCGTTCTGCGTGACCACCAGGTAGTCGCCGAACTGACTCCACTGCCCGCCCAGGAACCCGTTCACGTTGCGAGCCTGGATGCCCACGCTGCGGAGCAGCACGACCATCGCCGTGCTGAAATACTCGCAGTGGCCGGCGCGCCGCTCGAACAGGAAGTGCTCGAGGGACGTCTCCGCCGCCGTGGCGGGTAGGTCGCGCGTGTACTCGAACGTGCGCAGGTAGCTCTCGATGGCCACGGCCTGGTCGTAGCGGTTGTCGAGGCCCGCGGTCAGCGAGTCCGCCAGCGCGACGATGCGCGGATCGAGCCGCGGGATCTGGAGGAAGAAGCGATCCGCCGGCGCGTACCCACGGCGTGCCGCGCGGAGCGTGTCGGGCGGCGGCGGAGAAGCCGGCGAGAGCACCTTGTAGACTGGCGCCGCCGACCCCCAGTAGATGAAGTCGCCCGCGTTGTCGAAGAGCGGCTGGATGCCGCTCTCCGCGTCGAAGCCGAGCGCCGGGTGGAGCGCGAAGAGCACCCGCACGTCTAGCGGAGATGCGTAGATGCGCTGCTCGATGACCTCCCCGCTCCACCGCTCCTGATACCACTGGGTGGGTCCGCCCGAAGGCGGGATGCCGCCCGAGCGCGTCCAGCGCACGCCGTCGAAGTGGTCGTACGAGCGCCCTCTCCAGCGCAGGCCCCCGATGTCGTCGGGCACGCCGCTCAAGAACTCGACGCGTAGCACGATCTCGGGATTGCCCCGGATGGTCGAGCCGTGCTCGCCGATGGAGATCTGGTCGCTGAACCCGGCAATGGACGTCGCGAGGACCTCGCCCCGCCCGGCCCATCCCTGGGACACGCGCGGGAACGACACGAAGATGGCCATCGCGATGAGGAGGATGACCCCGGAGAGCACCCCCGTGGTGGCGACCACTCCGCGCCCGAGCGGAACTTCGCGCACGCCGTGCCGCTCGGCCTTCCGCCTCACGAGGCCGACCATGAGCGCCAGGGTCGCGAGCACGATGTAGGACACGAACGCGACCAGGAACAGAACGCCTGGGCGGTACGCCGTCGACGCGAGGATGAGCGCGAACGAGAGCGCGTACAGCCGCATGTCGTTGGGCGCATCGAGCGAGCGGAGTGCCTCGGCCGCCAGCAGGAGCAGCAGGAGGTCGACGACCGGAATGACCACGTCATCCCGTATCAGGAACACGTGGAACAGCGCCCTGACGACGAGGATGGCGGCGAGCGGCAGCCAGAGCCGCTCGAGGCGCAGGGAAAGCCTCGGGTCGGGGTGCCAGTAGAGTGCGGTGACGAGCGCGCCCGCAGCGAGCACGGCCGAGATCGGCTCGAAGCCCGCGCCCCCCGCAAAGCCGATGAGCCCCGCGAGGCTCATGAGCACGGCGAGCCGCCGGTGGAGGAGGCGCAGATTCATGCGGCAGCCGGGGTGGCGGCCGCATCGAGCCGCGCGTCGGGTCCGACGGTGTACACGTCGCCGAAGCCCCCGCTCGGCAGCACCGCCACGAGGATGCACGAGGCGGTGGGGACGGGAGGATGGGGCGCCGAACCCGACTCCACGAAGTCGACGCGGGCCAGGATGTCGAGCGCCCGCTCCAGGTGCGCGGCGCCGTCTCCGGGCGCGAGCAGCACGTCGCCTGCCACGAGCGCAAACGGCCGGCGCTCGGCCACCGCGTCGGCGATCAGCGCAGCGGCGACCTCGACCGCGACTTCTGCGGCCTCGCCGGGCTCGCAGCGGGTGTCGAGGCAGACCCAGCGCGTGTCCGCCCCGTCTCTTTCGTACTCCCGGACCACCGGCTGGCGCAAGCGGGCGGAGGAGCGCCAGTGGATGTCCTTCGGATCGTCTCCGGGGCGATATCCTCGTACACTGCGGTACTCGCCCCGCGCACCGGGCGCGCCGCGCGCGGCCACGCCGGAGTGCGCTGAGCGACCGGCGCCGGCCATGGGTGCCCGCACGCGCCGGTCCGTGCGCGGCCACACGAGGATCTCACCGGGGATCTCGACGTCGCGCTCCTTCCGGAAGAGTCCGAACGGAAACGATGTCGAGATGGTCACGGTGCCGAGCGGGTAGATGCCGCGCCGCACGAAGCTGTTCACGGAGCGCGTACTCACGGGACGGCGAGGCGGCGCGTGCGCGACGAACGCGTGGTTGGGGAGGCCCGCCTCCACGATCTCGATCGCGAGGCTCGACAGGAACCGCTTCTGGTTCGTGATCTGATAGTGGATCCGGAGGTCCTGACCGACGGTCACGCAGTGTGAGTGGCCCCGCTCGACGCGGACGTCGCGGATGGTCTGCTCGGAAAGCCAACTGCTCACCACGATGAAGCCCACCATGGATCCGAACAGCAGGTAGAGCAGGTTGTTGGCCGTATTCATGGCGGCGAGCCCGACCGCAATGCTCCCCAACGTGAACGCCAGGCCGAACCCGGTGAAGTAGATCCTCCGCCACGCGCGCAATAGCCGCCAAGCGTGGCGGAGCCGGCCGAGCGTGCGTGTTAGAACGGCCACGCCAGCGGCGCGAGAGCGCAGGTGACGATTGCCATGAGCACGTTCAGCGGAATGCCCATCTTCAGGAAGTCGGACAAGCGATAGCCGCCCGGGCCGTACACCATGAGGTGCGTCTGGTATCCGAGGGGCGTGGCGAAGCCGCACGACGCCGCGATCATCACCGCAATCAGGAACGGAAGCGGGCTCGCGTCCAACTGCGTGGCCGTAGACATGGCGATGGGAAACGCGATGACCGCGGCCGCGTTGTTCGTCACGATCTCCGTGAGGATCATCGTCGTGACGTAGATGGCGATCAGCGAGAGAAGCGGGTCGGTGCCGGCCCTCGACACCAACTGGCCGGCCATGGCACCCGCGGCACCGGTCGTGTCGAGGGCGCCCGCCAACCCGAACGCGGCCCCGATGGCCAACAGGAGGGGCCAGTCGGCGCTGCGGAGGGCGGTCTCCTCCGAGCAGCAGCGGGTGAGCAGCATGGCCGCAGCGGCCGCGAACCCGGCCTGCAGCATGCTGAGCAGACCGGTAGCGGAGACCACGACCATCGCGATCAGAATGGCGATGGCGATGGGAGCCTGCGCCGTGGTGGGCGGACCCTCCCCGCCGAGGCGGCTGACGAGATAGAAATCACGCGAGTCGCGCTGCTCTTCGACGAACGAGGCGGTCGTCTCGAGAAGCAGGGCGTCGCCCGTCTGGAGCTCGATGTCGCCGATCCGGCCGGGGACGCGCGTCCCACCGCGGGAGACCGCGATCACCACGGAGTCGTACCGGCTGCGGAACCGTCCCGCGCGAATCGTCTGGCCCAGAATCGGGCAGCTGTGGGAGACGACGGCCTCGGCGAAGCACCGCTCGGCGCGATGGGCGTCGAGCTTGAACACCTGATGCGTCGCGACCTCGAGCCCGGGGATCCGCTGGATGTCGACGACGGACGTCACGACGCCGACGAAGACGAGCTGGTCGCCGGGCTCGAAGCGCTCGGAGGGATCGACGATCGCGATGATCCGCCCCCGTCGGTGGATCTCCATCAGGTACAGTCCCGGCAGGTGCCGGAGGCCCGCTTCCTCGATGGACTTGCCCACGAGGGGGCCCGAGGGCGAAACGGCCATCTCGACCGTATACTCGCGCGGGTCGCTCGGATGAGCGAGATCGGTCGTGCGATCCGGCAGCATCCTACCCGCGAGCAACAGGTAGCCCACCCCGACGATCGCGCACGGCACGCCGACCCAGGCGATGTCGAAGAGCGCGAAGCCCTCCCCTCCAGCCGCGACGAAGAGTCCGTTGACGACCAGGTTCGTGCTCGTCCCGATGAGCGTGCAGAGACCGCCCAGGATGGCTGCGTAGCTCAGGGGGAGAAGCAGCTTGGACGGTCGGATGCCTGTCGTCTTGCTCCAGTCCATGACCACGGGCATGAGCATGGCGACGAGCGGCGTGTTGTTCATGAACGCGCTCGCGACCGTCACCGGAGCCACGAGCCGTCGCTGAGCTTGACCGACAGTACGCGGCCGCCCGAGCGCGCGCTGCACGAAGTACGCGAGCGCGCCCGTCTGCCTGAGTCCCGCGGCGACCACGAAGAGCACGGCCACCGTCCAGAGCCCCTCGTTGCCGAAGCCCGCCATCGCGGCGCCTGCATCGATCACCCCGGTAATGAGGAGGAGCGCGAGCCCCCCGACCATGATGCGGTACGGGGGATGGCGTCCCTGCGACAGGAGAACGAACACGCCGGCCACGACCGCGATGGCGAACCAGGCGGATAGGGTCACACCGGCGCCTCGATCTCCTCGAGCAGGCCCTCCAGAATCGAGGCGGCCTCGTCGTGCGCGTCGAGCGTCGTGCCCGAAGCGCCCGCCGGCAGGATCCTGTGGGCGAGGCACGGAATCGCGAGCGAGCGTATGTCGTCGGGAACGAGATACGTACGCCCCTGCGTGAGCGCGAACGCCCTCGCCGCCCGATGGAGCGCCATGTTGCCCCTCGGGCTCACGCCCATGCGAAGCTTCGGCGTGGCTCTCGTGGCGTGCACGATCGCCATCAGGTAGTCGAGGATCGCGGGATCGACCTCCACCTCGTCGATGCGCTTCTGGAGTTGCACGACCTGGGTGGGCTGGAGCACCGTCTGAAGCCGGTCCATCACCGGCTCGTGGGCCGCGTTCTCGGAGAGGATGCGCCGCTCGGCCTCGTCGTCCGGGTAGCCGATCGTGATGCGCATGAGGAAGCGGTCGAGCTGACTCTCGGGCAGCGGGTACGTCCCGTGGTGCTCGAGCGGGTTCTGCGTGGCCATGACGAGGAAGGGCCGCGGAAGTTCGAACGTGCGGTCGTCGATGGTGACGGTCCCTTCCTGCATCGCCTCGAGAAGGCCGCTCTGCGTGCGCGGAGGCGCGCGGTTGATCTCGTCTGCGAGCACGACGTTGGTGAAGATCGGTCCCGGTCGCGTCTCGAACGTGGCCGTGAGCGGGTTGTACACGGAGATGCCCAGCACGTCCGAGGGCAGGAGGTCCGCGGTGAACTGGATTCTGCGGAAGCCCAGCCCGAGCGCCTTCGCGAGGGCGTGGGAGAGCGTGGTCTTGCCCACACCCGGGACGTCCTCGAAGAGCACGTGCCCCCGAGCGAGAAGGGCGGCTAGGGCGAGTCTCACGACCCCGCGCTTGCCGTGGAAGACCTTCTCGACTTCCTGAACCAGATGATCGAGAAGCTCGAGCGACGGACGAGCTTCTCGGGTGGGTGCGGTTGCGCTCGGATCGGCCATGGCGGCGGTACCCTAACTCTTGGGAGAATGTTCTCGCAAACGGCTCAGATGCCGCCTTGACCCCCCCTAGGGCGCCAGGTAGGTTCAGGCCGCTCAGGGGCCATGTTCCGATTCGTCACAAGCGTTCTGCCCGTAGCGGAAACGCCCCATTCAGCGCCCGTAGTCATCGCAGGGGATCCATGGCGCGACGTTTCGTCCAGGAGCAATTCGGCGGATGAGAAAGAACTGGCTGATCGGTGGCCTCGCGGGTGTGCTCATCGCGCTCGCGGGTGTCGCGTTCGTCCAGGGCGGTGGTGGAGAGGCCGAGGCTGAAGGCGCCTCGATCCAGCCGATCGCCTTCCCGCACAACCTCCACGCGGGGTCCGAGGAAGGGCAGGCAAATATGGACTGCCAGTTCTGCCACTTCTCGGCGGAGCGCTCCGTGGATGCGGGAATCCCGTCCGTCGCGACCTGTTGGGGTTGCCATCAGGTGATCCCCGGCCGCACCAACCCGCAGGAAGTCGCGAAGATCGAGGAGTACGTGGAGAGCGGCGAGCCGATCCCATGGGTCCGCCTCTACAAGATCTCCGATCACGCCCACTTCCCGCACATGCGCCACATCGCAGCGGGACTGGCCTGCCAGCAGTGCCACGGTGAGATCCAGCAGGTCGGAGCCGAGGGCATCCAGACGCGCACGGGCATTGGTAGGGCCCTCTTCGGGGTCGACCCGGGCGTGAATGACAACGGTCCCGTGTGGGGCGGCGGCAACATGGGCTGGTGCATCGACTGCCACCGGCAGCCGAACGAGCAAGGCGTGCAGCAGGCGTCGACCGACTGCGCGGTGTGCCACTACTGATGCCCCATCCAACCGGCCAAAGAGCGTAGTCGATGTCGAGAGATCTCGCGGAGCGCGCCGACGGCATCCTACGCCGTGACTTCCTCAAGGTCGTCGGGGTCACCGGAGCGGGGGCGACCCTGACGGGCTGCTCCACCCAGGACGTCGAGAAGCTCCTCCCCTACGTCGTCGCCCCCGAGGAGATCACCCCGGGCGTCGCGACCTGGTATACGACGGTCTGCGGCGGCTGCGCCGCCGAGTGCGGCATGTGGGTGCGGACGCGCGAGGGTCGCGCGGTCAAAGTCGAGGGCAACCCCTCGCACCCGGTCTCCCAGGGCGGCATCTGCTCGCGCGGGCACGCGACCCTCCAGCACCTCTACAACCCGGACCGCTTCCACGGCCCCATGATCCGCGAAGGCGCCGTCTTCCGGCAGGGCACGTGGGACGAGGCCGAGCGACTCCTGGCGGCGCGCCTGCGCAGGGCCCGCAACCCGCAGAATGTCGTGGACGGCGGGGACGTGCTGCTCATGACCGGGCACACCGGCCCGACCATGAGTCGCCTGCTCGACGAGTTCGTGGCGGCGCTCGGGGGCCTCCGGGTCGACTACGACGCCGTGTCGGACGCGCCGCTGCTCGAGGCCGCGCGCATCGCCTACGGCGTCTCCAGCATTCCGCGCTACGACATCGGCGCGGCGCGGCTGCTCGTCTCGTTCGGATACGACTTCATCGACACGGGCGCGTCTCCCGTCGAGCACAACAAGGGCCTCGCGCGCATGAGCGCGGTGAACGACGAAGAGGGCTCGAAGGGGCGCTTCGTGTTCCTCGGGCCACGCTTGTCGCTGACGGGTCTGAACGCCGACGAGTGGATCCCGATCCGGCCCGGCTCTGAAGCCGCGGTCGCGCTCGGCATCGCCTCGGCGATCGCCGGACCCGATGCGGCCGGCCCGTACGCAAGCCTTCTCCAAGCGTACAGTCCCGCGAGCGCCGCCGAGGCGGCGGGGGTGAGCGAAGAGGCGATCATGGCGCTGGCAGAGCGCTTCCGCTCCGAGGGTGCGAGCCTCGCGCTCGGCCCGGGCGTGGGCGCTCACCACCGGAATGCGACCGCGGCGAACCTCGCGGTCATGATCCTGAACCACGTGGCCGGCAACGTCGGCCGCACGGTGCACTACGACACCGTGAGCTCGGCCGCGGCGAACCCGATGGCCGAGATGCAGGGCGCGATCGCGGCGATGGCTGCAGGCGACATCGGCGTCGCGATCGTACACGGCGCCAACCCGGCGTACTCGCTCCCGGCAGCCGCGGGCTTCCTCGCGGCGTTCGAGCGGGTGCCGTTCAAGGTCTCGTTCTCCTCGGCGATGGACGAGACGGCCGCTCTCGCGGACCTCGTGCTGCCGGACCGGCACTTCCTGGAGGCTTGGGGCGACTCGATGCCGCGCCCGGGCGTGATGGCGATCCAGCAGCCGGTCATGTCGGCGGTGCCGATGTTCGACTCCAAGCAGGCCGGAGACGTGCTGCTCGCAGTGCTCGCCCTCAACGGGACGGCCCAGGCGTCGGCGACGTTCTACGAGTACCTGCGCTCGGCGCACATGGCGATGCACGATGCTGCCATGGGCGATTTCGAGGCCATGTGGCGCGAGGCCCTCCGGACCGGGTCGGTCACCCACGCCATGCCGGCAGCCGCGGCGCCCGAGCTCCGCGCCCCCGACCGCGCGCTCGCGTTCGACACGCCGGCGTTCGACGGCAGCGGGGACCTGACCCTCGTCGTGCACCCGTCGTCCCGCTTCGCGGGCGGCGAGTTCGCGAACAGCCCGTGGATGCAGGAGCTGCCCGACCCGGTCTCCAAGATCGTCTGGCACTCCTGGCTCGAGATCAATCCAGTCACGGCCGAGGCACGCGGGCTCAGGAACGGCGACCTCGTGTCGGTGACCTCACCGCACGGCGCGGTCGAGGTTCCGCTCTGGCTGTATCCGGGGATCCGTGAGGACGTCGTGGCGCTCGCGATGGGCGCCGGACATACCTCGATGGGCCGTTACGCGGACGGGCACGGCGTCAACGCGCTCGACCTTCTGCCGGCCTCCGCCGAACAGCCGTCAGGAGCGATGGTGACGCTCGCGACGACCGTCACCGTCGAGGCGACGGGCCGCGGCATGCGCTTGGCCACCGTCGACGGCTCTGCCGGCGACCAGCACGACCGGCCGATCGCACCCGCCGTCCAGTTCGCGTTGCTCGGCCAGGAGCCGGCGGCCGAGGAAGAGCACGAGGAGCTGATGGAGCTCCAGGGCGGCGGCGGGTTCATTCCCGTGCCCGCCGAGGATGGCTCGCCCGCGTCGTTCCCGCTGGAGGGCTCGCGCTACGGCATGTACGCCGACGCCCACGAAGGCCCGCGCTGGGCGATGGCGATCGACCTCGACAAGTGCACCGGCTGCAGCGCGTGCGTCACCGCCTGCCAGGCCGAGAACAACGTGCCGTGGACGGGTGAGGACCAGGTCCGCATGGGCCGCGACATGATGTGGATCCGCATCGAGCGCTACTACGAGCACGTGGACGCGACTCAGGCGAGCGACCTCGACGTGCGCTTCCTGCCGATGCTCTGCCAGCACTGCAACAACGCGCCATGCGAGCCGGTCTGCCCCGTGTTCGCTACGTACCACACGCCCGAGGGCGTGAACGCGCAGATCTACAACCGCTGCGTCGGCACCCGGTACTGCGCGAACAACTGTCCGTACAAGGTCCGCGTGTTCAACTGGTACCGATACACGGACGCGATCCCCGAGCCGCTCAACTGGCAGTGGAATCCCGACGTCACCGTGCGCGACAACGGCGTCATGGAGAAGTGCAGCTTCTGCATGCAGCGCATCCGTGAGGCCGAGAACCGAGCCGCGCTCGAGGACCGCCGCCCGGTGCGTGACGGCGAGGTCGTGCCGGCGTGCGAGCAGAGCTGCCCGGCCGAGGCGATCGTCTTCGGCAACATCCGCGACCCCAACGCGCGCGTGACGCAGGTCGTCGCCAGCGAGCGGACGTACCGCGTGCTCGACGTCGTGATCAACACGCAGCCGGCGGTGAATTACCTGAGGAAGGTGACGTTCCACGAAGTCGAAGCGGGGCACGTCTGATGGCGACCTCGGAGAAGGAGGTCGTCGAGCGGGGCGCATTAGCGCATCCGGATCTCCACCGCCTCGACGACGTCAACCGCGACGTCCTCAGGGCGCTCAAGACGCCCGGCAAGGGCTGGTGGATCCTCTTCGGGGTGGCCGCGACGGGCGTCGGCCTCTTCCTCGGCGCGTGGCTGCTCATTCAGGTCCCCTACGGGATCGGAGTGGCAGGCCTCACGTCACCGGTCGGGTGGGGCGTCTACATCACGACCTTCGTCTTCTGGGTCGGTATCGCGCACTCCGGCACGTTGATCTCGGCGATTCTGTTCCTGTTCCGAGCGCCGTGGAGGCAGTCGATCTACCGCGCGGCGGAAGCGATGACGGTGTTCGCAGTGATGACCGCGGGGCTCTTCCCGCTCATCCACGTCGGCCGCCTCTGGCACGCCTACTGGCTGATCCCATATCCGAACTCGCGGTTCCTGTGGCCGAACTTCAAGTCTCCGCTCGTCTGGGACGTGTTCGCGATCACGACGTACTTCACCGTGTCAGCGACGTTCTTCTTCATCGGCTGCATCCCGGACATCGCCGCCGCCCGTGACCGCGCGACGGGGCTCCGGAAGAAGTTCTACCAGTTGATCTCGCTGGGATGGCAGGGCACGGACTCGCAGTGGCACCACTTCGGCAACGCGTACGTATTCCTGGCGGCCCTTGCGACGCCTCTGGTGCTCTCCGTGCACTCGGTCGTGTCTTGGGACTTCGCCATGTCCATCGTGCCGGGCTGGCACACGACGATCTTCGCGCCCTACTTCGTCGCCGGCGCGATCTTCAGCGGCATCGCCATGGTCATCACGCTCGTGGTACCCATGCGGAAGATCTTCGGGCTCGAGGCGTACCTGACCACGAAGCATTTCGATGCGATGGCGAAGCTGATGCTGCTCACGTCGCTCATCGTGTTCTACGCCTACCTGTCGGAGTTTTTCCTCGCTTGGTACAGCGGCGAGGAGATCGAGCGCACCGCGTTCTGGAACCGCGTGTTCGGCAACTACTGGTGGGCTAGCTGGATCATGCTCACCTGCAACGGCCTCGTGCCGATCATGCTGTGGTTCAAGCGCGTGCGGCACTCGATTCCGGCTCTCTTCGTGATCACGATCTTCGTGAACATCGGCATGTGGTTCGAGCGCTACGTGATCGTCGTCGTCTCGCTCAGCCACGAGTACGAGCCGTTCGCGTGGGGCCTCTACCGACCGTCGATCGTCGAGATGACGATCCTCCTGGGGAGCTTCTGCTGGTTCGGCTTCTGGTTCCTGTTGTTCACCAGGCTGCTCCCGCCCGTGGCCATCCAAGAGCTGAAAGAGGTCATGCCCCCGCCGATGCGTAGGAAGAAGAGCTTGGAGGCCCACGGATGAGCACCGCAGTTGGAACCGCAGTTGGAGTAGGCATCCTGGCTTCGTACGAGTACCTCGACTCGACCATCGACGCGATCGAGGCCCTGAAGAAAGCGGGCTTCCGGCCGAAGGCATATGCGCCCTACCCCGACCACCACATCGAGCATGCGCTCGGCTACGGCCGTAGCCCCGTGCGCGTGTGGACGCTCGTGGGCGGTCTCACGGGTGCCGCGACCGGGCTCGCGTTCCCGGTCTGGACGTCGCTCGACTGGCCGCTCGTCGTGGGCGGCAAGCCGATCATGTCGATTCCGCCCTACATCATCATCACCTTCGAGATGATGGTCCTTTTCGGTGCGCTCTCGACCATCATCGGCATGTTCTTGCTCAGCCGGATCCCGAACCTGAAGCCCGACGTGATGTATGACCCCGAGTTCACAGCCGGGCGCTATGGCGTCTACGTGGATGCCGAGGGCGCCCGGCTCGACGAGGCGCGGCGCATTCTGAAGGCGCAGGAGCCGATCGAGCTCCGCGAAGGAGCGCCCACCCATGCGTAACCCGTCCAGCATCATGCGGCCGGTCGTTTGCGCGCTCGCGCTCGTGACGCTCGCCGGCTGCAAGCCGATGGACGATGCGCTCGTGTTCGTCTTCGGCCGCTCGATGCGCGACCAACGCTCGTTCGATCCCTACGAGAACACGCGGCCGGCGCCGGTCGGCTCCGTGCCGTTCGCGGCCGGGAATTATCCGGCAGCGGACGGCGAGGTGAACATCGGCCAGCCCGAGGGCGTGTACATCCCGCCGTTCACACAGGTCGACCTGGGCGTGCCCGGCGTCGGCGCACCCGTGATCCAGGGGCTCGTGAACCCGACCGACCCCACTGATCCCGAGTCCCTCGCGCGCGGCGAGCAGCTCTACCTGCGCTACTGCGTCGTCTGCCATGGCCCGACGGGCGTCGGGACGGGCGCCTACATCGCCGCGCTCCACCCGGTGCTGCCCGCGTATAACCTGTCGGGCCCCATCGTGGCGGCCTATAGCGACGCCTACATCTACGCGATGATGCGCGTCGGCCGAGGGCTCATGCCCGAGTACGGCAGCCGCCTCTCCCACTTCGACCGCTGGCACGTCGTGAACTACGTACGGCAGCTCCAGACGCAGGCGGGGAACTAAGGCCATGGCCACCTTCTACGCTCCCGCCGAGATCCCGGTTCGGTACCTGCCGCGCTCCAGCACGGCCAACATGATCGTCGGCGCGCTCTTCGTGGTCGGCCTCGGCGCGTTCGTCGTGCGCCTCGGGCAGGACTCCGCGTCTGCCTGGACGAGCTATGTCGCCAACTGGCTCTTCTTCACCAGCATCGCCATCGGTGGCATGCTCCACGCGGTGGCTACGTGGATCGTGAAGGCCAAGTGGAACTGGTCGACGCGCCGTGTCAGCCAGTCGTTCTCGGCGTTCCTGCCGATCTCGTTCGTGCTGTTGCTCCCCATGCTCAGCCTCGGCGGGGATTACTTCCCGTGGGTCGCGATGATGGAGACCGACGCCCTCGTCCAGGAGAAGGCTGCCTGGCTCAACATGCCGTTCCTGGTGACACGGCAGTTGGTGCTCGTCGGTCTCCTGTTCGGCATCGCGCTCTACTTCGTCTACCACGCGCTGCGACCCGACATGGGGCTCTCGCAGGAGGCCGCGGGCGATGACGCGTCACGCTCCGCCTGGCGCGAGCGGCTGACGCAGGGGTGGATGGGGCAGGAGCAGGAGGAGGTCAACAGCTACAAGCGCATGACCACGATCGCACCCGTGTTCGTGCTCGTGTACGCGGTGGGCATGACCGTCATCGTGTACGACTGGGTCATGTCGCTCGAGCCCCACTGGTACAGCACCATGATGGGCCCGTGGTTCTTCATGGGCGCGCTCTGGGGCGGCACCGCGGCGACGGCGCTCTGGAGCGTCTACCTGAGGACCAAGGACAAGGACATCGCGCACGGCATCGGGCTCCAGCAGCGCTGGGACCTCGGCAAGCTGTGCTTCGGCCTGACCGTGTTCTGGACCTACCTGTTCTTCGGTCAGTACATCGTGATCTGGTACGGCAAGCTGCCCTGGGAGCAGGCCTGGATCATCCGCCGTTCCGGTGAGACCTGGGGCGCCTACTCGGCGCTCGTCATCGTGCTGTGCTTCGTCGTACCGTTCGCGGGGCTCATGGGTAGGAAGTCCAAGATGAAGCCCGCGCTGCTCGCGACGTTCACCTCGGTGATCCTGCTCGGCCTCTGGCTCGAGCGCTACGGAATGGTCGCGCCGTCGCTCCACCACGAGGGCGATCCGATCTTCACGATCTGGCATCCGCTCATCGGCCTGATGTTCCTCGGGCTGTATATCGGTGCAGTGCGGTGGTTCCTCTCGACCTTCCCTGCCATGCAGGTGTGGCAGCCGATGGTCGACCCCGAGACCGTGGAGGCCGAGATGATGTCACCGCAGTCGTCAGGAAAGGGCACGCGGCAGACCGCATGAGGGCCCTCTCGCGGGCGCGGGGGCGCATGGGCGCCTCGGCCGTGCTCGCTGGGCTCGTGTGGGCAGCGGCCTGCAGCAGCAGCCCCACCGAGATCGAGTTCGAGGTCATCGAGAACGTCACGTTTGCCGACACCCTCGGGATCGTCCTCGCGGACTTCACCAAGCTGGCCTCGGGGGTCTACATCCGGGACGACAGCATCGGCACGGGCCCCGTGATCGCGGCGGGCGACAGCGTGTCGCTGAACCACTCGGGCTGGCTCGCCAACGGCCTCCCGCTCAGCACCGGGGTATTTCCCATCGAGTACGCCACGACCAATCTGATCGAAGGCTTTACCATCGGCCTGGAAGGGATGGCCGAGGGCGGCACGCGGTTCTTCATCGTCCCGCCCGAGCTGGGGTACGGCTCGAGGCCTCCGTTCGGGTCACCGATTCCGCAGGGCGCGATCCTGGTCTTCGAAGTGGACGTGCTCGACGTCTACTGAGGGGGCAGGCGCGCCGCGAAGAAGTCCCTCGACGCTCAGGTCTTCATCGATTCGCGGCCAGTGAATTCCGTGACCGCCGCCCGCTACCTCCCAAGCGTTCCGCTCCTCGTCAGTCGCGTTCAGGAGGCGAGGATACCAGGTGAGGGGCTGGCCCGCCCATCGGCCAACTCGACGCAGATCGAACCCTCGACGAACCGCACTCCATGGACTCGGGACCCTGCGCTAGGGGTGGAGGGCATTCCAGGCATCGACCAACGGCGTCCCTGTCAATGTGGATATGAGGCGGCTCGTTCGGCTCGTGGCTGTGGAAGTAGAACCGGTACGGGCCGGTGCGTAGAATCGTCGGCGCCTAGGCCTTCATGGGACCGCCGTCCCGAATGCACTCGAACACTCCCCGTCTCCCCGATGGCAGTGTCTGTCCGAGATGATCGTCGACTGCATTGGGCGCTCACATGCCCGAATCGGCCCGGTCGCACGTGGGGTTCACGGGCGGCGTCTATTCCCGCGATTGGGTGCCCACGCCCGGCACATCGAGAGGCGATCGACCAGCCCCCCTCTCCTCGTGGCCGAGGGGCTCCACGTCAGCTAGGTAGTCGTCGTGGCGCTCGCTGACGTCCGAGGCAGCATCTCGCTCGCGGAACGCTCCAAGGTGCTGGCCAGCCCGGGCATACGCGGCCCGGCGGTCAGGCAACTCCTCTGCGCCTTCTCGTTCGACCGTCCCCATCTCTACGCGGCAATCCCTTCTAGCGTCAAGTTGTGGATATCAGTCCGTGTGCTCGCGTGCTCAAGCGTGAGCCCAAGCACATTCCCGTCGCCGTCGACATCGAGGATCGTGTTCTCATCCAGGTCCCGTGACTCGATGATCCCGCGGTCTAGGAACTCGATGTAGAGCGTGTCGGTGTACTACTGCCTGTGCCCGAGGCCTTCAAGGAGCCGAGCCCTTAGGCCCAGAACCGTAATCCCGACGACTTCCCGTCCCATCGCGTCGAGGCGGGCCAGCACCCCTTCGCCAAGGTCGACCGTGATTGCCGGACGAGGCTGGCCCTCCGAGATGTAGAGTACGTCCGCCTCGTCGTCGCACTCCCACGTCAAAGCTGCAGAACTCTCCAAGATGCGGACCGCGTCCATGAGAGGACCCTCGTAGTGGAGGGAGGACGAACCCATCGTCCCGCGTGACCTCCCGATACGGTACTACCAAATGTTTGCGGGTCAAAGGAGTGGTGGGATAGAGCCGGATGGCCAGCAACGATCCTGCGTCGCCCATCTGTACGAGGTCCGGTTCGGAAATGGTCTGCAGCACGCTCGCGCGAATGGTAATCATCTCCGGATGACGCCGAGTAATGTGTGCCCATCGCTCTTCCGTGAGTCGAATCGTGACACCTCCGACTGACAGGACCATGGACACCCTCGCGTCGGCCTGCGTGCCACGCGCGTCGCTCGTCGTGACTCGGCTCGTCGGGCATTCGCACGACGCCGCCTCATCCGCATCCTACGGTCCGAGACTAGACGTCTCCATGGCCGCCTAGGACGCCATGCTCTTCATAAGAGGCGCGGTCGCGTTCGTCCGGGTGATCCGCCCAGGCAGGCTCGTGTAGCCCGTAGAGGACGTCGGGATCGATGTCCGCGCCGTTCGGCCAGACGACGCCGCCGAGCTTCCCGTCCACCGCCACGGCCTCGAACGTCGACCTATCCCGCCGGATCTCGTCGAACACCGGACCCCGCAGATAGCGTTCGACGTCGATGATCTGCTCTGTGCCGTCCGTGAAGCCGACCCGCAAGCAGAAGCCGTCGAGAGGCCTAACCGTCGCAACTCTCATCATGGAGGTACCCTACCTCAGGCCTCGAGCGTCCTGACGCCGTACTTGGCGAAGGTGATGCCAGGGCAGCTCACGCACGCCTTCCGCATGGGCGAGCCGCACAGGGAGTTCCTCGAAGCCTGACTCGGCGACCGCCTCCGCAACGCGACGCCTTGTCGTGAGGCGACCGCGCGAAGACTTGATGGCGATCTCCCACCCGCTGGCGGCGCTTACGTAAACTTGCTCCGCGGCGCGGATCGCGTCGGTGGCCCGGGCGTCGAGGCCGACGCCCTCGTCCCATCAGATCAAGGCGTGGGTGTCGAGGAGGAGCCTCACGCCTCTCCGCCCTCGAAGTCGGCCAGGACATCGTCCGGGAGCGGGGGAGTGCCGACCACGACTGAGGGCGTACAGGGTTGACATGCACGTGCATGTCGGCTCAGACTCAGGTATGCGTACGACCGTGGAGTTATCAGACGAGACGAGGGCCAAGCTCATGGAGTTGGCCGCGCGCCGGGGCGACCGAGGGTATTCAGCCGTCGTGGAGGAAGCTGTGTCGCGCTATCTAGACGAAGAGGAGCGACGGCGCTTGGGCGTGGAGAGTGCCCGATCCGTGATCGGCGCCATGGAGGAGGAGGACGCGCTGGGGCTTGAGGCATCCGTCCAGGCGCTCCGGGAATTCTGGCGATGATCGTCGCGGACTCCGACGTCCTCATTGATGCCCTGCGGGGGCGGGCATCGATCGCCGAAAGGATCGCTCTCGAGCTGACTTCGGGCGCGCTTGCCACGACCGCGATCACGGCCTTCGAACTTCGGAGCGGGGCCCGATCCCCTCGAGCGGCGGCCCAGGTCGAGCAACTGCTCGCTGCTCTGCCGATCATCCCGTTCGATGAGAGAGCGGCTGAGAAAGCCGCAGCGGTCCGGCTCGGCCTCGAGGCAGCGGGCGCGCCGATCGGGATGGCAGACTACATGATCGCCGGGATTTGTCTCGCGCGCTCGGCGATTCTCCTCACGCGGAACCGCGCCCATTTCGAGAGGGTGCCCGGTCTTGCACTCGGGCGCCTCACCGAACCTGAGCGTCACTGACGGTAAGGGGTCGGCGCTCTGGCAGGCTGGTGAAGGGTGGCGCTGGAGCGCGACGACAACATGGCTGGAATGCGCCCCGGCAAATGGTCCCTCCGGCCGCCCTTGGCTAACTTCCCCGGGTAAGCCCGTACGCGAGACCCGCATCAGGAGGACGACCCATAAGAACGCTCCCCACAGGCCGTTTCGGCTCTGTCATGATCCTTCTGGTGACGGTTCTGTCGATCAGTGGGTGCGCTTCGAACCTGCGGACCGGCGCCCTCGGCGGTGCCGTCGCGGGAGCAGTCGTCGGTGGCCTCGCGAGCGGCTCGGCGCGGGGCGCGATCGTCGGAGCGGCCATCGGCGGCGCGGCGGGCGCGGCGGTCGGCGCGATCATGGACTCACAGACCGAGGACCTCCAGGACCGGCTCCCCAACGCTCGCGTCGAGCGCGTGGGTGAGGGCATCGCCGTCACGTTCGACTCCGGCATCCTGTTCGCCGTGAACCAGGCGACGCTCCAGACCGCGGGGCAGCAGAACCTCAGAGACCTCGTGGCGTCGCTCGAGGAGTACGAGGGCACCGAGGTGCTCGTGGTCGGCCACACCGACTCGACCGGCGAGACCGCCTACAACCAGGGCCTCTCGGAGCGGCGTGCGGACGCCGCGCGCAACTTCCTCACGGGCGCGGGCCTGGAAGCTGGGCGCGTGCTGGCGATGGGTCGCGGCGAGGAAGAGCCGATCGCGAGCAACGACACGGAGGCGGGACGGCAGGCGAACCGGCGCGTCGAGATCGCGATTTTTGCGAGCGAGGAGATGCAGCAGGAGATGCTGAGGGAGCACCCTCGGCAGTAGGGGCCATTTCCACTTCCAAAGCGGCCGGAAGCCATCAGGAAGTGGAGGGTTCCTTGAGAGGCACTCGCACGAGTAGCGAAGCCGTGACTGCCCCCTTTCGAGGCATCCACGGTGGCTTCATCGGGCACACGTGGATCGCCCTTCTCGTGCTCGCGGCCTGTGGCCCCGGCGGAAACGCGGGGCTGATTCTTCCCGCCGGATTCATCGCCGAGCGCTTCACCAACGAGGCCCCAGGCGCTTGGCATTTGGTGATTGCCGAGAACGGCGATGTGGTGGTGGCTCTAGAGGGCGTCGGGGACAACCCTGGCGGTGTGCGCGTGTTTCGCGATGCGGACGGCGATGGCGTGGCCGACACGGTCACGGCCTTCGGTGAGGGCACTGGCTCCGACGTCGTGTTCCACGACGGCTTCCTCTACTTCGCCTCTCGTGCCGATGTCGTTCGGTATCCCTGGGAGGTTGGGGTAATGCTTCCGGCGGGCCCGCCCGACACGGTCGTCTCTGGGCTGCCCTCCGACCGTTACCACTCGTTGAAGACGATTGCCTTCGACTCCGCGGGCGCGATGTACGTCAATATCGGGTCTCCCACGAACGTCTGCACACCGACCCCCGTGGAGGAAGGGGCCACGAGTCTGGACCCTTGTCCCGAGTTGGCGAATCGAGCGGGGATTTGGCGCTTCAGCACGGCGCGGTCACACCAAACGCAGACGGATGGCGTCCGATGGGTGACAGGAGTTCGGAACGCCGTGGCGCTGAATAGCGATGGCAGGTCCGTGCAAGAGGGTGCTGGCTCCAGAGTACGGCGGTGACGCGACCATGCAGGGCCGCTGCACCGCCATGAAGCCCCCTCTTTTGGGATTCCCGGGACATTGGGCGCCGAATGACCTGCTCTTCTACGGCGCCGAGCAGTTTCCGGAAAGGTATCGCGGGGGTGCCTTCATCAGCTTCCACGGTTCCTGGAACCGGGATCCGTTGCCGCAGCAGGGCTACGATGTCGTGTTCGTTCCGTTCGTCGACGGTGAGCCCTCGGGAGATTACGAGGTCTTCGCCAGTGCTTTCGCTGGCGACCCCCCGAAGGATGGCGGGCGGCATCGCCCAGTCGGGTTGGCGGTTGCTCCGGACGGATCGTTGTTCGTGTCCGACGATCGCTCGGGATGGATCTACCGAATCAGGTTCGTCGGCCTGACCCAGACGCGCTGATCAGCGCCGAGAAGCAGCGAGTCGTCGGAAGGGCCGTTCGAGGACCAGGTAGGCACCCCGGCGCAGGCGATCGTGACGCCGACCGTGATCACGAGCTCCGCCGCGGCCGGAAGTCCTGCGAACAGCGGACGAAGCGACACTCCATACCAGTGCCAGATGAAGAGTGAATAGGAGACCGTGCTGATGAGCATCAAGGGCCGCAGCGCTAGAAGTCGCGGAATGAGCCGTTCCGTTTGGCAGAGCGCCTGCAAGAGCAGCAACAACGTGAGGCACGCATTGATCGTGTGACCGGGCCCATTTTCAAATGCGATGGGCTGGGAAAGAGGGGTCTTCGCGTCTTTGAGTGGGTCTCGGCGAGCGTCGAGGGCACGGGGGCCCGCATGGCGTCAGGCTTTCCCTTAACTGCCTCCGGGTTGAAAGCTGCGCGGAGTTGAAGGTAGGTTGGTGAGATGAAGAGCCCTGCATCGATTCGC
>SHZR01000049.1 GCA_009692205.1 Gemmatimonadota bacterium | reverse complement strand
GGGTCTTCGCGTCTTTGAGTGGGTCTCGGCGAGCGTCGAGGGCACGGGGGCCCGCATGGCGTCAGGCTTTCCCTTAACTGCCTCCGGGTTGAAAGCTGCGCGGAGTTGAAGGTAGGTTGGTGAGATGAAGAGCCCTGCATCGATTCGCGCACTGTTCTCATTGCCGGGCTTCGTTGCCGCCTGCGCGCTAAAGGGCGTGTTCGGCGATCGGTACGCCCGCGTCATCGTCCTTCGCCGGCGAAAAAAACAGCGGTGTGCTCGTGCTGTGGGCATCGATGTCGAGGTCGCTACGACAAGCGAACCTGCCGCGCGCGGGACCTCTCGGTGGCCGGGTGGCGCATCGACGTCGAGTTCGAGCGCTGGCGTGTCTACTGCCCTCGATGCCGTGCGGTGTTCGTAGAGCAGCTGGACTGGTTGGCGAAGAATCCGAGGTACACGCGGCGCTACGCGATGCACGTCGGTGCGCTCTGCCGCGAGATGACCAACAAGGCCGTCGCCGAGCTCGAGCATCTGCACGACAGCACCGTCAAGGACCTCGACAAGGTCTACATGCAGCTCCAGGTCGAGCGCGCCGGTCCGCCGTCACCCAGGGCCATCGGCGTCGACGAGATCTCTGTCCGCAAGGGCCACGACTACCGAGTCATCGTCAGCGATCTCGACCAACGGCGACCGATCTGGGTCGGCGGCAAGGGCCGCACCGAGGCCGACTTCGATCTCTTCTTCGCCGCGCTGGGCAAGGCGAAGAGTGCACGCATCGAGATCGCCGCCATGGACATGTGGAAGCCATTCAGGAACTCGCTCGCCAAGAACGCCCCCAACGCGCGCGTGGTCTTCGACAAGTTCCACATCATGCGCCACCTCTCCGACGCACCTCGATGAGGTGCGACGCAGCGAGTTCCGGCGGCTGACGGGCAAGGACCGGGCGTACATCAAGGGCCAGCGCTACACCCTGCTCTCTCATCGCGAGAACCTCTCACACGACGGCAAAGCAAGCCTCAAGAAGCTGCTCAAGGCCAACAGGCGCCTCAATACTGCCTACGTCCTCAAGGAGTCCTTCGGCCAGCTCTGGGACTACAGCACCGAGCGAGGAGCGCGGGCCTTCTTCGAACGCTGGAGGGACAGCCTCAAGTGGCAACGGCTCGCCCCCTACGTGAAGTTCGCTGCCATGATCGAGCGTCACTGGGACGGCATCGCCTCATACTGCCGCCCCGAGAACAAGATCAGCCTCGGGCTCGTGGAGGGGCTCAACAACAAGATCCGCGTCCTCCAAAGACGCGCATATGGCTACCGAGACGAGCACTACCTGCGCCTCAAGATCATCGCCGCGTTCCTGCCGCCGCTGCCCCGAAGTGCCGTAAACGACCCACTGTGATCCGCGAAGACCCCTCTTTTTACACACCCTTTGATCCTAGCTCAAGCCACACAGGATCTGGCCGAGCGCGAGCAGACGCTGAGGAGCATCGACCCGAGCTTCTTCGGGGCCGAGTCCGCCGGGGCCGTCTAGGGAGAAGCGGTTCGGGTTCCGAAGCTCGCGGTGCCTCGCCATCTTTGGGCGGACGCGCCCCGTCCCCAGTGTCTACTTCGTCGTTTGGGGAGCCCACGTGACTCAGGAGCTTGCACCGCGCCTTGATCCGCGCGCGATCGAGCCGGAGAGGTACCGCCGCTGGATGGAGGGCGGCTACTTCCACGTGCCGGCCTCCGCCGTACTCGCGGAGGGGCGCGAGCCGTACGTCATCGTCATCCCGCCGCCGAACGTCACGGCCGCGCTGCACATGGGGCACGGACTGAACGACACCGTGCAGGACGTGCTCATCCGGTGGCGACGCATGCAGGGCAGGGCGGCGCTCTGGGTGCCCGGCACCGACCACGCGGGCATCGCCACGCAGAACGTCGTCGAGCGGCGGCTCGCGGCTGAAGGGATCTCCCGAGAGGAGCTCGGGCGCGAGGAGTTCCTCCGCCGGATGTGGGAGTTCGTGAACGTGACCGGCGGCACGATCCTGGAGCAGATCAAGGCGATCGGCGCCTCCTGCGACTGGCAGCGTACCCGCTTCACGCTCGATGACGACCTCCAGCGCGCCGTACGGGAGGTGTTCGTCAGCCTGTACGAGAAGGGGCTGATCTACCGGGGTAAGTACATCATCAACTGGTGCCCTCGCTGCCTCACCGCACTCTCGAACGAAGAGGCGGAGGGTGAGGAGACCGCGGGTACGCTTTGGCACCTACGCTACCCGCTGGCGGCGTCCGCCGCGGATGCGGCGCGCGCGGCCGCCGGTGCCGAGGGCGCGGCCGTCGGCCAGCTCTCCGACGGTCGCTGGTACCTGACCGTCGCGACGACCCGCCCCGAGACGATGCTCGGGGACACGGGCGTCGCGGTGCATCCGGAGGATCCGCGCTACCAAGCGCTCGTGGGCGCGCAGGTCGAGCTGCCTCTCACGGGCCGGACGATCCCCGTGGTGGCCGACACCGCCGTCGATCCCGCGTTCGGCTCCGGCTTCGTGAAGATCACGCCCGCGCACGACCCGAACGACTTCGAGATCGCGGGCCGCACTGGGCTCACGCCGCTCGATGTGATGACGCCCGACGCGCGCATGAACGACGCCGCGGGCGAGCGTTTTCGCGGGCTCGATCGCTTCGACGCGCGCAAGGCCGTGCTCGCTGCGCTCGCCGAGCAGGGACTCCTCGCGGGCGAGCAGGTGCACACGCACTCCGTGCCGCACTGCTACCGGTGCCACACCATCGTGGAGCCGCGCCTCTCCGAGCAGTGGTTCGTGAAGATGAAGCCGCTCGCCGAGCCGGCGCTCGAGGCGTCGCGTAACGGGACGGTCTCGTTCACGCCGAAGCACTGGCAGCGCGTCTACGAGCACTGGATGGAGAACATCCGGGACTGGTGCATCTCGCGGCAGCTCTGGTGGGGGCATCGGATTCCGGTCTGGTATTGCGCGTGCGGCGAGCGCATCGTCGCGCGCGAAGACCCGACGGCGTGCCCCAAGTGCGGCGGCAGCGAGCTCGAGCAGGACCCCGACGTCCTCGACACGTGGTTCAGCTCACAGCTCTGGCCGTTCTCCGTGTTCGGCTGGCCCCGCGAGACCGACGACCTGAAGGCGTTCTATCCCGGCCACACGATGGTCACGGCGCCCGAGATCCTGTTCTTCTGGGTCGCGCGCATGATCATGATGGGCTACGAGTTCCGCGGCGCCGCGCCCTTCACGGAGGTCTACCTGCACGGCACCGTGCGGGACATGAAGGGCAGGAAGATGTCCAAGTCGCTCGGCAACGGGATCGACCCGCTCGAGGTCGTGCACGCATACGGCGCCGACGCGATGCGCTACACGATCGTCAGCCAATGCGCGGTGGGAACGGACATCAATCTCGACCACGAGAACGTCGAGGCCGCGTTCGCCAACGGACGCAACTTCGCGAACAAGATCTGGAACGCCGGCCGCTTCGCGCTCATGAGCCTGGGCGACGCCCCCGTGCGCCCAATCGGCGACATGGCGGACGTGCTGAAGCTCGAGGACCGCTGGATCCTTTCGCGCCTGCAGAGAGCGACCGTGAGCGCCACGGACAACCTCGCGCGCTTCCGGCTGCACGAGTATGCCGAGGGGCTCTACCATTTCTTCTGGGGCGACATCTGCGACTGGTACCTCGAGCTGGTGAAGTCTCGGCTCATGGAGGGGGCGGACAGCGAGAGCAGGGAAGCCGCGCGCTCGACGCTGGTGAGCGTGCTCGACCACGCACTCCGACTTCTCCATCCCGTCGTGCCGTTCGTGACCGCGGAGCTATGGGAGCGGTTGCCGGTGCCCGCCGGCACGACGCGCGCCCCAGACCTCATCGTGGCGCGGTGGCCCGAGCGCGAGGCGCGCTGGGAGTCTGAGGAGGACGAGCGCGGCATGGCGGGGCTCCAGGAGTTGATCGTGGAGATCCGCCGGCTCCGGAAGGAGTACGGCATTCCGGAGGGTGGCCGTATCGCGATCCACGTCTGGGGCGGTGGCAACGGCCTGCCCGCGCTCGTCAGCGACCAAGCCGCCGCGTTCGAGCAGATCGCCCGCGTGAACCGGATCGTGACCGAGCCCGGCCACGGGGTCGGCGCTCACGCGGTGCTCACCAGCGGAGTCGAGCTGTTCGTGCCGCTCGAGGGCGTGATCGACCTGGACCGCGAGCGCGCCCGGTTGCGCGAGGAGATCGCCAAGCTCGAGGGAATGCACGCCGGAACGACGAAGAAGCTCGACAACGCCGCCTTCGTCGCGCGTGCGCCGGTCGAGGTCGTGCAGAAGGAGCGAGACCGCCTGGCTCAGCTCGAGGAGCAGATCTCCAAGCTGAGCGCGAAGCTCGCGGCGCTGGAGGGCGTCGGAGCCTGAGCGCGCGCCGGGGAGTCGCGGCGGCGGGTCCGGCCCTGGCAGTGCTGTGCGTCGCATGGGCCGGGGGCTGCGCCAACCAGGGCGCGCCTCCAGGCGGACCCGTGGACAGGCGCCCGCCGGTCTTGCTGAGAACAGAGCCCGACACGTTCGCGACACTCACCGACCTCAACGCGAGCGTGAGCTTTTATTTCGACGAGCGCATCAGCGAGACCGTGTCCGGAGGCTCGCTCGACGAGGCCGTCACGGTGTCGCCCCAGACGGGGGCGGCGCGGGTCAGTCACGGGCGCACGACCCTGAGCGTCGAGGTCGAGGGGGGCTTCCGCCCCGGACTCGTCTATCGCGTGACGCTGCAGCCCGTCATCCGCGACATGTTCGGCAATGCACTGCGTGACCCGTTCGACCTCGTCTTCTCCACAGGTGGGGTCCCGTCGCCCACCGCGGTGGCGGGGCAGGTGTGGAGCCGGACGACGGGACAGGGCGTGAGCCGAGCGCTCGTGCATGCCATCAGCGCAGACTCCCTGGTCCACGTGGCGCGCGCGGACGAAGTGGGCATCTATGCCTTCCGGTACCTTCCGGCGAGTTCGTACCGTCTCACCGCTTTCGACGATCTCGATCGCGACGGTGAGCTGGATGCCCGCGAAATGCAGGGGAGCGTTGCGGCCCCGCTCTCCGCGGGGGATACGCTCCTCCTCGACGTCCCGATGCTCCCCTCCGACACGACGCCCGCGGTCGCGCTCACGGCGAGCGTACTCGACTCCGTGACGATCGCTCTGGAGTTCGACGACTTCCTGGATGTCGACTCGCCGGCGGCGGTGATCGTCGTGCAGCTGACGCGCGAGGAGGGCGACGCGCCGACGGTGACGAGAGTGTTCCACGAGCGCGAGTACGCGAGCTACGTCGACCAGATCGTCGACTCGCTCACTCGGCTCGACTCGCTGGAGGCCGCGGCGCGTGCCGCTGCGGCTCCGCCTCCACCCGACTCCAGCGTTGCGCCGGTTCCGCCCGACTCTGCGACCACCCCGCCTCCGCCCGGCGGCGGCGGGGCACCGCCCCAGCCTGACTCCGCTACGGCTCCCCCTTCGCCCGTCGGCGGCGCTGGCACAGGCGGGGCGACTCTCCCGCCGAGCGCCGCTCCGCCCGGCTCCCGCGGGCCGCCTCGGCTCGCCGGCGCACAGGTGGGTGGTCGGGGCGGTCGCGGCGGTGGCGCGGCGGTGGCGCGTCCCCTGCCCACACGCCGGATCGTGGGTCTGCTCGATGCTCCGCTCGAGGTGGGCACCGAGTACCAGGTGCGAGTGAGTGGGGTGGTGAACATCAATGGCATCGGAGGGGGAGGGGGAGAAGAGGTCACGCTCCTGTTGCGGCCGCCGTCTCCAGACGGGGACGGTCGGGGTGGGGGTCCTGGAGGCCGCGGTGCCTCTGGCGGGGCGCCACAACCCGGGGCCGGCGCCGGTGGCGGGCCGCCTGGGGCGGCGGTACCCGCGGTTCCGGATACGACCGGAGGCCCTCGATGAGCGACCCGCGGCGCTCGATTCCGTCGGTCGACAGCCTGCTCGCATCGACGGAGTTCGGACCGCTGCTACAGCGCTACCCGCGGAGTCGCGTCGTCGAGGCGGCACGGGGCGCGATCGGGGAGGTGCGGGCGCTCGTGGAGCGGGGCCAAACCGGCGCGGACGTGGCATCGCCGTCGCAGTACGCGCGCGACGCCGAGCGCTCGCTGGCTGCGTCCGACGTGCCGTCGCTTCGCCGCGTCATCAACGGCACCGGAGTGGTGCTGCACACGAACCTCGGCCGCGCGCCGCTCGCCGCCGCGGCGGTCGACGCGATGGTGGCCGCAGCGCGCGACTATACGAACCTCGAGTACGACCTGGATGCCGGAGCGCGCGGATCCCGCTACGAGCACTGTGCCTCGCTGCTCTGCGAGCTCACGGGCGCCGAGGGCGCACTCGCGGTCAACAACGCTGCCGGCGCGCTGGTGCTCGCCGTGAACACGCTCGCGCGCGACGCGGGTGTCGTGGTCTCGCGGGGCGAGCTCGTGGAGATCGGCGGGGGCTTCAGGATTCCCGAGATCCTCGAGCGGTCGGGCGCGCGCCTCGTCGAGGTCGGCTCCACGAACCGCACGCGCCTACGCGACTACGAGGACGCGCTCTCCGACGGCTCCGTGCGCGCGATCCTCAAGGTGCATCGCTCGAACTTCCGCATCACCGGCTTCACGGAGGAGGCGTCGCTCGCCGAGCTGGCCGGCCTCGCCGCGCGGCACGGGGTTCCCCTCGTGCACGATCTCGGGTCGGGGCTCATGATCGAGGCGTCCGAGGTCGGCCTGACAGTAGAGCCGAGGCCGCACGATTCCCTCGCTGCCGGCGCCGACCTGGTGACGTTCTCAGCCGACAAGCTCCTCGGCGGCCCGCAGGCCGGCATCCTGCTGGGGCGCGCGGCGCTCATCGTTGCGATGCGCCAGAACCCGCTCTGCCGCGCGCTCCGCGTCGACAAAGTGACGCTCGCCGGGCTCGAGGCGACGCTCCGGCTGTACCGCGACCCGGCACGGGCGCGCGCGGAGATCCCGACGCTCCGCATGCTGGCGGCGAGTGAGCCGGAGCTTACAGAACGGGCTGAGCGTCTCGCCAGCAGCCTGTCTGCCGAAGGGGTCCGCTGCCGCGTCGTCGAAGCGGCGAGCGCGGTCGGTGGCGGCACGTTCCCCGAGGTCGAGCTGCCTTCGAGGGCCGTGGAGATCTCGGGCCCCAGTGCCACGGAACTCGCGCGTGCCCTGCGCGACGGCGACCCGCCGGTCATCGGACGCATTCTCGACGACCGGCTCGTGCTCGACCTGCGCACCGTGCTGCCGGGCCAGGAGGTCGACCTCGTCCGCCGGGTGCGCGAAGCCGTCGCGGGGACGGCTCCCAGCTGATGGGCCTTCGGCCGGCCGTGTTTGTGGACCGGGACGGCACGATCATCGAGGAGAGGAGCTACCTGGCGGATCCCAAGGGCGTGTCGCTCGTGCCGGGCACCGTGAGCGCTCTCTCCGACCTGCGCGCGGCTGGCTTCCCCGTGGTGATCGTCACGAACCAGTCGGGGATCGCGCTCGGCCTGTACGAAGAGCGTGACTATCACGCCGTCGCCGCGCGCCTCGCGCGGGTCCTCGACGAGGCGGGCGTCCCTCCCGACGGCGTCCAGTACTGCCCGCACCACCCCGACGTCACCGGCCCCTGCGTCTGCCGTAAGCCGGCCACCGGCATGCACCGCGCGGCCGCCGCCGATCTCGGCCTCGACCTGGCTCACTCCTACTACGTGGGCGACAAGATCACGGACGTGCTTCCGGCGCTGGAACTGGGGGGCCGGGGGATCCTCGTACGGACCGGGTACGGCCGCGAGCAAGAGGGCGCTGTCCCAACGGGGGTGCGGGTTGTCGACGACCTGCGGGCCGCGGCCGACATGATCCTGGCGGACCCTCGCCGTTGAGCGGTTTTTCAACGTTGGTTAGCTTGGAGCCATGGTCACACTGACGAGAACGGCGACCGAAAAGGTCCAGGATTTCATCCAGGAGCACGGCTCCGAGGGCCAGGTCGGCCTGCGGGTGGCAGTTCTCCCCGGCGGGTGCTCAGGATTCCAGTATGGGCTGAACATCGAAGACAACCCGGAAGCCGATGACGAGGTCCTCGACGTCGGCGGGGTGCGGCTCTTCGTCGACCCGTTCA
Organism: Gemmatimonadota bacterium; assembly: GCA_009692205.1. Lineage (GTDB taxonomy): Bacteria > Gemmatimonadota > Gemmatimonadetes > Longimicrobiales > Gaopeijiaceae > UBA2982. The sequence continues at coordinate 3,672 of SHZR01000049.1, read as the reverse complement.
GCGCCCAGTACCTCGCGGGCATCGAGATCGACTACGTCACCAGCATGATGGGCCAGGGCTTCACGTTCAAGAATCCCAACGCCTCGGGTGGATGCGGGTGCGGGAGTTCATTCACCGTTTGACGGCCCCTCGGGGCTGACCGGTGCAGATCCGGACCTTCACGGGTGGGGGGTTCGGACAAAACGCCTACCTGGCGGTCTGCGAGCCCTCGCAGGCCGCGGCCGCGATCGATCCCGGTGCTGACGCGCCCCGGATGGCCGACGCCATCCGCTCGGAGAGGCTCGATCTCCAGGCGATCCTGCTGACGCACGCGCACATCGACCACATCGAGGGCGTCCACGCCATTCGTGAGATCGCCCCGGATGTGCCGATCTGGCTGCATCCGGACGCGCTCGGGATGTACCGTGCGCTTCCGCAGCAGGCCGCCGCGTTCGGTCTGCGCGTCGCGCCCCAGCCCGAGCCCACGCACGAGCTCGCGCACGGTCAACGGCTCGACATCGGCGGGTGCGCCCTCGACGTGAGGTCCGCCCCCGGGCACGCGCCCGGCCACGTCATCCTCGTGGCCGACGACCAGAGCTTCGCGCTCGTCGGCGACGTCGTGTTCCACGGCTCGATCGGGAGGACCGACCTTCCCGGCGGCGACTTCCGCACGCTCATGAAGTCCATCCGAGACCAGGTGCTCACGCTTTCCGACTCGACCGTGCTCTACTCGGGGCACGGCCCGCCGACTACGGTGGGCCGAGAGCGCGAGAGCAACCCGTTCCTCGTGCCGCACTACGGTGGTGAGCTCGCGTGAAGGTCCGCGCGGCCGTGTTCGCATCGGGCGGCGGCAGCAACTTCCAGGCACTCCTCGATCACCAGCGACCCGAGGGGGACTGGGGCGTGGTGCTGCTCGTGACTGACCGTGACGACGCGGGGGCGATCAGCCGTGCGGTCGGCGCCAGCGTCCCGGCGGTGGTGATCAGGACCACCGGACGCGACGCGGCCGTCGTCGCGCTCGAGACGCTCCATCTGCTCGAGCGCTACCGCGTCGATCTCATCCTGCTCGCGGGATACCTGAAGCTCATCCCCCGCGAAGTCATCACACGGTACCGAGGGCGCGTCCTCAACATCCATCCGGCGTTGCTACCGGCATTCGGAGGGAAGGGGATGTACGGCATGCGCGTGCACACCGCTGTGATCGAGTCCGGGGCCCAGGAGAGCGGGGCCACCGTGCACTTCGTGGACGAGGAGTACGATCGCGGCCCCATCGTGGCGCAGCGCCGCGTCCCCGTGCTCGCGCCCGACACACCCCAGGCGCTCGCAGCACGCGTGCTGGAGGTCGAGCACGAGCTGTACCCGCAGGCCGTGGACCATATCTGCGAGGCGCTCGCCGCGGGGCGCGAGCCGACACCCATCACAGAGAAGATCAAATGAAGCGGGCGTTGCTCAGCGTGTCGGACAAGAGCGGGATCGTACCCTTCGCCAACGGTTTGGCCGCGCGCGGGTGGGAGCTGCTGTCCACCGGCGGCACCGCGAAGGCGCTGCGCGACGCGGGGCTCGCGGTCACGAACGTGTCCGACGTGACGCGCCACCCCGAGATGATGGACGGCCGCGTGAAGACGCTGCACCCGGCCATCCACGCGGGTCTGCTCGCACGACGCGATCGGGCCGACGACCTGGCCGCGCTGCGCGAGTACGGCTACGCCCCCATCGATCTCGTGGCGGTGAACCTCTACCCGTTCCGCGAGACCCTCGCGGAGGAGGGAGTGACCGTCGCGGAAGCCATGGAGCAGGTGGACATCGGCGGCCCGACGATGGTGCGCGCGGCCGCCAAGAGCCATCGCGATGTGTACGTCGTCGTCGAGCCGGTGGACTACGACGCGGTCCTCGCCGCGCTGGACTCGGACGGAGGAGCGGACCTCCGGCGCACGCTGGCAGCAAAGGCATTCCAGCACGTCAGCGCCTACGATGCGGCGGTGGCCGAGTACCTGGGTAGCGACCGCGCGTGGGATCCGTTCCCCGAGCGCCTCGTCACGTCGCTTCACCGCGTGCAGACCCTGCGGTACGGCGAGAACCCCGACCAGCAGGCGGCGTTCTACGGCTACGACCGTGCCGCGGGCCTCGCCTCGCTCCAGCAGCACCACGGCAAGGAGCTCTCGTACAACAACCTTCTCGATCTCGACGGGGCGCTGCTGTCTCTGGCGCCGTTCGCGCGGACGCGGCGCGCCGCCGTCTGCATCATCAAACACACGACGCCGTGCGGGCTCGCCGTCGCCGATAACACTGCGGATGCGTACCGAAAGGCACTCGCGACCGATCCCACCAGCGCCTTCGGCTCAGTGATCGCCTTGAACCGGGAGGTCGACGCCGACACCGCGGAGCTCATGGCGTCGCTCTTCGTCGAGTGCATCCTCGCGCCATCCTACTCCGCGGATGCTTTGGCCAAGCTGACGGCGAAGAAGAACATCCGCCTCCTCACGTACCCGGCGACGGACCCCGCCCGCTTCCTGTCCTCGTACGGGCGGGAGCCCGAGGCGCGCATGCTTCGTTCCGTGTACGGGGGCGTGCTCGCACAGACGCCTGGAGAGCCGCCCTGCTACGATGGTGCGGGCGACAGCTGGAAGGTCGTCACCGGCCGACAGCCCACCGAAGCCGAATGGGACGATCTGCGGTTCACGTGGGCCGCAGTGTTCGGCGTGAAGTCCAACGGGATTCTGCTGGCTCGGGGCGGGGCCGTACTCGGCATCGGGGCGGGGCAGATGAGCCGGGTTGATTCGTCTAAGATCGCGGTCATGAAGGCTCGGGAAGCCGGCCACTCGCTCGAGGGCTGCGCGCTCGCCTCGGACGCGTTCTTCCCGTTCAGGGACGGCGTAGACGCGGCGGCCGAGGCCGGGGTGCGCGCGATCGTTCAGCCCGGAGGGTCCGTGCGCGACCAAGAAGTGATCGCAGCGGCCGACCAGCATGGCATCGCGATGGTGTTTACGGGGCGGAGGCTGTTCCGGCACTAGGGCGAGGTAGCGCGGCGCGACGTTGCGACCGATCTCGATCCGGCTAGTTTGGCTGAATCGCGTCGCGAGTCGTGACGGACGCCGTCCTCGTTGCCGTAAGGACCGCATCATGCCCGAGATCAGAATCCAACTCCATCAGGTCGGGTCCTCGACGAGCGAGGCTACGATGCGGCGGCATAAGGTGCTCGTCGATCGGCCGGAGGCCAAAGGCGGTACCGACCAGGGCCCCATGGGTGGCGATTACTTCCTTGCCGCCGTGGGAGGCTGCTTCATGAGCACATTGCTCGCAGCAATCAGGACACGTGAGGCCGACGTGTCCAATGTGCGAACCGAGGTCACGGGAACTCTCGTCGAGAATCCCACTCGATTCAGCGCCGTCTCCCTGGAGGTGACCGGAGACTGCGCCGATCACGACCTCTTCAAGCATCTCGTAGACATCGCGGAGCGGGGTTGCATCATGGTGAACACGCTGAAGGGTGGAGTGGACTTCGCCGTGACCACCGGGGCCCCCGTATAGGTCCGACCGGAGTCCCACCCATACCCGAATCGTGCGGACTGCGACCGACGAGACGAGTCCCTTACGTTTAGAGCGACATGGGAGGGGTGGCAGAGCGGTTCAATGCACCGGTCTTGAAAACCGGCGGGCGCAAGCCCTCGTGGGTTCGAATCCCACCCCCTCCGT
>SHZR01000048.1 GCA_009692205.1 Gemmatimonadota bacterium | reverse complement strand
GACCCGGACCAGTGGGTCATCTTCGGTAGGCGCACGGGCGACGAGATGTCGCACATGTGGATCGGAACCACCTACCTATCCGATGAGGACTTCGAGTTCTTGAAGAGCCAGCGCGAGTCGCCCATCGCGCAGCAGCAGTAGCGCATCGAACCGATCGGAAGAGCGTATAAGTGGTCTCAGGCCTCCCGGGCGCGGCGAGAGTCGCGCCTGGGGGGATCCGCTGGCGAGGTAGACGCCCGGCCCGGTTCCCGGCCCACGCACAAGGGATAGGGCATTCAAAGGCCCTCCTGCCGAAGAGGCGAGGTGGGAAGCGGTCTTGGAGGGTCGGGGAGCGGTGGCGAAGGAATCGGCGAGGGAGGCGAGCCGCGTCGAGCGCTTGGGGTGAGGGCTCTGCCCGCAGGGGCGCCACAGATGGGGCCACGTCGATGTGCGGATGGGCGCCGGGGGTGGGGAGGTAGGGGGTCCGCCGGTGGGGCTCATCGGCGCCGGGCTCGGGGGCTTCGGCCCGCCGCACCCACCTTCTGTGGGTGCCCCGCGGACAAGCCGCTCGATGCCCCTGCGCGGTCCTCGTCCTCGATGCGCACGGAGGCATCAACGCTGAACCCACCCGAGCCTCGCCGGAGAGCATGTCGTCCGCGTCGGCTTCGTCGAGGAGGCCGCGCCGAGCGAAGTGTCGCAGGACGCGGCGCTGCACGGCGGCTTCGAGTTGCTGGACGTGCGTGGGGCTCAGATCGGCGGCCTCGTGGAAGCGGACCTCGTGATCGCCCGCCGTCTGAACATGCACTGGTTCGTGGCGCTTAACCGCACGCGTCGTAGTGTTAAATAGATTTGCCACAGTAGGTGATAAGGACTATTATATCTAACGCAACAGTGATCTGAGAGCCGTCAGAAACCGGGGGACCCGATGCCCAGACGGACACCACCGCCGCCTCTGCCCGTGCGGCGTGCGCTGAGAAAGCTCGGATCGGACATCCGCGAAGCACGCCTTCGTAGGAGGATCCAGACTGCCGTGATGGCGGACCGCCTGCAGGTTTCGCGACCAACCCTATGGAAGCTCGAACAGGGGGACCCGAGCGTGGGGATGGGAGTGTACGCGACGGCGCTGTACGTACTGGGTATCGTCGATCGCCTGATGGATCTGGCGGACATCAGCCGTGATCCGGTGGGTCAGCAGCTTGCGAGCGAGGCCCTCCCCAAACGGATCGCGTCGAAGTGAGCGCTCCTGACGCCCTCGTCTACGTGGACCTCGACGGCAACGCGTCCCTGGCGGGACGATTGTGGACCCATGTGAAGGGCTCGAGCCGAAGCGCCTCGTTCGAATACGATGCGAGCTGGATCGGGGCTGCCGGTCACTTCGCGCTTGAGCCGGCGCTGAGAGTGGGCCCGGGTCCATTTCACACCGCCCCGGGACGCGCGCTGTTCAACGCGATCGGGGACTCGGCGCCGGATCGCTGGGGCCGGACACTCCTCGCGCGACGGGAGCGCCTCGAAGCCAAGAGGGCGGGGAGGGCGCCCCGTACGCTGCTCGAGATCGATTACCTGCTCGGGCTCTCCGACTTCACGCGCCAGGGCGCGTTGCGCTTCAAGCGAGAGGAGGACGGACCGTTCTTGGCCGAGGGTGGTGAGCATGTACCGCCGTTCATCGAGCTGGGCCGCCTCATGGCGGCCGCGGAACGCGTCTCGGGGGACGAGGAGACGGAAGAAGACCTTCGTCTCCTGCTGGCACCAGGATCTTCGCTCCTCGGCTCGCGGCCCAAGGCGTCGGTCCGGTCCGAGAGCGGGGGTCTGATGATCGCGAAGTTCAACCGGGTCGACGACGACCACGACGTCGGACGATGGGAGGGAATCGCCATGAAGTTGGCGGGAATGGCCGGCCTGAACGTCGCCCCCTGGATGGTCGAGGGAGTGAGTGGACGCACCGTGTTCCTCACGCACCGCTTCGACCGCCTGGACGAGATCCGCGTGCCGTTTCTTTCGGCGATGAGCATGCTCGAGGCGGTTGACGGTCAGCACCGAAGCTACATGGAGATTGCGGACGCGGTCCGGATGCACTCCGCCTCCGCGACTGAGGATCTCCAGGAGCTTTGGCGGCGCGTGGTGTTTACCGTCCTCATTTCGAATACGGACGACCATCTACGCAACCACGGATTCTTGTACGCCGGGGAGCAGGGGTGGCGCCTCTCGCCGGCGTACGACGTGAATCCTGTTCCCACCGACGTCGGACCGCGGGTCCTATCCACAGCCATCGTGGAGGGAAACGACCGTTCGGCGTCCATCGACTTGGCGTTCGACGCGGCACCGCACTTCGGTCTCGAGGACCACGAAGCGCGGGGGATCGCGGAAGAGGTCGCCCGAGCCGCCGCCCAGTGGAGGAAGGTGGCGCGAGGTCTGAGTGCCTCAGAAGCCGAGTGTGATCGGATGGCCAGCGCCTTCGAACACGAGGACCTGGCATCGCTCACCCGAGATCGTCCGGCGCGACTCTCCCCTACTCGCTCTCCATGAACGGATAGCGGTAGTCGGTCGCCGGCACGAACGTCTCCTTGATGGACCGGGCGCTCACCCACCTCAGGAGGTTGAGCACCGAGCCGGCCTTGTCGTTCGTGCCGGAGGCGCGGGCTCCTCCGAACGGCTGTTGGCCGACCACGGCTCCGGGGTCGGCTTGTCGTTGATGTAGAAGTTGCCCGCTGCGTCCCGGAGCTCCGCGATCGCCTCTTGAATCGCCGCGCGGTCGCGCGCGAACACGGCGCCGGTGAGCCCGTAGGGGGACGTGCGATCCACGAGCTCGAGCGCCTTACTCCAATCTGCGTCCTCGTACACGTAGATGGAGATCACGGGCCCGAAAATCTCCTCGCACATGGTCACGTAGTCAGGCCTCTTCGCACGGATGATCGTCGGCCGTATGAACCAGCCCTCGCGGCCGTCGGACTCCCCTCCGACGAGCACGTCCGCGTCGCTCGACGCCCACGTGCGGTCGACGTAGCCGTTGATGCTCTCGAACGCCCGGCGGTCGATCACCGCACCCATGAGGTTCGTGAAGTCGCGTGGATCGCCCACCGCGAGCGACGCGGTCTCTTCCACGAGCGGACCCTCCAGCTCGGCCCATACGCTGCGCGGGATATACGCGCGCGAGGCGGCGCTGCACTTCTGGCCCGGATACTCGAACGCGCCCCGCACGATCGCGGTGCGAAGCGCCCCCACCTCCGCGCTCGGGTGCGCGATGATGAAGTCCTTGCCGCCGGTCTCGCCCACGATCCGCGGATAACTGCGGTACGAGGCGATGTTGTTGCTGATCGTCCGCCAGATGCCCTGGAACACGTCGGTCGAGCCCGTGAAGTGGACGCCTGCCAGGCTCGGTCGCGCGAGCAGGTCAGCCGTGATCTTGGCGGCATCCCCGGCGATGAAGTTGACCACGCCCGGCGGTAGCCCGGCGGCATCGAAGAGCTTCATGATGTGATAGCCCGCGAGCATCGCCGCGTGCGCGGGCTTCCACACCACTGTGTTCCCCATGAGCGCAGGGATACCCGCCAGGTTCGCCCCGATCGCCGTGAAGTTGAAGGGGCTGATCGCGTAGACGAAGCCCTCGAGGGGCCGATAGTCGGCGTGGTTCCAAACGCCCCTCTCGGACCGCGGCTGCATCCCGTCGATGACCTCGGAGAAGTGCGCACCGAAGCGGACGACATCAAGAACACTCGGCGGATCGCCGACGTCTATCTGCGGGCATCGAGTGGACCGAGCGATGATCAGGGCGACCTACCTGCCCGGTGGAGCCGCCACTGCCACGGGAGGTGGTGCCCAGTAGCTCGCGCGATATTGCGCGCGTGGGTCGAGATGAGCTCACGCGCCGGCCCCGTCCGGCAAGGTTACCGGACGGGCTTTTTCTCGCGCATCAGCCCCGGACGTCTTTCTTGCAGCGTTCGCGGGTCCCAAGTTGAACGTGCCGACCCGGCGTCGTATGATTCACCGGCGCACTCCTTCGGCCCCCACACATGGCACATCGGCGCTCTAGCGTCGCCCTCTCGCTCGCCTGCGCGGCCCTTGGAATCGCCGCGGGCGTGTTCTGGAGTCCGCGCGACGACGCGGACCTGAGAGAGCGCCTTCCCGGTCCGGTGGCCGAGCGCGGGTTCGCGACCTCGAACACGTGTCGTGCGTGTCATCCGGATCAGTACGACACTTGGCACGCGTCGTATCATCGGACGATGACACAGGCGGCTACGCCGTCGAGCGTCCTGGCGTCCTTCGACGTCGTCCTCGAGGATCGCGGCTTCCGGTGGCGACTCGAGCGCCGCGGCGACGAGTTCTGGGTCGAGATGCCCGACCCCATCTGGTTCGACAACCCGTCCTGGTTCATGCAAATCCTCGACGAGACCTGGCCCGATGCTCCGCCCCAGATCGAAGCCCGCGTGGTCATGACGACCGGTTCCCACCACATCCAGAACTATTGGGTCCGTCGTCCCGATGCCGAGGGGACCCCCTTGAGGCCCGACGATGGGGCCCTGATCGCAGTGCCGTGGGCTTGGTTGATCGACGAGCAAAGGTGGATTCCGAATCAAGACTCCTTCCTCACGCCGCCGAGCGACGCCTCCGGCCGGAGCTCCCGCTGGAACGCCAACTGCTCACAGTGCCACTCGGTGGGCACCGAGCCGAGGACGTCAGAGACCTACGATCGCTTCGACACCCGGACCGTAGAACTCGGGATCGCCTGCGAGGCCTGCCACGGTCCGGCTGAGCGTCATGTGGGGCATTACCGATCACCCATTCAGCGTTACCTGCGCTACTTCCGCCTCGCCCGCGGGGACGACCCGCCCGATCCGACGATCGTCAATCCGGCGAAGCTCGCTCCGCGCCGCTCGACCGAAGTGTGCGGTCAATGCCACAGCTTCGGCGAATGGCTCGACCAAGAGGCCTACAGGAGCGGTGGGATCCCCTTCGTCCCGGGAGGGGAGCTGGACTTGCAGCGGCGAGTGTTCATGTATGCGGATGATCCCGCGGATTCACTGCTGCACACCATGCTGGACGCCGACTCCCTGGCTCTCGAGGGCCGGTTCTGGCGCGACGGGACGAGCCGGATCGCCGGACGGGAGTACAATTCGTTCCTGGGATCCAAACACTTCTCGAACAGCGACCTGACGTGTCTGTCGTGCCACTCGATGCACGCCTATGAAGCGCCCGATACGCAGCTCGATCCGAGCCTCACCGGGGACCAGTCGTGTCTAAGTTGCCACGCCGACTTCGCGGATAACATCTCGGAGCACACGCGTCACCGCATCGACTCCTCCGGGAGTGATTGCATGAACTGTCACATGCCGCATACGACGTACGGCCTGTTCACCGCGATGCGCAGTCACAGGATCGACAGCCCGAGCGTTCGGATCTCCACCGAGAGCGGGCGTCCCAATGCGTGCAACCTCTGCCATCTCGATCAGACCCTCGAGTGGACGAGCCGGTACCTGAACGAATGGTACGGCCAGCCGCTCGTGGATCTCGGAGAGGATGAGCGCTCGATTGCTGCGGCGATTCTCTGGACCCTGAAGGGGGACGCGGCGCAGCGGACGATCCTCGCGTGGCACATGGGCTGGGGCCCGGCTCGCGAGGCGTCCGGGGAGACTTGGATGGCGCCGTACCTGGCGCAACTTCTCACGGATCCCTATTCCGCCACACGCCAGGTGGCTCATGGATCCATTGCCTCCCTCGCAGGGTTCAGTGACTTCGAGTACGACTACGTCGCCCCGCCGCCGGTGCGCAAGGCGAGGGCCGATGAGGCCCTCGCTCGTTGGCGTCGCGCGGGCGGGCCGAGGGAGGTCGGCCGTCGCCTTCTCATCGGCGATGATGGGGCCATCGACCTGACCGCGTTGCTCCGACTCCTGGCGGAGCGCGACCAAAGGCCTTTGACGATCATAGAATGAGCCGCCGCACCGCCGCGCCGCCGCAGCCTTCCCCGGGTGTTGGGGAAGCCTCCCGACTGCATCTCCGAGTCGGTTGGTGGTCGCTGCTGGTGTTCCTCACGCTAGGGCTCGTGTTGGAGGCCTTGAGCGGATTCAAGGTCGGCCTCTACCTGGATGTCTCGAGCAGCACGCGCCGCCTGATGTGGACCCTGGCGCACGCGCATGGAACCCTACTGTCGGTCCTCAACGTGGTATTCGCGATGTCGCTCCGCCTGCTGCCGCACTGGGAGCAGTCCAGCCGCGCTCTTGCCTCGAGGTGTCTGCTGGGAGCGCTGGCTCTCATGCCCCTCGGGTTCTTCCTCGGAGGCGTGAGGATTCACGGTGGCGATCCCGGCCTCGGCGTGCTGCTGGTGCCGCCGGGAGCCTTCCTGCTCTTCGTGGCCGTGCTCATGACCGCGAGAGCCTGCGGAGGGTCGACCCATACGTCGACCGACACATAGATGCGCCGTTCGGGCGGAGACGGCGGAGAGCTTGGCTGCCTCCGGCGGGGCTTGCGGTGAGGTAGGCGGCCTCATGCGAGGGTCTCCGGTCCGGTTTGTCCTCGGCGCCGCGTCCCTGTTTCGAGACGTGCTGAAGCGGGACCCCGTGGTGGCCCCCCTCCGGTCGTGACAGGAGACCTCTTGCGCGGTCCCGTCCCCCGCCCTAACTCTGCAGCGGGCGTTGTTGGTTTGTGGATGAAGATCGGGTTGTCGATCCCCGCCGGTTTCGGGGAACCTAATGTATAAGGAGGTTCCATGTCCGAAGCATTGTGTGAGCTTCGCTCACTCGGACGCACTCTCCTGGCCAGCTTCCTGGGCGTCTGCCTCGCGGTGGTGCCCCTGGAGGCTCAGCAGACCGGGACCATCACAGGTCTTGCGTCGAGCGCCCAAGGCGGTCAAGCGATCGCGGCCGCGCAGGTCTACATTTCGAGTCTCGACATCGGTGTGCTGACGCAGGCGAGCGGACGGTTCGTGCTGCTGAACGTGCCGGCGGGCGTGCACACGGTGACGATCGAGAGGATCGGCTACCGCCTCGCGACCGCGAACGTGACGGTCGCGGCCGGCGCGACGGTGGTGCAGAACTTCCTGCTCTCGGAGGAGGCTCTCCAGCTCGACGAGGTCGTCGTGACCGGCACGGCGGGCGGCGCGCAGCGGAGGGCAGTCGGCAACGTGGTCGCCGCGGTGGATGTGGCCAGGGTCAGCACTTCGGCCCCCGTCATTACCGTGGAGGACCTTCTCGGCGGACGGACGCCCGGAGTGCTCCTGCAGCCCTCCACGGGCGCCGGCGGCGGCTCCAAGATCCGCATCCGCGGGCATTCGAGCCTCGCCCTTGCCGGCGATCCCATCATCTACGTCGACGGCGTCCGCCTGAATGACAACCGCACCGACGTCGGCCGGCACAGCAACCAGTCCAGGCTGGCCGATTTCGATCCGAACAACATCCAAAGCATCGAGATCATCAAGGGGCCCGCGGCCGCCACGCTGTACGGCACCGAAGCCTCGAGCGGCGTGATCCAGATCGTGACGAAGCGGGGCCAGGCGGGCGCGCCGGTGTTCGAGACCAGCGTGGAGCTCGGCCAGAACTACTGGCCGGACTGGGAGGGCTACAACCGGACCGCGTGGGCGCCGAACTCTGACCCCGCCTCTCCGAACTACTGTGCCAACATGTTCCTTTCCCCTTCGCGCGCCTGCACGAGCGAGGACCAGCTGGTCCCGATCAGGTACGCGGACCGCAACAGGGACATGGGCTTCCTGTATCCGTGGCAGAACGGGCTCGTCCAGCACTACAGCGCCGCGGTTCGAGGCGGCACTGACGCGTTCCGCTATGCGTTCGCTCTGAGCCGGAGCGATCAGGATGGCATCGTGTTCTGGAACTCGGACCAGCGCAACTCTCTCTCGGCGAACCTCGGCGTGACCGCATCCGAGAAGCTCAGTTTTCAGGTCAGCGGAAGCTACTTACAGGGAATGTATCATCCGCCGGAGGGGTTCTGGGCCAGTGAGTATGGATGGGGCGGTGTCCCGAGGGGCTACTGGGACACCCTCAATAAAAAGGAGGCCAATTGCGGGGACGGGAGTGACCCGGTCCAGTGCCCGAACGGCCCTCAGAAGAGAGGATGGAGCAGCGGCGGACCCGAGGTTTACCTTCCCTCGCGGTATAACCACCAGAATACGACGAAGAGGAGCACCTGGAGCGTCCAGACAAACCTGAACGCCACCGAATGGCTCAGCCACCGTCTCACCTTCGGAATCGACCAGGTCTACGAGCGGGAAGAGTTGTTCAGGGCCAAGGAGGGGACGAACTTCTGGCATGGCACGGCCGGGGTGGAGGGAGCGAAGAGCGTCGACATTCTCGACGCGCCGGTGATGACAGTGGACTTCTCCGGAACCGCCACGGTCCGCCTGATGGAAGAGAGGCTCGGGACCGCCACGTCCTACGGAGCGCAGTACTACAACAAGGTGCAGCGGGCCACCGGCAGCAGCGGCTCGAACTTCGCGGTCCGGGCGCTCGAGACCGTCTCGGGGGCGGCGCTGACGACCGCCACCGAGACGTTCGTGGAGAACACGACGTTCGGCGTGTACATCCAGGAGCAGCTCGACTGGGGCAACCGCATCTTCTTCACGGCCGCGGTGCGGGGGGACGACAACAGCGCGTTCGGGAAGAACTACGAGGCGGCGATCTACCCCAAGGTCAGCGCCACGTGGGTCCTCCACGAGGAGAGCTTCTGGAACGTCGATTGGGTCGACCAGCTCCGCATCAGGGGCGCGTGGGGCCAGGCCGGTAAGCAGCCGGACGCCTTCGCGGCTACGCAGCTCTTCCGTCCGCTGACGGGTCCCGGCGGCTTGCCGATGCTTTCGCCCGCGGCGTACGGGAACCCCGATCTCGGTCCCGAGAAGGGCGAGGAGCTCGAGTTGGGCTTCGACGCCTCGGTGCTCGAAGGCAGGATCGGAGGGAGCTTCACCTACTACACCCGCAAGACGAGGGACGCCATCATCGGCAAGACGCTTCCGCCCTCGCTTTGGCCCGGACTCGCGGGCGATTTCGCCGGCGGGCTCCAGTACGTGAACGTCGGCCTGGTGAGCGGCTGGGGCACCGAGACCACGCTGAACGTGCACGCCATACCGGAGGGGCCGGTGCGCCTGGACGTGGACCTCGCGTTCACCACGCAGGGGAACCGGATCGACGACATGGCGGGCATCGAGAGGATCCAGGAGGGACGGTCCAGGGCCCACTATCAGGGATTCTCCATCGCCGCCGCGTCCGACAAGCGGGTGCTTTCCGCGGACTTCGTGAGCGGCACCTCGGGCCCGGTGACGAATGAAATGTGCGACGGCGGAAATCCGAACGGGAAGGGGATCACCAACGCCCAGGGCGTGTTCGTGCCCCTGGAGTTCGGCGGGCCGCCGGTGCCGTGCGTCAGCGCGCCGCAGTTGGTATGGGGGCCGACCGATCCGACGCGGCTCCTGAACGTGTCGCCGACTCTGACCTTGTTCGACAACTGGCGGCTGTCGGCGAACCTCGACGCGCAGTGGGGACACGTCGTCGCCGCCGACTACGCGACCGCCCGGTACACGAGCTTCGTCAGCAGCAAGCTCGTGTGGCTGCAGGACGACCCCATCGGGATGGCGTACATCAACGTCACGCGGAACGGCCTCGGCTACATCAAGGGGGGCTTCGCCAAGCTGCGTGAGATCTCGTTGAGCTACACGCTCCCCGCGTCGCTCGCCAATCGGATCGGCGCCAGCGGCGCGAACATCCGCATCGGGGCGCGCAACGCCGTGCGACTGTGGCTCCAGCAGCAGAATGCGGGAGACGAGAAGCTGAAGTACGGCGAGCCGATCTCCGACCCGGAGGGGACGCGCGGAGAGTATATCTTCGGCGGTGAGGACGGCGGAAGTTGGCCCGCGATACCGCAGTGGACCGTCCGCATGGGCGTGACGTTCTGATCAAGTGCGGGCCCGGCCTTGAAGCCGGGCCCGGCACTTGGCTGGCCGCCCCGACACGCAGGCCTACGAGACTCAACAGAAATCAGCGACTAAACGGAGGCTCACATGAGGGTCTTTGTCCAACATCCAACCGGGAGCCGAGCCCGCGGCCGCGGGCCGGGCCTCTTGGTCTCGGCCCTGGCGCCGCTGCTCGCGCTGTCCTTGGCGGCGTGCGAAGGTTTGCTTGATGTAGACCTTCCTGGAAACGTGGTCGCGGCGGATCTCAGCGATCCGGTCTTGGCGGAGACGTTGGTGCTGTCCGCGCAGGGCGACTTCGACTGCGGGCTCACGGACATGTGGTACCCGGGCCAGTGGTTCGAGGAGTTCCAGAACACGAGCCAGGGCCGGCCGAACGCGCTCGCGGGGCTCAGGTCGGCACTCCTACAGGTGTACGCCGACCCGTGCTCCTCGGGAACGGGGCCGATCTGGACCCCGCTTCAGCTGCCGCGGCAGCAGGCCAAGAGAGCGATCGACCTCATCAACGGGTTCCCTGCATTTGCGAACAGGGACTTCCTTGTAGCCAAGTCGCGCCTCTACGAAGGGTACTCGATCCAGATCTTGGGCGAGCAGTTCTGCGCGGTCACCTTCGATGGGGGGCCTCTGATTACGCGTGCGCAGGCGTATGACAGCGCGGAAGTCAAGTTCACGGACGCCATCGCCCTCGCGAGCGCCTCGATCACGGCTGGAGTCCGGGTGGCCGAGGCGACCGCGGTGAGGAACGCCGCGTACGTCGGTCGGGCCCGGGCCCGGCTGTATCAGTGGCAGTACTCGGGCGGCGCCGCCAAGGACGTGATCGACGATGCGTCCCTGGTTCCGCTCTCGTTCCGGTACGAGGCGACGTACCTCGCGACGCCCTCCCGCAACAGAAACAAGATCTTCGAGTACAACAACAACGGGGGCGGGTTCCAGCCGTGGCAGGACTACACGAACCTGCGCATCGCGGCGGACGGAAGGCACTTCGTCGGCACCACAGGTGGCGTCGCCGATCCGAGGGTGCCGATGACGTACGGGCCTGACCTCGACCCGCGCGGCTTCACCGGTCCGTACCGCAGACAGCGGAAGTTCATCAGGCGCGAGGCGCCGATTCCCTTCGCGACCGGGCGCGAAGCCCTGCTCATGATCGCCGAGGTGAATCCCGCGCAGTCGGTGGCAATCGTCAACCAGCTGCGAGGGACCTCCACTGGGATGTACGCGGGGACCCCCAACTCGGGGATCGTTGCCTGGACTAGCCCGCTGCCGACAATATCGGCGGCGACGGCGGCGGCGATGACCGCGACCCAGATCCGGGACCTGGTGCGCGAGGAGAGGCGCAGGGAGCTCTGGATGCAGGGAACACACGGCGGCGACAAGATCCGCTTGGCTTATCCGGCTTGGGACGCCGCGGATGAGTTCGGGGGGGTGCTCCGGGACGTAACCTCGATCGACGACCCGGTCACCCCGGGGGTCGACGGAACCGGGTGCATTCCGATTCCGTTCCTCGAGGTGGCCGCGAATCCGAATATATAGCGCCCGGTGGGAGGGAATAGAGGCTTCGGCCCGGGCATGGACTGCGCCGGCCGAAGGCGTTTGATCAAAGACAGCGGAGATCCGGTCTGGAGTGCTTGAGGAGTTGGGAATGACCCGGACGAATCGAGTCGTCGTCCATGGATTAGCCTGGTTCCTCGCGCTGGCGGCGTCTGCCCCGTTGTCCGCTCAAGACAGCATTTTCGGGGGTCAGGAGCGCCAGTTCGCCGACCACTGGTCGGATTGGCCGAACAGCTACGGCGCGACGACGCTGCGCCCCGACGGACATCCGTTGATCCCGCTCTTCGAGGGGTGGTTCACGAATCC
>SHZR01000047.1 GCA_009692205.1 Gemmatimonadota bacterium | reverse complement strand
AGAAGGTGCAGAGGTCGACCGGCCTGAAGGACCGAAAGCAGGCAGAAGCCTCCGCCCGAGAGGCCGTGAAGATCGTCGTCGAAAACCATCGAATGGGCTTGGGCGGTGACGTTGCGCTCGGCGACGTTCTGCGGCTCTACCTGGGCCGCAAGTCGGACATCCTGAGTCCCGCGTGGCTACGAGCCTCGAAGACCCGCCGCGACCTATTCGAGGCGGCGTGGGGGGCGGGCAAGCTAGTGGACGACATCACGGAGTCGGACATCGACGATTTCACACGTCTCAGGCGTCGGGGAGTGCTCGGGGCCAATCCGGTAAAGGACGGCACGATCGAAGCCGACCTTCGGTGGCTGAACACGGTCTTTCGTTGGGCACGGGGACACAAGATCAACAGACGCCCTCTCATCGCAGGGAATCCGCTCGACGGCATCAAGCGCCCGAAGGAGCAGAAAGAGAACATCCGCCGACCCGCCAGCACGCATGAGCGATACCTAGCCACCCTAGAGAAGGCAGACGAGGTGGACCCGCGCCAACGCCTACGTTGTATGCTCGTTCTCGCGCGTTACACAGGCCATCGCCTGAGCGCGATTCGGCAACTCAGGGTCTCGGACATCTTGCGGACAAGGAAACATGTCGAGGCGGCTATCGCGGCACTTGGCGAGGACCTCGGGTGGGTGGACCAATACCCAAACGGGGGCATCCGCTGGCGCGGGCAGTTCGACAAGGTGGGGGTGACTACAATCACTCCCATTCCGCAGGCGGCTCGCGACCAACTGATCGCCTACGTCGACGGCTCCGCCCGCGTTGGTGAAGCCTGGCTCTTTCCGTCGCCAGTCGATGACACGAAGCCCGTCCGAAAGGAGCTGGCATCAGACTGGCTCGCACGAGCTGAGAAACTCGCCGAGCTGCCCAAGATATCCGGGGGCCTCTGGCACCCCTATCGGCGACTGTGGGCGAACGAGCGGAAACACCTCCCGACCCAGGACGTTGCGTTCGGTGGTGGGTGGCATGACACGTCCGCACTGACGACGATCTACCAGCGAGCCGACGCAGAGGGCGTCAGGAGAGTGGTCGACCTTGAGGCGAGTTGAGTCTTTTTTTCGTCCCTGGTGGATGCAATTCGGATGCACCCCCCTTCCAAAGGAAAAAGTCCTGCAAGCCGTAAGACCTTGCAGGACTTCTTCTTCCGCTCATCGGGGCGCCCGGATTCGAACCGGGGACCCCCTGCTCCCAAAGCAGGTGCGCTACCGGACTGCGCTACGCCCCGTGTGTGCTACAACCTCAACATCTGCAACGACTTCCGGTTGTGTTCGCCTTCATCGTCGAGAGCCCACGGATGCCATTAGGGCACGTATAGGGCACCGCGACGAGGGTGCTAGGAAGGATGCCGAAAGCAGTCACGCTGGAAGGCTACTGGCCGCCGGTGGAGGGGTCAACGCGGCGGGCCGCTTTCTACCCCCTCAAGACACCTCGACTGAGCGGTAGGACGGCTCGCTGGGTCACCATCGCTGTCTAATTGAGAACCGCGAACCTGATCGGGATCTGCACCCAGACCGCCACCGTTTCGTCGCCGTTTCGCGCGGGCGTGAAGCGCATCACGCTGGCCACATTGGCCGCTGCCTGGTCCAGTGCATCGAACCCGCTCGTCTCCTGGACCTGTGTCCGCTCCACTGCGCCGTCGGTCCCGATGTAGAGCCAGAGGACGGGGGCGCCGCCGATTCCGGCGTCGCGAAGCACTGCCGGGTACTCACGCATGAGCACCCTCTGCACTTCTTCAATATTCGTGAGCGTCGGCCGAACCGTCATCGGCGTGAAGCCCGGCACGCCCGGGGACTCGTACGGAGCTGGCGGTGGTGGCAGTGCAGCGCACTCGGTTACGCCCCGCAATTCGTCGATGACCCCACTTCGGATGCGTATGTATGCGGCGGAGTCGGGGACCAACCCGAAGCAGAAGCGCTTCCCGTCTACCACGAACACATGTTCCCCGACAGGAACGTCGAGCGTCGCGGGCGTGGTCCCTCCAAGCCGCAGACCCACGATTGAGTAGGGCGCGTCCGCAGGCAGGAGGTGAATCAGCCTTGCCCGAGTAGTTGCGGGCGGGAGGAGGGCATCGACGATCACGACTTCACCTCCTACGACCATGACCTCCAGGACAAACGGCCGGGAGACGTCCCTTATGATTCGCAGCGCGTGCCTTCCTGGGGCCAACTCCAAGAGCAAATTAGTGAGGTTGTCGAGCGGTTCCGGCCATAGGGCGCCGTCCACAAACACTTGGGCGGGTCCGAGGGCGGCAGAAGGTAGCTGCCGTATCTCAACGAATCCGACATCCTGGGCAGCCACCTGTGGGGGAAGGCCCCAGGGCACGAGGGCCAGCGCGAACGCCGCGACCCTCAGACCGAATCGACGCATGGCGCCCAATCTATCCCATGGCGCTGACGCTCGCAGGTAACTAGGGCTTCGCCAGTCTATGAATCCACACCGCCCAGCACGGGATTGGAAGCGACGCCTCGGTGAGCCTGAGCGTCCGCGCCGCTCGGCTTGCACCTCGCGACGCTGCCCAGCCATCTTGCTCGCGCAGGTCAAACGCAAAACGTTAGAGAGCACCAACGGGCGCGAGGTCAAACGGCCAATCGCTCCGGTCGAAGTGGCCACACATAAGAGAAGATGATGACACCAGGCGACTTCACGGCTGCTACAGTCACGGAGCCCCGCAGTTCGCGGTCACTCAAACACGTTGTATCCGTCGCTGCCCTTGTCAGCAGCGCCGTCCTAGCTGCCTGCAGTTCGATCTTCGGTCAGGACCTAGATGGCCGTTACGACCTAGTAGCCGCGGCCGTCGAGGTAGTCTTCCTCGACGTAGGCCAGGGCGATGCAGTCGTGGTCAGGTCCCCTGAGGGCCAAACCGCGCTGATTGATGCCGGGCCTGGCGTGGACCTGTCGGCCGCCCTCAATCAGTTGGGCATCGAGCAGTTCGACCTAGTCGTGGCCACGCACCCCCATGCCGACCACATCGGTGGGATGTGGCAGGTACTTCAGTCCGTGCCAGTTCGGTTCTATATGGACAACGGCCAACCGCACACGACGACCACATATCTGACCGTGATGCAGGTGCTTCGGAGTCGGCCAGAAATCACGTACTTGGAGGCCGTGCCTCGGACGCTTCAGCTAGGGTCGGTGAGCATTGAGGTTCTTCCTTTGCCGCCGCGTGCCAGTTCGAACCTCAACAATCATTCGGTTGGCCTCGTGGTCCGGCATGGTGAGTTCAAGGCCTTCCTATCAGGCGACTCTGAACAACCCGAGCTACAGTACTTCCTCCAGGCTGGGGTGGTGCCGGACGTCACGTTACTGAAGGCCCCTCACCACGGAAGCGACGATGCCGTCTCCGAGCCGTTTCTAGCGGCGGCGCGACCTGAGGTTGTGGTGATCTCGGTCGGGTTCGGGAATAGCTACGGTCACCCGAGTCCTTCGGCTCTCTTCACCTATCCGAGGTATGCTAACGAAGTCTTCCGCACGGACCAGCACGGACAGGTGACGGTCTCAGGCTACGAGGACGGCACGTACAAGGTCACACTCGGTGCGACTGTCGTGGCTCAGGGACGAGCCCGACCAAGCGAGCCCGGGATACCTCTTCCAGCAGGCGCTCCGGTCACGAGACCCCAGCCGGTTGGGACGGGCATCGCCATCAGCGTCTTCGCGGACGCACCGGGCAACGACAATCAAAACGCGAATGGCGAGTATGCCATGCTTTCCAACGATTCAGACCGAGCCCTCGATATATCGGGGTGGACCCTGTGCGACGCAGCCAGACACTGCTTCACATTCCCGTCGGGCTCACGCGTGCCGAGCGAGGGGATGGTCATTATCTACACAGGCCGGGGCGTTAGCGACCGCGCGAGGTTCTTCATGGGCAGCGGCGCGGCGGTCTGGAACAACGATGGTGACACGGCAACGCTGTATGACCGGACCGGCCAGGCGGTGGCGAGTCATGCCTACTGACGCCGAACACTGGGTCATTGATCGGTTCGAGGCTGGCATCGCTGTACTCGTATCTGACGATGGCGGTGTTGTGGAGGTCGCGCGGTCGCTTCTACCTCATCGGAGCAAGGCTGGGGCCGTGCTTCGCATTACACGTGACGCTGACGGCGATATCGTCTGGGGCGAGGTATGTTTGGACGAGGAGGCCACGGCTGAGCGAATAGCGGAGGCGGAGAGCATCTTGGCCGAACTGCGCGGTCGAGATCCTGGCGGGGATATCGCTCTCTAGCGTCGCTGCTTGACCCATACCCTACTCGCGGTGCGCAGTGGCCGAGGGTTTGCTCTGTACGCCGTTTCGTGAGGCACTTTGGGGCTAACCGTTAGCACCTACGACGAGGGACACGCTGCCTGTCGCCAGCGATGTCGAACCGCCGATGCCGGATGCACGGCGGCCGTTCGCTCGCTGGTGCCGAGAGCCCGCGCTTCCGACATGGCTGGTACACGGGAACGGTAATCGCTGAGCGCTGTGAGATCGCCGCCCTCGTCGCGATGTCGCGCGATACGATCCGTCGCATTGAGGCGGGAAAGTGATCCGGCGGCTGCTCGGCGCGCAGCGCCGAGCTAACGCGAACCAGCGGTTATACGCAGTACGGACGTTGGAAGGATGGTCGCTCCGCACAGGGTTGGGCGACGGCGGGCCATCGGCTGGCGATCACGTGTTCAGCCTCCAGATCGCAAAGTTGAGGGCCGCCGCGAACGATACCCAAATTACGTAGGGAACCATGAGCGTTGCCGCGCGACGGCTGAGTCTCCAGAACGCAAAAGTCGTCCCGAGAATGGCTATCCACAGCGCCACGATGTCCACCATCGCAACACCCGGACTCTCCAAGCCGAAAAATAGCCAAGACCACATGCTATTGAGTGAGAGCTGGACAGCAAACAAGAGAAGCGGCCAACGCGCACCTTTAGCGCCGTGACGCCTCCAGACGAGCCATGCCGCTACTGCCATCATGCCGTAGAGTGCCGTCCAGACCGGAGCGAAGAGCCAGCTTGAAGGAGTCCACGTTGGTTTGGCGAGCTCCTCGTACCACTCGCCCGGCATGAACTGCGCACCGACCGCAGCCGCTCCGTAACAGATGGCCAGCGAAACGACTAGACCAAACACTGCACGGGGGCGCGTCATGGCCTAAGTCTCTCACCTTGCCGAGAATTTGTGAACCGCGCCGGCTTTACCGGAGACCAGGTGAATTGAGTGTCTCCAGTGCCGCGGGGGCGGACTGGAGACTGCTATAATAGTGCTCTTCGAACTCGGCCGGGGAAACATGGCCGATGGGTTCGAGCAGGCGGTGGTTGTTGAACCACCACACCCTCAGGGGACCTGTCCTCTGCGTCTGACGGCACGAACTCCGGCGCCACCCTGACGATGCCGAGGAAGTCTTCCTTGGTGTGTCGGTGCGCCACGATGTAGTCGGTGATGTCAGCACCCCGGATCTCGGGCAGCGGCGCGCTGCGAGCGGTCTACCATGGGAGCCAGGATCGGGTCACGCTGAAGGAGCTCGCGCGGACCTATCAGAATGTGGTCGAAGACGCGACACGGGTCATGCTGCATCTGAAGGCGCTGTTCCGTGCGAGGGCGATCAAGGCTGCGGGCAAGAGCGTCTATCACCCGAAGAACCGAGCAGAGTGGCTCGGTAAGCTTCGGGACCGCGGCGTGCGATACCGGGCCGAGACGCTCTACGCCCAACTCGATGTGCTGCGTGAACTGAGGCCCAAGGTGAAGGCCGCCATGGTGGCCGAGGCGAGACGCGATCCAGCGTGGGCAGTGCTCGGGAGCATCCCGTTCCTGGGTCCGGTGCGAGTGGCGCTGCTGCTGGCCACGATGCGGACGCCGTGGCGGTTCCGCTGGTCTCCGGTAAAGCCGGCGCGGTTCACTTTATTCGTAAAGACTCGCGGCCTGTGCGTCGCCCCACGTTCGCGTCGAACTGCGCCAAAGGTGTCGAAAAGCCTGCGACGGCGCCACGTGAGCCCTACGCGCACGCACGCGCCACCCTTCGCGGAACCTCGGGTGAGTCGCGGCCGTGGTCACCTCCTCCGCTCAGCGCTGTCCGCCAGCTGGCGCAGGTACTCGAAGGTGTAGATCCCCGTCGAATGCCCGTCGCTCCAGACGAACTGGAGCGCATAGCGGCCGACGTAATGGATCGCCGTGGGATACACACCCCCGTCCACGGCATCGGGATGCAGCGTGCGCACCCCGGTGATCTCGTCCACGCAACCGGCGCACGGGCATAAGAGCCGGAGATCCCGGGGCGCGAACTCGGATGCGACACCGTCCTTCCATCGGATGCGTAGTCGAGCCGCGTCCTCCGTCGGAGCGATCTCCATCGGTTCGACGCGCGCGTCCCGTGGAGTCACGATAAGCGGCTCCGGAGAACCTCCGCGAGGGCACCGAAGGCCCTGCCCCGGTGGCTACGCGCGTTCTTCTCCTCCAGCGACAACTCGGCGTACGTACCTCTGGACTGAACGTCGAGGACGTGCGGGTCGTAGCCGAATCCCCCGCTGCCGCGGGGCTCATCGACGATCCGGCCGGGGGCTTCGCCGCGGAACACTCGCGGGGGCCGTCCCGGCTCGATCAACGCGGCCACACAGACGTAGCGCGCGCCGCGCGCCGCGGGCGGCAGGCCTCGCAGCTTCGAGAGCAGATAGCGGTTGTTTGCCAGGTCGCGCTCGTGGCCGTGGAGATCGTCCCCGGGAGCAAACCGCTTGGACAGGACGCCCGGCGCTCCGCCCAAGGCGTCGACCTCGAGCCCAGAGTCGTCAGCCACGGTCGGGAGACCGGTCACCGAGTGGTAGTACCGGGCCTTGGAGATCGCGTTCTCCTCGAACGTGTCGTGAGGCTCGAGGTCATCCTCCGCGGGACTCTCGGGCACCCCGGCTTCGTCGAGGTCGACGAGAGCGAGGTCGGGCACGCCCGCGAGGATGTCGCGGATCTCGGCGATCTTGTGCGCGCTCCTCGTCGCGACGAGCAGCTTCATCGCCGGGTCGTGAGCGCCCGCGCCTGAGCCGCGAACAGCGTGTCGAGGCCCGCCGTGGCGAGGTCGAGCAGCGCGTTGAGCTGCTCGCGACGGAACGGATCGCCCTCGGCCGTTCCCTGGACCTCCACGAGCCCACCGCTCTTGGTGCCCACCACGTTCATGTCCACCTGGGCAGTCGAGTCCTCTCCGTAGTCGAGGTCGAGGAGCGCCACGCCGTCCACGAGGCCGACGCTCACCGCGGCGACAGGCTCGAGGAGCGGGCTCTGCTCCACGATGCCCTCCGCGAGCATCCACTCCGACGCAAGCGCGAGCGCCACGTACGCACCGGTGATCGCGGCGGTGCGCGTGCCTCCGTCGGCCTGCAGGACGTCGCAGTCGACGGTGACGGTGTATAGGCCCAGCCGCGTCATGTCGGTCACCGAGCGCAGCGAGCGCCCGATGAGCCGCTGGATCTCCTGCGTGCGTCCCTTCGCGCCCGTACGCTCGCGGCTGGTGCGCGTGTGCGTGGCGCGCGGCAGGAGCGCGTACTCGGCGGTGACCCACCCCGCCCCGCTCTTCTCCCTCCACCGCTCGACTCCTTGCGTGACCGAAGCCGCGCAGAGCACGCGCGTGTCCCCCGTCGCGATCAGGCACGAGCCCTCCGCGTAGGGCGCAACGCCCACTTCGATCGTGACCGCCCGGGCCTGGTCGGCTCGGCGGCCCCCCGTACGTTCGCGCGTCATCTCGCCTCCTGGGCACGTCGGAGAAGCTCGGTGGTCGAGTGGCCGTGGACGAGCGGGATCAACTCGACTCTTCCTCCTGCGGCCTCCACCACGGCGCGACCCGCGACTCCCTCCAAGGTGTAGTCGGAACCCTTCACGAGCACATCGGGAACGATCTCGCCGATCAACTCTAGGGGCGTATCCTCATCGAAGAGGCACACCGCGTCCACCGACTCGAGCGCCGCCACGAGGAGCGCACGGTCGCCCTCCGCCACGATGGGCCGCCCCGCACCCTTCCCGAGTCTGCGAGCGGAGGCATCGGTGTTGACGCCCACGACGAGGGCGTCGCCGAGGGAGCGCGCGCGGTCGAGATAGCTCACGTGTCCGGCGTGCAGGAGCTCGAAGCACCCGTTCGTGAACACGATCGAGCCCGACCGAGTAGGCCCGAACTGCTGCACCAACAGGTTCCGTGCCAGCACCTTGCTCGCGGGGGAGCGCGGCCTCATCCGGCGACGCCTGCGGCAACGATGTCGGCTCCACGCATGCGGAGTTGCCGTGCCACGGACGAGCCCAGAAGCTCCGGCTCGTCGAGGGGAGCCGTAAGATCGGAGCGCACGAGGCGTGTCCCGTCGAGACTCACGACCGCGGCCCACAGGCGGACCATCCGCCCGGACGGCTGCGCGAGCGACCCGAGGGCGGCGTCCGCCGGGGCGTCCAAGGCGTCGAGGAACGCGAGCTCCGCTCGGAGCGCGGTGCGCGTCGGGAGGTGATCGAGCGCCGTCACTTCCGCGATCGGGTGCCTCGCGATCAGGGCGACGATGCCCTGACCGGGCTCCGGAAGCCACGATCGCGGATCGAGGACCTCGGCCACGCGGACGGCGAGCCCGGTGCGCCGCGCCTGCCCCGCCCCGAGCACGACGGCGTCCAGGTCCGGCGCATCCATCAACTCCGATCCGCTCTCGTCGTCGATATCCACGGCCAGGAGATCGGGGCGGTGGGCCATGAGGAATCCTCGCCGCCTGGGCCCACAAACACCGACTCGGCTCCCCGCCGGGAGCCGGCGCAGCGGGACGGGACTGCGGTTCAGGGCGACGAGAACGTCACGCGGGTCCTCGCGCGGCAGCACGGCAAGCAGGGTGAGGCCGTCCGTTTCGGTCCCCCGCAGCGCCCCGATCCCCACCAGAGCCAGGTCCACGCTCCGGTCCCGAATCCCGGCTAAAGGGTCGCCGTCCGTGCCGCGGGCGGACTGCTTGGATGCGATCGGCTCGACGTCGACACCGGCCGCGATCAGTCGGTCGCGCACTTCGGCGGCACGGGCCGCAACGTCCGGATGGGTCGCCAGCCTGGCCGTCACGAGCTCGCTTCGGTTGCGGGGAAGGCCGGCATTCTACCAGTTGGACTGGGCGCCGTCCACGATCCTCTGGACCAGGATTTCGATGGCTTCCCGCCTGCCTCCGTCCTCGGGAGATCCCTCCGCGAACTCACCCTGACCGAGCACGCTGCTCGACTCCCAGAGGATCACGTCCTCCACGAGATCCACGATCTCGACCCTCACGGTGATGCTCACCTGACGCTGAAGCACCTGCGGCGCCTGACCGCCTCCGACGGACGTGTAGTTGGGCGCCACCACGTCGTAGCGCACGATGGAGCCTCGCACGATGGCGTCGGCCACGTCCGCGCCGGCGGTGCGGATGCCGAGGGCGCCGGGGAGATTCCTGAGGAGCTGATCGTACAGCTCGGCTGACAGCTCGAACCGGTTCGTGTCGTTGTCGAAGGGCTCGATGGCGATCGAGCGGATGTGCGGCGGCGGAAACGATCCGGCGCGGAACGAGTAGTTGCACGACGACAGGGCGATGCCCATGAGGATCACCGCCACGAAGCGTAGGCTGCCCAGGCCCGTCGTACGCATGCGCATCTACTCCGCCGGATCCCAGATGTCGGGATCGAAGGCGCCCACGACGTCGAGGGACTCGCGCACGAGCCTGAGCTCTCGGAACTCGGCCAGGTTGCGATACGTGGCCTCGAGCGGATACCGGGCGGCGCGCTCCGGACCCACATCGACGCGCTGCACCACATGGCCGCCGTCGAGGAGCTCCAGTGAGCTCAGGACTCCGGCCACGACGCTGTAGTGGATCTCCCTCCCGTCGCTGTAGCCATAGCGCAGGCGCACGGCCTCACCCTCTAGACGATCCGCCCCAAGAAGGCGCGTGTCGCCCTGAGGACGGAAGATGCCGAGAGCGCCCCACATGAGATCGGGCGGCGGAAGGATGTCGTCGGGAGATCCCGGCGGAAGCCGGAGTTCGCCGTCGACCAGCGCCGCCGTCACGACGGTCTCCCCGTTGTCGAGGAAGAGGTCCAGGCGCGCCTTGTACGGAGGCTCCACGCGGGCGACGCCTCGGCCCTCGACGCGCTGACCCCCGTCATTGAGCTGCCATTCGAACACGATCCGGAGCGGACTCTCCAGCCCGGTCTGGTCGCGCAGCTCGACGGCCGCGCCTTCAGGATCTCCCACCGGGCCGATCACGGCGAGCGAGCGAGGGCCGCACGCCGCCGCGAGGCTCGCGACAACGAGCGGGAGGGTGAGGCGTGAAACGCGGCGCACGCGCAGGGGCATCGGCATGGTGGGCGTCCTACCCCTTCCAGACGGACTCGGTTCGTTCCTACCTTCGTGGGTGTCCGCCGCCAAGCCCGTGCTGATCGCCTCCGACGCCCACCTCGGAGCCGCGTCTCCCGCGCAAGAACGGGCCTTCCTGGCCTGGCTGGACCACGCTGCCGACGTGGCGTCCTGGATCATCCTGAACGGCGACCTGTTCGACTTCTGGTTCGAGTACCCGACCGGCACCACCCGCGGACACGACACCGTCCTGACCACCCTTCGGCGGATCGTCGACGGGGGCATTCCGGTGACGCTGATGGGTGGGAACCATGATTGGTGGGGAGGACGCTACCTCCGCGACGAGGTGGGGATCGACTTCCTCCAGGAGCCGGTCGTGATCGATGTGGCCGGCCGACGCACACTCCTGGCCCACGGCGACGGTCTCGGGCGCGGCGACCTGGGGTACAGGCTTCTTCGAGGGATCCTCCGAGGAAAGGCGACGCGCTGGACCTTCGGCATGCTTCCCCCGGCGCTGGGCGACCGCATGGCGAGAGGGGTGTCGCGCACGGGGCACCAGTGGGACGTTTATACGGAGGGACACCTCGCGCGGTCGGCTGCCCTGGAAGCGTGGGCGATCGAACGCCTGCGGGCAGAGCGGGAACTCGACCTGATCGTGCTGGGTCACACGCACGTGCCGCTGCTGCGCGAGGTCGAGCCCGGGCGGTGGTACGCGAACACGGGGGACTGGGTGAAGCACCGTACCTACTTGGAGGTCACGCCCGGATGCGAGCCCATCCTCGCGCATTGGGACACGCAGTCGGACACGGGGACGCCGTGATGTCCGCCCCCCGCCTGCGACGGCTCATCGGCGCGCTCGCGATGCTCGTGAGCCTGGCCGCGACGACCGGGACGCCCGTGGTGGCGCAACTCGCTCCGACGGCGTCGACGGGCCCTCAGGTCGCTCCCCTGCCTCCGCTCGTGGTCTCCCCGCGAGGGGCCATGGTGCGGGCGATGCTGGTGCCCGGGTGGGGCCACGCGGCGATCGGCTCTTACACGCGGGGAGGGTTCTACTTCGCGCTCGAGTCCCTGACCGCGTATACGTTCCTGCGCACGCGGGCCCGTCTCTCGGACACACGGGCGCGAGCGGCTTTCCGCGAGACCTTCGTGCGCGCGACGCTCGCACGGGACGGCGTCACCGATCCGGACGCGATCGAGACCGGACTCGCGGGAGACGATGTCCTCCAGGGCCTCGAGGCCCTCGCGGCGTCGAGAGAGAACCAGCAGGAAGATCTGGTGGCGTTCGGGATCTTCATGCTCTTCCTCACCGGGGCGGATGCGTTCGTCTCCGCGCACCTCGCGCGCTTCCCGACGCCCATCGAGGTGCAGGCCGCGCCCACGGCCGGCGGCGGCGCCGAGGTGGCCGTTCGCGTGCCATTCCCGAGGTGAGCCGAGGTGAGCTGAGCCGCCGCGCGCTGGCGGGAGCGTGTGGGAATCGAACCCACCGACCCGGGTTTTAGCCGGGCTGCACGGTTTTGAAGACCAAAGCCGCCAATATCTGGCCTGTTGCTCCAGATTATGCGCCGTTGCCTTTGGTGTGCTTGAATGAGGGGGTTGCGGGTCCTACCGTGTTCCTCTAGTTCGGTCCAGTATGCCTGCGTATTGCACCGTTGGCACACCGTTGGCACACCAAATCTCGCGGCTGGGTTACCGAATGTTGCCGGGGTTGCCGGGCTGGACTTGCCGTGTGGGGAGCTAGGACCACCCGGTTCACTGACAACCCTAGTGCAGCACCCTCAGCCACTCCCGCTGAAGCTCGCGCTCGGTGACATCGAATCGCTAAGAGATCCTCGTGTAGAGTTCGTACGAGAGCGGCTCGGCATTACGGGCGATTGGGGAGGACCCCGATGGTCCAGTCAGGGGCTTTCTCAAAGACGGAGGGTTCCGCC
>SHZR01000046.1 GCA_009692205.1 Gemmatimonadota bacterium | reverse complement strand
ACCTGCTCGCTGAGCAGGCCGGCGACAACGCGATCGTCCGTGTCCGAAGTCTCATGCTGCTCTCCGACCTGTCGGCGCCGGAGCCGGACTTCCTTCTCGCCAGACCCCGACCGGACCACTACGCCGCCGAGCACCCGCGCCCCGAGGACGTTCTTCTCATCATCGAGGTGGCGCACACAACGCTCGCCTACGACCGCGACACCAAGCTCGCGCTGTACGCAGCGGCCAAGGTTCCAGAGGTGTGGATCGTCGACGTCGATGGACGGGCCGTCGAGGTCTACAAGAGACCCGAGGGGATGCACTACCTCAGCGGGTACCGCGCGGGCCTGACCGACACGCTGCGATCGGAACGGCTCCCATCCATCGTCGTCGAGGTGAGCCGCATCGTGGATTGATGCGCTTCACATCGAAGTATGGCGGCGCCCCATCGCCGCCCCTACGATGGACGCATAATCCCCGTTCACGCGATCGAGCGCACGTACACGCTCGAGGAGTACGAGCGGCTCCACGAGCCCGACGAGTATCGCTCGGAGATGGTACATGGGATGCTCGTGCGGGAGCCGCCTCTTGGCATGCGGCACGGTCGGACCCAGACGCTCCTGGCTCGGCATCTCGACCGGTTCGTGGAGGAGCACGGGCTCGGCATCGTGGCTACCGAGGTGGGTGTTGTGATCGACGAGCGCGGGCCGACGGTTCGCGGGCCGGACGTCCTGTTCATCTCACACGAGCGGCTTGCGGGGCCGCTCCCGGATGGATTCCTGCGCGTGGCCCCCGATCTCGCCGTGGAGATCGTCTCGCCCAGCAACACCGCCTCCGAGATCCAGCAGAAGGTGCTCGAGTACCTAGCCGCGGGGAGCCGCATGGTATGGGTCGTCGATCCCCGATCGAGGACCGCCACCGTCTTCCGCTCGCGTCACGACGTGGAGATCGTCGAGGAGGGAGAGGTGCTCGACGGCGGAGATGTGCTGCCCGGGCTCCGCCTACCGCTCGCGAGCGTCTTGCCGACGTAGGATCGTGCCGCGCGAGCCGACGCGGCTCGCCTCCTGCCGCGCAGGCTCGATCAGCCCCACATCATCCTCCGCAGCTCGATTCACCCGCATCGACACCGGATGCGCTGCGAGCACCTCCGCCGCAGCACCGCGCAGCAACCCGCGCGCCCCCGCCCCGTCCAGCGACCGATCGAGCCAGCGCGCGCGGTCCCCAACCGCCACGATCACCGGCATACGATCGTGTAGGGGCGCCACATCCGCGTTGGCCTCCGTCGTCAGGATCGCAAACGTGTGCCGCGGATCGGCCCCAGGTCGACTCCAACGCTCCCAGATCCCCGCGAACGAAATCAGGCCACCCGCGGCAGGATGAATCCAGTACGGGACCTTCGCACCTTGCTCGCGCTTCCACTCGTAGAAGCCGGTCGCAGGAACCAGACAGCGCCTCCGCTCGATCGCTTCACGGAAGGACGGCCGCTCGCCCACCGACTCGACGCGCGCGTTGATCATCCCCTCCCCCGGCTCCTCCGCCCACCCCGGCACGAGGCCCCACGTGAGTAGGCCCATCCTGCGGCCGCGCCGGTCGGCGGCCACGACGGGCGCGAGCTGGCCGGGCGCGATGTTGTAGCGCGGCACGAGGTCGAACGTCGGCGTCGGAATGTCGAACGCTTCGACGAGCTCGTCGGCGTTCGCCGAAAGGGTGTAACGCCCGCACATCGCGCGGCCGAGTCCGCTACTCGGGCCTTCTAGGCCTCAGCGCAGGAACTGCGCGTAGAGCTCGACGAACGTCGCGGTCGTCCCCGTTCGCTCGGCAACCTGATCGGGCTCGACGCCGAGCGCTTGGGAGAGGACGCGCACGTTGACGAGCGCCACGATCTCTCCGCCTTCGAGGAGCATGGCCGACCACTGATCCACGGGCGTGACGCGGAAGCGCTCGTAGACCGGCGCGAGCATCCCGGTCGCGGCCGGGTCGCGCATCGGTACGTGAAGCGCGTTCGCCCCCACGCCGAAGCGCTGCGCGAGCTCCGTCCAGGTGCGGCCCGACTCCCGAAGCGCGACGACCGCCTCGGCCGACACGCCGCCCCGGCGCGCCATGAAGAGCACCACCGGAATCTCGTCCGGCGGCACGTCCCCGCCATGACCGAGGATCGCGATCTCGGTCTCGGGCACTCGGAAGAAGCCGGCGACCGCCCGGAAATAGGCGCGCTCCCCAGAGTCCTGCGCGGCCAACGCGCTCGTCGGAAGCGCGACCGCCGCGAAAAGAACCATCAACGCACGGGACAGGAATACCACTCAGTCCTCCAGTGATGGGCCCTGAGGGGAAAGGAAAGTGCGCCTCGGAACCGCCCAGGCGCCAGGTGGGGTCTCGTCCTCGTATGGAGACGCCCGCGTGGCCGCATCAACGTTATTCGGGGCATACGCGGCCCACGGTGGGGGCTTCGGCTAACGGACCGTCCGTGGCACGACTCTTGATCCTATGGGATGGTGCCTCTTGGGGGGACTCACCGTGAACAGGGGGAGGCGGCAATGACAGAGGACCGGAAGGAAAGGGCCCCGATCAGCGTTCCGACGCTCCAGGGCACAGACGCCGAAGGCAGTCTTCAGGCCGGGCACGTCGTCTTCGACTTCACCGGCCTGGATCGCCCCAATGTGGGCGACCTCTCGCTCATCCTGACGGCGCGCCTGCAGTCGGCGCCCACGGACAGCGTGTGGGTCCGGTCGCTCCCCTGGCAGACCGAGCGGATTTTGAAAGTCCTCCGGCTCGATCACCTGTTCCGCACGTACCCGACAGGATCGGACGAGCTGCACTAGGCCGGCAACTTCTTGCCGGGTTGGACCGTCCTCTCGGAGGGACAGCGGGGCGGCCGAAAGGTCGCCCCGCAATCGTTTTAGCGGGGGCGGTCCGTGGCGATCCTGGCGAAGCTGTCGGGATTCCACGTCGGCCGCTCACGCGTGTTTGCCACCTCGGCGCCGAGATAGAACACGAGCCGCGCGATCCGCGCCGCCTTCTCCGCGTCGATGCGGTCCGGCTCATCGTCCAAGCCGTGGTAGTCCGCGTGCGTGCCGTTGAAGAAGAAGAGGATCGGCACGCCCCTTCGCGCGAAGTTGTAGTGGTCGGAGCGCGTGTAGAAGCTCTCCTCCGGCCAGAGATCGTCGATCGCGGTCATGCGGAGTTCGGGGTGCGCGGCGTTCACGCGCTCGAGCGTCTGACCGAGGTCGGAGTGCTCCTTGCCGATCGCCACGATGGTGTCCGGCCAGTTCCGCCCGACCATGTCGGTATTGAAGTTGGCCACCATGCCCTCGACCGGCACCGTCGGGTTGTCCGAGTAGTACTCGCTTCCCCAGAGCCCCTTCTCCTCCCCGCTCACCAGCAGGAAGAGCATCGAGCGTCGCGGCGGAGTCGAGAGCGCCGCCATCGCTTCGGCGATCTCGACGACCGCGACCGTGCCGGACGCGTCGTCGTCCGCGCCGTTGAAGATCGAGTCGCCGTTCGCGTCGGGCGTGCCGATGCCCACGTGGTCCATGTGACCCGAGAAGATCACGTACTCGTCCTTGAGCACCGGGTCGCTGCCCTCGAGGATCCCGACAACGTTCGGCGCCGTGATGGCTTGCTCGCCCATCCGCTGCGTGAGCGTCAGGTTGAGGCCCGAGACACGGTCCACGCGCATGGCGCCCGTGGCGCGCGCCTGGAGCGCCGGGACGTCGATGCCGCGGCCCTGCACGAGCTCGATGAGCGAGCGGGTCCGGATCTCGAGGATCGGGCGGAACGGCAGCGCGCTCGGCCCGCTCGTCCCCCAGCCCCGCGCAACGTCGGGACGCAGGGCACGGGCGGCGTTCGCCGCCCACGCGGCATCTCCCACGGGGTTGGTGACGAATACCGACGCCGCACCCGCGTTGCGGATGGAGCTGAGCAGCCGAAAGACCTCCTGGTCGACCTCGGCGTTGGGCGCGAGCACCAGCACCGCGTGCTGATCCCGGACCGCGTTGTCGGCGAGCGCACGCGCCGGGTCGCTGCGCCCTGAGATCACCACCAGCGCCCCGCGGGCCTGGCCGCCGTCCACAGTCCCAGTCAGCGGCGCGAGGTCCCGCCCGAACTCGAGGCGACGGGACCCGCCGCCGAGCCCTGACCGATCGCGGTCGACCGCGATCGAGCGCAGCGGATACCGCTGGATGAAGCTGCCGTCTGCCGCGCCGCCCCGCAGCCCAACTCGGCGGAACTCGGACGCAATCCACGCGGCCGTCTTGTCGAGACCCGCGCTAGGCGTGTCCCTGCCTTGCATCGAGTCGTGTGCGATTACACCGACGCGTCGCGCATAATCCGCTTCGGTGATGGTCCGCGCGGCAGCGTCGAGGTCGACCTGCTGCGCGGCTGCTGAGATCGGCAGCACGAGCGTGAACCACGCCGCGACCCGGATCGTCTTCAACATCCACCCCTCCATCGAACGAGGACCCGAAAACTTAGTGACCGGCTTCGAGTCGTTGTAGCAATTCCTGGAGATAGGGTTCCGGGACCCGCGCGCGCATGACGAGCCATCCCGCGCCTCGCTGAAGCACGAGCTGGTTTTGGCCCGGCGAGAGCGGCGGAAGGAAGGAAGGATCGATGCCCTCAGGGAGGTGAACGAGCTCGAGCGTATCCCCGCTCTCGAGCCTCTGAAGCGCACGCATGCCCGCGAACGTCGTGCCCTGGCCCACGGGCAGCACGTCCAGGACCTCGAGGCCGGGAACCACCAGCGACACCGAGTCCTCTTCCCGCCGTGTCTCATCGGCGGCGGCGCGCTGCCGGCTCACGGCCGGTGCCGCCGTCGGCTCGGCCGACCTCGCGGAGGTCACCACCTGATCCGGCTGGATCGGGAAGATCCTCGCCCGGAGCAGACCGTGCCCGGCCAGCTCGATCAGCGCGGGGTCGGCACGCCTGCGCACGATCTCCTCGTAGATGTGGCGTGCGCGCTCGGCATCCATGATCTCACCGCGCAGCTCGGCGTCGCCCTGGAAGAGCGAGAAGCCTTGGAACACGGCCTCACCCGGCAGCGGATAGATGTAGTCGCCCTCGGCCATGCGGCGGCCGCGGTTCACGAACCATTCCGACACCTCGATCTGCGCGACTCGGCCTTCGATACGCACGAGGACCTCGCTCCGTGTCCGGTCGACCGCGAACCCACCGCGCTCGACCCCCGGCTCGATCCACCCCTGCCCCGCACCCGCCGCCGCGCTCACGGCCGAAATCGCCACCGCCAGGAACGCCGCCCGCACTCCCGCTGTCGCCTTCACATCCGCCTCCCTCTCCGTGGTCCGTCTCGCTTGATGGGACGCGCCACGTGCCCCCCCTTGCACAGCACCGCGGTTCCTTCGTGATTTTCGGTCCATTTTCGAGACCATGAGCGGCGGAGGACCCTCTGAGGATCGTGGTGTTGGGCGGCGGCCGAGTGGGGGGCGCGATCGTGCGCGACCTCGTCGCCGAGGAAGACTTTTCGGTGCTCGTGGTCGATGTCGACCCCGTACGCGTGGAGCGCCTGACCGAGATCGGAGCGGACGGCGTCATCGCCGACCTCTCGGCGCCGAAGAACATCACGAAGGCCGTCGCGGGCGCCGATCTCGTCGTGGGGGCCGTGCCCGGTTTCCTGGGCTACCAGACCGTGCAGCGTGTCCTCGAGGCCGGCCGGCCCATGGTCGACATCTCGTTCTTCCCCGAGGACGCATTCGGCCTGGAGACCCTCGCCCGCGAAGCGGGCGTGCCGTGCCTGGTCGACTGCGGCATCGCCCCGGGCCTCAGCAACCTGATCCTCGGGCGCATGGAAGAGGACCTCGACGAGACGTACTCGTTCCACTGCCTCGTGGGTGGACTGCCGGTCGAGCGCACATGGCCCTGGGAGTACAAGGCGCTGTTCTCACCCGGCGACGTGATCGAGGAGTACATGCGGCCCGCGCGCCTTCGCCGTCATGGCGTCGAGATCACGACGCCGGCGCTGACCGAGATCGAGCTGGTCGACTTCCCCGGCCTCGGGTCACTCGAGGCGTTCAACACCGACGGCCTGCGCTCGCTGCTCCGCACGTGCAAGACGCCGAGCATGGTCGAGAAGACGCTCCGTTACCCCGGGCACGCGATGCGCATGCGGATGCTGCGCGATGCGGGCTTCTTCTCGAACGACGAGATCCAGGTCGCCTCAGGCATGGTACGTCCGCGCGACGTCACCGAAGCGCTCCTCTTCAGCGCGTGGCACTTCGAGGACGGCGAGCCCGACCTCACCGTCATGCGGATCGTCTTGGAGGGTCGCAAGGACGGAACTGCGGTCCGGCACACGTACAACCTCCTCGACTACTACCACACCGACACCGAGACGTCGTCGATGGCGCGGACGACCGGGTACACCTGCACGGCGATGGTCCGCCTCATCGCGCAGGGACTCTGGACCCAGCCGGGGCTCGCGACGCCGGAAGTGGTGGGGCGCGACGAGAAGTGCTTCGCCGCGATCCTCGAGCACCTCAAGGAGCGCGAGGTGCACCTCTTCCACCGCGTCGACGAGATCTAGTGCGCCGCCCAGCGGGTCCAGCAGCGTGAGCACGCCGCTACCGATCTTCTACGACTGCCTCAACTGCCCGTCCTACTGCTGCACCTACCCGCGCATCCCGGTGACCAAGCGCGACATCGCGCGACTCGCCAAGCACTTCGACATCACGGAGACGGCGGCTCGGCGCAACTTCACCAAGGCGGGGTGGACCAAGCGCGAGCGCGTCCTCAGGCATCAGAAGGACGAGATCTTCGGCAGCGCATGCCGCTTCCTCAACACGAAGACGCGGCTGTGCACCGTGCACACCGTGCGGCCCTCGATCTGCCGCCAGCACCCGACCAGCCACAGTTGCGGCTACTACACGTTCCTCATGGCGGAGCGGAAGGATCAAGGCGATCCCAAGCTCGCGGTGCGTGCCTACAACGTGCCCGGAGAGTGGCCGCAGCTCGAGGAGTAGGTGTCGGTCGCCACCAGAGTCACTTGCCGAGCACCCGCGAAACCGCCCCCGCGAGCTGCCTGAATTCGAAGGGCTTCATGATCACCTCGACGGCGCCGAGCTTGGCGGCCTTGAGCAGCAGTTCGTCCTTCGCGATCGCGCCACCGCCGGAGACCGCGATCACGGGCATGTCGGCATGCAGCACTCGAAGCGCCGATATGACGTCGTGGCCATCCAAGCCGGGCATGTTGATGTCCGTCAGAACGAGATCGGGACGACGCTTTCCGACCAGTCGCAGGCCCTGCGCGCCGTCCGTCGCCTCCTCGACCTCGTGTCCCATCTTGCCCAGGATCTGCCGGACGAGCGTGCGATGCTCTTCGTCATCGTCGATCACGAGAACGCGAGCCATCGATACTCTCCTCAGGAGTTGACGCGGGGCCTTCGGCGGCGGGCCGCCTTCAAACAGTATCGCCTACCCACATCTCTCGACATGGGTGGGCGTAGCCGGATCGTGCGTCACCGGCCGGCCGGGGTGCCGCCCCGGGCCAGCAGGGCATCCGCGGCCTCGGCCAGGATGGACAGCCCCTCGAGCGCGCGCCGCCGGTCGTCGGGCCGGAGCGTCCGCAGCATCGCGTCGACGCGTCCCACATCCAGGGGGCGCACGGCGCTCCGCGCCCGCTCCCCCGCTTCCGTGAGCCGCACGTTCATCACGCGCCGATCGTCGGGATCACGTTCGCAGGCCACCAGGCCCGCCTCGCGGAGCCGCTTGAGGTTGAGGGACATGGTCGACGGCGTGACCCCCATGGACTCGGCCAGCTCGGTGACCATCGCGGGATCCTCGGCATCGAGCTGGCTCAGGATGTGCCCCTGATGGGGACTCACCCCAGGGGCCTCCCCCGCCACGGGCTCACCTCGTGGGCGGCAGGCGAACTGGATCCTGGGCAACACCCGGAGCACGACTTCGACGTCGGACATGGGCCGGAACGTACTATACTTTGATACGTCAACACAATATATATATCATCGGCGCGCCCGGATTCACGCTTTGGGTAGGATCGTGCCGCCCGCAATCGGCACCTGGGCCCCCACCGCCGCACGACATACCTTTTTCGGCCGCCCCAACCCGGGGCCCTCACCGACCCTCCCAGCCGGCAGGCGACTCGAAGTATGGACTGGATCTTCAGCCCCGAGGCGTGGATCGCGCTCCTGACCCTGACGACCCTCGAGATCGTCCTGGGGATCGACAACATCATCTTCATCGCGATCCTCGCCGATCGCGTTCGGCCAGATCAGCGAGACAAGGCCCGCAAGGTGGGGCTCACCCTCGCGATCGGCACCCGTATCGCGCTGCTCTCCTCGATCGTCTGGATCATGCGGCTGACGGCGCCGCTCTTCTCGCTGTTCGGCCACGCCGTCTCCGGACGGGACCTGATCCTGATCATCGGAGGCATCTTCCTCCTCTTCAAGTCGACGCGGGAGATCCATCACAAGCTGGAGGGCGACGAGGCCGCGCGTGAAGCGCTCGGAAAGTCGGCCACCTTCGCTTCGGTCATCGTCCAGATCGCCCTGTTGGACATCGTGTTCTCCCTGGACTCAGTCATCACTGCGGTGGGCGTCGCGGACGACCTGGCCGTGATGGTCACCGCGGTGCTGGTCGCGGGAGCCTTCATGATCGCAGCCGCCGGCCCCGTGAGCGCGTTCGTGAGCCGCCATCCGACCGTGAAGATGCTCGCCCTCTCGTTCCTCCTGCTCATCGGCATGACGCTGGTCGCGGAGGGCATGGGACAGCACTTCCCGAAGGCCTACGTCTACTTCGCGATGGGCTTCTCGATCTTCGTCGAGATGCTCAACCTAAGGAGTAGAGCGAAGCAGCCGCCGGTCCACCTGCACGGGCCCACGCTCGCGGAAGCGGAGGCGGCGGCCCACCAGGACGGCTGAGTTGGCCGCAAGACAGAGCGCCGTCCCGCGAGGTGCGGGACGGCGCCGATCCTGCAGGAGCCTGTGGGCCTAGCGGGTCTGAACGCCCACCTCGCCGCCGGTGGAAACGTTGAAGTAGAGCCACATGCCGATCGCGGTGTGACCGGGGATGTAGCACACGATCGAGTAGTTCCCGGCGCGCTCGGCCACGAACGTGATGGTCTCGGTCTCGCCAGGCATCGTTCCGTCGATCATCGAGCCCGGATTCTGTGAGATCGCGCCCGCGAACACCGGCGTGGGCGTCGGGGGGATGGAGAAGTTCACGGTCTCGGAGGAAATGCCGAGGCTATGCGCCATGTTCGGGTCGCGGTTCGTGAACTCGATCGATACGGTGTAACCCTCGGGCACCGTGATCGCCATGCTGCCCTTCGTGGCGCCGTTGAAGTTCCAGTAGTTGTTGTCCGGCACGAATCCCGCGGTGATGACCATGCGCACTGTACGCGCGGTATTGTCGACGCTGAACCACTCGGGCGTCGTCATCGGCCCGCTCGGTGCGGCCGCGGTCGGCGCCGGCGCCGCGCTACCCGCTGGGGTGCTTCCGGCACCCGTGTCGGCAGGCTCGCCGCCGCCGCACGCGACCAGGGCCAGGGTCGCCACGGAAAGGAAGAATCTAGGCTTCATCTGTTGGTTTCTCGGGTTGGATCCATGTCCCCGAAGTCATTTATTCGGGGCGCGATCCTATAACCTAAACGCTTCGGTCGGGGGCGAGAATGCGGCCCGACCCACGCGCGGCCCTAGCTGCTGAAGTGCGCCTGGCGATGCGGGCTCAGCGGGTCCACCCGGGCCCTCGCAGCGCGCGACCCGCGAGCGCTCCCGTATGCACTCCGTCCGCGACGACGGCCTGCCCATTGACGAAGACGTGCTGGACGCCGGTCGAGAGCTGGTGCGGACGCTCGTACGTCGCGTGGTCGCCCACGGTGGAGGGGTCGAAGACCACCACGTCGGCATAGAACCCTTCGCGCAGCTGCCCGCGCTCCCGAATGTGCAGCCGCGTCGCGACGGCCGAGGACATCTTCCGCACTGCATCCTCGAGAGAGATGGCCCGCTCCTCGCGCACGTACTTGCCCAGCACGCGCGCGAACGTTCCGTACGCGCGCGGATGCGCGAGCCCGCCGGCGCTCGTCGGGTCCAGGCCGCTCGCGGCGGTCCCGAACTTCATCCAGGACGGGCCCAGCTGCATGGCGACGTTCTCCTCGCTCATCATGAAGAAGACCGTGCCGATGCCCTGGCCCTCTTCGAGCACGAGGTCGAGGGCCGTGTCGATCCAGTCCTTACCCAGCTCTCGGGCCACGTCCGCGAGGTAGCGCCCGACAAAGCGTCGATGGGCCGAGCGGCCGAGGCCGAGCAGGAGGGTGCCCTCGGGAGTCGCGAGGTCGCAGAGGTTGTCCCACTCCCCGGTGGGGCTCTCGATCTCGGCACGGATGCGGCTCCGCGCGCGCGGGTCCGCGAGGTTCCGGAAGAGCCTGCCGTCCGCGGAAGCGGACGGGGGAAAGCACGCGGTGAGGCTCGTGCCCCCGGCCGTGTAGGGGTACATGTTCGCCTGGATGTCGACGCCGGCCGATCGGGCCGAGTCGATCATCGCCACCGCCAGCGCCGCTTTGCGCCAATTGCGCGGACCCGCTGCCTTCAGGTGGCAGATCTCCACCGGGACGCCCGCCCTCGTTCCGATCTCGATGGCCTCG
Organism: Gemmatimonadota bacterium; assembly: GCA_009692205.1. GTDB lineage: Bacteria > Gemmatimonadota > Gemmatimonadetes > Longimicrobiales > Gaopeijiaceae > UBA2982. The sequence continues at coordinate 2,065 of SHZR01000046.1, read as the reverse complement.
TCGATCGCCTCGAGCAGGTTGTCCCCCTCGGAGCGCAGGTGCGTGATGTAAAGGCCGTCGTAGGGCGCCGCCGCCGCGTTCACCGCGATCAACTCCTCGGTGTTCGCGAAGCTGCCCGGGGGATAGATGAGCGCCGACGCGACCCCGAACGCTCCGTCCTCCATCAACCCCCGGACGGCGATCTGCATGAGGCGCCGCTCAGGGCTCCCCGCGGGGCCCATCGCCTGACCCATTCCGAGCACTCGGATGGTCGACGCGCCCACGAACGACCCGAAGTTGACGCTCGCGCCGTGGCGCTCCATGGCGGCCATCCACTCGCCGAAGGTGGCGAACTGTGTGACGCCCACCGCACGGCCCGTGGCCTCGAGCATCGCGGGACTCGACGGCGCGTTGGTCGTGGACTCGCCCATGATCTCCGTGGTGACTCCCATCATCACCTTGGACACCGCGCGCCCGTCCCCGCCGGCGAGGAAATTGGAGCGCGACTGGCTCTGGATGTCGATGAAGCCGGGAGCAACGACGCTTCCCGTCGCGTCTACGCGGCGGGCCGCCGGAGCGTCACGCAGCCGTCCGGGAAGCGTGATCGCGGCGATGCGGTCGCCGCGGATGCCCACGTCGCCGGGGTACCAGGCGTTGCCCGTACCATCGACGATGCGACCCCCCTCGATGATGACGTCGTAGCCGCCCGACTCGGTCGGTGCTGGTGCCGAGGCCGGAGGAGGAGGATCGGCGAGCGGCGCCCCCGTGCACGCCGTGACCCACGCGACCGCGAGCGCGACGCTGAGGGATCGGCGCATGCGGCAGGCGCGGTTCAGCTATCCGACTGATTGAGACGGTCGCGCAGGAGGTCGAGGTAACGGATGAGGGCGGCGAGCTCATCCTGCTCGAGCACCTGCTCGAGTGAATCATCGACCGCGTTCACCTGTGGATCGAGCGGCGCGAGGAGCCGAAGCCCCTGCTCCGTGATTCGGCACCAGACACGGCGGCGATCCTCGGTGCAGCGCTCCCGCGTGACCCACCCCTTCTCCTCCATCCGGTCGATGAGCCGGGTGACGCCTGGCGTCCGCTCGACCATCCGCTCGGCGATCGCGAGCGTGGCAAGTCCATTCGGACCCGCGCCCCGCAGGATCCTGAGGACGTTGTATTGCTGCAGGGTCACGCCCGCCGGCTCGAGCACCTGGCTGACCCGTCGGCGCATGTCGTCCGCGGTGCGCAGCAAGGCCAAGAACGCCTCCTGGCTGCGGGTCCGGAAGGGCTTGGACTGCTGGATCTCCTCGTGAATCGAGATCGGCCGCGCGGGCGCCTCGGGGATCATGGGTCCTGAAGTTCCTCATGGGGTCGGGACGGGATGAAGGTACACGCTCTGGGGCCTCAGAAAAGCCGCGGGCGCGGCGGAGGGGTCCGGCTAGCTTGAGCCCAGGCTCCCGGCCCCGTATCGTCACGGCCATGGGCCCTCGTATCTCTTCGCAGGTGGCGCCTCCCGGCGGGCCTCGTCGCGCGGCTCGCTTCGCGACGGCGCTCGCCAGTTCGAGCGCGGAGGATGCGCCTCGAGGCATGGAGTTCCTCTACGCGCTCGACCGCCTCAACGTGGCGACGTCACGGGCGCGAGTGTGCACGATCGTGGTAGCGAGTCCGAAGCTGCTGGTGGCGGAGTGCAGGCGGCCGGAGCAGATGCGGTTGGTCAATGCGGTGGTGCGGTATGGGGAGATGGCGGGGGCGGTGGGGGGCGGGGCGTGAGGCCCACCGGCCCGCCCAGAAAGGACAGCTAGCGCGACAAGGACTTCCGCCACAGTCAGTCAACCGAAACCTGTTCACTCCTCTGCCGAGGGTCGCGTCTGACGGCGGCCGGGCCCTACTATAGGCTGCGCATGTTCGCGCTCTAGGAGCCCGGTACTGCCATGGCAACTCGCACTCACCGTCGGCTTCGCGGACAAGGTGTCAGGTGGGCGCAACGGACAGTTCTGATATGTGTCGCGGGCTTAGCCGTCCCACCACCGGCCCATGGCCAAAATGCCACAGTCGCGGACACGGTAATTTCGGAACTGGCCGCCGCGGGGGAGTCGAG
>SHZR01000005.1 GCA_009692205.1 Gemmatimonadota bacterium | reverse complement strand
TGGCGGAGAAACAGTTCCGCAGGTTGGACGCACCCCACCTGCTCAGCGATGTGTTCGAGGGTAGGAAGTTCGTGGACGGAAAGCCCGTCCCGTCACAGCAGCGGAAGGCAGCCGCCTGACTCGTTTACACACCTATTGACCCGACCTCACCGGAGCGTAGGATGTCCCCAACAGGTAACTCGTGTTCCGTGGAGGCTGCACTACAATGAAGCGAATCATTCTTGCGGTGGTGGGAGGGCTGTCGGTGGCGACTGCCGCGCAGGCACAGACCGACGCACAGTTGATCGAGAAGGCCGTGATGGCCGCGCCGGCGGCGGCTCGCGAGACCGCCATGGTGGTCAAGTGGAGCGGGAACTCGCACACGACCATCAAGGAAGGCGCGGGTCTGGTCTGCTACGACCACTCTGGGGCGGTCGGCGAGCAGCCGTTCTCCGTCCAGTGCACGGACGTGGGCAACCTGGCTCGCGTGGCACAGAACTACCAGCTCGAGGCGGCGGCCGCGGGCAATCGTGAGGCGCTTCAGGCCAGTCTGGCCGCGGCAGAGGCGAACGGCACGCGCGTGCGGCCGGTTTTCGGATCGGCCTGGCTCTCGATGACCGGCGCGGATGCGGCGACAGCACGCAGGCACACGACCATTGCCGTGCCGGGTGCCACGCAGGCTTCGATGGGCCTTCCCGAGACCCGGAGCCCCGGGGCGTGGATCATGAACGCGGGCACGAGCACCGCGCACATCATGGTCCCAGGGATGTGAGCCGGCAGTTCATCGCAGCGTAACGATGTGAGAGGCGCCGGACCCCCCGGGGGGTCCGGCGCCTCTGTCTTTTCGGGAGCGACCACTGACGGAGGAACTCACATGAGACCCGAGCCAACGAAGCCTTCGACACGCAGGCTCCGCCTGATTTCTACGGTCGTCGTGGCGCTCGTGGTCTTGTCAGGCCGTGCGGAAGCGCAAGCTGGCCCGACGAACATGGGGCCGATCATCAATGCGGCTGCCAGAGACGCGGAGCCGACGTTCACCACGGACGGAAACACGATGTACTTCAACTGCTACGAGCGCGGCCGGGCGGGAGGCGACATCTGTGTCACCCGCCGCGTGAGCGGCGAGTGGACCACTCCCGAGATCGTGGATGCGGTGAGCACCGCGGAATACGACGAGGTGGAGCCACTCCTCTCACCCGATGGCCTGCAGCTCTACATCATGAGCGCACGCCCCGACGGCGTCGGCAGCGCGGACTTCTGGGTGAGCGACCTCGTGGACGGCGAGTGGACGGAGCCCAAGAATCTGGGGGCGCCATTCAACTCGCCCGACATGGACCACTGCATCTACTTCACGGGCCCTATGTGGGAGTTCGCGTACTGGACTTCGACGCGCCCCGGCGGATACGGAGGCAACGACATCTGGATGTCGGAGCGCGTCGGCGGCGTCTGGCAGCCGGCCGTCAACCTCGGTCCCAACGTCAACACCGCGGCTAGCGAGCACCACTCGCTCCCCTCGCCGGACGGGCGGTCCCTGTACGTGACGGCGATTCGGGCTGACGGATTCGGCGGCGAGGACATCTTCGTCACGACGCGCGCCGCGAGCGGTGCCTGGGGTCCGCTGGTGAACCTCGGACCCTCAGTGAACTCAGCGCGCAATGACCGCTGTCCGGCGTTCTCGCCCGACCACTCGGTGTTCTACTTCGACTCCGAGCGGGAAGGCGGGTTCGGCAACAAAGACCTCTGGTTTGTCCCGTACGCAGAGGTGGTAGCCGCTACGCGTTAGCTCCGCTGGGGCCGACGCGCGCGGGCGACTACTCTCCCGCGCGCTTCGCCGTGAATGTCCCTGACGCGAGCCCGCCGGCGATGTCGATTGTGCCGGTCATGACGCCGTCAGCACCGACGGTGGCGGCGTAGACGACGGGAGCAGCTTGACCCTGGAGGTCGGCCGTGAACGAAATCGTGACCCGCGAGCCCTCGACGGTGCCGGTGATGTCCGCCTCGCCGAGCGTCGTGGACACATAGTGCCCCGTGAGCGCGGTGCCGGTCTGCACGATCGTCATCGACGGTGTCGTCGTGCCGCCAGCCTCCGTGGTGACTGACATCGTCCACGCACCCGCCACATTGACGGTCTGCGCGCTGACCTGCGCCGAGCCCGCCATCGAGACGGCGGCTACCGTGAGCAGGCCGCCTGCGAATCGGATCCAGTTGCCCTTCATGGACCTCTCCTGTATCTCGTTGTCCGAACAGGGCCGAACTTCGGCCGACCGCCCATCGGGCGGCGACTTGAACCACCCCGGCGAACCCGGGATAGTTCCGGCGTTCCACCCTCGAATCCCTCTTCCCTACCTACCTGAGATGACGAACGAGATGACCCGGCCGCGCGCGCATGCCCTCGGAGGATGGTCCATCGTGCTCTTGCTGCTCGCCGCGTGCGGCGGTGAGGGCGGCGGCGACGCCCCGCCACCCGCCGAGAGCACCCCTCCGGCTCCCGAGCCTGCCGCGGCGCCACCCGCCACGCCGGCGCCGGCGGCGGCAGCGGCTCCGGTCGCTGGGACCCCCGCATCGTTTCGCGTCCAGTTCGAGACCACCAAGGGGAACTTCGTCGTGGAAGTCGACCGCTCGTTGGCACCGAACGGTGCGGACCGCTTCCACCAGCTGGTGTCCGAGGGATTCTACGACGACGTGCGCTTCTTCCGGGTCATCAGCGGGTTCATGGTCCAGTTCGGGATCCACGGCGACCCGGCGGTGACCGCGCGGTGGCGCGCCAGCACGATACAAGACGACCCGGTGGTGGGGAGCAACACCCGCGGCACGGTCACCTTCGCGATGACGGGTCAGCCGAACTCTCGCACCTCTCAGATCTTCATCAACCTCGTCGACAACGCGCGGCTCGACGCCAGCGGCTTTGCGCCCTTCGGCCGGGTCGTCGAGGGCATGGACGTGGTCGATCAACTCTACTCCGGATACGGGGAGGGAGCCCCGAGCGGGAACGGGCCCGCCCAGGGTCAGGCCGTCTCGGAGGGCAATGCCTATCTGACGAGGGACTTCCCGCTGCTGGACCACGTGGTGCGGGCGACGCTAGTCGGGGGGTGAGGTGCAAACCGCGGAGGTGCGGGTCCAGACAGGACTGCGTGTGAGGGCGCTTCGGGCCCGGGGATCCTTCGTCGCCCTTGCGGCGCTGGCGGCCGCGGGGTGTGGAACGGAAAACGATGGCGGCGGCGTCACGCTGTCCACCGTGCCGACGGCGCCCGCGTACGTGAGCGGCGGAGAGACCTTGGTGCTCATTGAGGCCCCACGCGGCGTGGACCTCTCCTCGGTGTCCGTGTCCGTGGGTGGGGCGGAGGCCGAGCGCATCGCTGCCGCCCCGCCGGACCGCCTGGGCCGGGAGCGCAACGCGGTGCTCGCGCTGGTAAAGGGCCTCGCACTGGGCGCCAACGAGATCGTCGCGACTTTGGCCGGTGAACCGGCGGCGACGCTCGCGGTGACCAACTACCCGATCGAGGGTCCGATTTTCTCGGGCGAGCAACTCGAGCCGTACTTCTGCTTGGCCGAACTCGCGCCGACCAACGGGCGGCCGTCGGTCTTCCCGATCGGCAATGGACAGGTCCTCGACGGGAAGGACTTCGGTGACGGCTGCTCGATGGATACGCGCGTGGACTACGTGTATCGCACGGCTGGCGATGGCGCCCAGTGGAAGCCGCTCATGGCGCCTTCGCCGCTGCCGGACGACATCGCGCAAACGACGACGTCGGAGAGCAAGACGGTGCCCTTCCTGGTTCGGCTGGAGACGGGCACGATCAATCGCGCGATTTACCAGACCGCGATCCTCGTGGATGCGGCGGCGCCGGAGCCGACGCCCTGGAGTCCACCCGTGCCGTGGAACGGGCGGCTCGTCTACACGTACGGCGGCGGCTGCGAGGCAGGCTTCTTCCAGGGCACGTCGACCGGCGGTGTGTTGAACGCAGCGATGCTGGGCGCCGGGTACGCGGTCGCGTCCTCGACGCTGAACGTGAACGCCCAGGGCGGCTGCAACGACCCGCTCTCCGCCGAGACGACGCTCATGGTGAAGGAGCGGTTCGCAGAAGCGTACGGTCCTCCGATTCACACCATCGGCTCGGGCGGATCGGGCGGCGCGATGCAGCAGCTCCTGATCGCCGGCGCGTATCCGGGCATTCTCGACGGCATCATGCCGACGATGACGTTCCCGGACGCCGTCAGTTACATGATCGACTCTTCTGACTGCGGACTACTGCTCCGCCCCCTGCTGAACCGGAAGGGCTACGACGAGGAGACGAAGCGCGTGATCGGCGGTTGGGCCATCTGGGGCACGTGCGAGGAGTCGCTCGGGCCACGGCCGAACCGCATCGGGCCAGAGGACTGCCCCTCGGTGATTCCGGAGAGCGAGCGCTACCACACGACCGACAACCCGACCGGCGTGCGCTGCTCGATCTACGACGCGATGCGGAGCATCTTCGGCACCAAGCGCTACACCGAGATCCATCCCGCGCCCGTGATGGATTTCGGGCGGAACCCACACGACAACGTCGGCGTGCAGTACGGCCTGCTGGCGCTCAACGAGGGGCGCATCTCCAAGGACGTCTTCCTCGACGTCAACGAGGGAGTGGGCGGGCGCGATATCGACTCGCAGCCGACGCGCGAGCGCATGGAGGCGGACCCAGCGGTGGTGCGGGTCGCGTACGAGACCGGCCGCATCACGACGGGGAAGGGAGGGCTCGGGGTGACGCCGATCATCGAGGAACGGAGCTACCTCGACCCGACCGGCAACTTCCACACGAGCTACTATTCGTTCGTGACGCGGGAGCGACTGCGGCGCGATAACGGGCATTCGGACAACTACGTGCTCCAACGGCACGCCTCAGGCGGACCTTCGCTCGCGGCCGAGAACCTGGCTTTCATGGACGAGTGGCTTTCCAACCTGGCGCGCGACACGTCCGGTGATGACGCGGCCGCGAGGCTGAGGCGCGCTAAGCCGCTCGCGTTGGTCGAGAGCTGCTGGGACGCGGACGGAAGACAGATCGTCGAGCCGCAGGAGTTCGACGAGAACAACCTGTACGACAACACCGCGGGCGCGTGCAACACGCTTTACCCACCCCACACGGGGACGCGCATGATCGCCGGAGCGCCGCTCGCGAGCGACGTCCTCAAGTGCCAGTTGAGGCCCTTGGCGATGAGCGACTACACGGTCGCGTTCACCGACGCGGAGTGGGCGCGCCTGGAGCGGATCTTCCCGGACGGCGTGTGCGACTGGTCGAAGCCGGGTGTGGGCCAAGAGGTGACGCCGCGGACGTGGCTGTCCTACGGCCCGTCGCCGGCGAACCGGTTCACGCCGCCCGCCTAGGTCGAGAGGCCCCCGTACTCCCGGTCGGTCACCTTCTCGAGCCAGGTGGTCGCGGCGTCGATGTTCAGGGCGACGTGCGTCATGGCGCGGTCGGGCGTCGCGCCGTGCCAGTGGCGCTCCCCCGGAGCGATCGAGACGATGCCGCCGGCTGCTACCTCCCGCACGGGCTCGCCGTCGTTCTGGAAGCGGCACGTGCCCTCCACCACGACGAGCAGCTGCGTGCCGCTGTGAGTGTGCCAGGCGGTGCGCGTGCGCGGCTCGAACGTGACGCGGTACGCATTGACACTCGGGGCCGTGCACACGTCGTCCATTCGCACGAGCGTGCCATCGCCCGTGAAGTTGGCCGAATCGACAGGCTCGACGGGGCGGCCGGCCATCTCGAATACCTTCATGTGAGATCTCCCATACGATGGTGACTGCGCGCCCGCTCGAGCGACACCTACGGCTCAGGTCCGCGACCGCCCTCGTGATCGCCAACATGATCGGGGCCGGGATCTTCACCACCACGGGCTTTCAGGCCGCGGATCTCCGGCACCCGCTCCTCATCTTCGCGCTCTGGATCGTGGGCGGTATTCTCGCGTTGTTGGGCGCGCTCTGCTACGCCGAGCTGGGATCGATGATGCCCGAGGCGGGCGGCGAGTACGTGTATCTCCGCGAGACGTACGGTCCCGCCTTCGGGTTCATGAGCGCGTTCGTGTCGCTCACGGCTGGGTTCTCGGCCGCGATCGCATCCGCGACCGAGAGCTTCGTGGTCTACCTCGGGAACTTCGTGCCCTTCCTCTCCGAGGCACGTCTGCTCGTGGGCGGTATCGGCGTGGTCGACGTCGTGGCCGTCGGCGTGACGTGGGCCCTCGTGTGGATTCACATGCGATCGGCGCGGTCCGGGACCGGCTTCAACGACGCGATCACGGCGTTCAAGGTGGTCGGGATCGTGGCGATCCTGCTCGCCGCGGCTGCGTTCGGCCGGGGGGACGCCTCGAACTTGGTCACCGCGTCGCCGTCGTTCGCGGAACTCGACCGCGGCGAGACGTTCGCCGCGATGGGCACCTCGCTCATCTTCGTCATGTTCTGCTTCGCGGGCTGGAACGCAGCGGCGTACGTGGCGAGCGAGATGGAGAACCCGCAGCGGGATCTGCCGCGCGCGCTCCTCCTCGGCACCGGCGGCGTGCTCGTGCTCTACCTTGGGCTCAACGCCGTGTATCTGTACGGCGCGAGCGTCGATCAACTGGCGGGCGAAGTCGAGGTGGGCGTGGTCGCGGCGAGGACGTTGTTCGGGGACTGGGGCGTGGGCCTCGTGACGGTCGTGCTGTGTGTGTCCATTCTGGCCTCGGCGTCGGCGATGACGTTCGCCGGGCCGAGGGTCTACTACGCGCTTGGGAAGGACTTCACGCCGTTCGCGGCGCTTTCCCGCACGCGCCCGGGCGGCGCGCCCGCGGTGGCTCTCGTCACCCAGGGCGTGGTGACGTCGATCTTCATCCTCTCGGGCCGGGTCGATCAGATCCAGCAGTACGCGGGCTTCACGCTCAGCTTGTTCGCGAGCCTCGCGGTCTCCTGCGTCATCGTGCTGCGGATCCGCCGGCCCGACGCGGAACGACCCTTCCGGGCCTGGGGGTATCCCCTGAGTCCGGTGCTCTTTCTGGCCGTGTCGGCGTGGATGATGTTCTGGGCGTTCCAGGGCCGTCCGATCGAGTCGGCGCTGGGCCTGCTCACCGTGGTGGTAGGTGGAGTGATCTTCGCATTTCAGAGGAGATAGCCATGCGTCGTACGAATCGCGTCCGTGTCGTCGCTTCGTGGGTCGCGCTCGCGGCCTCCGGGACGGCTTTTCCGGTGGTGGCCCAGCTCGGGAGCCAGCCGGCCGAGCGGTGGGCTCTCACCTTGGAGAGCGGGCGGCGACTCGAGTTGCTCGACATCGACAACGTCGTCGCCGCCATCGGACTCCGGCCCGGTGACGTCGTGGCGGACATCGGGGCCGGCACGGGCATCTTTTCGGTGCCCATGGCGCGCACGGTGGGCGCCAACGGCACTGTGTACTCCGTCGAGGTCGATGCCGGCTTCTTTCCGCTCATCGACGGGAAGGCTCGCGAGCGGGGCCTGACGAACATCCGCACCGTGCTCGGTGAGTTCGGCGACCCCAAGCTGCCGGTTCGCGATGTCGATGTCGCGTTCTTCCACGACGTGATGCACCACATCGAGCAGCGCGAGGCCTACATCCGCGCACTGGCCGCGTACATGGGGCCAGGGAGCCGGATCGTCGTGGTGGACTACGACAAGAACGTCCCTGGGATCCCACATGCGGATCAGCCCGCGATGCTCATCGGTCCCGATGAGGTGCGCGCCTGGATGTCGGCCGCCGGGTTCGACCAGACCCTCGAGATCGAGATGTTCGCCGACAAGTTCTTCATGGTGTACACGAAACGGAACTAGGTCGCGCTGGCGATCCTGGTCGGGGCTATCGCACTGTGATTCGGGCGCTGCAGCCACCGGGCACGCAGTAGAGCGGCATCGACTCCCAGCGGTCGCGGGGGATCAGCCCGAGCAAGCCACCGAGGGCGGCTCCGATCAGGGTCAACCGCAGAATCGGCCCGGACTCGTTGCTGCATTCCGACCACGGGCAGGGCCACAAGTCGGACAGCAAGGTGGGGGCCGCGCCGACCGCGGCTCAGCCGAGGATCCCGAGCACGACGTTTCGCCGCTGGCCGCGATGGACCTCGACGCTTCGAAGGCCTGCTAAGTCGAACGTCGTAGTCGAGCCATTCGGCTTGACCGTCAGCTGCAGGCCCGCTTCAGAGAGGAGTGAGACCTCGCCCAGAACGCGGCAGCCGCTCGCACCGCGCACGCGGACGCGGTCGCCGACCAGCACCTGTTGGCCGTCCTGCGCGTTGACATCGGACGCGGCCGTCGCGGCCAAGAGGGCGCAAATCGCAAGAAGTTGCCACCGCATGGGTGCCTCCCGATGGGTGCCTCCCGGTGTTGTGTCCAACCTCCCGAGAAGCTGCCGTGAGGCGGGGAGGTCGAGTATACGCCACTCTACGTACTGTAAGGCATCTCCCCACACCGCTCTCCCCCAATCTCCCGACTGCCCCGGCTCCGGGCGCGCCGCAGCTTGGTTTCAACTGAGCCATAGCAGAGGGAGAGCCTGGGAATGAAGAAGACCACGATGGTCTGCGCGCTCGCTCTGGCCGCCGCCGTGAGCTTCGCGGGATCGGTCGGAGCGCAGCAGAACCCGGTGGCCCGCCAGCAGCCGCAGGGGCTCGGCGTGAGCCCGGTGTTCGAGGGCTGGTATCAGAACCCCGATGGCACGTTCACGCTGTCCTTCGGATTCCAGAACCGGAACACGGCACAAGTCCTCTCGATTCCGGTCGGCCCGAGCAACAAAGTCGAGCCGGCTCGGTCGACCAGGGCCAGCCGACGTACTTCGAGCCTCGCCGTAGCTACGGGGTGTTCGCCGTGACGGTTCCCGCCGACTTCGGCCGGGACGGGCGCGTGACATGGACGCTCGAGGCGAACGGCGAGAAGTACTCGATTCCCGGCGGACTGCTCGCCGCGTACGAGACCGACAACCTGCACGCCCGCGGCACGGACCGGTATCCGCCGGTGGTTGTCGTCGAGGACGGTGTCGAGTCGCGCGGGCCGAACGGCGCGCGCGTCGGACCCGTATCGGCGAGGGTCGGCCAGCCGTTCGCGCTCGAGGCATCGGCGTGGGACCAGCAAGACCGTCCGGTCACGCTGCGCTGGTACAAATACCGTGGCCCGGGCGAAGTGACGTTCGAGAAGGCGGAGCTCCCGATCGGGGAGGGCGCTACGAGGGCCGCGACCACGGCCACCTTCAGCGTTCCCGGCGACTACGTCCTGTATGTGCGCGCCAATCACAGCGACGCGGGTGTCGCGGCCTCCGGGCTCGAGCAGTGCTGCTGGACCAACGCATACCTGAGCGTCAGGGTCGCGCGTTGACGCACATCATTTCGACGGGGAGAGAGTCAGATGAACATCGTGCTTTGGATGCCAAGGTCTGCGGGGGGTCGTCGGCTTGCGACGGGCGTTGCGGCCGCGGTCGCGCTGCTCGCGACACAGGGCCAGCTGACGGCCCAGGTGACGGAAGGCGAGAGCGGCCTCACGTTCTCACGCGACGTCGCGCCGATCTTCCAGCAGAACTGCCAAGAATGCCACCAGCCGGGGTCGATCGCCCCGATGTCTCTGATCACGTATCAGGAGGTCCGTCGCTGGGCGGCGCGGATCCGGGAACGGGTGGCGGATCGCATCATGCCGCCCTGGCATGTGAACCCGTATCTCGGCATCCAGGACTTCAAGAACAGTCGCGCCCTCTCTGAGGCGCAGATTGCCACGATCACCGCGTAGGTGGACGCGGGAGCGCCGGAAGGCGATCCGCGTGACCTACCGGCGCCGGTCAGCTTCTCGACCGGTGACAGCTTCACGATGCTCGACGAGCTAGGGGCGCCGGATCTCATCGTCAAGACGACGCCGTTCACGGTTCCCGCGCACGGGAACGACCAGTGGTGGTGGCCGAAGGTCCCGACCGGCCTGACCACGGATCGGTGGGTACGCGCGATGGAGGTGCTGCCGTCGTTCCCTGAGGGACGCCGCGTCACGCACCACTTCCTGGCGACCGCGGTGCAATCGCACAACCTGGGGGGCCTACTGACCGAGTGGGCCGTCGGCAAAGTCGGTGAGCGCTACCAGGAAGGGACCGGCAAGCTGCTCCAGGCCGGCGGCGAGATCGAGTTCGAGTTGCACTACTTCCCGTCGGGGACGGAAGTCCCGAACGACCAGGTGTCGCTGGGGATCTGGCTGTACCCGGAGGGCTATGTGCCCGAGCACGAGACCGTCTTGAGGATGTTCAACATCGCGCCGCAAAACACGCTCGAGATCCCGCCCTACTCGACGCCGATGTTCACGAACGAGTACGTGATGCGCACGCCTGTGCGCATCCAGAGCTTCCAAGCGCACATGCACCTGCGCGGGAAGGGCATGTCCATGGAGGCGATCTATCCGGACGGCAAGAAGGAGTTGCTCTCCATCGTCGACAACTGGCAGTTCAACTGGCACAACAACTACATCTACGCCGACGACGCGGCGCCACTCCTGCCCGCGGGCACCGTGCTCAAGTTCAACGCGTGGTTCGACAACACCGAGAACAACCCGGTGAACCCACACCCCGGCAACTTCGTTACCTGGGGCGACCGCGCCGCTGACGAGATGGCGCACGCGTGGGTCGGCGTGACCACCCTAACACAGGAGGACTACGACCGGCTCGTAGCCGAGCGCCGAGCTCGGCCGAGCGCAGGAGATAACTAGACCGCGACCCCGCCATCTGGGGCGCCCCGACCCACTCTCTCCCGGGCGGGGCGCTCGTGCTTGTGTGGGGTCGGGTGTGGCGAGCCGCCGCGGCTAGTCTCTAGCCGTCTCGATCGCCTTGACCGCCCACGCGGTCGACGCGCCTTCGTCGCACGTCACGGACACGAGCACGTGGTCGAGCGCGAGGTGGTGGTCGAGAGGTCCCGGCTTCTTCAGGCCCGGCAGACCACACTCGAGGAGCACGGTCGCGACGGTCGTCAGGATGGCGCCGATGGCGAGACCCTCGAAGGTTACGACTCCCGTCGTCGGAAGTGGCACGATCGGCATTCCCCCCGTGGGAAGCGGATAGGCCTCGGACGTCAGCTTGACCATCAAGAAGAACGCGGTGCCGCCGAGTGTGGCTCCGACGATCGACGTCCACGGGATGCGCGACCGCAGCTTGGAGCCCACGGGAATGATGTCGTGCTCGAGCGGCACGGAGCTACGCACTTCGACGTTCTCGTGCGCGACACCGTCCTGACCGAGGCGGTTCAGGGCTGTACGCGCGTCGGCCGAGGTGGTGAAGACCGCGTGGAGGCGTCCGTCTGGCATGTCAGGCCTCCTCACTAGCGGGGTGGAGCGCGTGCTGCTGTGCCGGGGCCTGGCGGTTCTTGATGTGCTCGCCCTCGCGCACCTCCCAGAGGGACACGATCGGCGCGAGTTGGAGGAAGCCGAAATAGAGGAAGCCGAAGAGCCCGACGGACCCGACGAGAATTCCGATCTCCACCCAGCTCGGCGTGTACGACCCTGCATTGAAGTCCAGCCGGGGGAACGAGAGCGTCCCCACCACGATGAGGTAGCGCTCGATCCACATGCCGACGAGCACGCCGAGCCCGACGATCGCGGTGCCGAGCGGCTTGCGACCCTTGGGGAACGGCAGGATCGCGAGTGGGATGAGCACGTTCACGACGATCATCGTCCAGAAGAGAGGGGCGAACTCACCCGAGATACGGGCGTCGAAGACCGCTCTCTCAGCGTGCTCGTTGCCGTACCACACGGTCAGGTGCTCGGCGAAGGTGAAGTATCCCCAGAGCAGCGCGAACGCGAGGAACATGAGCCCGAGGTTGTTGAACACCTTGTCGTTCAGGTACTCACCGATGCCGAGGCCCTTCCTGAGCAGGTACATGGCCACCATGAGCACCGCGACGCCCGAGTAGATCGCGCCCACCACGAAGTACGGGCCGAAAATCGTGCTGTGCCACATGGGCTGGATCGCCATGGCGAAGTCCCACGACACGATCGTGTGCACTGATATGGCTACCGGGATGATGACGACCGCCATCGTGCGGATGCCGGCTTCGAGCGAGAACCACTGCTGCGGCGTTCCACGCCAGCCGATCGCGGCCACGCGGAAGAACAGCGTGCGCAGGCTCTTCGGATGCTCGCGCATCGCCTTGTCGCGGATGATCGCGAAGTCCGGGATCATCGGGAGCAGCAGATAGAGGACGCTCCCGGTGAGGTACGTCGTGATCGCCAAGACATCCCACATCAACGGCGAGCGGAAGTTCGGCCAGAGGCCCCGCTCCGTCGGGATGGGCATCATGTACCAGAAGACCCCGGGCCGCCCGAGGTGGATGAGTGGGAAGAGACCGCCGATCAGGAGCGCGAATGTCGTGATCGCCTCGGCGCATCGCGTGACCGGGCGGCGCCACTCGGCCTGCGTGACGCGCAGGATGGCCGAGATGAGCGTGCCGGCGTGACTGATGCCGATCCAGAACACGAAGTTGACGATGTAGAAGCCCCAGAAGACGGGGCGGTTGATGCCCGCCACGCCGATGTCGTTGACGATCTGGTAGCCCCACGAGTAGAACAGCACGCCGACCAGGAGACCTGTCAGCAGGCTCCCGACGAACAGCTTCGGACGGAAGCTGCTGAGAGGCCTGAGTAGGGCCTCCTCGTGAACGCTCGCCGCTGGCCCGGCCACGTCAGCGTCCTCCCCTTAGGTAGGTCACCGACGGTTCCGTCGAGAGGTCCTCGAGCAAGTGCGTGGCGCGCTCGGTGCGCCCGAGCTGTGCTACCAGACTCGCGGGATCGTCGAGGTCGCCGAACGTGATCGCCTGCGCCGGGCAGGACTGCGAACACGCGGTCTTGATCTCGCCGTCCCGAACGGGACGGTCCTCGGTCTGCGCGACGTCCTGCACGTCCTGGATGCGCTGCACGCAGAACGTGCACTTCTCCATGACGCCCGCGGGCCGGACGCTCACGTCGGGGTTGAGCTGGCGCTCGAGCGGCGCGGGGAACTCGGGCGAGAACCAGTTGAAGTAGCGCGCCGTGTAGGGGCAGTTGTTCGCGCAGTAGCGCGTGCCGATGCAGCGGCTGTAGACCATCGCGTTCAGGCCTTCGGGCGTCCGGTACGTCGCGTAGACGGGACAGACGGGCTCGCAGGGCGCGTGCGCGCAGTGCTGACAGAGCACCGGCTGGAAGCGGACTTTGATGTCCGGGAAGACGCCCTCGTAGTAGCGTTCGATGCGCATCCAATGCATCGCGCGGCCCTTGCCGGCTTCTTCCTCGCCCACGGTCTGGATGTTGTTCTCGGCGTGACACGCCACGGCGCACGCTCCGCATCCCGTGCAGCGATCCGTGTCGATCGCCATGCCCCAGCGGGTCATACGCTGGCCTCCCGGGTGCGAGCTTCACGGCTGGTGTCGTGCGGCGCCCAGCCTACGGGCAGCACCTCGGGTTCACCGCCCTCGTAGCGGCGACCGAAGCGCACGAGCTCGCCCTCGGCGAGACGGGTGATGCACACGCGGGTCGAGGCCCATGCGGGCGCTGAAGTGCCGTCCACCGGGGTCGACCCGATCAGCGCGAGCACGTTCACGCCGCGTCCCTGTGCGTAGCGGCCATTGTCCATATAGCCATGCCCGAGCGGCATCGAGACCACGCCGGGGCGCACCGCAGGGTCGATGACGGCATGAGCCTCCACGGCGCCCGTGGGCGACTCGATGCGCAGCCGGTCACCGTCTTCGATGCCGAGTTCGCGTGCGTCAACAGGAGAGATCTCCAACCAGCAGTTCCACATGACGGTCGAGAGGGCATCCGGGTGCTCCTGGAGCCACGGCCGGTTCGCCCCGCGACCCTCGCCGGTCTTCACCGACTCGAAGGGCAGGAGGCTGAACGCGTACTCCGTCGGCTCGCCGTCGGAAAGCGCGTTGGCCGGCTGCGGCGCCGGACCGGAAGGTCCGGACGGCGCGGCTGCGGGAGCGGCATCTCCGAACACGCCACCGCGCTCGACGGCGGCGGAGACGTACGCGGTCGCCGTGGCGCCCGCGCTGCCGGGCATGCGCGCGAGGTCCTCGTTGATCCTCGCCCGCACGAGCGCCTCGTAGTCTGCCCACGGGAAGCGCGAGGCCACGGGCTCGGGAAGCGCGCGCGCCACCGCGAGCAGCACGTCGGCCGGATGTCGTCCCTCTCCGAGCGGCTCGACCACGGGCTCCACGATGCTGAACGCCGCCACGCCGACCGACGCCGGGGGCTCGTGCGCGTCGAAGCGCTCGAGCTCGGTGGCCAGGGGAAGCACGATGTCCGCGTGAAGCACCGTGTCGTCTCGGAAGCTGCCGAGTGCGATGACCATGCCCACGCCCGCAAGCGCATCCCGCACGCCCCAACCGCCGGGGAGCGCATGCACCGGATCGGCGTCGGCGACCAACAGTAGATCCACCGGCTCCCCGGCCTCGCCTCGCAGACGCGCGGCCAAGTCGGCCATGGGTGTCGAGGACGCGTTGGTGGGCTCGATGGCACGCGTCAGCCCGAGCGAGACGGGCGCGAACACGCCACCCTCCTGCCCGAGGTTGCCGAGCAGGACGTTCAATCCGAGCGCCGCCGTGACGTTGTAGAGCCCGTTCGTGTGCGCGGCCGCTGATCCGCCGCCGATCACCACCGGGTTCGAAGCCGAGGCCAGCTCTTCGGCGATCCGCACGATACGCGCCTCGGGCACGTCGCACGCCGCGGCGGCTTCGGCCGCTGTCGGCGCATCAGCCGGGAACAGCACGCGATAGCGCCGCGCCGCGTCGGGAGCCACGCCCCCGGACGACAGGAGGATCCCTGCGATCGCGCGGGCCAGCATACCCTCCGTGCCGGGCCGGATCGGCAGCCACTCATCCGCGTTCGCCGCCGTGAGCGACATGCGCGCCTCGGCCTGGATCAACCTACCGCGGATCGTGGGTCGGGCGCGCCGCATGTCGGCGAACGCGCGGGTGTAGTGCACCGGGCTCCGCCAGCGGTCCAGGATCGGCGCGCCGATCGAGAGCACGGCGTCCGAGCGGGAGATGTCGTAGTAGGGGACGTCCGTGGTGCCCAACGCGATCTGCGCCGCTCGGCGCTCGACCTCGAGCTCCGGAGCCTCGAGGAACGCCGGCGCGGGCGCGCCGAGTGCCGCCGCGAACCGCCGCCAGAGCGCGCCGTTCAAGCCTGAGCGGTCGGAGGCCACGATCGCGATGCGGCTCGCGGGCACGGCGCCGATGGCCGCCACGACCTGAGCGATCGCATCATCCCAGGCGAGGGCCTCGAAGGTACCCGTGGCCCGATCGCCCACGCGCCGCTGCGCCTGCAGCAGCCGGTCGGGATTGTAGAGTTCCTGGAGCAGCGAGTGGCCCATGGCGCACACGCCGCCGCGGTTGACGGGGTGAGCCTCGTTGCCCTCGATCTTCTTGGCGTTGCCGTCGACCACGCGCACCTGGATGCCGCAGCCGGCCGAGCACTGTCGGCACACGCCCAGACGCCACGCGCTCTGACCGGGGAGCTCCGGGGTCTGTCGGACACGCTGCACGATGAACTGCTCTTCGGGGCTCGTGCACCCATCGAGCAGCGTCACGCCGGCGGTGACCGACGACGCCTTCAGAAAGTCTCTTCTGCGCAACCCTCCCCCTTCGTTCTGATGCTTAGTGGTGACAGGTAAGGCAGTCGATGCTCGCGCCGGACTCGCGGTGGCAGTCGAGGCACCAGCCCATGTTGGCAACGTCGACGACCTGTTGGGCCACCGTCATCTGGCTGACGTCGCCATGGCATGTGGCGCAGTCGACATCCGCGCGGATGTGCGGGCTGTGCTTGAATTGCACCATCGCCTTTGTGGGGATGACGTGCACCTTGCGCCACACCATCGGCTCGCCGTTCCCGTTCGCGTACTGCTCCATGAACTTCACGACTTCAGGGTGGTCCGCGGCCTGGCGGCGGTGGCACGATGCGCACGCCGCCATCGCGGGCAGACCCGCCTGCGCCTGCGTCTCCGCGCCCTCGTGGCACCGGCTGCACTCGATCTCGTTCTCGATATGCACCGAGTGGTTGAAGGCGATAGGTTGCGGCGGCGGGGGTGGTAGCTCCTCGGAGCACCCTGACACGATCGCCGCCAGGGCCGCCATCCCGAGTACCATGAGCCGCGGCCGCGCGCGCCGACGCTCCGAGACCCGCGTCCCCACTCCATGAGCCACGACTTTCATTCCCGACTCCGCGCCCTGTACTCCGGCGAGGTGGAGGAGGTCTGGGCCCGCATCGAGCGCGAGACCCCCGCGACGTACTGGGAAGACAACGCGGTCCTGGGTCGTTGGGACACCTACCGCGCGCTGCTCGCCCGCCTCCAACCGATCACGGGCAGGCGCATCCTGGATGCCGGGTGCGGCAGGGGTCTGCTCGCCCGACGCCTGGCGAACGAGGGTGCCCTGGTGACCGCGGTCGACGTATTGGCCGATCACGTATCAGAAGCTCGTGAGGGGGGGGAAGGTCGCCGGCCGTCCTTGGCCGTTGCGGATCTCAGGGACCTGGTCGTCACTCGCGGGGCGTTCGACGACGTCATTCTTCAGGAAGTGCTCGAGGACTACTCGCCCGAGGAGACGCTCGACGTGATCCGAGCGCTGGCCCAGGGCGACGCGCGGAGGATTCACGTCATCTTTCGACGTCCGGGTCCGTGGGGAGGCCTGATCGCTCCCCTGCTCCCGGCCACTCTCGTGACGACGCTCGACCCCGTGGATGTGCTGCGCTCGTTCCACCGTCATACGCCGTATCGACTCTCCCATCAGGAATCCGTTCGCCGCCGCAGCTACCACGCCCACATGGTGGAACTGACGCTACAGCCGGGCCTGGAGTACGGCGACCCTTAGGTTTCGCGGCCCGCCACTTTGAGGCTAGAGCGGTTCGGCCGCAAGGGTGTCGTCTGCAGCCTCAGCAATGGCTCTCGTAGGCGGCCCGGAGATCGGCCGCGATCTCCTCGGGGTAGCGACCCTCGATCTGGTGTCGCTGCATGAAATAGACGAGCTCGCCGTCCTTGAAGAGAGCGACGGAGGGAGACGACGGCGGGTAGCCGGCGATGTAGTCGCGAGCCCGATCGGTCGCCGCCATGTCCTGTCCGGCGAAGACCGTGGTGAGAACCTCGGGCTTGCGCTCGCCCTGGAGCGACAGATAGACGCCCGGGCGCATCATCCCGGCGGCGCACCCGCAGACCGAGTTGACCGCGAGCAGCGTGGTGCGGCGCTCCGACCCCAGGATCGCCTCGACGTCCGCGGGGGTCTTCAACTCCTTGAAACCGATGCGGACGAGGTCCTGACGCATCGGTGCGACCATCATCTCTGGATACGGCATGGCAATGCTCCTCCCGACGGGGCAGGTCGGCGGTGACGTTCGGTGGGACGATGTAAGCTCACGTCCGGGTCAGGGGCTGTCCATCGGGCCTGCACGTGGCGGTCGTGTCGGCGTGGCGTAGTGTGGAGGAGCGGGCTTATCGTGTGCCAGCGGGACGGCGGAAAGTGGCAGAAATCGGCCCCCGCGGAGAAGGGTTAGCGGTGTTGTAACATGAGGTCCGACTTATGATTAGCACGCTATCGTGATGTTCAAGTATCGGGGGCTGCTGGGTCCCGTGGCGATTCTCCTCCTCGTGGGAGCGGCGAGGCTATGGTCGCCGTTCGAGCCGCATCGCCCCCCGGTCACCGAGGCGACGACCGGCGGGCTGACCCAGACCTGGCTCGACGAGGACTGGGGCATCTTCGAGCAGAAGGTGCGGTGGGCTGTCGATGCGGGGCTCGATACTGTGCCGCTGCACGAGGCCATCGCGGAGATCGGACGGTCGTTCGTCGGCACGGCCTACGTTCCGAGGACGCTCGAGGTCGAGGGTCCGGAGCGCGTGGTCATCGACTTTCGCGGACTCGACTGCGTGACCTTCGTCGAGAACGCGTTCGCGCTCGCCCGGTTCGTGCGGGCCGGCGGCATCGACCGACTGGCGAGCCGCCCCGACGCCGAGGCCGCGTACGTCGGGCTGCTCGCGGAGATCCGGTACCGCGACGGCGTCGTGGACGGCTATCCGAGCCGGCTCCACTACTTCAGCGAGTGGGTGGCCGACAATGCGCGGCGGGGACTCGTCACAGACATGAGCGGCGAGCTGGGCGGGGAGCGGGACCAAGAACAGATCGACTTCATGAGCACACACCCGGACGCCTACCGACAGCTCGCCGACCCGGCGAACCTGGCGCGTGTGCGACAGGACGAAGCGCGGCTCAACGCCGCGGGCCGCACATTCGTGCCCGAGGACCGGATTGCCGAGGCGGCGGATGGGATCCAGGACGGCGACATCATCGCGGCGACCAGCACCGTGGCGGGTCTCGATGTCGCGCACACCGGGCTCGCGCTCTGGGTGGACGGCACGCTCCACCTGCTTCATGCGCCGCTCGTGGGGGACTCCGTCGAGATCAGCACGGTGTCGCTCGCCGAGCGCATCCTCGGGATCGAGGGACAGGACGGGATCATCGTGGCTCGGCCCGTCGAGGGCCGCCCCTGACGCCGCGCCGCGCTTCGTGAACCCGCTCGCGCTCCTCGCGCTCGGCCTGGCCGTGGCGGGGGGTGTCTATGCGCTCGACCGCGTCGCGAACTCGATCGTGCGACCGGTTCCGCGCCTGCCCGACCGCTCGGTGCCGGACTCGGGGCTCGAGCACGAGGACCTCGTGATCCGCCACCACGGTCACGAGCTTGCGGCCTGGCTGATCGGTGGGTCGTCCGCAACGGGCAAGCCGCTCCTACTGATCGCCCACGGGTGGGGCGCGAGCTACGGGACCGTGCTGCAGCTCGCCGAGCCCTTGGTGCGGAGCGGACACGAGGTCCTGCTGTTCGATATGCGCGGGCACGGCCGCAACCGCGCCGCGCCCTTCGTGACGGTGCGCCATCTCCGCGACGACGTCATGGCGGTGGTGCGCTACGCCGGGGAGCGATTTCCGGGACGGCCGCTGGTCCTCGTCGGCCACTCGTTCGGAGGTGCAGCCAGCGTGCTGGCTGCGGCCGAGGGCGCTCGCGTGGCGGGCCTCGTCCTCATCGCGACGCCGTCGGACGTGCGGCGGATCACGGCGGAGTTCCTCACCGCTAAGGGCATGCCCGGGAGTCTTCTGGTGGCGGTGCTGCGGCCGTTCTGGTGGTGGCGGATCGGGGGGACGTTCCGGCCGCACTCGCCCGAGCGACGCCTTGGAGAGCTCGATGTGCCGGTGCTGATCCTCCAGCCGGAGCACGACACGCGCGTGCACCGGGGGCATGCGGAGCGACTCTCGCTCGCCGCAGGTGTCCCCTATCAGATCATCCCGGACTGCGAGCACACGGACGTGCTGGCGGCACCGTTAACGGTCGAGCTGGTGGAGAGCTTCGTGGCTTCCCTCGACACTGCGCGGCGTCTCTAGGTCGAGAGCGCGGTGGCACGTTCGGAGTGGAGCCTGTTCCTGGCGGCTTGGAGGAGGGTGCATGGTGAAGAGGATGCTGACGGATGAAGAGATCCTGGCTCAAGTCCCGCGGGCGCGCAGAGCGGCGAAGCTTGAGGCGGAGAGGGAGCCCAGGGCGAGGGGTGCGCGTTATGACAGAAAGTCCGGACGCGTGGAGGTCGAGCTGACGAACGGGTACTCGTTCGCCTTCCCCGTCGACGTCGCCCAAGGGTTGCGCGGCGCCACCGCAGGCGAGCTCGAGGCAATCGAAATCGAGCTCGACGGTGAAGGACTCCATTGGGAGAGACTCGATGCCGACCTCCTGGTCCCGGATCTGCTCCGAGGCGTCTTCGGCTCGAGGCGCTGGATGAGCGAGGTCGGTCGCACGCTCGGCCGTGTCCGGAGCGAGGCGAAGGCGAACGCGGCGCGCATCAACGGGCGAAAGGGCGGACGCCCCCGCGGCACGAGTCGCACAGCTCGCGCATCAGGAGCCCAGCACCGACGAACTCAGGATTAGCCGCACCGGCCGACACCGAACCGTCGCGCGGATTCAGGTGTACTCGCCGTACCATGGCCGACCCAACCCCCAAGAAGCCCGCGGACTCGGTGTCGATTGTCTCCGAGCTGATGATGCCGCACCAGGTGAACAACCTCGGGCATGTGTTCGGCGGTGAGCTGCTCTCCATGGTGGACCGCGCCGCGGCGGTGGCCGCCATGCGCCACGCCCGGTGTCCGACAGTCACGGTCTCGATCGACCGGGTCGACTTCCGCGAGCCGATCTACACGGGCGAGCTCGTCACCTGCACGGCGCGGGTGAACTTCGTCGGACGCACCTCGATGGAGATCGGCGTGAGGGTAGAGGCCGAGAACCTGCTCGAGGGAACGAAGCGCCACACCAATACGTGCTTTCTGACCTTCGTCGCGATCGACGCGAAGCATCGCCCGTGCCGGGTCCCGCCGCTCAACGTGTCCGATCCCGAGGACGAGCGCCGCTTCCATGAGGGGAAACGTCGACGCGAAGTCCGGGAAGCGCTCGACCGGGAGCTGGAGGCGCGCCCCGGCTGAGGCGTTTCAGGAGATCATTGCGGCTGCGTCGGGGGCGGGGTCAATTTTGTTGGCATGCGAAACACATACCAAATGGCTGCCCTAGCCCTGGTCCTGGCCCCGCTCGCGGCGGCCTTTGCCCTCGTCAACACGTACCAGGTGACGGTTCAGGACAGCGCCACTTAGTCCCCGCTCGTCGACGCCACGCTGACCCTCACGGCAGATGGCTCGCAGCATGCGCTCGACGTGGCGCTACCGCCGTCGACCGTGGGTCGGTCCGTCCTCGTCACGATCGTCGGCCGCAACGGCAGCCAAGAGCTCTATCGCACGTCCACATACATGCGCGTGCAGGACGCGGCGGCCTCGACGCCCGTGGCGCTTTCGGTGCGCTACACCGGCCCAGGCATTCGGGGTAGGGTGGCCACCGCGGCGGGCGCTCCGCTACCGAGCATCGCGGTCGCTCTGAAACAAGGGAACAGTTCGATCGCAGGGGCGACCACGGAGGCCGACGGCACGTATCTGTTCGTCGGCCGCCCGACCGGACTCTATCAGGTGGAGCCGACGCCCCCGGCCGGCTAGTTCGTGTGCCCGGCCATTCGGAACGTCAACCTGGTGAACGCCGCGTCTTCGCTCTTGGCCGATTTCGCGACGCAAACGGCGACGTGCAAAGTCGATCTCCTGATCCTATCCGGCGGCGACTTGGGCTTTGCGAGCGACACTGCGGTCGTGAAGGGGCTCTTCGCGGGAGGCACGACCGTCAACACGTCGGCGTTCTTCTTCGTGAACAACACGCCCGGGCTGAGTGTGCTCCGCCAGTACGACGTGGTGCTGCTGTTTGCGAACGGCTTGTTCAACCAGTCGGCCGCGCTCGGCTCCGAGATCGCTAGCTACGTCCAGCTCGGCGGCAACGTCATCACGGCGACGTTCTACTGGCAGAACCGCACCGACAGTGGGCTGGGCTCGGTCGGGTGGGGCACGCTCGAGGCCCTGGACGCGTTCACCACCGGTGCCGGCCAGACCTACCAGGCTGCCAGCTTGAACGCGACCGCGACGGTCGCGCACCCGCTCACCACGGGCCTCCTGACACTCACGTCGACGGGCTTCAGAGGCTCGGTTGCGGCGAAGCCGGGGAGCACCGTCGTGGCGAGGTGGAACGACGGCAGTCCGCTCGTCGGATTCCAGATCCAGCCGTGGGGATCGCGCATGGTGGCGGTGGGCCTGTTCCCCGCGTCGGGCGCTGCCGCGACGGGTGACGTGCTGACGCTGTGGAGAAACGCAGTGCGGTGGGCGGGAGCCGCCGGCGGTCCGATCCCGTAGGATCCCCGCGGGGCGGGTGAGCTAGCCGCGCCGCTCCACCACCATCGCGAAGCCCATTCCGCCGGCCGCGCACACCGTGATGAGGCCGAACTGGACGTCGCGCCTCGCCATCTCGTTCAGGAGCGTGACGGTGAGCCTTCCGCCGGTCGCGCCGAACGGATGCCCGATCGCGAGCGATCCGCCCATCACGTTGATCCGGTCCAGGTCGGGATGACCGACCGCGGCGCTGCGGCCGAGCTCCCGCTGAGCGAACTCGCGTGAGTCGAGCGCCTGGAGGTTCGAGAGCACCTGCGCGGCGAACGCCTCGTGCATCTCCATGAGGCCGATGTCGGCCATGCCGAGGCCGGCGCGGTCGAGCGCGAGCGGCGCGGCGTAGGCGGGGCCTTGCAGCAGCTGGCTTTCGGGATCGAGCGCGGTCCACGCCCAGCTTCGCACGTACCCGAGGGGCTCGAGCCCCTCGGCGCGCGCCTTCTCGGCGTTGATGAGAACCAGAGCCGACGCTCCATCGGTCAGCGGGGAGGCGTTCCCCGCGGTCACCGAGCCGAACTTCCGGTCGAAGACGGGGGAGAGCATCCCGAGCTTCTCCGGCGTCGAGTCGGTGCGGATCCCGTTGTCGCGATCGACGACCTTCGAGAAGGAAGGCGGCACGTACACCACGGAGATCTCCGCGGTGAGACGTCCGTCCTCGGTGCCGGCGGCCGCCAGTCGGTGTGACCGCAGCGCCCAGTCGTCCTGGGCCTGGCGCGATATCCCGTTGAGCTTGGCCATGCGCTCTGCCGCTTGCCCCATCGACTCGCCTGTGGAGAACTCCGCGATGGCGGGTTGCACGGGAAGGAGGTCCTTGGGTCGCACGGGCCTGAACGCCGAGAGCTTCTGCCCGAGGGTCTTGCCCTTGGATGCGGACACGAGGCTCTTCGACAGACGCGTGCTCACCGTGATCGGGATGTGCGACAGGGACTCCGCCCCGCCCGCGACGACCACGTCGGCCAGGCCGAGCTCGATGAGGTGCACCCCATCGGTGATCGCCTGGTTCGCGGATGCGCAGGCCCGCGACACCGTGACTGCGGGTACCGTCTTCGGCAGCACGGCGAGTCCGACCTCGCGCGCGATGTTCGGCGCGCGGGTGTCGTGCACCACGGTGCCGTACACGAGATGATCCACCTGCTCGCCGCGGAGACCGCTCCGCGTGAGCGCGTCCTTCACGGCGACCTTGCCGAGTTCGATCGCGCTGAGGTCGGCGAAGTCGATGCCGGACCTCACGAACGGCGTCCGGCACCCCGCGAGAATGGCGGTCTTCATGGCCTCAAGCTCGCGCGCGGCGGGCCGGGAATCAAACCGGCCGTGGCGTGCCTGCCCGGGGCTGCGGGCCGGGCTATATTGGCGCCCCCTCCTCCAAGGAATGCGCCATCCCATGCTGGGCACGCTCACCCTCCTCGCGCTGCTCCAGGCTCCGACCGCCACGCAGGAACTCGCGCCCGGCGTCCGCTACGACCCGTCGGTCCCGACGCTCGAGCAGGTGGCCGGCCATGATTTCGGTGCGGAGATCACCGCTCCCGACGCGGTGGTCCGCTATATGGAGGCCCTCGCCGCGGCGGCGCCGGACCGCACGCGGCTGCTTCGGTACGCGCAGAGCTGGGAGGGACGCCCGCTCGTCGTGCTGCTGATCGGATCCGAGGCGCGAATCGCACGACTCGATGAGGTGAAGGCCGGGCTCGCCAGGCTCGCCGACCCCGCGGGCCTCTCGGACGCGGAGGCGGACCGACTGATTGCCGAGCTCCCCGTGGTCACGGCGTTCATGGCCGGCATCCACGGGAACGAGATCAGCTCTGGCGGCGCAGCGATGGCCGCAGCGTACCACGTGCTGGCCGCGAGAGGTGACGCGGCCGTCGATCTCATCCTCTCGGAATCACTCGTTCTGATCGATCCGCTGGAGAATCCCGACGGGAGGGCGCGGTTCGTCCAGCAGAACCTCATGGCGCGCGCGCGCTGGCCGGACGCCGCGCCCTACTCGGCGGAGCACGACGAGCCGTGGCCGGGTGGCAGGGTCAACCACTACCTGTTCGACCTCAACCGCGACCTCTTCATCCAGAGCCAGCCCGAGAGTCGCGGCAGGGTTGGGGTCCTCCTCGAGTACCGGCCGCACATCGTGGTCGACATGCACGAGATGGGGGGAAACTCGACGTACTTCTTTCCGCCGACCGCTCCGCCCGAGAATCCTTGGTTCGGCGAACGGCAGATCGGCCTCATGGAGCTGTTCGGTCGTGCCAACGCGGGGGCGTTCGATGCCCGCGGCTTCGCGTACTTCAACCGCGCTACGTACGACCTCTTCTATCCTGGCTACATCGATGGGTGGGCGATGGGCCACGGGGCGCTCGGCATGACGTACGAGCAGGCTTCGGCGCGGGCGCTCGTGCTCGAGCGCGCCGACGGCGACCTGCTGACCTACCGGGACGGCGTGCTCCATCACTTCACAGCCGCGATCACCACCGCCGAGACGGCGGCGCGCAACCGCGAGCGCATTCTGCGCGACTACCTCGCCTTCCAGCGGGATGGCCTCGAGCCGGGCGACGACGGGGTCGCCGAGTACGTGCTCCACTCTGCGCACGATCCGGGCATGGCGGAGCGGCTTGCCCGGCTGCTCGTCAGGAATGGGATCGAGGTTCGCGCCGCGACGAGGCCCGTGAGTATAGAGGGGCGCACACTCCCTGCGGCCGGCACGTTCATCGTGCCGCTGTCCCAGCCCACGGGCAGATTTGCACGTAACCTGCTGGATGCGCACGTGGCCATGGACGAGGAGTTCGTCGCGCGCCAGATCGAGCTGCGCGCGCGACGGGAGTCGGACGAGATCTACGATCTGACGGCCTGGAGCCAGTCGCTGCTCTGGGACGTCGAGGCGATCCCCGTCAGGCGGGTGACCGGAGCCGCGGGGGAGCGCCTGACAGCCGAGCCCGATCTGGCGGCTCGCGTGCTGCCCGAGGCGCGGGTCGGCTACTTGGTCCCGTGGGGCACGAACGCCGCCGCGGCCGTGGCGGAGGCGCTACGCGAGGGGATTCGCGTACGTACCGCGGGAGGGGCGTTCACGCTCGGCGACCGCCGCTTCGGCATCGGGACGGCGATCGTGCGCGTGAGCGAGAACGACGCCGACCTGCGAGAGCGGCTCGGGCGTATCGCCGGATTGCACGGGGTCGAGGTGGTCCCCGTCGACGACTCGTACGTGACGGAGGGCCCGTCGCTGGGAAGCGCTCTGGGTCGTGCACTCCGCGAGCCCTCCGTGCTGCTGGTTTACGACGAACCGGCCGACGTCTACTCGGCGGGGTGGGCTCGCTACGTGCTCGAGCAGCGCTACGGACAGCGCACGACGGTGGTGCGCGCGTCGAGCCTCGGCGCCGCGCGTCTCGCCGAGCACGACGTGATCATCTTCCCGAGCGGGGACTATTCCGACGAGGTGGGGGAGGAGCTGATCGAGGATCTGCGCGACTGGATGGGCGACGGAGGGACGCTGATCACGATGGCGGGCTCGACCGCGTGGGCGACCCGCGCCGAGCTGCTCTCGACCACCGCGGAGCGACGGGGCGGGGGACCCGTGGGCGACGAACCGGAGGAGCCGGACACCCCCGATCAGCCGATCGACTACCTCGAGCAGATCGTTCCCGACGACGAGTCGCCGGAGGCTTTGCCCGGCGCGATCCTGAGGGTGGTGCTGGACACCGAGCATTGGCTGTCGGCCGGCACGGACGGTGAGATCGGGGCGTTGGTGGACGGCTCGCGCGTGTTCAGCCCGATCAAGCTGGGCGACGGGACGAACGTGGGCCGTTACGCCGAGCTGGAGGATCTCGTCCTGAGCGGCGTGGTCTGGGAAGAGGCGCGCCCGCAGCTCGCGAGCAAGGCGTTCCTCATCCACGAGCCCGTGGGCAACGGACAGATCATCGCGTTCGCAGAGGACCCGAACTACCGGGCGTACGCGGAGGCGACGCAGCTCCTCTTCATGAATGCGGTGCTATTGGGACCCGGACGCTGACACAGGAGATGATCGAGAGATGACGAACTCCCGCCACATCCTCGCGGCGATCGAGACTGAGTACGGGCGCTACAAGCAGCTCGGGGAGGGAGCGATGGCCCAACTCGGTGACGAAGACCTATTGGTGCAGCCCACGCCGGAGAGCCTCTCGATCGCGATGATCGTGTGGCACGTATCCGGGAATCTCGAGTCGCGCTTCACCGACTTCCTCACCACGGACGGCGAGAAGCCGTGGCGGAATCGCGACTCGGAGTTCGAGGGGAGGCGCGTGAGCCGGAAGGAGATGCTCGCGAAGTGGGAGCGGGGATGGGGGATCCTCTTGGCCGCGCTGGCTCCGCTGTCGGACGAGGATCTACCACGGACGGTGAGCGTTCGCGGCGTGGCCGCGAGTGTCGGTGAGGCCCTCGAGAGGTCGCTCGCGCACACCAGCTATCATGTCGGTCAGATGACGTTCCTGGGGAAGATGCTCCGGCGCGACCAGTGGACCTACCTGAGCATCCCGCCGGGCACTTCGGTCGCCTACAACGCGAACCCGACGATGGAGAGGGGGCCGAAGTCGTTGTGAACAAGGCCGTGGATGATGAGGCACATGAGGTGATCGTCGCGAGGTTCCGCTACCGACACGAGGCGGAACTCGCGGCCGGCTTCCTCATCGACGCGGGGATCCCGTATCGCCTGCAGATCGACGACGCGGGTGGCGTGGACTTCGGCGCGACGTTCACGCGGCCGCCTATCCTCTGGGTCCGCGAGGAGGACGCGGCCGAGGCGCGCGAGGTTCTCAGTCTCGGCGAAGACGACGCAAGCCCGTCGGACGAACCCGACGAGGAGACGAGGTAGCGCATGCGCGCGGTCACGTTCAACGTCTCGGTCCCCGGCTACCTGACCGGCAAGACGCTGGGTGGCGTCACGGAGTCGGCCCTGTTCGGGGGACTGAGCGGGCTCCGCTACGGGGACGTCCCCGAGCCCGCGCTCCCCGGCCCCGAGTGGGTCCGACTCGAGGTGCTCATGTCGGGCATCTGCGGCTCGGACATCGGCAACCTCACGTACAAGAGCAGTCCCGCGATGGAGCCGTTCGGCTCCTTTCCAGCCGTGCTGGGCCACGAGATTCTCGCGCGCGTCGTCGAGGTCGGCTCCGCCGTTCGGCGCGTCGAGCGCGGTCAGCGGGTGGCGGTGGACCCCGTGATCTCGTGCACCATGCGCGGCTTTCTAGGTGTCGCTCAGTGCCCTTCGTGCGTGGGCGGTCACCACGGCACCTGCGAGCGTTCGGGCGAAGTCGGGGAGACGGTGGTGGCTGGCAGGCCGTTGGGCCGTGGGCTCACGGTCGGCTATCAGACGGACCTTCCGGGCGGTTGGTCCGAGCGGATGATCGCGCACGAGAGTCAGCTCTTCCCGCTCGACGACGCGATCTCGGATCGCACGGGCGTGCTCATGGAGCCGCTGGCTGTGGGGATGCACGCCGCGTTGGGGTCGCGTCCGTTCGGATCCGGGCCCGCGCTCGTGATCGGTAGCGGACCGATCGCGCTCGGCGCCATCTGGGCGCTTCGCGCCGCGGGGTACGAGGGAGAGCTGCTCGCGCAGATCAAGCGGGGGCACGAAGCCGAGATCGCCCGCAGCCTGGGCGCGACTGCGACACTCGCGCCCGGGGACGAGGCGCGGCAGGCGCTGGTCGAGACGGGTGCACAGGGCTACATGCCGATCCTCGGCGATGAGGTGTACTCCGGCGGCGGCTTCCCGTTGATCTTCGACTGCGTGGGCAGCGGCGAGACCATCAAGCAGGCGCTGCGGTTCGCCGCGCCGCGGGGCAGGATCGTGCTGCTCGGGTGCGCCGCCGAGATCCGCAAGCTCGACATGACCTTCGTGTGGGCACGCGAGCTCGACGTGAAAGGCTACGTGTGCTACGGCCAGGAGGAGTGGCGGGGCGGGCGGCAGCACACGTTCCAGATCGTGCACGACATGCTGCTGGAGACCCAGGCCCCGGTCGAGCGGATGGTGACGCACGTCTACCCGCTGGGTCAGTACAAGGACGCGCTCTCGGCGGCCGCGAACCGGCGCCGCACGGGGTCGATCAAGGTGCTGCTCGACCCGACGATCGGCTGAGTGGTGGCGGCGTCGACCGTGAGCGCCCCCAGGGTCGTCGTCGTGGGCGGGGGCGTGATCGGCATCAGCTGCGCGTACTACCTCGCTCGGGGCGGTGCGCGCGTGGTGGTTCTCGAGCGGGAGCGGCTCGGCGCGGGTGCCTCATGGGGCAACGCGGGCACGGCCACGCCGGGGCATCCGCCGCTCAACAGGCCCGGCCGGGTCGCCCAGGGGATCCGCCAGATGCTCGATCCCACGAGCCCGCTCTACGTCCATCCGAGCTGGAACCCGGCGCTATGGCGATGGCTGATCGGCTTCGCGCGCTACTGCACGCAGGAGCACGTCGAGCGAGCCGTGGGGATCATGGCACCGCTGGGCATGCAGTCCCTCGCGCTCTTCGACCAGCTCATCGTCGAGGAGCGCATCGAATGCGAGTACCGGCGCGAGGGCTACTACGACGTGTGCGCCACGGAGGCCGGGCTCGGCGAGGCACGCCACGAGGCGTCGCTGATCGCGCCGCACGGATACAAGCCCGAGACGCTCGACCGGGACGAGCTCGTGCGCCGTGAGCCCGCGCTCGGGCCCCACGCGATCGGCGCGGTCTTCCACCCGGAGGCCTCGTCGATGGACCCCGCGCGCTTCCTCGAGCAACTCGCGCGCGCGGCGGAGCGCCGCGGCGTGGAGCTGAGGGAAGGCGTGGAAGTGACCTCCGTCCTCATCGAGGGCGGTCGCGCTACCGGAGTCGCCCTCGCGGGCGGAGGTATCGAGCGGGCGGACGCGGTGGTGCTCGCGACCGGCCCCTTGGGACTCGAGCTCGCCCGGCGCCTCGGGACGCGCATTCCCGTGCAGCCAGGGAAGGGATACCACCGCGACATCCCGATCGGACCCAACGGAGCGCCGCACCTGCGGATCGCCTGCGTGCTGAACGAGGCCTCCGTGTTCTGCCTGCCCATGGAGACCGTCGTGCGCTTCGCGGGCACCATGGAGTTCTCCGGCGCGAACCGGGTGATGCGCCGTCCTCGTCTCGAGCAGCTCACCCGCGCCGGGCGCCTCTACTTCCCGAAGATCGGGACGGCCCGCCCGGTCTCCGAGTGGTGTGGGCTACGCCCGATGTCGGTCGACGGACTGCCGATCGTGGGTCCGCTCCCGGGCGTCGAAGGCGTGAGCGTCGCCACGGGCCATGGCATGCTCGGGCTCACGCTCGCGCCGGTCACGGGCCAGATGATCGCGAACCACGTGCTGGCAACGGGGAAGGCGCGACTCGAAGGGCTGTCGCCGGGGCGGTTCGGCTGAGGGAGGCAAACAGCCCCTGTATGCAGAACCTACTGCTTCGGCTCATCTGAAGTGCTCAGCGAGGGCGTCTGCCGCCCAATAGCCTGCTTGTTACGCGCAATGCTGGTGAGGCGGTCACGCAGGTCCTGTGGAGCCACGAAGATGAACGCCCTTCCGCTCTTCCCGCGGTCGACGAAGCCGAGTTCTGCAAGTTGTAGTAGGTCCGTTCGCGCGGTCTGGTAACTCACGTTGTGGGATCTCTTGTGTGACTCAATGGCGTAGACGAAGCCCGGATTTTTAAGGGCGTGCGTGACAAGGGCCAGCTGTCGATGATTCAGCATCGCGTTGATGTAGGTCGCCTGCTGAATCATCATGCGGGTCTCGCGGATTTCCTCGGCCTTCCGTGTGACCCGTTCGTGCAGCGTCTCGATCGCGCGCACGATTACGCGCAGTTGGTTCAGGATGAAGTAGGTGACATCCCCCTCGTCCGTTTCCGTGTAGAGGAACGCCCTCGCATACTTGCTGGGCCCCGTCTTGATGATGCTCGAGATGGAAAGGGACTCGCACAGCCAGTACCCTCGTGCTGCCATCGCCCAATAGAAGAGGGCGCGCGCGGTGCGGCCGTTCCCATCGATGAAGGGGTGGTCGTACGCCAGTCCAAAATGGAGGAGGATGGCCCTAACGACCGGATGGATGTGGAGCTCGTTGCTCTTGTCGTTTGCGAGAGCGCAGAGCGTGTCCAGCCGCTGGGGCAATTCCGCCGCCGCCGGCGGGACGTGAAGGACGTTGCCCATATTGTCCACCACATGGATCGCTTCCTCCGGATTCCTGAAGCGTCCGGAAGCTGACGGATCATCGAGTGTCTTGTCCGCGAGTATCCTGTGAAGCTCGAAGACCGTCTGAGGAGTCAAGGGCCGATTGACTGCGGACCGGATGAACAGCATGGCTTGGTAGTTGTTGTAGATCATCTGCTCGCTTCGATCGCGGGGCTGACGACCGCGCTGCAGCATGTCCTTCGCGACTTCCTTCGTCGTGGACGCGCCTTCGAGTTGGCTCGAGGTGATGGCCTCCTCGAGGAGCGATTTCATGAGGTATGTCTCTCGCGTCTCCGGGTCGGTAACGATGTCCGATCCTTTGACCGCTCCACCCGCCTGATCAATGAAGTGCAGCATTTCCATGACGGGGTCCGCAACCGCAAACCGGAATGGTCTTCCTTCCACGTCCTTCAGCGGCAACCGCCGGTACAGCTGTCGGCGGGCGACCTTCATGGCGACCCACCATTCCTCCGGGGTCAGTCCGCCAGGAGGGGTGAGGTGTCGGAGGACGTCCCAATGCCGGTACTTGCCGCCTGGCGCTGGGTCCATGCCGCGCGTCAGCAGCTGCAGAGTCCGATTTGCGCCGTCCTTTGTCATCATCAACTGACTTAGGGTGGCCTCCGGATCCGGCGGCGCGAGGGGGATTTTCATCGTAACTCCTAACACATTACTAATCATACTACTATCGCCAGTAGTATTAGTAGTTGGTCGCCAGGTGTCAAGGTTCTACGGAGAGGAAGAGCTGAGGCCGCTCCAAGGGAGCTGAGGGGCCCCCCTACAAGTCCAGCGGAATCACCTCGGGGTGGACCTTGCTGCTCGGGCTCGCGCCGTTCACGTCGATCCCCTCGAGCTTGAGCAGCGCGACTTTCGCGCTCAGCCCGCCGCCGAACCCCGTCAGGCCACCGTCCGACGCCACCACCCGGTGACACGGCACGACGATCGGGATCGGGTTCGCACCCACTGCCTGCCCCACCGCCCGCGCCATGTCGGGCTTGCCGACGTCACGCGCCACTTGCCCGTACGACACGACGTGACCGTAGTCGATCTCGAGAAGGCGACGGTAGACATCGCGCTGGAAGTCGGTGAGCGAGTCGAGCCAGTCGAGCTCGAGGTCGAACGACCTGCGCGCCTTCGCGAAATACTCCTCGAGCTGCGCGACGGCGTCCGCGAGACGAGTGGGCCACTGTTCGCGCGGCTCGTTGCGGTGGTCACGCGGAAGCGCCCCGAACTCGATCCTGCGGACTCCCAAGAGAGACACCCACACGGTGAGCGGCCCGGCCCGCGTCGCGCCGAGGTGCGCGGAGTGAATCTCCACGGCCGTCAGTGCTCCTCTCCGGCGAGGTTCTTCTTGAGCGCCTCCTGAAGCGCGTCGAAGCCCAGCAACGCGCATTTGATGCGCACGGGGAACTTGCTCACGCCCTGGAGCGCGCGCAGATCTCCGAGTGCCTTGTCCTTCGCGGCGTCCTGATCGCCGTGCATCATCTGCGTGAAGCGCTTGGCGACTCCGTCCGCGTCGGCGAGGGACCGTCCCTTGAGCAGCGAGGTCATCATGCTGACCGCGGCCTGCGAGATGGAGCAGCCCTGACCGACGAACTTCGCCTCGGCGATGTGGTCGTCTTCGATGCGGAGCTGCAGACGGATCTCGTCGCCGCAGACGGGATTCGCCAGGTGCACCTCGACGGTCTTCTCCTCCAGCTCCGCCTTGTTCCGCGGGTTGCGATAGTGCTCGAGGATGAGCTGCTGATAGAGCGAGTTGAGTTGCGGCGTTTCCATCGGTGGGCCGGTCGGAGGGTCGGGCCCCAAATCTAGGGCGCTGAGCCCCGCACTTCCAATCGCGTCCCGGGTCACGGGCCGGAAGGCTCACGCCCATTTCGGCCGCGTCGCGCGCTCGCGAGCTTAGGCGACCCCCCCCAACCGCACGCGTGATGCACGCACCGCTGCTCGCCGATCTGGTCACGCTGCTCGTCGTCTCGATCGGCGTGCTCTACGTGTCTCATCGCGTCAAACTGCCCCCGATCGTCGGCTTCTTGGTCTCGGGCATGCTGCTCGGCCCCCACGGGCTCGGGCTCGTGCGCGAGGCCGACCAGGTCCAGCAGTTGGCCGAGATCGGCGTCGTTCTGCTGCTCTTCACCATCGGCCTCGAATTCTCCCTGGCCGATCTCCTGCGCATGCGGCGAGCGGCGCTCGTGGGCGGCTCGGTGCAGATCGTCGCGGTGACGCTTGCCGTGTATGGGGCGCTCATCGGGATGGGGGTCCCGTCCAACGGTGCGCTCTTCATGGGGATGACGGCGTCCCTGAGCTCGACTGCCGTCGTGCTGCGTCTGCTCCAGCAGAGCGCACAGGTAGACGCCCCACACGGCCGCATGAGCCTCGCGATGCTTGTCTATCAGGACCTGATGATCGTGCCGATGATGCTCCTCATTCCGGTCCTGGCCGGCACGTCCGGAGGGTTGGTCAGCGCGTTCGGGGGCTTCCTCGCTCAGGTGGCCCTGATCCTCGTTCTCGTCACGTTGCTGGCGCGTTTCGTGGTACCGCAGTTGCTCGATCGCGTGATTCACACCCGCAGCCGTGATCTCTTCCTGCTGACGGTCCTCACGCTATGCCTCTCGATCGCCTGGCTTGCGTCGCTGGCCGGCCTTTCCCTCGCGCTCGGGGCGTTCCTCGCGGGACTGCTGGTGTCGGAGTCGGAATACAGCCATCAGGCGCTCGCGGACATCCTGCCGTTCCGCGACGTGTTCGCGAGCTTCTTCTTCATCAGCATCGGCATGCTCTTGGACCTTCAGCTCGCTGCCGGCCAACCCTTCTTCCTGCTCGCCCTGGTCGTGGGCGCGTTGGCGATCAAGGTGGTGGCTGGAACCGTGGCGGTGCTGGTGGTCGGCTCGCCGCTCCGCACCGCGATCATCACCGGGATGGCGACGAGCCATGTCGGCGAGTTTTCCTTCGTACTCGCCGGCGCGGGCATCGCGGCGGGCCTCGTGAACGACTCCAACTACCAGTGGTTCGTCGCCACCGCGGTCGCGACGATCGGCCTGACACCGTTCATGGTGGGGGCGGCCCCAAGGATGGCGAGCCTCCTGCATCGCCTGCCGCTGCCGGAACGGCTACAGAGCCGCGGCAGGGTCGGGCAAGCCGAGCGGACGTCGAAGCCGCTCGAGAACCACTTGGTCGTCATCGGCTACGGCGTCAACGGACGCAACGTCTGCCGGGCCGCGAGCGTGGCAGGCATCCCACACGTGGCGGTGGACATGAACCCCGCGCTCGTCACCGCCGAACGCGCCCGTGGAGTGCCGATCCACTACGGCGACGCAACCCGAGAGGCGTTGCTCGAGCACCTCGGCGTCCCGCGGGCGCGCGCGGTGGTGATCGCGCTGTCCGATGCCGCCGCGACCCGGCAGGTGACCTCTCTCGTGCGCGCGCTCAACCCGACGTGCTCCATCGTCGCCCGCACTCGGTACGTGCGCGAAGTCGAGGCGCTCAGGGCGCTCGGTGCCGATAGCGTCGTGCCGGAGGAACTCGAGACCTCGGTGGAGATCGTGTCGCGAGTGCTCACGGGCTATCTCGTCCCGCGCACCGAGATCGACGCGTTCGTCTCGGAGATCCGCGCCGGCAACTACGAGATGTGGCGCTCTCCGGCGGCGACGGGCCCGAACCTCCTCGATCTGAAGCGGACTCTCACCGACGTCGAGATTACGACCCTGCGGGTGGAGCCGGGGAGCAAACTGGCCGGCCAGCGACTCATGGACTCGGACCTCAGGCGCATC
The DNA here is from genome assembly GCA_009692205.1 of Gemmatimonadota bacterium. Taxonomy (GTDB): domain Bacteria; phylum Gemmatimonadota; class Gemmatimonadetes; order Longimicrobiales; family Gaopeijiaceae; genus UBA2982. Next base: position 104,840 of record SHZR01000005.1, on the reverse strand, counting down.
TACGGCGTGAGCGTCGTCGCGATCCGGAGGAACGAGGACCTGGTCCCGAACCCGCGCGGAGAAGAGCGCGTGCAGGCGGGCGATCTGTTGGTCGTTCTGGGGTTGGGAGAAGAGATCGCGGCGGCTGGCGCGCTCGCGGCCGCGCCGAAAGTCGGGGGGTGAGCGGCCAGGCGCCGCCCGGTCCTGGGCCTCCCCGGTCGACACCCTCCGGAAAACTTCCGCCGCCGCTTCGAGCTGCTGCGGGCTCGCGGCGATCCACTCCTGCCAAGGGCGGGAGTCGGGGTCGACCCGAGCGATCAGCTCGTCAGCGAGCTTAGGCGATGCCCGGGCAGCGAGCCGTCAACTGCCCATCGTCAGTTCTGAGGGTACATTCCCGAGAAGAATTGATTAGCGACAGCTACCGTAACCTGGCGTCCCCCTGGGTCGGACGCATGAGGCATCCTCGACCATGAACGTGCTCCTCATCTCCTGCTACGAGCTCGGCCATCAGCCGTTCGGAGTAGCGTCCGCTGGCGCACACTTACTCGCTGAAGGCCGCCATCGAGTGGAGTGCCTGGATCTCGCGGTCGAGGTTCTCGACGAAGCCAAAGTCCGTCGAGCCGACTTTGTCGGGATCTCGACTCCCATGCACACCGCGCTCCGACTCGGCGTCAAAGCCGGTGAGCTGGTCCGGAGATTGAATCCGCGTTGCCACATCTGCTACTTCGGGCTCTACGCCTCTCTTAACGAGGACTACCTCCTCGACGGCGTTGCCGACAGCGTGATCGGCGGTGAATTCGAGACGCCGCTTACTCAGCACGTCGACCGGTTAGCCGAGAATCAACTGCCTCGTCCGGGAGGTGTCTCTCTCGCCGCGCAGCGTGGTCCGCCCAACCTGTCTCGGCAGCAGTTTCTCCCACCAGCGCGACACCTGCTGCCTCCCCTGGAGAAGTATGCCCGCCTGAGGACATCGGAGGGGGAGCTCCGGCTGGTGGGCTATGTCGAGGCCAGCCGCGGCTGTGCTCACCGGTGCCGCCACTGCCCGATCCCCGCTGTCTATGAGGGGAGGCTTCGCATAGTGCAGCAGGATGTCGTGCTTGCAGACATCGACGACCTTGTGCGTCGGGGCGCGCAGCACATCGATTTTGGTGACCCGGATTTCCTGAACGCCGTGAAGCACTCGCTCGGGATTGTTCGAGAGATGCGTAAGCGCCACCCCGAGCTGAGCTTCGATTTCACGGCCAAGATCGAGCACCTGATCGAGCATCGTGACGCGGTCAGGGAGCTGGCAGCGCTCGGGTGCATCTTCGTTCTGTCCGCTGTGGAGAGTGTGGACGACCGTATTCTTGGCTATCTCGACAAGGGTCACACCCGCAGTGATGTGGTTGCTGCCCTGTCGATTACGCGAGCCACCAACGTAGCGCTCCGCCCCTCGCTGCTGCCGTTCACGCCCTGGACAACGCTGTCGGGGTATTTGGAGCTGCTCGAGTTCGTGCAGGACCACGATCTGATCGATCAGGTCGATCCGGTGCACTACTCCATCAGGCTCCTCCTGCCTCGAGGCTCATGGCTGCTCGACATTCCGGAGATCCAACCTCACCTGGGGAGCCTGGTTCAGGAGGACTTCGTGTACTCGTGGCAGCATCCGGATCCCCGTGTGGACATGCTACAACGGCAGGTCGCGCGAGTCGCGGAAGAAGCGACCAGCTCGAGTGAAGATCCGGCAACGACGTTCTACCGGATCAAGGAGCTTACGCTTGCGACTCTTTCCGACCAGCCAGCCGTGGCCCGACCCAGATACCGCCGTCGACGTGTCAGGCCGCCTCAGTTGACCGAAGCGTGGTTCTGTTGAGCTGAGCCGACCGAGAGCCAGTTCGGCTCTGTGACCACGGTGAGAGGATCGGAGAGCTAGACGATTGCGCCATCATGCCTTCACGGTCGACGAGGCAAACGCGATGCTGCCGGACGTACGGGCCGTCCTCGACGAGATCCACGGTCTTCGCGACGCGGCGCGCAGCAAGATGGACCAGCTGGCCGTGCTGGACGCTCTTTGGGGCGACCTCGTCTCGCAAAGCGCCAACCCGGACCACGAGGAATACATGCAGCATCGTCATTCACTCGCGGAGTACGGTCGGGCGATCGAGGAGCTCATCCAAGGGCGACTCATCGGCCGGGACATCCGCTTTCCGGTCGGCGGCCTCGAGCACGGACTGGTCGACTTTCCGACCACTCTGGACGGCCGTTGGGTCTACCTCTGTTGGCAGTCAAACGAGCCCAGGGTGGCGTATTGGCACGAATTGAGCGGAGGCTACGCCGGTCGGCGCCGGATTACTGCGAGGCAAGGTCAGAGGTTGGGTCGGTCGGATGACCCGCCCCGCCGCGAAGATCCGGCACCCGGCACCTTCGACGAAAGTCGGTGACTTCCTGCGCGTCATCCGGGTGGCTCGACTTTCACGTCGAGTCGAGCGTGCGCGAGCCTGAGAGCGGTCTCCACCTGATCCGGGCTGTCCGCCCTGGCGAACAGGAACCCCAGGTATCGATTGCCCTCGGGGAGCGGCACCACGGTTTGGCCGAGCGGGATCGTGAGCTCGAGCCCTTCGATGGCCGCCACCTGCAGCGCCGCGTCAACGCCGGCGACCTCGCGCAGGATACCGGCCATGGGAATCGGCAGCATCATGACCCCCGAGGCCCGCGGCTCTCGTTTGAAGCCCTGAAGCGGCATGCCCAGCGCGTGGCGAACAATAAGCTCCTCCAGTGTGGCATCTGGGTCGAACCTGAGGATCGCGGAGCAACGACCGCCGATCGAGCGCGGGGCGATCTCAAGCAGTGAGACTTGGTCCGCGTCAACACGCAACTCCGCGTGGATGGGGCCGTCATCGAGGCCCAGATGGGCAGCGCAGCGCCGCACCACGGACACTATGTCGTCTTGGACCTTATCTGGAAAACGCGAAGGAGTCAGGAGGATGGTCTCCTCGAAGAATGGCCCCTCCATGGAGTCCGGCTTGTCCATGAGGGCAAGCGTAAGGAGCTCGCCACCGACCACGATCCCTTCGACGGCCACCTCACGCCCCGGCAGGTAAGCTTCGATCAGGATTTCGGCCGCCAAGCTTCCACTTCGCTCAACGACGTCGCTTGCTTCGAGAATTCCCCGAATGCGGTGCCAGGCGCGGACGAACTCCTCGGGCGCATCGGCCCGGATCACACCGCGGCTGGCCGAGAGCGAGAGCGGCTTCAGAACACAGGGAAAGCCGGTCCTCGACGCCACACGCACCGGATCGTCGTGGAGTGAGGCCACGTGGAACCAAGGTGATGAGAATCCCGCCGCGGAGAGTCGGCTCCTCATCAGGGCCTTGTTTCGCGCGCATCGGACCGCGTCACTCGGATGGTGCCTCAGTCCGAGAGCCTCGGACGCCGCTGCCGCCAGCGGCGTGAAGTCGTCCTCTGCCGCCACGATCGCCGCCAGCGGGTAGTCGGAGGCGAACCGCACGATAGTGGCCGTGGATCGCTCGACGTCACTAACTCCGACAGTCAGAGTGCTACCTGGAGCGAGATCGGCCAGCACCTGCCGATGATTCGAACCCACGGTCACGTCCACGCCGAGGCGGCGGGCCGCTACGAGGAAAGCTTCGGCTCGATAGCTCGTTCGGGCGAACAGGAGCAGGACCCTTGGCACGACCGGCTCACCGTGCGAGGGCTCGCTACTTCGCGGCAGCGAAGTAAGGGCTATCGCCAGCCGAGTGGTTGGTTACGTCCTGGATGCCAGCGATCTCCGGCACCTGTTCCCTGAGGATTCTCTCGATCCCCTGGCTCAGGGTTACGGACGCCATTCCGCATCCCTGGCAGCCCCCGCCCATCTGGAGGTAGACGATGTCGTCCCTCACCTCGACCAACGTCACGTGACCGCCATGCTGCGCGACGCCAGGGTTCACGTATTGATCGATCGCCTGCCTAACCCGGTCGGCGAGAGGGCCCTCCAACGGCTTGGAGCCGATCGGCGCCAGGTTCGGGTTCTCCACTTTGAACCCGCTCTCCATCATGGTCTCGATCCAATCGATACGGGCGCCATCAAGGATCCTCGCGCTTTCGGGGTCCATGACGACCTCGAACCCATCCTCGTCGAACACGACATCTTCGTCGGATTTCTCATCGCGCTCGATCAGCGTGATTTCGTAACGGGGATCAAGCGGACTTGGGCTCCCAACCCGGATTCGGACAGCGAAGTTCGCATCCTCGCTCGCCTGCATGAACCGGCGGACCGTGTCGCGCGCGACAGCAGTGAATTCGACGGGCGCCTTCGTGCTGTGGCTCATGGCTCAGGCGGCGGCTCTGGGCTGGTCGATGGACAGGACTCAATCTAGCGGCATCATGTGGCGGCCGTCACACCACGTTCGACGTCCGGACGGGCGAAGTCCTGGGTCCACCGGCCAAGCAAGCCGTTGTGCGCCGCGGCGTTTGCGTGACGGAGACCGATATCGAGGTCGAGGTGTAAAAGAGGACAAGCGTGGTGCGAAGAAAGGGACCCTAGGCATGCTGAACACCGACCCGCATCCTGACCACCACCACGCGCCTGGTGCGACACACCTATCTGCTGGTCCCGAGAGGCTACCAGGGATCTGCCCGGCGACCCGTCACACGTTGACCGACAGTCTGCAGCGGCCCTTGCGAGACCTTCGGATCTCCGTCACCGACCGCTGTAACTTCCGCTGCATCTACTGCATGCCGAAGGAGGTCTTCGGCCGTGACCACCACTTCCTGGAGCGCGAGAAGCTCCTCACGTTCGAGGAGACCGCCCGCCTGGCTCGGATCTTCGCGGCCCTCGGTGTGGAAAAGGTCCGCATCACCGGCGGTGAGCCGCTACTTCGCCGAGAGCTCGAAGACCTGATTGCCATGCTGGCGCCCATCCCCAGGCTGGACCTTACGCTGACGACCAACGGCTCCCTGCTCGCGGAGAAGGCGCACGCGCTCAAGGAAGCCGGCCTTCGTCGCGTGACGGTGAGCCTCGATTCGCTGGATGATGAGGTCTTCCGGGCGATGAACGATGTCGATTTCCCGGTCGAGCGAGTGCTGGCCGGAATCGACGCGGCCGCTCGGGTCGGCCTCACCCCCATCAAGATCAACGTGGTGGTCAAGCGGGGCGTGAACGAGCACAGCATCCTGCCGATGGCCCGGTACTTCCGTGGCACAGGCCAGATCCTGCGCTTCATAGAGTACATGGATGTGGGGCACTCGAACGGCTGGCGTCTCAATGATGTCGTCTCGGCCGCGGAGATCTTCGCGACGATCCATGCCGAACTGCCCATTGAGCCAATCGACTCGAACTATCGCGGAGAAGTCGCAAGGCGGTGGCGCTATCGCGACGGCGGCGGCGAGATCGGAATCATTGCGTCGGTGACGCAGCCTTTCTGCCGCGATTGCAGTCGCGCCAGGCTGTCGGCGGACGGTCAGCTGTTCACCTGCCTGTTTGCGACCAATGGCCACGACCTGCGGTCTCTCCTGCGCGGCGGCGCCAGCGACGACGACATCACGGACGCCATTTCTGGCGTGTGGCAATCTCGGGGCGACCGTTACTCGGAGATTCGCTCGGAGGAAACAGTCACGCTCCCCAAGATCGAAATGTCCTATGTCGGAGGCTAGACGATGTTACCCCGCGGGGAGCCAAAGGCGAACTTGTCGGCCGCGCAGCGCTGAGGCCATGACTCGCCATGCGGAGGTGCACCAGTGGGTCGTCTGAACGGTGAAAGGTGTGTTGCCTGCCGCCGAGACTCTCCGCGGGTGACCGAAGCGGAGATCGCACAACTCAAGCCGGAGATTCCCGACTGGGAACTTGTGGAGCGAGACGGGATCCAGAGGCTGGAGCGCGCGTTCCGCTTCACTGACTTCGTCGAGGCCCTGGCCTTCACCGATCGCGTTGGCGCCCTCGCCCAGGAGGAAGGCCACCATCCGGCCCTGCTTACCGAGTGGGGGCGGGTGACGGTGAACTGGTGGACCCACAAGATCCACGGGCTTCACCGCAATGACTTCGTCATGGCAGCGAAGACAGATTTGCTTCACGGATAGGACATCCAAAGGGGCCCCTGGCAAGAGGTGAGTCAGGGAATCGCGGCTCCGACTTGTAGGGAAATCCCTTACAGAGATCGGGGGAGCGGCGGCGCGGGGACCTCGCGCCGCGCCCGCCTCAGCCCGCCTAGCTCAGACCTCCCCGGTCGACACCATCCGGAAGACTTCCACCGCGGCTTCGAGCTGCTGCGGGCTCGCCGCGATCCACTCTCGCCAGTGTTGGGACTCGGGGTCGCCGAGAGCGATCAGCTCCTCAGCCACGCGCCGGAGCAGCTCCTGCAGGTCGGGCGTCGCCAGGTTCATGCGGGGCCACATCCCGGCCACGACCTGCATGGACTCGCGGCTCCGTCCGAAGAGTGAGGTCAGCTCCACATCGGAGAAGAACGGCCCGCGGGCCGCAGCGGCCAGACACCTGCCGAGCAGTGCCACGACGTCCTCGTCCAACTTTCGGAGCAGCACCTTCTGAGATTGGTACTCCAACACGCGGGCGAAGAATGCCAGCAGCGGATACACGGCCTGGCCGAGGTGGTCGAGCGTGATCGGCGGCTCGGAACGCGGATACAGATACAGACGATCGAAGTGCTCGTCCTTGAGCGCGACCTTCTCCGACATCTCCGGCGAGATCCAGTCGTATCCGACCAGATCGGAATAGGTGACCATCTCGTAGGCGTCGTCGCCGACGATCCGCATGAGCCGCCGCGGCGTGAGGAGGTAGACTCCGCCGTCGGTTGCGTCGATGCGCACCGCAGTCCCGGCGCCGGCCAGCACGTCGTCCTCACCGTGGGGACTCCGCGCCTCGATCTCTACGTTCAGATCGGGGCGCTTCGCCTTCGCGTCGCGACAGATCTGCACGAGCTGCTCCGTGAGGAGCCAGTCGACCATCGTCATGGGAACGTCAGACTAGCGCGTCACTCGCCATCCGCGAAGGCCGCGCCTACGAAGGCGCCCCCACGGAGGAACCAGAATGCGGGGGGGGGCGCGGTGGGCTATTCGGGTGCTTCGGTCGCCGTTTATTCCAAGCGTACGAGGCGACTCTCATGGTCCGCGAAGCGGCCCGACACGCTCGTCTCCAGGGTGTCCACCCGCTCCGTCAGGGTGTCCACGCGGATGGTCAACGCCTCGATGCGCTGTCCATTTGCTTCGATGCGGCCGGTGTTCTCATCGATGCGGCGTCCGTTCTCATCGATGCGGCGTCCGTTCTGCAGGACCCCGTCGGCGACCAAGCGGATCTCGTGGCGAAGCGACTCCACCGTCACCTGGACGATGGTCCGGGTTTCGTCCCCGATGCGAGTGACGTGCTCGATGAAGAAGTCCGTCAGCTCCTTGTATTCGCTGGAGGTCATCCGGGTCCGGTCCGGTGAGGATGGAGGAACGCTCAAGCTATTCGTGTCGGAGTGCGCAGACCATGCTCGGATGGGACGCCCCCACTGTTCCTCGCTGCAAGGTGGCGTGTGTTACCAAGAATGCTTGCACGTGGCTCCTGGTGCGCGGCGATGTCGTGCATCGGCGTCACTGGGCCGAGTCCGGGGACTCGATCGCGCCGGTCACTTCCTCCAACAAGCCCGACGCTCTCGTCAGCGCCCCGACGTAGGACCCCATCATCCTGGCCGCCGAGTAGCGCACATTCTTCAGGCCGGCGACGAGGCTTGGGTTCTGCCGCAGGACGGCGGCCACCTGCGCGTCCGATGCCCCGCCAGCGGGCGAGAGTCCAGCCTCTTCGAGGCTGCTGACGAAGCGTGGTACGGCAGAACCGAGCCGCTCGTCGATGGTGCTGCTGATTCGGAGAGCCCCGTAGTACCGAGCCGCGATGGCCGAGCGGAGAACGAAGAGCACGAACTCCGCGACCCACCGGCCTGCGCGTGCGTTCACGAGATGTTTCGATCCCTTGGGGGGAATAAGGGTCGGCTGACGAGCGAAGCCTGCGTCCCCCATTCCCGTCGGCCTACGACCCTGCCTCTACGACGCGACCAGAATGCGGGGGGCACTCGGCGGTGTGCAACCCGCGCCCGTCCTGGCCAGATCCAACGTCGAATATTGAAATTGGCCACGTGGCAGCTGCGTGAGTGATGCTCGCTCGCGCCGCTCTCAGCCGAAGATGCCCCGCACGACCCCCAACCCCTCTACCAGGCGGTCGATGTCTTCTTCTGAGTTGTACAGATAGAAAGACGCACGCGCGGTGGCGGCAATGCCGTAGCGCTTCATGACGAGCTGCGCGCAATGATGTCCGGCGCGGATCGCAACGCCCTCGGAGTCCAGAATGGTCGAGATGTCGTGCGGGTGGGCATCGCCGAGCGTGAACGACACGACCGCGGAGTGCTCGTCGAGCGACTCGGGCCCGTAGATACGTATCCCCTCGATCGCTCCGACGCGGTCCATCGCGTACGCGAGTAGGCGACGCTCGTGAACCTGGATCGCCTCCATGCCGATCTCCGACAGGAAGTCGACGGCCGCGCCCATCCCGATCGCGCCCGCGATGTTGGGCGTGCCGGCCTCGAACTTGTGGGGCAGCTCGGCCCAGGTGCTCTCGTCGCGGCCGACGAAGTGGATCATCTCGCCGCCGCCCTGATACGGTGACATGGCCTCGAGGAGATCGCGGCGTCCCCACAGCGCACCGCTCCCGGTCGGCCCGCACATCTTGTGGCCGGAGAGCGCGTAGAAGTCCACGCCGAGCTCCTGCACGTCCACCTTCGCGTGCACCGCGCCTTGGGCCCCGTCGACGACCATGAGCGCGCCCACCTCGTGGGCCGCCGCCGCGATGGCCTTGATCGGATTGACCGTGCCGAGCGCGTTCGAGACGTGCGAGATCGCGACGACCTTCGTGCGGTCCGAGAGGAGCGAGGGCAGATCGTCGAGGATCAAACGACCCTGGTCGTCGATCTCGATGTAGCGAAGCCGCGCTCCGGTGCGTCGTGCGAGCAGCTGCCACGGGATGATGTTCGAGTGGTGCTCGAGCACCGAGAGCAGGATCTCGTCCCCGGCGCGGACGTTGTCCAAGCCCCATGCGCTGGCGACGAGGTTGATCGACCCCGTGGTGCCGCTCGTCCAAATCAACTCCGCCGGGTCGGCCGCGCCGATCCAGCGAGCGACCTTGCCGCGCGCCTCCTCGAACGCCTCCGTGGCACGGCGCGAGAGCTCGTGGATGCCCCGGTGCACGTTGGCGTTGTCGTGCTCGTAATACGCTTCCATGGCCCGGAGGACGTGCCGCGGCTTCTGCGACGTAGCCGCGCTGTCTAGATACACGAGCGGCTTGCCGTTCACGTTCTGGGCCAGCGCCGGGAACTCCGCGCGGATGCGCACCGGATCGAAGGTCATAGGCTACTCCACGTCCACGTACACGTCCCCGTCCCGCACATCGACCGGGAACGACCGCACCGGCAGCACCGCCGGCAGCGACTTGCGAGCCCCCGTGCACGCATCGAACCGCGCGCCATGGTAAGCGCACACCACGTGGCCCCCGTCGAGCTCACCGTCCGACAGCGGAAACTCCTCGTGCGAGCATCGGTCCAAGAGCGCGCACACGGTCCCCTCCACGTTGGCCAAGACCACCGCCGTCCCGTCCGCATCCACCGCCTTCAGCTGGCCGACGGGGCAGTCGGCGAGCCCCGCCACCCGCACCCACTTACCCACGGGTGGCTCGCGGTGGGCACGTCTCTCCGTAGGGGACATCGGCGCCCGTCCGGAAAGCGACGCTGCGGGCATCTCTCCGTAGGGGACATCGGCGCCGGGGCCCGGACGACCCGGCGCCGCTAAGCGAAGCCGCACGGGTGGCCGAGTACCTTCCAGGTCGCCGGCGTAGCGGTCCCCGAAGGAGAGATGCCCGCAGCGTCGCCCTACCCATGCTGGGCCAACTTCTCCTCGATCACCCGCGTCACCTTCTCCGACACCCCGCCCAAAGGCAGCCGCGCCAGCACCTCACCCAGGAACCCGAGCACCACGAGCCGCTCCGCCGTCACGCGATCGAGCCCGCGCGACATCAGGTAGAACTTCGCCTCCTCGTCGAGCTCGCCTACGGTCGCCCCGTGCGAGCACTTCACGTCGTCCGCCTGGATCTCGAGGTTCGGCAGCGAGTCGGCGTGCGCCTTCGGAGAGAGCAGCAGGTTGCGGTTCTTCTGGTACGCGTCGGTCCTCTGCGCCCCGGGATGCACCCGGATGATTCCGCGGAAGACCGCGCGGCTCGAGCCGTCGAGCGCGCCCTTGTAGAGCAGATCGCTCGAGGTGTTCGGCGTGACGTGGTCCTGGCTCGTATTGAAGTCGAAGTGCTGCGTGCCGTCGCCGAAGTAGAGCCCCAGCATATCCGAGTTCGCGCCCGGACCCAGCAGCCGTGCGTTCAGGTCGACGCGGCTCACCGAAGCACCCAGGCCGACGTTGAGCGTGTCGAGCTTGGCATCCCGCCCCGCGAGCGTGCGCTGCACGGACTGATAGAACGCCCCCTTACCGAGGCGCTGCACCGCGACGTACTGGACCTGTGCGCCGTCGCGCGCGATCACCTCGACCGCGGTCGACGCGAGCGTCGGCTCGGCGAAGTCCTCCGAGAGGATCTCGTCGACGTAGGATACCTGGCTCTCTCGCTCGGCCACGATGAGGACGCGGCTGAAGTATGCGGCCGCCGACTCGCTGAACCAGCGAGTGACGCGCACGGGCTGCTCGAGACGAACTCCGCGCGGAACGTGCAGGAAGATACCGTCCGCCCACAGCGCGGCGTTCAGCGCCGCGAACTTCCCGTCCTCGGCGGGCACGGTGATCGCGAGGTGCTCCCGGACCGTCGATGCGTGCTTCGCGACGGCCTCGTGCAGCGAGCAGAGAACGACCCCCTTGGAGGCCAGCGAGGTGTCCAAGTCGGCGTGCACGACGTGCCCGTCGATGAGCACGATGTGTCCCGAGGCTTCGTGGTCCTCGTCCATCGCCTCGCGCAGCCGCTCCGGCCACGCTTCGGGGTCGTCGGACCCGGACCCGCCGTCAGGGAGACGCAGCGCCCCCAGGTCGAGCTTCTTGCGGAGGTCCGTGTAGCGCCACTCCTCCAGCCGCGTGGACGGCATCGGCGTGCGCTCGTACACGGACCAGGCGTGCTCCCTCCGCTCGCGCAGCCAAGCCGGCTCGCCGATCGCGATCGTCGCGACGGCGTCCGGGTTCAGGGCGGACGTCACGCCCTCGATGAGCTCAGTCGTCAGCGTGCTACCCAACCGAGCCTTCCATCTCCATCTCGATGAGCCGATTCAGCTCCACCGCGTACTCGAGCGGAAGCTCCTTGGCGATCGGCTCGATGAAGCCGCGCACGATCATCGCCATCGCCTCGTCCTCGGCGATGCCTCGGCTCGTGAGGTAGAAGAGCTGCTCCTCGCCGATCTTCGAGACCGAGGCCTCGTGTCCGACGTTGGCGTCGCTCTCGTCGATCTCGATGTAGGGATACGTGTCCGTGCGCGACGTGTCGTTGATGAGCAGCGCGTCGCACACGACGTTCGAGCGCGCGTGGTGCGCGCCCTTGTAGACCTTGCAGAGGCCGCGATAGGTCGCGCGTCCGGTGCCCTTGGAAATCGACTTGGACACGATCGACGACGTCGTGTTCGGCGCGACGTGGACGACCTTGCCGCCCGTGTCCTGGTGTTGCCCGTTGCCCGCGTACGCGATCGAGAGGATCTCTCCGTGCGCGCCCTCGCCCATCAGGTAACACGACGGGTACTTCATCGTGAGCTTCGAGCCCAGGTTCCCGTCGAGCCACTCCATGTGTCCGTGCGCGCCCACCATCGCCCGCTGCGTGACGAGGTTGTACATGTTGTTCGACCAATTCTGGATGGTCGTGTAGCGGAAGCGCGCGTTCTTCTTGACGACGATCTCGATCACGCCCGAGTGGAACGACTCGGTGGAGTAGACGGGCGCGGTGCATCCCTCGATGTAGTGCGCGTGCGCGCCCTCGTCGATGATGATCAACGTCCGCTCGAACTGGCCCATCCGCTCCTGGTTCACGCGGAAATACGCCTGGAGCGGCGTATCGAGGGACACGCCCTTCGGGACGTAGACGAAGGACCCGCCCGACCACACCGCCGAGTTCATCGCGGAGAACTTGTTGTCCTCCGGAGGGATGATCGTGGCGAAGTGCTCGCGGAAGAGTTCGGGGTGGTTCTTCAGGCCGTCCTCGATCGAGTCGAAGATGACGCCCTTGTCCTGCCACTCCTTTCTGAGCGAGTGGTACACCATCTCGGACTCGTATTGTGCGCCCACGCCCGCCAGGATCTTACGCTCGGCCTCGGGGATCCCGAGCTTCTCGAACGTCTCCTTGATCTCGTCGGGCACGTCCTCCCACGAGCGCTCCATCCGGTCCTGCGGCCGCACGTAGAAGTAGATCTCGTCGAGCACGCGCTCGAGATCCGTGAGGTCGCCGCCCCACTTCGGCATCGGCTTGGACTCGTAGGTCTTGAGCGCCTTCAGCCGGAACTCGAGCATCCATGCCGGCTCCTCTTTGTGCGCGGAGATCTGACGCACGACCTCCTCGGACAGGCCCTTCTTCGCCCGGAAGACCGGCTCTCCCTTCGTGATGAAGTCGTACTTGTACTCGTCGAGGTTGAGCTCGGTGATCGTGGTGTCTAGCGGCATGGGAGGGTCTCCTTCCCGTCAGGCCCGCGCGGACGGCGAGTCGCCGTTCGTCGAGGGTTGGAGCATCTCGTACGTCTTGTAACCGTCGGCTTCGAGTGCGAGCGCAACCTCGGCGCCACCCGAGCTGACGATGCGCCCGGCGACCATCACGTGGACGAAGTCGGGCTCGATGTAGTCCAGGAGGCGCTGGTAGTGTGTGATGAGGAGGATCGACATGGAGGGGTCTTCCTCGACGAGCTTGTTCACACCCCGTGCGACGATCTTGAGCGCGTCGATGTCGAGCCCGGAGTCGGTCTCGTCCAAGACCGCGAGCTTGGGCTTCAGCACCGCCATCTGGAGGATCTCGTTGCGCTTCTTCTCGCCTCCGCTGAAGCCCTCGTTCACGTGGCGCTCGGCGAAGGTGACGTCCATCTCGAGCATCCCCATTCGCTCGGTGAGCATGTCCGCGAAGTCGAAGATGTCGATCTCTTCGCCCTCGGACAGGCGCGCCTGCACCGCGGTCCTGAGGAAGTTGGCGATCGAGACGCCGGCGATCTCCACGGGATACTGGAAGGCCAGGAACAGCCCCGCCCGCGAGCGCTCGTCAGGCGCGAGCTCGAGCAGGTCGCGACCGTCGAACGTGACCCGGCCGCCGGTGGGCTCGTACCCGGGGTGGCCGGCGAGCACCTTGGCGAGGGTGCTCTTGCCCGACCCGTTCGGTCCCATGATGGCGTGGATCTCGCCGGGGCGAATCACCAGATCCACCCCCTTGAGAATGCCGAGTTCTTCCTCAGCGACCTTGGCCCGGAGGCCTTCGATCTTCAGAATGGGGGTAGCGCTCATCCGACCCTCGGGCAGTAGGGCACGGAGCCTTGGGCTCCGCTATCAATAATGATTCTCTATTTCAGGGCCCGAAACGTAGACCCAGGCAAAACGGGGGTCAAGTGAATGCGGACGGGGCCCAGGAGGCCCCTGAGGAAGCGGGTTTTCGGGGGGGCGGTGGCTGCCGGAGCGGCACGTGGCTCGTGCTCGGCGGGGGGGGATTGAAGGGCCTCGCCCACATCGGAGCCTGGCAGGTCCTGCAGGAGGCCGGAGTCCAGCTCGACGGCATCGTGGGCACGAGTATCGGCGCCCTCGTGGGCGCCCTGGCCTCCAGCGGGGTGCCGGTCGAGGCGATGCGCGCCCGCGGCCTTTCCCTCGAGCGCGCCGACATTGCCAGAGTGAACCGGCGGGCCATCTGGATGAACGGCATCCGGCAGCCGAGCATCTTTCGCGGGGATGCGCTGCGGGCGCTCTACGCCGAGATCCTGCCGCCCGAGGGGTGGGACGCGCTCAGGATTCCGCTGCTCATCAACGCCGTCGATCTCGGCGACGGGTCGACTGCGTGGTTCGGCCCGGGTGCGCGGACCGACCTCTCCCTGGCGGATGCCGTGTATGCCTCCTCGGCGCTGCCGGTCTTCTATCCGCCGCACGAGTCGGACGGACACGCCTACGTGGACGGCGGCATCCTCGGCCAGTTGGCGATTGGGAGGGCCGCCGACGCAGGAGCCGAGAGGATCATCGCCGTGGACGTGGGATCGAGCGGGGACGCCGACGTGAGCGAGATCCTCGACGGAGGGATGATCGGGGTGCATCAGCGCGTCATCTCGATCATGATGTCGGCGCGAAGGCACGATCTGGTCAGCGGCTGGCAGGGTCCGCCGCTCCTCTACGTGCGTCCGCGCTTGGCCAGTTACGGTACGTTCGACTTCGAGCACATCCCGTATTTCCTGGAAGAGGGTTGCCGCGCGACGAAAGAGGCGCTCGCGGCATCATGACGCGGCGAGCGGCTGGCGGGCTCCTCGTAACCCTCACCGCGCTCGCGGCGTGCACGGATGCCGGACCGGTGTCCGGGCCCGGCACCATCGACGCGGTCCTCGTGTCGCCGCACGGAGCCGAAGGCGCGGCGTTGGTCGTGCTCACAGGCGGGGGGATTGGCCGGGCCGTGGGGCTCGGAGACACAGAGGTGTACCGCTCCGACGATTCGGGCTCCACCCGCGTCGTGCTCATGAACCGTGTGGGAGGAGGCCTCGCCTTCCGGATCGAGATGGCGGATACGACGCGCCTGCCGACCGCGGTCATCCAGCAGGTCGCAGGACCGGCGACGAGCTTCGCGTCGACGTAGCGGCGTACCGACTGGAGTTGCTCCGGTGAGCGCCCGCCTACGGGCGCTCGGCTATGGCCTCGCCATGGGCGCGGTCGTCACGGGCGTCACCGCCTTCCACGCCGAAGCGCAGGACATCGCGGCCGCCGCGGAGATTCGGGGCCTGTCGCTGCCCGCCGCCTACTATGAGCAGGTTCGCGTCGATCCGACCGCGTACGAGTTCTCGCGGGCGCTCTTCGCGCGATCCGCTCCGGAGCGCACGCCGGCCGCGGGGCCGGTGCGCCTTCCGGTGGTCTTGGCGCTCTTCGCCGACTCGCCTCCGACCCCGTCGATCACCCGCGCGATGGTGCAGGCTTCGCTCTTCGACGGACCGTCCCCCTACGGCACGATGACCGACGCCTACCGGGAGATTTCACGAGGCGCGCTCGATGTGCGCGGAGACGTGCTCCCTTGGGTGCGCACGAGCTACACGTTGGCCCAGGTCGTCGGCGCGAGCGACGGACTCGGCAACGATGGCCAGGTCGGTCCGTATTTCCGGGAGGCTCTCGACTCCCTCGACGCCACGGTGGACTTCGCCGTCTACGACAGCGACGGTCCCGACGGGATCTCCAATAGCGGGGACGACGACGGCTTCGTCGACGTGATCACGTTCGAGTATCTCGAGGTCGCGGCCTCGTGCGGTGGGCCCTCGATCTGGCCGCACCGCTGGACGCTCGGCGCCCGCCTCGGGGCGCCCTACAAGACCAAGGACGTCGGTGCTCGTGGCGACACCATCCGCATCAACGACTACATCACGCAGGGTGCCACGGACTGCTCGGGGCTCGGCGTGCAGGGTGCGGGAACGCTCGCGCACGAGTTCGGGTATGCGCTCGGCCTGGCGGACTATTACCACTGGATCGACTTCAACGCAGGCGCGCGGGGCCGCCGCTGGGTCCTGGGCTGCTGGGAGCTGATGGCCGCAGGCTCGTGGGGGTGCGGGGCGGTGGACGACCCGACGGGCGCGTTCGGTCCGACGCACCTGTCCGCGCCGCTCAAGCAGCAGCTCGGGTGGAGCCGATACATCGACGTCGGAGAAGTGTGGAACCAGGAGTTCGTGCTCCCCTCGATCCAGAGCTCCGGGGTGGCGCTGCGCGTCCCGATGGGCGGCGACGGCACCGAGTTCTTGATCGCCGAGTACCGCGCGCGGAGCGGCTTCGACCAGGCGCTACCGGCGCAGGGCGTGCTCTTCTACAAGCAGGATACCGATGCGGCCCGCCAGCCCGACCCCACCAGCGGCGCGCCGTACTACCTGTCGGTGCTCGAACGCGACGGCAACCGTGGTCTGCTCAAGACGCACTTCGAGGGTGGCAACCGTGGGGAAGCCGGCGATGTCTGGGGTGTGGGCGGCGGCGCGAATGAACTGCACGCGCTGTCCGTGCCGGCGCTGAGGCTCAGTAACGGGGCCGCCGCGTCGGTCACCGTGCATGAGGTGAGCGTCGTGAACGGGCAGGCGCGTCTGGTGCTGTCGACGTCGGCGATACCGAGGCTCGTTCCGCCCGCCGTGCCGATCAGCTCGCTCCCGGCTTCGCTCCGCATCGCGGGCGGCACCATGCCGTATACGGTGGTCGGGTCCTCCACCGAGGGCGTCCTGCTGGCGGTGAGCGGCGACGACATCACGCTCTCGGGCCCCACCGCGACTGGGGGTGCCGTGCAGGTCGTTGTGTCAGTGACGGACGCAGCCGGCACCGCCTCGGCGCCGCTGGTCGCCTGGGCTGCGGGCTCCTTCGTGTGGGAGGTCGAGGTGTCCGAACTCCTACGCCCGCTGCTGGGGTCTCAGGGGCCCCCGATCTCTTATGGACAGGCGGACTATCTCGACGCGGCGGGCAATGCCAACGGGGACTACGACGTGGGCGACCTGAGGAAATGGCTGCGAACGCACGCGCCGTAAAGAACAACAGCCCCGCCCGGCGCGAGGCCGGACGGGGCTTTCGGGCCCGCTGGGTGGGTGATCAGCGGGGCCCGAACCCCCTCGGTCCGCCGAACCCCGCGCCCCCGCGCTGGCCTCGCGGACTTGCGGGCCCCCGCCCTCCCGGGCCGAACCCGCCGCGTCCACCGGGCGCGAAGCCCGGGCGTCCGGCTCCACCTCCGAAGCCTCCGGGCCCGTTCGGCGCGATGTCCTGGCGGCGCCCCCGCACTCGATCCGCGCGCGTCCGCATCTGTTCGACCTGCGTACGCTGTACCTCCGTAAGGACCGCGTCGACGCGAGCCATCCGCTCTTCGACGCGACCTTCGGTGGCGGCCACACGGTCCTCCTGAGCTGCCATCACGTCGCTGCGCTGGATCTGCCCCGCCTCCAACTGCGAGCGCAGTTCTGCCATCTCCGCCATCTCGGCCGTCCGTTCCTGAACGAACTCTCTCCGAATGGCGTCCAGGCCCGTGATCTGGTCATCCGTCAGGGCGAGTTCCTCGCGCGCCTGCATGATCCTCTCGACTCCCTGGGCCGCGACGCCCCTCGCGCCGAACACCGCCAGCGCGCACGCTGCGATCGCCACGCTCTTCATTCCCATCATCGTACCTACTCCCTACGCACCCTGATGAATTCAGGCCGACTCGACCGTCGTCCCTCGTGCGTATTGGAGCGTCGCAGAAGCGGAGGCGTTAAGTCCGCCGCCGGGTCGTGAGCGCGGCTCGCACGATCCTGGCCGATTCGGCCAGCGAGATCCGTAGGTAGGCGGGGTCCTCGGGCGCGCCACGGCTTATGGGACCCTCGGTGCCGGGCTTGAGGACCGCATGGACGAAGGTCGGCCCGGGCGCCGCGAGCACCGCGGGGAGCGCCTCGGCATAAGCGCGCGCGTCGTCGAAGCGATAGACGCTGCGGAAGCCGGCGGCCTCCGCGAACACGGCGTGATCGATCCGGCCCGCGCCCGCGACGGGCTGGTTGCCCGTCATCTCGAAGCGCCCGTTGTCGCACACGATGAGGACGAAGTTCGTCGCGTTCGCGCCGACTGCGGTGACGAGCGTGCCGAGCGTCATGAGCATGCTGCCGTCTCCGTTCAGGCAGATCACCTTCCGCTCCGGGCGCGCGAGCGCGATGCCGAGCGCGAGGTCGGCTCCGTGCCCCATCGCGCTGTCCACCGAGGCGAAGTCGAGCGGATGATCGGAGACGCGGCCCCAGGGGCGCGCCGCGCTCATGGTCGTGACCACGACCTCGTCCTTACGCGCCTCGTGAAGAGGCGCGATGAGCTGGGCCATGGTCATCATGCGCGCGCCGTCACGTGAACGAGCGTGCCATGATGAGCGCGACCGGCTGCTCGCCCTCCCGTGACGCGCCGATCGTGTCGTACACCGCTTGGGCCGGGTCGTCGTCGCCTTCGCAGGATGCGTGCGGGATGCCCCAGGCGTCTAGGGTGCGCGCGGTCAGGAGTGCGGCCGAGTCGATATCGATCTGGGCGAGCAGTTCACGCGTGAGGGGCTCGGCCGGATCGATGCCCGCGGCGCGCATCTTCGTGTAGCCCCGACCCGTCACGAGAATCGGAATAGGTGCCGACATCCGGAGCGCCGTCCCACGCAGCGCGTCGCCGGACTCGAGCAGTCCCGTGTTCTGGATCACCACGAGGGGCGACGCCCCGCCCATCCAGAGCCCCGTGGCGATCGCGAAGGCCTCTCCCTCGCGCGTCACCGTGACCATGCGAATGGCGGGGTGGCGCTCGACCACGTCGAAGAGCGGCCCCGAGACGCTGTCCGGCAGCCCGACCACGTGCGTCACGCCTCGGGCCGTGAGGGCTCGTAGGGTCTCCGTGGGCTTGCTCATGGGCGACGCTCGGGTGCTAGGGCTCCCCGCCGATGACGACGGCGATCAACCTACCGGGTCCGTGCACGCCCTCCACCATGATGTGGCCGATGTCGGCCGATTTCGAAGGCCCCGAATGCAGCCCGATCGCGGATGGCAGATCGTCGCGCATGGCGACGAGCGCCTCGCGGAACGTGGCGTGCACGGCCGTCGCTCGCACGAAGACGACGTGCGTGGGTGGAAGCAGTTGGGCGCGCCGCCCATCGCGCGCATCCATGAGGAGCGAGCCGGTCTCGGCGATGGCGCCCCGTGCCATGGACACGCCCAGGGGGGCGGCATCCGGGGGGGCGGTCGGGAGCGGTGGCCGCAGCTCCACGGGTACCGTGTGCCCAAAGGCGGCCGCAGGAAAGTCGCGACAGAAGCGCGCGAGCCACGCGACGGCCGCCGCGTCGTCCGGCAGTCGTACGACCTTGCCGCCGGCGGCCTCGAGCATCGCCGCGAAGCCGGCGACACCCGCTCGGACGGACGCGGCGGGTCGCCATCCCTCGAAGGCACCGGGGTGCTCGGTCTTGGCGCGCTTCTGGATCGCGTCGCGCACGCTCCCGAGCATCCGCTCCCGCGCGCTCACTCGATGCCGTCCTTCCACAGGGACTGGAAGCTCTTCGGGCTCGGCCGGGGTGCGCTCCGCTCTTGCATCCACCCGCCGAGCATGGGCAAGGCGCGCCCACCCAGCCGCCACGGAAGCCAGCGGAGCATGGCGCCGCCGACGTCGAAGAGGTCGCGGTGCTCGGCGGCCGTCGTGAACGCCGCGAGGCCGAGCGCCTCGCTCGTGGGGGCGAGTCCCGCCTCCACCGCTCGCTCCCGCCAATGCAGAAGCAGGTCGGGGATCGGGATGCGGACCGGGCACACGTCGGCGCAGGCCCCGCAGAGCGTGGACGCGAACGGGAGCGGCATCGCCTCCTCTAGACCGAGCATGGCAGGAGCGATGATCGCACCGATGGGGCCGGAGTACGTCCACCCGTACGCGTGTCCGCCAGTCTGCCGATACACGGGGCAGATGTTGAGGCAGGCGCCGCAGCGCACGCAGCGCAGCGCCTCCCACGCGACGACGTCCGCAAGCAAGCGCGTGCGGCCGTTGTCCACGAGGATGACATGCACCTCGTCGGGCCCGTCGATCTCGCCGGGCCGTCGCGGCCCCTGGATGAGCGACACGTAGTTGCCGATGGGCTGGCCCGTCGACGCGCGCGTCGTCAGCTGCACGAACCCCGCGATGTCCTCGAGTCGGGGAACGAGCTTCTCGATCCCCACGAACGCCACGTGGACACGCGGGAGTGACGTGCTCAGGCGGATGTTACCCTCGTTCTCGATCAACGCGATCGTGCCGGTGTCGGCCGCGAGGAAGTTCGCTCCGCTGATCCCCAGGTCGGCGATGAGGAACTCCTGGCGGAGGACCTCGCGAGCGGCGCGCGCCAGCGAATCCGGATCCGCGTCGAGTGGCGTCCCGAACCGCTCGTGGAAGAGTTGCTGGCAGTCCGCGAGGCTCAAGTGGATTGCAGGTCCGACGATGTGCGTGGGCGGCTGACCCAGCATCTGGACGATGTACTCGCCGAGGTCACCCTCGCGCACGTGCACACCGAGCCCCTCGAGGTGCGCGTTCACGCCGAGCTCCTCGGTGAGCATGCTCTTGCCCTTGATCGCCCGTTTCAGATCGTGCTCGCGCACGATGCCGCGTAGCGCCGTCAACGCGTCGTCCGCGGTCTCGGCCCAGTGCACGCGCACGCCGTTCGCGGTGAGCCGGGCCTCGGCCTCCTCGAGGTAGTGGTCGAGATGCGTCAAGACGTGCGTCTTCACGTCGCGTGCCCAGTCGCGCCAGCGCTCGACGTCGATGTCCCCGTACGCCCGTCCCCGATTGACGTTGGATTGATCGGTCGCGGAGGTGACCGCGGCGCGCACGCCCGGCCGCTCCGCGAGCGTACGCGCTGACTGGTCGCGGTACTGACCGGGAGACGACCCGTCGCTCAAGCGCCCACCCCCTGCCAGAGCGCGCTGGCGAGGTGCCGGAAGCGCGCGCCGGAGCGGCGACGCTCGGCGCGGCCGGAGAGCTGGAGGAGGCACCCCGCGTCGGTGGACGTGACGAAGTCTACGGCGGGCATCGTGTCGAGTTTGCGATCTGCCATGCCCGCAGACACCTCGGGGAGCTTGGCGCTGAAGAGCCCGCCGAACCCGCAGCACTCCTCGGCCGCGATCCACGGCTCGACGGTCGCGCCGCAGCCGCGCAGCAGGGTCAGCGGCGCCTCGCGAACTCCGAGCTCTCGGAGCGCGTGACAGCTGTGGTGGTACGCGACGCGTGTACCGTCGAGTCCCGAGCCGAGCCGGTCCACGCCGATCACTTCGACGAGGAACTGCGACAGCTCGTACGTGCGGTTCGCCACCGCCTCGGCGCGGCCGTCGCTGTCACCCACCAGCGAGGGATAGAAGCAACGGATCATTCCGGCGCAGCTCCCGGAGGGGAGCACGACGTACTCGGCGTCCGCGAGGACATCGAGCGTGTGGCGCGCCATGCGCTCGGCCTCGCTACGGCGGCCCGCGTTGTAGGCGGGTTGTCCGCAGCACGTCTGGCCGGCCGGAACGTCGACGTGCACGCCGACGTGGCGAAGGAGACGTACCGAGTCGGCACACGCCTCCGCGAAGAACTGGTCCCCGAGACACGTGGCGAAGAGTGCGACGCGAACGCTCATGCCACCGGGACTTCCAGAACCGGAAGCACCTCGAAGACCGCCTCACGCTGGCTCTCGTGCGCGAGGCGATATCGCGAGTCGTTCAGCAGATACAGGGCGAGGCGCGGGTTACGGCGCGGCTCGACGACCACCCAGCGCGCACCGAAGTGATCGGTCAGGACTTCATGAGTGTCCGTGGCTCCGCCACTCGCGCACGGGAAGGCGTCGCACGTCCACTCCACGTTCACGTCGACGGACAGATAGAAGAACTCCCAGTAGAGGCGCGAGTCGTGCGCGAGCTGGAAGATGGGGTCCATGCCGCCGAGGTATAGGTTCGTGCGATTCTGCGCGAAGAGGGGGCCGAAGTTGTCCCACCTCGCGTGAAAGACGATGTCGCCAGGATCGCTGCTCTCGGCGAGGAAGGCGGCAACCCCGGTCATGGTGTCGGGCGGGGACGCCACCAGTTCGACGTTCAGCGCGTGTCGCCGGGCACCCCAGCCGAGGTGGAGCGCGACCAGTACGAAGGCGACGGCCCTCACCGCACGCCGCCGCGCGAGCGGAGCGACCACGCTCCACAGGAACGGGAACGCGAGCGCCCCGAACGCCACCCACTGCTCCATGGCCCTGCGAGCCGAAAACATCGCGAGGAGCAGGAACGCAGCCGACACGATCAATGCGGTGACGACGAGCGTCCGCTCCTCGCCCCGGCCCTCGAGCTTGCCGCTCACCAGGCCGTACGCTGCTGCTGCGACCGCACCGAGCCATGCGACGAGAAAGAGCCAGGACGTCCGCACGAGTTCACCGAGAGACAACGGAAACAACTCGGTCGCGAACGTCAGCGGCTCTTCGGTGGCCTTTGCGGCGAGTAGCCGAATGAGCTGCACCCCCGCGAGCGCCCCGGTATCGACGGGGTGGGGACGGAGCAGCCAACCCGCGGTCACACCGAGCACGGCCGCCGCGAGCGCCGTCAGAGGCGCCACGCTCGAAGGTTGGCGCGCCAGCCCGAGGGCGCGTTCCGACGCGCGCACCAGCGCGTAGGCGATGGCGATCGCAGGGGCCACCCACGCCAGGCCCAGGTGGAGCCAAGCGATCGCGGCGCTCACGGCTGCCACCTGCCACCACCGCCCCCGAACGAGTACCGAGAGCAGGAGCAGCGCGCCGGCGAGCGAGAGCATGTGAGGTCGCAGCATCACTTGCCGGAAGAGCACGTTCGGCACCGCGAGGAAGAAGACCAGCGTCCACCAGATGCTGGAGGTCGCGCCGTGACGCCGAAGCACGCCGTGGAAGGTCCCGAGCAGCACGAGTGTCAGCGTGAGCGCGGCGACCCTGATTCCCCAGTCGACGGTGCCGAGCGCCGTGAAGGGCACGAGCAGGACGTGGAAGCCCCACCACAGATCCGCGCCACGGTCGGCGATGATCGACTGCGTCGCCCAGGGAAACGACGTATCGAAGATCGAGCCCTCGGCGTACGCGGCGGCGTGACCGAGGTGATAGAAGCCGTCGAGGTCGGCGATCTTGGGGAAGAGAGTGAGGTGCGCCCCGAGCACGGCCAGGACGAGCACGATCCCCGGCAGCGTCGCGGCACGCTTCATCGCCGGGTCAGGCTGCTGCCCGCGCTTTCCTCAGATCCTTGAACCGGATGAGCCGGCCGCCTTCCTCATCCCAGAGCGCGAGGTTGATCAGCTTCAGCGTGTCTCGGAAGCGCACGCGCTCCACGATCTGGAACTCGGGGTTCTCGTCGTGAACCTGCTGCAGCTTGTAGTTGGGGATGCGCGCGCTCATGTGATGCACGTGGTGGACGCCGATGCTCGCCGTCAGCCACTGGAGGGGCTTCGGAAGCACGAGGTACGAGCTTCCGTAGAGAGACGCGTCGTAGTAGTCCCACTGTTCGTGCCGTTGCCAGTACGTGTCCTCGTACTGGTGCTGCACGTAGAACATCCAAACCCCTGCCGTCGACGCGAGCAGCGTGATCGGGACCTGGACCAGCAGGAAGCGCTCGAGCCCGATGGTCGCGCCCATCGCGACCACGACGCCGACGATGGCGAGGTTCGTCCACCACACGCCCGCCCAAGCCTGCTTCCAGTCCCTCGGGATGTCCCAGGGGAAGCGGTGTTTGACGAGGAACAGGAAGAAGGGGGCGATCCCGAAGAGCACGAGGGGATGCCTGTAGAGGCGGTAGCGAAAGCGCTGCGCACGCGGCGACGACAAGTACTCGCGCACGGTGAGGGTGTCGACATCGCCGAAGCCCCGGAAATCCAGGTCGCCCGAATGCGCGTGGTGGTACGCGTGGGTGCGCTTCCAGTAGTCGTAGGGCGTGAGGAGCACGACGCCGATGGCGCGTCCGACCCAGTCGCGCGCGGCTCGTGACCTGAAGAACGATCCGTGCCCGCAGTCGTGCTGGATCATGAACATCCGCATCATGAACCCCGCCGCCGGGATCGCGACCAGGAGCGTCAGCCAGTAACCGACCTCGAGGCTGCGCAACGCGAGCCACCAGAGGGCGACGAACGGAAGCACGGATGTCAGCAACTGCGTGACACTCTTGCGAGTGTCCGCCCCGAGGTACGGCTCGAGGAGGCGGTTCCAGCGCTCGACCGTGTCGCGGTCGGGCTTTCGGTGGGTCATCGGAATTTGGGTCGGGATGGACGAATCTGGCCGCCGGCAGGGCCTTCGACGGTAGGAGCGCTCTCCAAGATGGACAAGACCACCCCTACATCATGAGCCGTCGCTCGAGGCCGAGTTGCGCGGCGCGCGCGCACCCTTGCATGACCTGGAAGTAGCGCTCGACGGACTCGGCCCCGTTCACGTACGGGTGAGGGCCCGCAGCCGCGCCCATGGCCGAAAGCGCCCTCCACCCCGCGAGCATCAGGTTCTTGTCCACTGCGTTGTCGAACTCGGAGTGGTTGGACAGGAGCACAGTCGCGCCGGTGCGCGCGGCCTGCTCTGCGAGGTGGCGCTGGGAGTCCATGTACGTCTGGAAGTTGCGGACGCCGGGGTCCGGCGTGTTGTTCACGAAGTTGAACGCGGTGCCGCCCGAGTAGACGACGTTCACTGGGCGCCCGCCTTCGTAGGTCGTGAACGTGTACGAGAGCGTACCGGGCGTGTGTCCAGGCGTCTCCCAGAGGGTCACGGTCGTGTTGCCGAGCGTGATCTCCATGCCGTCGACTCCGACGATGTCGCGCCTGGGCGCCATGCTCCGGTAGCGGTTCGGATAGCGCTCGACGAGGTCCCAGTCCGCGGCGCCCATGACGACGCGCGCGCCGTAGCGTTGCTGGAGCATCTCGGCGCCGCCGATGTGATCGCCGTGTGCGTGCGAGATGATGACGTACCGGATGTCGGCGGGGTCGAGCCCGAGGCGCCGGAGTCCCCCGACGACCAACTCCTCGGAGTTGTAGGGATAGATCGTGTCGATGATGATGATGCCCTCGTCCGTCACCAGCGCCCACGACGAGTGCTCGCTCCCGCCCACGAAGTAGAGGTTGTCGAAGACGCGGGCGGGGTCCGCGTACCAGCTCTCTCGCGGCGGAGCTGCCGAGGGGTCGGTCACATAGCGCGGCACATTGTCATTCGTGTTCTCGCCACCGCTCGCCGGGAGGAGGCAGATCCGGTTGAGCGTGCCGAGGTGCTCGAAGCCCGCGGCCTCCTTCGCCGACCGCAAGGCCGCCTCGATCTCCGCATCGAAGTCGCGACCTGCCCTGTTGGCTTGCGCGGCCCCTGGCTCGGCGAAGGCGACGGACGCGATCGCGAGCACGGCGGCCAACCCCGCGGTATTCGGCTTCATGGCTTATTACCGCATCTGCGAGAAGTCGGTGGGGTCGAGATACATCCTCACCACGCTCGTCGAGAGGCGTCCGTCCCTCTGCGATTCCTCGTACACCCGCTGCCACTCGGGGTCGGCTTGGAAGTCGAGCCAGGCCTGGTCCGCCGCGGCGCGAGACGGATGCGCGAGGAGATAGACGAGCGTGTTCTGACGGAGCGTCGTGTCCTGGGGGAGCCAGTAACCGACGTTGGTCATCCCGTGCTTGTCGAAGATCCGCATGGTGTGGTCGCGGAACCGAGTCAGGAGGGCGTCGAGCTTACCCTCGGGCGCGGTATACGTCCGCAGCTCGAACACGCGGTCCGCGGCTTGAAAGGAAGCCATGGGGCTCGCCTCCGCGTCCGCTACCGGGTCCATGCGCCCGAACGCGTAACCCGTTCCGAACAGCGCGGCCATCGTTCCGATCAGCAGGACTCGCTTCGCAGCCATCGTCGGTCTCCTTCCCGAGGGTGTGTCTCCGAGGGACGAGATTCAGCCCCGGGACGCATTCCAGCAAGAAGGGGTGGCGGGCGCGAGGCCAGCCACCCCTTGGCAGTCCGTGAGTGCGGACGCGCTTAGGGCCGGCGTTAACGCAGGGGAAACCGGCCGTCCCGAGCGGTGAGGTCGATCTGGCGGGTCACGCCGTTCACCACGGCGGTGGCGGTGCTCGTCCCGTCGAACGTGATCACGACATCGACGGTCCGGGTGCGGGTGCTGTTGGGACCGGTGAGGGTCACGGTGAGAGCCCGCGTGATCGTGCCGGACACGGGATAGCGCGGCACTGAGCCGGGAATGGGCACCACCACGTCGGTGTGCGTGAACGCGCCCAGGGCGTCGTAGGAGCGCTCCTTACCTTCAAGGGTGAAGCCGCTGCGGCTCACATGCTCGCTTCCGGTGCCGTTCCAGGTCCTGTGCGTCTCCGTTCCCGCGAGACCGGATACCGTCTTGTCCCTTTCACGTTCGACGAGGACGGTCCAGCCGTCGCGCGTCACCTCGCCCTCCACGTTGTGGAGGATATGGATGACGTCCGTGGTGAGGGAGTCGTAGGCGGTCTGCTCGGTTCCCGCGGCGTCGTAGAACGTCACTTCGCGCGTCTTTTCGCGCGTCTTGGGGAAGTCGTGGCCGCCCGGAGCTCCCGGCGCCGGCACGGGTCCGAAGCCGAAGGGCAGGCTCCAGAGCGCCACGTCCTCGAGGGTCGCGTCGGCCGCCAGGACCGCCATGTCGTAGTTGATGGCAGAGTCGAGTGCATCCGGTTCGGTCGCGTCGCTGCATGCGCCCGCGACGAGCGCAAGCGCGAGTGCCGTCGCGGTCCACCCTACCGTGGTCAACTTATCGCGCTTCCTCATCATCGCTTTCTCTCCAACCTCGGGTTTGATACTCCAAGTGTACTGACGTCCGGATGATCGAGGCAAGTGGTCCGTTAAATGGCCGGCGGCGCCGTTCCGACAAGGGTGTCGGCAGGTAGGGCCCCGAGGAGCGCCGACACGGAAGAGCGGAATACCGCCCTGTCACTCGCGGCGTTCACATCGGGCGCCAACTCGGGCGGGCGGCGAAACATCCCGTCCAGACCCACGATCTCCTCGGGCCTCAGCAGGTGCTCGACGATATGGAGCCCGAGTGGCTCGCCCGCGCTCAACGCGAGGTCCAGCATGACGAGGCTGTCCGGCTCGCCCCAGTGCTCCGCCCAGGTGAGGCTGCCCGAGTCCGTCACCGCGCGGCCGTTGAGGGCCAGCAGGCGCGTGCTACTGAGTGGGTCGAGCTGGAAGCGCAGCAGCTCGGCGCCGATCTCGGACCGGACGCCGAGGGTCACGCGGCGCGACGCGCCCTCGGTGCTGTCCGATAGGATCGCGACGTACGGAGGGGTCGCAGCAAACACGGGGGCGTCCGCGACCGAGAGCGCTTCGGCCTCGAAGCCGAACTGCGTGAGATCGCGCGTCGGGGCGAAGCTCGCGCCGGTTCCGCCTGCGGCCCAGGCGATCGCGACGGAGTCGAGCGTCGGATCGGCGGCCCGGTCGGTTGCCCAAACGGCGGCGTGGGTCTCGTGGTCGTACGCGTAGATCAATGTGCTCGGGGCCGGGCGGGCGGCGCTCGGGCGTGCCGCCCACGTGCCGAGGCCGAGCGCGCCGGCGGCCACGGCCAAGCCCGCGAGCGGCGCCCACCAGGCGTTGGGGTGCCGAAGCGACTCGAGGGCAGGAAGGCAGAGGTATGCCGCGATCGCCATGAGGACGGCGAACACGGGGGCCTGCTGGATGCTCAGCGTGATCCAGAGGAGCTCGATCACGGGGACCAGGAGGACCATCACCGGAAGCGCGAACAGGAGCGTGGCGATCCAGCCGATCGGCCCACTCGCTCGCGAGCCCAGGAGCACGACCGCGAGTGCCGCCAGGAGCGCCGCCGCGACGGGCCACTGCACGTTCATGGCGCCGAGCGGCGCGGCGAACCCGAGCCACGCCGCGAGCCCGAGTGGGAGCAGCAGCGCGCCCGCGATGAGTTCGTGCGGGCGCAGCCATCGACGCGAGACGCCGTGCAGCGTGGTCACGACCACGAGGACCGCTGCCGCGAGGCCGAGCACGTACCATCCCTCGCTGTGATACAGCGCGCCGCTGAGGCTTCCCGCTTCGGGATGGAACGCCGCCGTCCAGCGCACGAGGCCAAGCCCGGCGCCGTACGCGAGCGCACCGCCGAGCACCGCCACGCCGAGACCGGCGCCCACGCCTGCCGGCCGGGCCCCGCGGCGCAGCGCGAGCAGCATCAACAGCGCGAAGGCCGCGACCAGGCCACCTGTGATCGGCAGCACCCACGTCGGATCGTAGACCACGAGGCCGAGCATCGGCACGCTGAAGTACACGAGATTCGGCGCGTCGACCGCGCTGAGGTCGGCCTCGCCGAAGTAGCGTAGCGCAGCCAGTGCGCGTAGGCCGTGATGTTGGAGTGTGGCCTCGGAGAAGTTCTCCGGCGTGTCGCTGGCCTGATGATAGATGTGGCCTCGGCCGATGGCCGCGAAGTTCAGCCCCTGCTTGCCGGCCTCCTTGAACGGAGTGAAGTCGGTGTCGTTCGGGAGTCGCTGGTAGACCTCGTACGCCAGAGAGTTTGCGAACGGCCGCGGATCGAACTCCGCGAGCGCCCGCACGACCCACCCGTTCTGGTCCTTGGTCTCGAACATGATCGAGGGACCCCCCGCGCCCCTCATCTCGAACGAGAGCACGACGGATACGTCCGCGAGCCACGGATGCTCGTCCACGAACGCGCGCGCACCGAGCATGCCGAGCTCCTCCGCGTCGGTGAAGAGCACGATCACATCATTGGTCACCGCTGTGCCCGCGCGCAGGGCGCGTAGCGCTTCGAGGATCGCGACGACGCCTGACCCGTCGTCGCCCGCACCGGGCGCCAGCTCGCGGCTGTCGTAGTGCGCCGTGATCAGGATGGCGCCGCTGGAGCGGGTCCCGGGCAGGCGCGCCATCACGTTCCGCACGGTCGCGAAACGGACGGCCGAACCGCGTTGGACCATGCTGGTGGTGGTCTGGACCTCGGGCTCGAGGCCGAGCGAGCGCAGGCGGTCGAGCAAGTATTCGCGGACCCGCGCGTTCTCGGGCGAGCCCGTCGGGTGGGGCTCCCTGGCGATCTCGACGAGCATGGACATCGCGCGGGCGGACGAGAACGCGGTGTCGGCTGCGTTGGCGGGGACCGGGCGCGGGAGGGCCATGCGACTGCTACCGACGAACGCCATGGCCAAAAGAGCGACGGCGGTCAGTGCTCCCCTCCAGCGGCTGCTCGGCCCTTCGGCCGCCGCGGGCTTGGACTCCGCTGGAGGCTTGGACTCCGCCCCGCCGAGCTTCTTGGCCTTCTTGGCCTTCCCTTTGGCGGCCTTCGCGCTCCCGCTCTTGGCGCCGCCGGGCGAGGACGACTCCCCGAGGAGCGAGAGCAACTCTGCCTTCGACAGCTCACCTTCCGACGGGATCTCGTCGGCGAGTTCACGGTCCTCGTCGGTGATGCCCAGTTCGGCATCGGATGGGAGCTTGGGGAGCTTGTAGTCGGCCATGTGGGCGGTGCGGGGTGAGCGGGCTATCTCGCCAGGACGCGGACGATCTCGTCGATCGTCGCTTCGACTTCGCCGTCGTCGAGCCCGGCTCCGTTGGCGAGGATCGCAAAGATCACACCCTCGCCGCTCTCCCGTACGAGATATCCCGACAAAGAGTTGACGTTCGAGATCGTTCCGGTCTTCGCGAAGACGCGACCCTCGAGCCCCGAGAGCCTTTCCTCGAGCGTCGAGTCCTTCTCGCCCGGCTCAGCCATCGCGGCGCGATAGATCGGCGCGTCCGGCCGCGCGGCCATGTACTGAAGCACGCGGATGAGCGCTCGGGGAGTCACGAGGTTGTAGGCGGAAAGACCCGACCCGTCCCGCGCCGACACGTCCAGGGAGTCGACGCCCGCTTCCCGGAGGAACGCCTCGACGACGCCAATGCCCTGCGGCCAACTACCGCGCTCGCCGCGCTCGGCCCCGAGAGCAAGAATGAGCTGCTCCGCGATCCAGTTCTGGCTCGGCCCGAGCACGCCCCTGACGAGTTCCTGGAGGGGCGGGGACTCGAGGCTGGCCAGGAGGCGAGCGCGAGGACACCCTCTCACGGCGCCCGCGAGACATTGCCGGCCCACGGCTTCCCCCGGGGTCCACCGCACACCCCAACCCTGCTCGACCGTGACTCCGGCGTCCTCGATGGAGCGTGAGAGCGCGGCGGCCGCCTGCCTGACCGGGTCGCGCTGCGCGAAGGCGACCGTGTCGACCGTTCCCAACGCGACGTTCCCGTCGAGCACGAGTTGCCGAGTCTCGGGGAGATAGCGGGCCGTGATGCGCGTCGTCGCGTCCGCGCGCCCGGTCCTCACCCGCGACAGCACGAAGTCGTCGGTGCCTCGAGGGGACCACTCCACCTCTGCCGGCAACCCCGGCCACGGCCCCGGCCGCGCGACCACACGGATCTCGCCCTCGTCGATGGCGAAGGCGCCACCGGTGGCGCCGTAGTCGAAGATCAGGTCGTCGACCTCGCGCGTCGGCGCCACGGACGCGGAGTCCCAGGCCGATACGTCGACGAGGAGCGAGCCGGTGACGTGCCTCACGCCGGCCGTCGCCACGCTGTCGGAGAGCGCGCGGAGCGCCTCCGTGCCCGACTCCCAGTAGCGCGCCGACAGCGAGGGATCGCCGGAGCCGACCAGCACGAGGTCTCCGTCGAGCCGTCCGTTCTCCAGCGGGCCCGACGCCCAGATCTCCGTACGGAACCGGTACTGGGGTCCGAGTAGCGTCCAAGCTGCGGCCGTGATCAGGATCTTCTGGTTCGACGCGGGCACGAACCAGCGCTGCGCGTCGCGCGCGTAGAGTGTGCGTCCCGTGCGGGCGTCGATCGCGAGGACCCCGAAGTGCGCGCGGTCAAGGGGCGACGTACCCAGGAGCGCGTCGATGGACCCGCGGTCGACTCCCGAGCCGCCGACGCCGAGTGTGGCGCACCCTGTGAGGAACGCGAAGAGCGCGACCGACGCGATCTTGCCCAAGCGGACAGTCGGCGAACGTGAGTCGCCCGTCTCGGGGAACAGCGCGTCGCGCACGCGCTCCGTTCCTCCGCGCTCGGACACTTCGTGCGGCGTGAGTCCGGTCTGGCTCTTCATGGCCCGCGCGAGCGAGGTCGCGGTGGCGTATCCCAAGGAGAACGCCACGTCCTCCACCGTCCGCCCGTCCCTGCCGAGGCGCGCGCCCGCCAGAAGAAGCCTTCCCCAAAGGAGCACGCGCGTCGGCGCCGGGAAGCCCGCGTTCTCGAGTGCCAGCCGCAGGCTCCGCGGCGTGTGGCCGAGCGCAGCGGCGAGCTTCTCCACGCTCGTGTCCGGGCCCGCGTGCTCGACCGCCCATCCGATGGCATCGGGCCCGGGCGAGGCGTAGCGGCCCTCGAGGCCCCGCGCGATGCGGTCCGCACGCGCGGTGGCGAGCGCACGGTCGATCACGGCTCGAATGGCCGGGGGCGCGGCGTCGGTGGCTAGGATGCCGGCCACGCCCAGCCCGCCGAGGTCGTAGTACGCGAGCGGGTAGTTGGCCTCTACGTACGCGATGACCGCCACGCCGGGATGGCGAATCCGAAGCGACTCGATCTCCCGGCTCGCGGTCTCGCGGTCGGGGTGGTCCGCGTCGACCAGGCAGCCGTCGAAGTCGTTACGGCCCAACATGCGTCCCATCGATTCCCAGGACGAGCACACCACGACCTCGTGCTCGCCGCTCAGCGCCGGGTAGAGGCGCGCGACGGCTCGTGCGTCGGCTTGCAGAATGGCCAGCGTCGCCAAGGTACCCCCGGGACGGAACGCGCTAGAGCGCGAAGATGCCGGGACCTTGGGACCGTCAGCAAGCGACGCGGCGTCGCGGTAGTGGGTCACGCCCCATCCCAACGCCACTTCGCTGTTGATCACGGCCGTCTTCAGCCTCTGGGCATCACCTCCGCGCCTGTCAGCCCGAGGTGGTGATCCGTTGCCCAGGCGCGCTTGATGTTCTGCCTCGACATGAAAGCCAAGCTCGACGCATCGACATAGGTGAGCTTTGTCCCTCGAAAGCGATCCAGAACCTTGCCGACATTTTCGTGATGTTCAGGGTCGGTGTCGAACATCCTCAGGTGATCCAGGTTGTCGATGAACAGCCGGAAATGCCTTGCGGCTTCCTCGCCGTACTTGTGAAGGAACCACGAGTAGGCCTCCGAACGCACGAGCGCGGACGTGAACCAACGCACGGGAGGACCGCTGAAAAGGGCGACGGCTTGTGAATGATGTCGGTCCTTGCGGTTGAGGAACGCGACGAAGATTCCGCTATCCAGGAAGACCTCCGAGGCCCTCACGGCGCCTCACGCCCGTAGACCACGTCGTCCACGCTCGAACTGTCGCTCTTGTTACCGTCGAACACTCCGGCGTAAGCCATCCATGGCTGCTTGGTCGGCTCCCGGGACACGACTTCCTGGAGACCCCGTCGAACCAACTCTGCCAAGGAGATGCCGTGACGCCTCGCGACCGCCTTGGCGCGCTCGTAGAGCTTCTCGTCCACCGAAATCTGAGTCCGAATCATGTTATCATTATACGTCCGTATGATAACATGGCAAAGGGAAGCTAGGCCGTAGGCTCCAGCCGGACCGCCGTCCCGTAGCAGAGCATCTCGGCCGCGCCCGTCATCACCTCCGACGTCTGGAAGCGCACGGCGACGACCGCGTCGGCCCTGAGCGCCTGCGCCTCCTCGACCATGCGGTCGATGGCCTGTTCGCGCGCCTCCGCGAGGACCTTCGTGTACTCCCGGATCTCGCCGCCGGCCAGGTTGCGCAGGACCGCGATGAAGTAGTGCCCGAGGTGCCGGCTCCTGATGGTGCTCCCCCGCACGAGTCCGAGCGTCTCGGTGATGCGCTGGCCGGCCACGTCCGCGGTCGTCACGACGATCATCGATGCACGTCCTTAATAGGGATCGCGGAGCCACTCGCGGTAGCGCTCCCAGATCACGGAAGCGAACAGGATCAGGATCCCGATGGCGATCGCCCCCGTCGCGAGCTTCTCCCACGGATCGGAGGGCGACGACGCGAAGATGTACACGCCGTACGTGAGCCACACCGCCAGGCCGGCGACCAGGAGCAGCGCCCCGATGGGGCGCGTCACCCGCGCGTTCACGCGGTCCCACACAGAGGTGTAGCGGTTCGCCGGGTGGAAGCTCAGCTCCTGGAAGTCCGACTTCAGGGCTCGGAAGATCGCGACCTCACGCTGGAGTTCCGTCGAGGTCGCGAGCTCGGCGTCGACGCGCTGGCGCTCTTCGGGCGCGAGCTCACCGTCGAGGTAGCGCATGAGGTCGTCGGTGGTGATCGGGCGCGTCGTCATGGGTACTCCACGTTCATCTCGACCAGCGCCTCGCGCAGCGCGTGGCGTGCGTGGTACAACCGGCTCGCAACGGTGCCCTCGGGGATCTCCAGGATCTGTGCGATCTCCCCATAGCGGAAGCCCTCCAACTCCTTGAGCACCAAGATCTCCCGGTGCTCCGTGCCGATGCGCTCGAGTCCCTTCCAGGGCACCGCGCGCGCGTCGTTGCGCTGGTTGGCCCGCTCGGGGCCGCGCTCGGCGTCCGCCGGGCGCTGCTCGATCGTCTCGTCCACCACTTCCATCCGGAATTTCGCCTTGCGGCTGCGCAGCATGTCGCGGCACTGGTTCCGGAGGATCTGGAAGAACCAGGGGCCGAACGGTCTGCGCAGGTCGAAACGGTGGAGCGTGTCATACGTCTTGATGAACGCCTCCTGGAGCGCATCCTGGGCGTCTTCGGTGTTGCCCATCATGGCGACGGCCAGCCGGAGGCCGACCGGTGTTCGTAGGCCCGAACCAAGGGCTCGTAGAACCGCGCGTCCCCCGACTTGCATTTACGAATGAGCTCTCGCTCCAGATCCGGCTGCAACGCGTTCACCTTTTTAGAGCCACGCGGGTGATGCGTCACCCAGGCTGCTCGTGACCGCCTCTACGGGAGGGACCGTGGATTCCTTCACCGGCCGACGATCTCCGCGAGCGCGCCCAGGACCACGTCCACCTCCGCCTCGAGGTTGTAGTAGTGGGGGGAGATGCGGAGCGCACCCTCCACGCCCTTGGCATCGTAGTCGATCACGGCGTCCGTGCGCTCCTGCGATGACGTGTTGATGCCGCGGCGCCTGAGCTCACGGACCAGGTCCGCGGGGTCCCACCCCTCGATCGCGACGCTCACGGTGGCGCCCAACTCGGGGCCGCGGTCCAGCACGCGGGCGCCGTCGATGGCCGGGAGCCGCGCGCGCAGCGACGACGCCAGCGCGCGCGCCCGATCCCGGATCGGGTCGAGCCCGATGTCCTTGGCGTACCGCGCCGCGGCACCCATGCCGAGCACCAAGGCCCACGCGAACTCGAACGTCTCGAAGCGGCGCGCGTCGGGCGCGGGCTGGTAGAGGTCCGCGGTGATCCAGTCCGCGCCGCGCATGTCCGGGAAGAGCGGCTCGAGCCCGGCGTCGAGCGCACGGTCCGAGACGTACAGGAATCCGACGCCGCGCGGGCCACGCAGGTACTTGCGCGCCGTCGCGGAGAGGAAGTCGCAGCCGATGTGCTCGACGTCCAAGGGCATCTGGCCCACCGACTGGCACGCGTCCACCAAGTAGAGGATCTCCCTGGCGCGGCACATGGTCCCGATGCCGGCGACGTCCTGCACGAGGCCGGAGTTCGTGGGAGAGTGCGTCACTGCCACGAGCCTCGGCCGGCGGCGGTGAATCACTTCCTCCATCGCGACGAGGTCGACCCCTCCCTCGGGCGCGTCGGGGGCCCGGACCACCTCGACGCCGAAGCGGCTGGCGAGCGAGAGGTATTGGATCTGATTCGATACGTAGTCGTTTTGCGTCGTGACCAGGACGTCACCGGACTCGAACCGTACGGCGGAGAGCGCAGCGACGAACCCGGCCGTCGCGTGCTCCATGAATGCGACTCGGTCCGGCGAGGCGCCGATGAGACCCGCGACGGCGACACGAGAGTCCTCGATGGCATCCCGCACCTCGGCTTCGGCCTCGTAACCGCCGATCGTCGCCTCGCGCTCGAGGTGCCCGAGCACGGCGTCGATGACGGGTCGGGGCATGAGCGCCGCACCCGCGTTGTTGAGGTGGACGCGGTGCGCGCAGCCCAGGGTGTCGGCCCGAAGCTCGCCGAGGTTCACGTATGCCTTGGAGTAGGTGGACGGCGCGACAGTGTGCCGACGGACGCGCTCGGACTCAAGTTGCCGCCTGCTGGCTTCCCGCCGTACGGTGCCGAGACCGACCTGATTTTCCATATTCCGCCGCGTCGCCCGCATCCGCATCCGCTCGGAGTCCTGTGACCGCACGCGATCCCGACCACCGCCCCGGTCGCGCCGCCGCGCCCCGCGCCGTCGCGAAGGAGGCCGAAACGCTGCGCGCGGAGCTCGACAGGCACTCGTACCTCTACCACGTCGAGGCGCGCCCCCAGATTTCGGACGCCCAGTTCGACGAGCTCTTCCGGCGACTGCAGGAGCTCGAGCGCGACCATCCGGACCTGATCACCCCCGACTCGCCGACGCAGCGCGTGGGGGCAGAGCCGCTCGAGAAGCTCGAGACCGTGGAGCACGTGGCGCCGATGCTGTCCCTCGACTCCACACAGGATGCCAACGAGGTGCGGCGCTTCCACGACCGCGTGGCCAAGCTCCTCGGCGAAGGCATCGAGCCGCGCTACATGCTCCAGCCGAAGCTCGACGGCGCCTCCATCGAACTCGTCTACGAGCAGGGCGTGCTCGCCCGCGCGGTCACGCGCGGCAACGGGCGCGCGGGCGAGGCGGTGACCATGAACGTGCGCACCATCGCCTCGGTGCCGCTCCGACTGCGCACAGAGGCGCGCCCCGCGCCCGACCTGCTCGCGCTCCGGGGCGAAGTCATGATGTACATCTCCGACTTCCAGAACTTCAACGCGCGACTCGTCGAGCGTGGCGCCGAGCCCTATGCCTCCCCCCGCAACTCCGCCGCGGGTGCGGTGCGACAGCTCGACTCGAGCATTACCGCGAGCCGGAGGCTCGACGTCATCGTCTACGATGTGCTCGCGGCGGACGGCACACGGTTCGCGACCGACTCGGCCGGCGTGCAGGCGATCCGCGAGTGGGGCTTCAAGGTGCCCGAGCGCACGAGCGTCGCGCGTTCGGTCGAGGAGATCCTCGCGTACCAGGCGAGCTTCGCCCAAGTGCGCGACGACCTCGACTACGAGATCGACGGGGTAGTCATCAAGCTCGACGACCTCGGCGCGCGCGCGGCGATGGGCACCACGTCGCACCATCCGCGCTGGGCGCTGGCGTACAAATTTCCGCCGCGCCAAGAAGTCACCCGCATCGACAAGATCGACGTGCAGGTGGGGCGGACCGGCGTGCTCACGCCGGTGGCGCTGCTGCGGCCGGTCGTGGTCGGCGGCGTGACGGTGTCGCGCGCCTCGCTGCACAACCGCGAGGAGCTGAAGCGGAAGGACCTGCGCGAGGGCGACACGGTGCGCATCCAGCGCGCGGGCGACGTCATTCCGCAGGTCGTCGAGGTCGTCGAGAAAGGCGCGCACCGCGCCGCTCCGTTCGAGATGCCCTCCGAGTGCCCCGCGTGCGGCTCGCGCGTGGTGGAGGACGGCCCGCGCACCGTATGCCCGAACCGCTTCGGCTGCCCCGCGCAGCTGAAAGGCCGCATCGTGCACTTCAGCGCGCGCGACGCGCTCGACATCGAGGGCCTGGGCGACGAGACCGCCAACCTGCTCGTCGAGAGTGGGTTTGTGAGAGAGCTCGCCGGGCTCTTC
The DNA here is from genome assembly GCA_009692205.1 of Gemmatimonadota bacterium. Lineage (GTDB taxonomy): Bacteria > Gemmatimonadota > Gemmatimonadetes > Longimicrobiales > Gaopeijiaceae > UBA2982. The sequence continues at coordinate 68,490 of SHZR01000005.1, read as the reverse complement.
GACGTCACGCCCGAGCAGCTGATGGAGCTCGAGGGCTTCGCCGAGAAGTCCGCCCACGCGCTCGTGGCGGCGATCCACGCGCGCAAGGTGCCCGAGCTCGCGCGCTTCCTGATCGCGCTCGGCATTCCGGAGGTCGGCGTCTCGGTCGCTCGTGACCTCGCTGGCCAGTTCGGCGACTTCGAGCGTATCCGCGCCGCGAGCCGCGAGGAGCTGGAGGCGGTACCGGGGATCGGGCCGCGCATGAGCGAGGCCATCACAGACTTCTTCGCCGACGCGCGCAACCAAGGAGCGATCTTCGCGGTCTTGGCGAGGGGTGTGCGGCCGCAGTCGAGCGAGCCCGTGCGCACCGACCTGCCGGATCTCGGCGCCGCGGTGTTCACGGGCACCCTTCCGGTGGCGCGAGTGGTCGCCGAGGACGCGTGGCGTCGAGTTGGGGGTAAGGCGACGGGCTCGGTATCCAAGAAGACGGTGTTCGTGGTCGCCGGAGATGACCCGGGCTCCAAGCTCGAGAAGGCGGAGAAGCTCGGCGTGGAAGTCCTCGACTTCGAGGGATTCGTGGCGAGGCTTCGCGAACTCGGCGGCGACCTGGAGGTCTGATGGAAAACCTCGACGTCGCGCGCGAGCTCACGCTGCTCGCCGACCTGCTCGAGATCCAGGGCGCGAACCCGTTCCGCATCCGCGCCTACCGCAACGCCGTCAACACGGTGGAGGGGCTGAGCCGGCCGTTGCACGCGATGGTCGCCGCGCGCGAAGACCTCACCGAGCTGCCCGCGATCGGCGAGAACGTGGCCGCGCACATCGTGGAGCTCATCGAGACCGGCTCGATCGGCCGCCTGAAGGAGGTCGAGGCCGAGTTCCCACGGTCGCTCGTCGAGCTCATGGCCCTGCCTGGGCTCGGCCCCAAGAAGGCGAGGAAGCTCTTCGGGGCGCTCGGCATCCGGACGGTCGACGACCTCGTCGCGGCGCTCGATGTGGGCACGGTCGAGAAGCTGGAGGGGTTCGGGACCAAGAGTGTGGAGAAGCTGCGCCACGCCATCGGCGACCACCGCAAGCACACCGGCCGCTTCCGCCTCGACGAGGTGGAGCAGCTCATCGCCGGCGTGCTCGAGCACATGCGGCACGCGCCGGGCGCCAAGCGAGTCGAGGTCGCCGGCAGCTTCCGGCGACGTCGCGAGACCATCGGCGACGTCGATCTGCTGGCGCAGTGCGAAGGAGACGGCACGCCGGTCGTGGAGCACTTCGTCGCCTTCGAGGGGGCGGCGCGCGCCGAGGCCGCCGGCCCGACCAAGGGGAGCATCGTGCTGGGGTCCGGCCTCCAGGTGGATCTGCGCGTGGTGCCCGCGCGCTCGTTCGGCGCGGCGCTCGTCTACTTCACGGGGTCCAAGGATCACAACGTGGCCATCCGCACGCGGTCGGTGCGGGAGGGTCTGCGCGTGAACGAGTGGGGTGTCTTCCGCGTGCCCGAGGGCGCCGACCCGGACGAACTGGAGAAGGAGGGAGGCGAGCGCCTCGCGGGGAAGACGGAGGAGTCCGTGTACAAGGCACTGGGGATGGCCTGGGTCCCGCCGGAGCTGCGCGAGAATCGCGGCGAGGTCGAGGCCTCTCTCGCGGGTAAGCTGCCTCGGCTCGTGGAGCTCGACGACATGCGCGGCGATCTCCAGATGCACTCCACCTGGAGCGACGGGAAGGCCTCGATCGAGGAGATGGCCCGGGCGTGCGCGGACCTCGGGTACGAGTACTTCGCGATCACCGATCACAGCCAGGCGATGGCGATGCTCGCGGGACTGGACCCGAAGCGCGCGCGCGAGCAATGGAAGGAGATCGACCAGGTGCGCGAGCGTGTGCCCGAGATCGAGATCCTGCGAAGCGCCGAGGTCGACATCCTCAAGGACGGCACGCTCGACCTGCCCGACGACATCCTCGAGGAGCTGGACATCGTCGTGATCTCGGTCCACTCCTTCATGGATCAGGACAGGAAGACCATGACCGATCGAGTCCTGCGGGCGATGAACCACCCGGCGGTGGACATCCTCGCACATCCCACCGGCCGCCAGCTCAACAAGCGCGAGCCGTTCGCGCTTGACGTCGAGGCCGTCCTCGAGGCCGCGGCCGAGCTGTCGGTGGCGGTGGAGCTGAACGCGAACCCGCGCCGCCTCGACCTGAGCGACGCGCACGTGCACAGGGCCAAGGAGCTCGGCGTGCCGGTGGTCATCAGCACAGATGCGCACTCCCCAGCGGGCCTCTCCGACATGCGCTTCGGGGTCGACCAGGCGGGCCGCGCGTGGCTCGAGCCGAAGGACGTGCTGAACACGCGTTCGGCGAAGCAGTTCAGGAAGTGGTTGGCGAGGAAGCCGTCGTGAGCCGGGACGCGGAGGCCCTCCACGCCGCGATCGATCGGTGGGAACGCGACGGCCTGATCGACGGAGTCGTAGCGGGCAAGCTGCGCGCCGACGTGACCAAGGAGGCGAGCGCAGGCACCCGCCGTCTCTCGCAGTATGTACTCGCGGCCACCGGGGGTGCGGTCCTTCTCATTGCGGCGGGCGTCTTCGTCGACTGGGCATGGCCGCTCCTCGGCAGCGGTGCCCGCTCGTTCCTCCTCGCAGCGGCGGGGGTGGCGGTGGTGGTGCTGGGGGTGAGCCTCGAGGGACGCACCCAGCGTTGGCGTCCGGCCGCGTATCTCCTACAAACCTCGGGCCTCGGCCTGCTGCTCACCGCGTTCATCTACTCCGAAAACGCGTGGGCGGACGCCACCAGCGGTGGGCTCGTGGCCGGGATCCTGTCGCTCATCGTTCCCATCGTGCTCACGCCCCGCGCGATGCGCCGCAACGTCGTGATGCCCGCCGTCCACCTGGCGATGGGCATGGCGTTCCTCGCCGTCTTCCTCGATCGCGCGGTGCACCTGTCCGGCGACGAGACCGTATGGGTGTTGGATGCAGTCCTGGGGGTGGCGATCCTCGTCCTGGCGCGCTCGCTCGCGCGAGACCCGGCGGGCGAGCGTCACCCGTGGGCGGTGAATGCGTTCGTGATGGCGATGGTCGCGGGCTTCGTCCTGGTGACGCTCACCGGCCTCGGGCCCCTCAGCCTCCGGGAGGCCGCGGTCTGGCCGCTCGACGCCTGGCTGGTGATGACCGCCGCGCTCGCTGTGTGGGGCATGGAGTGGGGTCCGGCGACCCTGCGCCGGGAATGGCTCGGGGGCGTGCTCGCCTGTCTGCTACTCGCCTGGATCGGCCTCGGGTTCTTCACGGCACTGGAGGCACTCGACGGGCCTGCGGAGCTTCCGCTCCTGCTCGTGGGTGGCGTGGGCGTCGCGGCCTTTGTCTACGCGAACGGTGCGGGGTTGCGGGCCCTCATGGGCGCGGGGGCGCTCGCGTTCATCCTCCCGCTCTGGTACTGGGGGGTGGAGCGGGGTGGCGCGCTCGGCGCGGTCGCGGCGCTGGCGGCGACCGCGGGGATCCTGTTCTGGGTGTCTGGGCGCATCGGACCGCGCGAACGGGCGGGGTAGGCGGCTCGGCGGGGGCCCGGTAGCTTTACCTTCATGTTGCCGATCGACCTCTCGGGCAAGCGCGCCTTCGTCGCGGGCGTCGCCGACGACAGGGGATATGGATGGGCCATCGTCCGCGCGTTGGCGCAGGCAGGCGCGTCCATCTGCGTCGGCACGTGGCCGCCCGTGTTGCGCATCTTCACCAAGAGTCTGGAGCGCGGGAAGCTCGATAGGTCGCTCCCGGGCGGTGGCCAGATCGAGATCGAGAAGATCTATCCGTTCGATGCCGTGTTCGACACGCAGGCAGACGTCCCGGAGGACGTAAGGACCGACAAGCGGTACATCGAGCTCACGGGGTACACCATCCAAGAGGTCGCCGATCAGTTGCGTGCGGACTACGGCACGCCGTGCCTCGACGTCATCGTGCACTCGCTCGCGAACGGGCCGGAGGTGCAGCGACCGCTCCTGGAGACCAGTCGAGGCGGATACCTTGCGGCCGTCAGCGCGAGTGCGTACTCGATGGTGAGCATGGTGCAGCGGCTCGGGCCGCTCGTGCGCCCGGGGGCGTCCCTCGTATCGCTCTCGTACCTCGCCGCGGAGCGCGTCGTCCCTGGCTACGGCGGTGGCATGAGCTCGGCCAAGTCCGCGCTCGAGAGCGACACGCGCACGCTTGCGTACGAGGCCGGCCGGAAGTTCGGCATGCGCGTGAACACCATCAGCGCGGGGCCGCTCGCGAGCCGCGCGGCGAAGGCGATCGGCACGATCGAGAAGATGGTCGACTACTACCGCGAGAACGCCGCGCTCCCGGAGGCGAATACCGCCGACGAGGTGGGGTGGGCGGCCGCGTTCCTCTGCTCATCGCTCGGGTCGGGCATCACCGGCGAGACGCTGCACGTCGACAAGGGATACCACATCATGGGGATGCCCGCGGCACCGCAGCTCACGCCTCCGTGACGTTCGGGTCACGCCTCCCGGATCTGCGGATTCCGCCACCGGGCCCGGCGTCCAGGGCGCTGGCCGACAGGCTCCGCGCCGTCGAGTCGCGCAACGTGACGCACCTGGCCGACGACTGGCCGATCTTCTGGGAGTCGGCGGCGGGCGCCAACGTCCGCGACGCGGACGGCAACGTCTACGTCGACCTGTGCGCGGGGTTCGGGGTGGCGCTGCTAGGGCACTCGCACCCCGCCGTGTCGGCGGCGATCGCGGACCAGGCGCTCCGTCTCACGCACGGCATGGGCGACGTCCACCCTCCGAGCATCCGCGTCGAGCTGCTGGAGCGACTCCGCGATCTGAGCCCCTGGCCCGACGCCCGCGCGGTGCTCGCGTCTACCGGTTCGGAGGCCGTGGAGATCGCGCTCAAGACGGCGCAGCTCGCGACGGGTCACCCTGGCGTGCTCGCGTTCGAGGGCGGCTATCACGGCCTCACCATGGGGTCGCTCGCGACGACCGCGCGCTCGACGTTCAGACGCCCCTTCGTCCGACGACTCTACCGGGGCGTGGCCTTCGCGCCGTATCCGCTGGCGGGCCCGCGCGGCGCCACGAGCATGACTCTGGCGCTCGAGTTCGTGCGGCGGGCGCTCAGGGACGGCGCGCCCAACGGCGACCCGATCGGGGCGGTGATCGTGGAGCCGGTGCAGGGGAGGGCCGGCGCGCGCGTGGCTCCCGCGGGCTTTATGGCTGAAGTGTCGGCGCTCGCGGCGGAGGCTGGCGCACTCGTCATCGCCGACGAGATCCTGACGGGGATGGGGCGCTGCGGCGCCATGCTCGCCTCCACGCGCGTGGGGCTCAAGCCCGACCTCGTGTGCGTCGGCAAGGCTCTGGGCGCCGGGCTGCCGCTCTCCGCTTGTGTAGGACGTCGCGCCGTCATGGACGCCTGGCCCGAGAGCGACGGTGAGGCGGTGCACACCAGCACGTTCCTCGGCCACCCGCTCGCCTGCGCCGCCGCGCTCGCCGCTCTCGACCGCTACGGCCCGGAGTCCGTGCTCACGCGGGCGGAGGCGCTCGGCGAGAGCCTCCGGACGCGCCTGGCGACGCGACTTTCAGGCGTACCCGGTGTAGGGGAAGTGCGCGGCCTCGGGCTCCTGCTCGGTATCGAGCTCGTATCGGGTGACCGGAGCGCGCTGCCGGCGGGAGCTGCCGCGCGGGTGGCAGTAGCGGCCCTCCGTGAGGGCGTGATCGTGCTCCCCGCCGGAGACGTGGGGCAGGTCGTCGAACTGACTCCTTCGGTCGCATTGACCGACGAACAGGCCGACTATGCGGTGGAGGCTCTCGTGAAAGCGATCGCAGCGCCGGCGTGAGACGGAGCGTCCTGTCCGTGGTCGTCGCCGTGGTCGCTTGGGTCGCAGTGGCGGGCGCGGCTCCTGTCGCGCTGCCGCTGGCCGTGGTGGCCGGCGCGGCTGGCGCGCCCACGCCGCCGACGCCGGCGCGCACCGACGTTCCCGTCCTGCTCGTGCCGGGTTGGTTCGACACGGCGAGAGAGCTGGCGGCGCTCAGGATTCGGCTTCTGGCCGCGGGCTGGTCGCATGTAGAGACGCTCACGTTCCGCGACCCCACGGGGAGCAACCGCGACCACGCCGAGGAGGTCGACTCGCTCGTGGCGACGGTGCTCGCGGAGACCGGCGCGACCGATGTCGACATCGTCGCGCACTCCATGGGAGGGCTCGCCACCCGCTGGTATCTGAAGACGCGAGAGGGAGCGCCTGTCCGCCGCGCCGTCTTCCTCGCTTCTCCGCACCGCGGCACGCTCACCGCCCACCTCGCATGGGGCGAGGGCCGCGAGGAGATGATGCCGGAGAGTGAGTTCTTGGCAGCACTGAACCACGGCCCCGCGCTTCCCGCCGGGATCGAGGCCCTGACCATCCGCACGCCGATCGACACACGCGTCGTGCCTGGCGAGAGCGCCACGCTCCCCGGGGTCGAGGATCACACGGTCTGCTGCCCGACCCACCAGGGCCTCCTGCGCCACGACGAAGTCTTCTACCTCGTGGTCGACTTCCTGGAGCGAACCGGCACGACGGTCACGCGACATTGACGGGTTCGCGCGTGTGGGGAGGCGTCTTCTTCGACCTCGACGGCACGTTGGCGGACACGGTCGAGCTCATTCTCATGAGCTACCGCCACACGATGCGAACGCACTTGGGCGAGGCGCCGCCGGACGAGCGCTGGCTGGCGACGCTCGGCACACCGCTCCGAGTCCAGCTCATGGATTTCGCGCAGAGCGCGGCCGAGGCGGCAGCCATGCTCGACACCTACACCACGTTCCAACGGCGCGTGCACGATGAGATGGTCAAGCCCTTTCCAGGGGCGGCGGAAGTTCTCAAGGGCCTGAAAGCGCGAGGGTCGCGCGTTGCGGTGGTGACCAGCAAGCGAGACGAGGTCGCGCGCCGCACGATCGAGGTGTGCGGGCTCTCGGCCGACGTGGAGCTCGTCGTGTCGTGCGATCACGTCCAACGGGGTAAGCCGGATCCGGAGGCCGTACACTACGCGCTGTCCGCTCTCGGTCTCGACGAGTCGCCCGCAGACGTTCTCTTCGTCGGGGATTCGCCCTTCGACCTACGCGCCGGCCGCGCCGCGGGCACTCGGACCGCCGCAGCGCCTTGGGGTGCCTTCGCCCGACAGGCGCTCGAGGCCGAGCGGCCCGACTACTTCTTGGAGACGCTCACCGACGTCCTCGACATCACGCCCGCGTAGGGTCGCGCCCTTACTCGGCCCGCGACGTGGAGAAGTCGATCTCCTCGGCGAGGGCGAAATCCTTGGCCGTGATACCGCCGGCATCGTGCGTGGTGACCGCCACGGTCACCGTGGAGTAGCGGACGTCGATGTCCGGGTGGTGGTTGTGGCTGTCGGCGACCGACGCGACGCGGTTCACGAATACGACCGAGTCCCGGAACGACGAAAACGCGAAGTCCTTCGTGAGCTTGTTCGCCTGTCGCTTCCATCCCTTATGGGAAGCGAGCCAGCCTCGGATCGATTCGGTGTCGAGCTTCTCGATCGTTCGCGTCCCTGCCATTCTCTGTCGCCCCGTTGTGGTGGGATCGTGCCGCTCCACCCGACCAATGACACGCCGGGGGGCCAAGTCGTTGAGGGTTGACGCTTGAGACAACGCCTCTTTAAGATTGCTCCCCTTCCTGCCACCGGGAGTGGAGATGCCCTCATCGTCTAGTGGCCTAGGATAACGCCCTCTCACGGCGTAGACCGGGGTTCGAGTCCCCGTGGGGGTATGCGCGTTGCGCCTCGTCGAGGTCGCTTAGCTCAGCTGGTAGAGCACCACGTTCACATCGTGGGGGTCGCAGGTTCAAGTCCTGCAGCGACCATGCCGATCGCTCGGGGCCGATCGGCCCCGAGCCGCTCACCGGCTCGGTAACCTCGCCGCCAGTCACGAACGGGGCGGGCGGCGCGTTCTAGGGGTAGCCAGTTCGAGCCCACCCCGAACCCAGCCGCCCATGCCGACCCGACCAACGCGCTCCTCGCTGCTGGCGGCCGCGCTCGTCGTTGCCGCATGCAGCGACGCCGTCGGACCCGGGGTCGAGCAGATCACCGAGCTTCCGCGCGCGCTCACGACGAGTGAGCAGGCCGTCATCGCGGCCTCGAACGTCTTCGGGCTCGATCTCGCCGCGCGCGTGGCCGCGGCCGACACGCGCCCCAACGTGGTGCTCTCGCCGCTGAGCGCTTCCATGGCGCTCGGCATGACGCTCAACGGCGCGGACGGAGCCACCTTCGACGCGATGCGCGGCGCCTTGGGCTTCGGCTCCCTCACGCAGGCCGAGATCAACGCCTCCTATCGCGGCCTCATCGACTTGCTCACGGATCTCGACCCCAACGTCCGCTTCGAGATCGCCAACGCGATTTGGGCCAACGAAGGCGTGCCGTTCCACCAGGCGTTCTTCGACGCGGTCGCGGCCGCGTTCGACGCCAGCTCGGAGTCGAGAGACTTCGCCGATCCGGCCACGCTCGCGGCGATCAACGCGTGGGTGGAGGGCCACACCGACGGGCTGATCGACACGATTGTCGAGCAACTCGACCCCGCGCTCGTGATGCTCCTGGTGAACGCGATCTACTTCGACGGCGCCTGGACCACACAGTTCGATCCACAGGATACACGCACGCAGTCGTTCACGCGTGAGAACGCGAGCACCGTGAACGTCGACATGATGTCGTTCACCGACGTGGAGATGCCCGTCGGGTTCGGAGCGACCTACGCCGCGGTGGAGCTACCCTACGGCGGGCAGGCGTTCTCGATGGTGCTCGTGCTACCGCACCCGGGCACGAGTGCGCGCGACTTCTTGGCCACGCTCGACGCGGGCGCGTGGGACGCGCTCACCGCGGGGCTCGCCCCCAGGGATCTCGACCTGCTCTCGATCCCAAAGTTCACGCTGACCTACGACGCGTTTTTGAACGACGCGCTCCAGGCCATGGGCATGGACCCGGCGTTCAAGCCGGGCGCGGACTTCACGCGCATGTCGCCGATCGGCGACCAGCTCTGCATCGACTTCGTGCGGCAGAAGACGTTCATCGAGGTCGACGAGCGCGGCACGCGGGCCGCCGCGGTCACCGCGGTGGGCGTCGGTCGAGTGTCGTTCAACGGCTTCGTCGCCGATCGTCCATTCGTGTTCGCGATCCGCGAGAGGCTCTCCGGGACGATCTTGTTCGTCGGCCTCGTGGGCGATCCCACCGCGCAGGATCCCGGGCCGGACGCACTCACGAGCGACTGCTCCTAGGCGTAACGCTTTCAGGCAGGCCGCTGGAAGATCCAGCCGGCCAGCGCGACGCCGAGCGCCACCGCGAGGATCCCGATCGCCACCGAGCCGAGCGTATAGCCTCCGGCTCGCCACCATTCTCCGGCGCGAAGGAGCGTGAGCGCCTCGTAGCTGAACGCGCTGAACGTGGTGAAGGATCCGAGGAATCCGATGATGATGAGCTCGCGGAGCCCGGCCGCAGAGACGAGCGTCTGCAGCCACACGGCGACGAAGCCGAGCGCGAGGCAGCCGGACGCGTTCACGAGCAGCGTCCCCCACGGAAACGATCCTCCGCTCGTCGCCTGCACCCACCCGGACAGGAGGTACCTGGCGAGCGCACCGGTCGCGCCGCCCAGAGCCACCACGAGAAGGGTCATGCGCGAAAGGATGGCCGCATCGGGGACGGTTCGGTAGTGACCGCGCTCGGGCGCCGGCGTATCGATCCGAAGCGTCCCTCCGCTAGGATTGGAGGCCCACCCATCCAGTTCACCGGGAAGGCGGCAGCATGACTCGCACTTCGGTCGGACGAAGCGTGCCGCTCTTCGCCTTGGTGTGGGCGCTCGCTCCGCCGATCGCGGCGTCGGCACAGTCGGGGCCGACGGAGTCCCTCGAGGTCTCGGGCCTGCCTGCCGTCAACTTCGACTCGGACGAAGGGTTCGGCTACGGAGTGCTGGCCGAGCTGTACCGCTACCGGAGCGGTGACTTCGCCCCGTACGTCTGGACGCTCCAGCCGAAGATCTTCTTCACGACCCGGGGGCGCCGGGACCTGACGCTCTTCTTCGATGCGCCGCACCTGCTCCCCGGAGGATGGCGCATGGACGTTGACCTAGGCGATGAGCGCCGGATCGCCACCCCCTACTACGGGCTGGGAAACGCCTCGGTCTACGACCCAGGGCGCGAGGATCCGGATGGGCCGGATCCGCATTACTACGACTTCGGCCGCCACCGACGGAGCCTTCTCTTCAATCTGCAACGCCCCATCGCGGGCCTGCGGCTGAAAGTGCTCTTCGGCGGTGGCCTGGTGAGCACGCGCATCACACCGGTTCCCGAGCAACTCGGCAGCACCGTATACGCCGTCGATGTCGGTGCCACCGAGCGGACCTACTGGACCAACTACCTGCGCGGGGGAGTCGTATGGGATACCCGTGATCGTGAGTCCGCGCCGCGGCGGGGGGTCTGGACTGAAATCTTGCTACAGCGCGCCGACCGGAGCCTGGGCGCGGACCGAGGCTTCACCCGCGTCACCTTCGCGGACCGGAGGTACTACTCCGTCACGGACCGGGTCGTGTTCGCGCACCGTTACGTCCTTCAGGGAACGAGCGCGGGCGCGCCTCTCCACGAGCTCCAGCGCGTCGAGATGTCCCTCAAGCCCGCCGAGGGATTGGGCGGCTCGAGGACCGTTCGCGGGTTGCCCAAGAACCGCTTCGTGGGTCGAGGCATGCTCGTCTGGAACTCGGAGCTGAGGTGGCGCGCCACGGACTTCGAGGCGGCCGGCCGTTCCTTCCACATCGCCCTGTCGGCGTTCCTCGATCAGGGTCGGGTGTGGATGGGCGGCGTGCGGTTCGACGAGTTGTTCAGCGACCTCCACCGGGGCTACGGCGGCGGCGTGCACCTCGGGATGGGCGAGAACTTCGTCGCGTCCGTCGACGCGGGCAGGTCGTCCGAGTCGGACCTCTCCGTCTACATCGGGTTGGGCTACCTCTACTGATACTGATGAAACCGAGCCGGTGCCGGACAACGACGGGCCCGAGACGGCTCTCGCCGCCCCGGGCCCGGTCCTACGTTCCTGCGGACGACTCGGACTACTCGGTCGCGTCGTCGGCGATCGTCGGCATCGCGGGAGCCTGACCGTCGTGGTCGATGACGAGCACGACCCTCCGGTTCTCCCAGCCCGCCATGCCCGGGCCCGTCCCCGTGGGCGCGACGAGCCGCTTCGTGTCCTCGCCGTAACTGATGGCGCGGATGCGATCCGCGGTCACTCCCGTGCCCACCAGGTACTCGCGGACGGCTCCTGCGCGGCGAAGCCCGAGGGCCATGTTGAACTCCGCGCTGCCGGCGGGATCGGTGAACCCCTCCACCGTGATCAGCGCCTGGGGATAGTACTCCTGAGCCACGGCCCTGAAGCGGTCGAGCAGCGCCTGGTCTTCCTTCTCCACCGTCGCGTCGTTGAACGCGAAGTAGACCGGGACGTCGAAGCGCAGCTGATTCTCCAGCCGCGTGATCGTGACTTCGAAGTCCTGCTCCAGCTGCCCGAGGTCGGTCTCGAGCGCTGCCGTCCGCTGCTCGACCGTTCCGATTCGGCCGCCGAGCTGTTGGGAGACCGCCTGGTCCCCCGACCGCATCTGCTGAGTTATCTCGTCACGCAGCGCCGCGAGGCTCACGTCGAGCTCGTCGGGGCTGACCGTCTTGCAGGCGCCGGCCGCGCCTGCAAGGCTCAGCGCGGACAGGATGCCGAGCCCCCTCCAGTTCCCTCTCATCGTGCCCATGCTAGGACTCCCCCCAGGGTGTGGTGTTCAGTCGGCAAGGGGTCAACGCAGGAAAGGTGCCAACTCGTGCGACGCCGACGGTCTCGGGGGTCCCACGCCGGGAGAGTGGAGCCATACATCACGGTATCCGCGCGGGTCGGGAGGGAAGGGCAGGGCGTGTCCCGATCGACGCGAGCCCTAAATCCAGCGCCGGGGCAAGACGAACACGCTTTGGCGGCCTCCGGGTCATGGGAACGTTGTGGGGCGGAACGGGACGACCGCCGCGAGGGGCACCTAGTAGGGTAGCCTCCACTTGCGCTTGCACAGACCGGCGCACTACTCTGCTCTGCACTCGGGGGCCGCGCGGTCTGTCGGCGCCCGTTTTGGCAACCGGCCACGCGACTTATTGGGAGGGGCATATGGACAAGCTCGTTCGTTCGCGCTTGACGCGAGCGCTCTGGACGGTGGCAGCGATTACGCTGCTCGCGGCGCCCGGTGGGCTCGCGGCCCAGACCGGCTCGGTAGCCGGACGGGTGGTCGACGGCGGTTCCGGCCAACCCATTCCCGCAGCCCAGGTTTTCGTTGCTGACCTGGACATCGGCGTGCTGACCCAGCAGAACGGGGCGTACGTCCTCCAGAACGTCCCCGCGGGCCCACGGAGCGTGACGGTGCAGCGGATCGGATACCGGCAGGTATCGCAGAACGTGACGGTGGCCGCCGGCCAGACGGCCGTGCTGGACTTCCGCATCACGGAAGAGGCCCTCGCGCTCGACGAGATCATCATCACCGGCACACCGGGTGGCACGCAGCGTCGCGCCATCGGCAACGCGGTGACGTCGGTCGACGTGTCCGCCGCCACGCAGGCCGTGGCGATCTCGGGCATGCAGGACCTGCTCGCGGGCCGTACCCCCGGCCTCCAGTTCAACGTGATGAACGGGACGGTGGGCACGGGTTCGCCGCTCAGGATCCGCGGCGTCTCGAGCTTCAACCTCGGAACGAACCCGATCATCATCGTGGACGGCGTGCGCGTGAATAACGACGCGAGCGCCGGCCCGACGATCGGCAGCGGCGACGAAGCGAACACGCTAGACGACTTCAACCCCGAAGACATCGAGAGCATCGAGATCCTCAAGGGGCCGGCGGCTGCGAGCCTCTACGGCACGGAAGCGACGGCCGGCGTGATCCAAATCATCACGAAGAAGGGTCGTGAGGGTGCTCCGGAGTTCAACATCTCGATCCGGCAGGGTCAGAACTTCATGATCGACCCGGCGGGGCGTCTCGGCACGATGTACTACTGCCCGACGCAGCCGACCCCGAGCTCGACGATCGGCGTGGCCTGCACGGACAGATCTCAGCTCGCGCCCTACAACATGTACGAGGAGGGGAACAAGTACATCGCCGCTGGCTACGGTAACGGCGGTGCCTGGGAGACCCCCCGCATCTACTCGAACGGGCCGACCCAGAGCTACAACCTGGACGTGCGCGGCGGGGCGCAGGCTCTCCGGTACTTCCTGTCGGCGAACTGGGACGACGAGACGGGCTTCGTGTTCTACAACACGGACAAGACGTTCCGTCTCCGCGGTAACGTGGGCGTGGCGTTCGGCGACCACGTCAACCTTGATGTCTCCACTGGATACGTAGATGGCATGACGACCTTCGGATCCGCCACCGTCTCCGACGGCGCCGAGTGGCAGGACCTGGTGTGGTCGAACGGCTTCTACCTGGACCGCAACAACCCCTTCGGCACCGCCGGCGTATGCACGGGCTCGGGCTGCGCCCCGAACCCGCGTCTGGGTGGCTTCCAGGAGCACGTCCCGTCCGACATCGCTGAGGATGTCGTGGCGACGCGTCACTATCAGCGGTTCACTGGGTCGGCGACGCTGAACTACAGCTCGGGCGACTTCAACCTCGGTGGCATGACCGCGTCGGTCTCGCAGCGCGTTGTCACGGGCCTCGACCAAGGCTGGGACACCAACCGGAACTTGTTCTACCGCGAGGACGGCATCGTGCCGACTTGGCTGGTCGACTACTGCGCCTCGGCAGAGCGTGTCGCGCTCGGCAGGCCTGCGACGTGCGCGCCGGCCTCCTGGAGCGCGGTGTACACCGAGACGGTCATCGGCGAGATGTCGTATGAGCGTCCGATCAACTCGAACCTGAGCTTCGACTACGCTCTCACGGCCAATCTCCGCCCGAACGACACGTTTGGCTTCAATACGTCGGTAGGCGCGCAGTACTACCGCAGGGTGCAGGACAACTTCTCGAACAGCGGTCAGGGGTTCGCGTCGTTCACGTCCTCGACGATCAACCAGATCGCACAGGCCAACATCTCCACGGGCTATTCGCGAGTGGATAACAGGTCGCTGGGCTTCTACGTCCAGGAAGAGATCAACTTCGCGGACCGCATCTTCCTGACCGCTGCTGTCCGCTTCGACGACAACTCGACGTTCGGCAAGAGCGCGCCGGCGCAGAAGTACCCGAAGGTGGCGGCGACGTGGGTGGTGTCGGACGAGAGCTTCTGGTCCCTCGAAGCGGTCAACTCGCTGCGCTTCCGCAGCGCGTGGGGCAAGGCGGGACGGCAGCCGTCGGCGGTGGCGCAGTACAACGTGTACGCGGTGGTCCCGGGAGCGGGCGGTGCGTCGGCCATTCGCGCGGCGGCACCGGGCAACACCTCCGTGGAGCCTGAGATTAGCACGGAGCTCGAGCTCGGCTTCGACATCGCTCTGTTCGACGACCGTCTGTCCGGCGAGTTCACGCACTATCAGCGGCAGAACAAGCAGTCCCTGCTCGGCATCGCGAACCTGTCGAGCACGGGTTTCCCGGGCGCGGTGGACACGAACATCGGCCAGATCAACAACTGGGGCTGGGAGGCCTCGCTGACCGCTCGCGTGTATGAGAACGACCTGATCTCGTTCGACCTCGATCTCGGGGCCGACCACACCGATAACGAGATCAAGAGCCTGTGCTCCTCCTCGTCGGGAACCGAAAAGTGCTTCTCCGGGAGCACCAGCATTCGGCAGGGCTATCCGTTCCCGAACCGCACGAACCAGGACTTGGTGGTGAACGCCGCGTTCGATCCGGCGCTGGCTAACTGCACGACGGCGCTGTATGCGGCGGGCACGAACTGCCGCTGGGGCCAGAACGCGTTCGGTCGGCTGCTCTATGCCTACTGCGACCAGGGAGTGACCTCGGCACCTGGCGGTCTCACCGACCCCAATGTGAACCGGTACTCCCGTTACCCAGGTGGCGTACTCGGCCAGTGCGGTGCCCCGGGCTTCGTGGACCAGAACATCTACGCCGGTCGTGGCTTCGCCACGCACACGTTCAGCGTGTCGCCGCGGATCACCATGCTCGATGGTGAGCTGTCGGTGTTCGCCATGGCCGAGGGCCAGTATGGCCGCGTCGGTGACGACAGCGGCCACTTGTGGGGTCACAACTACCGCAACTCGGCGGTTTCCCGCGTGCAGGACGATGCGGCTTGGGTGGCCGGCGATATCGCCATGGGAACGGGATGCAGCTTCTACAATTGCCTGTTCGACCAGGACTTCTGGAAGATCCGCGAGGTCGGCGTTCGCTACAACCTGCCGGAGTCTCTCATCGCGGTGACCGGGGCCTCGCGCGCGTCGCTCGCGTTCTCCGCGCGCAACGTTTTCACGATCTGGCAGGCACAGAAGCGGATTTACGGTCAGGTGATCACGGACCCCGAGATGGGGAATCCGAACTCGCTCAGCGGCGGCGGCAACTTCTATGCTCAGCCACCGTTGTCGAGTGTCAACTTGACCCTGCGGGTCACCTTCTGAGCGACCGTTCGTGACCCGGTCCGGCGGCGCGGAGAATGAGTACCTCCACGCCGCCGGACGCCGGGTCCGCGGAACCATCCACGAGAACTTCGACAGGACGATGAAGACAATGCGACACGGAAATCGTTCCAGGGGCATCGCGAGGAAGGCGGCTTGCAGCCTCGTGCTCGGCGTGTCGGTGGGCGCACTTGGCGCCTGCGACAGCCTGCTCGAGGTGGAGCTGCCGCACATCCTCACGGATGCGGCGATCCAAGACGTTACATCGGCCCAGATCCAGGTGAACTCGGTGCAGGCGCTGTTCGAGTGCGGCATGTCTTCGATGTCCTGGATCGCGCTGGGCCACGAGGACGTGTTCGAATCGGTCGCCGGTGTGGCCGGTGGAGCGCACGTGTACCTCGGAAGCGGACCCACGGGCAGCTGCGACGGAAGTCAGTCGAGCGGAGCCTGGTTCGACCAGATCATGGGCACGCGACAGATGGTGTCGACCAACCCCGCCAGGCTCGGCAACTACGGTGGGTCGAGTGAGGTCAAGGGAGTCTACGACCGGCTCGTCGACGACGGTTGGATTGCCCAGCTCCCCGGAGTCGGGGAGCGACTCGCGGCCATTTCGGCCATCTACATGGGCGCGAGCCTCTCGCACTTCGGGCAGTTCTACTGTGAGGGTGCGCTCGACCAGGGGAAGCTGATCACGGGACCCCAGTTCCTGGCGCTCGCCGAGCGGTGGCTTACGGTCGAGGCGCTCCCGCACATCGGGCTCGCCGGCACGTTTGCGATGCCGAACGGCTCCACGACGGGGACGGGCGCGAGTCCGACGAACACGGTCATCGCTCTGCGAGCCCAGGTTCGCCTGGCGGCGGGCGATCTCGCGGGAGCCAACGCGGACGCCGTGACCGTGCTCGGCTCGAGCCCGGCGTTCACATTCAACGCCACCCGCGAGTCGGGCTCCCAGCGCCGGAACAAGGTCTACGACTCCGGCACCGCCGCGGCGTTCTCCGGCATGCTCGGAATCAACACGTACTGGAACGGGGCGACGCGGAATACGAACCCTGCGACGGGTGCGCTCTGGCCCGCCACGATTCCGTTCACGGGCTACATCTTCCTCGGGATCCAGCCGGACGGCCGGACGCTCGAGGCGACCAACACGCCGGTCCGGTGGGCGCAGGAGATCCGCAGCCCGGCGACCGCGAGTCCGGCTGAGGCGGCGGTATCGCTGAACAACGGCTCGGTCCAGGACCCCAGGATCACGCACCTCTATAAGTCGATCCAGGGTCCCGCGAAGCGTGAGGTGCCCACCAAGTTCTCGGCGGTCGAGAACGACATTCCGCTCGTGACGTGGCGTGAGCTGACGCTGATCCGCGCGCGCTTCGAGAACGAGGTGAGCAACAATCAGGGCGCGGCCATCGCGCTCATCAACAACATGCGGCCCGGTGCTGCCGCATGCACGCCGGTGTCGGCGGCTTGCGTGCCGAACATCTCCGGCGCGCTGAACACCGCTCTCACGAACGGCACGGACGACGCCTCGATCTCGGGTGCGAACGACCAGGCCGAGATGCGGGTCGTGATCCTCGAGGAGGCACGGCGGGAGTTCTACAGTGAGTCGGGCCGCTGGTGGCAGTGGAAGATCCAGAACACGGACCTCATGTGGTTCCCGAGGTTCCAGGGCTTCACGTCGGCGGGTGTCTATCGCCTGCAGGGTGGCGTGCGGCTGGCGTTCCCGACCGACGAGTACGAGCGGAACGTGAACTTCCAGCCGTTGAACATTGCGCTTCGCGGCAGCGGTTGCGTGGCGGCGTTGGCGTCCCAGGCGGCCGACGTGTCGGAGCGGCCAGTCTTCTAGTAGAGCATTCTTCTAGTAGAGCATTGGGACGGGAGTTGAGCGGACCCGGGGCCGAAGGCCCCGGGTCCGCTTTCTTCTTGTCGCGCGAACTACGACGCTAGGGAAGCAGCTCGTAGCGGTAGGCCACTGCCGCCCGATCGACTCTTACCTCGAAGCTCTCGCTCCCTTCGGGGGGCGGTGCGGACACGGTGAGCGTGTCCGCAGCCACGGGCTCTCCGGCGTCCCCGAAGAAGGTGAAGCGGAGCGCGAGAGGCGTGCCCGGCTCGGCTGCATTGCCGACCACTCGCCCGAAGACGGTAGTCGCGGCCGCCGAGCGCTGCATCTGGAGTCCTTCCACGTGGACGGGCGCCCGGTCGGCGCGATCCAGGCTCGCGATCGCCGCGGGCCGGTCCCCGATCTCGAGCTGCGCGCGGGCGGTCACGAGCTGAGCGTTCTCTCCCAACGGATCCAGCTCTACGAGCCGGCTCCCGGCTGTCGCGAGAGGCTCCCACGCCTCCGCGGCGAAGAGAGAGTTGGCGTAGTTGAACCATGCGTCGCGCGAGCTGGGCTGGAGCTGGGTCAGGCGTCGGAAGGACTCGGCGGCCTGCGCGAACGCGCCCGACCCGAAGAGCTGAACGCCCAAGTTGAAGAGCGCGCTCGGCGCGAGACTTCCCTCGGAAAGCAGCCCCGAGTACATCTCGACGGCCTCGGCCTGACGGCCCTGGCCGGCGACCGCGGCGGCCAGCGCCGTGCGCAGCTCGACGTCGGCGGGGTCGCGCTCGAGCCGCGCCCGCAACAGAGGTTCCGCCTCCGCGAAGCGGCTCGTCGACAGCAGGAGCGCCAGCAAGCCCTCCTCCATGTCGCTCCGCGCTCGCTCCCTGTCCGAGAGGTCCGCCTCCTGGAAGACGCGTGTGACCGGCACGCCTTCGAGGCCCCGTAGGCCCCGCCGGTACACGTCGATCGCCTCCTCGTAGCGCGCGTCGGCCCCGAGCAGGCTGGCGAGGTTGAGGTGTGCCTCTGGCCGGAGGTCGTAGATCCGCGTGGCCTGGGTCCAGATCTCCATGGTGGTTTCCCAGTCGCCGCCGTCGAACGCCTCGATGCCTGCGTTGAACGCTTGCACCCATGCGGCTTCGCGCTCCGGCTCAATGTCGAGGACATAGGCGGGATAAATCCACTCGGCATCGGCGAACAGGGAGTCGGCGGCTCCGTATTGGCCGAGCCGTACGGATGCCACCCCCGCGAGGAAGTAATGAATGGGGTTCGTCGAGTCCGCCGCGATGCCCTCGAGGGCCAAACCCAACGCCAGGTCGACGCGATTCTGGCGGAGGTAGAGCGTCGCCGTCTGGGAGCGGCGCGTCTCGGTCGGATGGGTTCCCCCCTCGTACACAATCCCGGTGGGAGAGACGACACGTCTCGCGGGAACCACGCTGGGCGCGCAGGAGGCCAGGGCGAGGACGGCGAGGAGGCGGCTCGTCGCCGCCGTCCACCTCATGGAACTACCACGGGAAGTTGAGCGAGAACGTCACGGATCGAGAAATGGTCGCGCCTCGTTCCCGGGCGGCGCGGAAGTCCGCGACCTCGTTGAAGAGGGCCAGCGCGACCTCGTCGAGGTCGATCCGACCGCTCGACTGGCTCACTTCAGCCCACTCGACCGAGCCGCTCTGGTCGATCCAGAGCGTCACGCTGACCGTTCCCGCCACGCTCCGGTCGAGCCTTCCCTCCCGGTACGTGCGACGCAGGAACGCCTCGACCTCCTCCTGGTTTCGGATCAGCACCCACGCCGAGGCGGTCATGAACGCCAGCTCGGGGCGAAGACCGGTGAGACGGCCGAGGTCGAGCGAGTCCGACGCGGGCAGGTCCGCCAGCTCGATGGTGGTGACGTCGGTCTTGATGTCACGAACGTCGTCTTCGACCGGCTCGAGCTCGTCTTCCACCAGGCCCGGCGCCTCGGGCTCGCGCACGGTCGTGGGCACCGCAATGCTCGGTAGCATGGGCCGCCCACGGCGGAGCCGGTCCCCGACGGCGTCTCGCAGCGCGCCTGGGTCGGCGCCGGTCTCCACGGGGCCCTCCAAGGTGCCGGCCACCGCCCCTGTGCCGTCCGGGTCCCCGAAGATCGAGACCGCGGCGGGCAGCCCGCCCGAGGGCACGGCCGGCAGCTCGGCAAACGCCGCGAGGAGGAGGATACCCCCGGTACCCGGTTCGAGCGGCTGAATGAGAAGCGTGGAACCGCTCCAACTGGGCGAGAGAAAGAGCGCAGTCACGTGCGCCGCGACGGCGATGAACGTCGCGCGCCTGACGTACGTCTGCCACCTCGCCCGAAAGCGCTCGCCCGCGCTCACGCCCCGGCCGTCCCGACCGCTCATGCGTGTCGACCGCGTAGGTGGGTACGTCGCAATCCTTTTACCCTCGCGCCCCGATGACGCGGGCAGGCCGTCCCCGCGTCAGTGTAGGATACTGTGCCTGCCGCGAACCGCACAACCCGCGGGGGCAACATCCGAGCGACGGTCAGTCTCCTGTCCGAGATCCACCCGGCCGCGTACGTTTTTATGCCTGCGACGGCCTCGTAGGGCGGGCGGAGGGAGGTGTGACATGAGAGCCCGTTTCGCCATCAGCGGCGCCGCGCTGCCGCTCTCGGGTTTCGTCCTGTTCCTCGCGTGGAGCCCGCTCGACCGTCCAGCGGTGCTCACGGGCGACGCGGACCGTCCCGACGCGGTCCAGCAGAGCGCTGGGGGCGGATCCGAGGCGCCCTGCGCGGCCCCGCTGGCTTGGCGGGTCACCCGGGTCGACCCCGAGTTCGGAATGGACATCGCGGCGGCGACCGCGGTCGTTCTGGAGGCGACGGCGCTCTGGGAGGACGTCCTCGGCCCAGGGCTCTTCGTGCACGACGAGGGCGGCGGCTTCCCCGTCCGACTCGTCTACGACGAGCGCCAGGAGATGACTCAGCAGCGAATCCGTCGGCAGGCTGAGGTGGATGCGGCAGGGGAGCGCGCGGAGGCCGTGCGTGTGGAACTCACTGCGACGGCCGCGCGACACGCGGAGGCGGTCCAGCGTTCCGCGGAGCGCCTACGGGCGTTCGAGCAGCGCGTCGCCGACCACAATGCCGCGGTCCGCGCATGGAACGAGAGGGGCGGAGCGCCGCCCGAGGTGGGGCAGGAACTCGGTGCCATCGGGGACGGGCTCGCGGCGGAGCGGCTGGAGATGGAGGCGCTCGCGCGAGCACTGGACGAAGAGAGCGGAGCGATCCGAGATGCGGAGGAGCGGTTCAACCGCGAGGCCCGAGACCACAACCGTCTGGGCGAAAGACTGGCGCGGGACTTTCCGCCCACGCCGGTCGCGTCGGGCGAATACCGTGAGGCGGTCCAGAAGATCGGCGGGCGGGTCGCCGGCATCAGCCGAGAGATTCGCATCTATCGGTTCGCGAGCGAGGACGAACTCCAGGTGGTCGCGGCCCACGAGCTGGGTCACGCGCTCGGCCTCGGCCACCTTCCCAGCGGCGATGCCGTCATGGGCGCGCAGCATGATACGGGCGATGGCTCGGCGAGCACTCCGACGCTCGGCGCGGCGGACGTGACGTTGTTCCGAGCGACGTGCCCGGACCTCTCCCAGGGGCGCCGATGAGGCATGAACTGGGCACCGTCGAGGCCATGGGCTCGCGGATGTAGCTCCGGGGTATGTTAAAGGATGACACGTAGGTTGCGGGCTTTATCCGTCGGCTTTTTCGGGCTCATGCTGAGCCTCGGCTCGGGCGCCGCCCTGGAAGCGCAGGAGTTGGGCTCCTTCGCGGGCACGATCGTTGACGACTTGAGCGGCCTGCCATTGGCCATGGCCGTCGTGCCGCTCCCCGAGCTCCGAGTGGAAGCGCTCACGAACGAAGCCGGGCAGTTCCTGCTCGAGGGCCTTCCTATGGGGAGCCAGGAGGTCAAGTTCGAGGCGCTCGGATACGTGGACGTCGTCGAGCAGCTCGAAATCGCGGCGTCGGACTTCTTGCAGGTCCGGCTCGATCCCATGGCTGCCGTCCTCGACCATATCCTGGTGATCGCCGGTCGGTCGCCGAGCGACCGGCCGTGGCAGAGCGCCCTCGACCTGCTGGAAGACCAGGTACCGGGTGTCACGGTGCGGCGGGGGGGTGGTTTGGCCAACGGAGCGGCCATCGTGATACGTGGTGTCAACTCGTTCCGGTCGGACGGCGCACCCATGGTGTTGGTGGATGGCGTGCGCATCGACAGTCAGCAGACCGGCATCAAATCGATCCACGCCTTGGACATGATCTCCGCGGAGGTCGTGTCTCGTATCCGCGTGATCAAGGGCGCGGCGGGCGTGTCAGGTTACTCGTCAGGTTACTCGAATGGCGCGAACGGGGTCATCCTGATCGAGACCATTCACGGATTGGGGGCGGGGAACTGACACGCCGGTCAGCGCGCGCTGTTGACGGTCCTCACGATGATCAGCCCGCCCGCGTAGCCCGTGCCGTACCGCGTGGTCGCGTCGAGCGCACTCATGTACTCGATGCGGTCGATTTGGGCCGCTGATATGCGATAGAGGTAGTCGACGTCCCCGACCTGCTGGTCGTCCAGGAACACCTGCGCAAAGGCAGGGTCCGACCTTCCGGGTGTCTGCTGACTGCGCGGGCGGAGCCAGGCCGGACGGAGCCGCCGGACGATGAGGAACGCGTTTTCGTCATCCTGGCTGAGTTGATCACGCGTGATGACGTTGGCGCCACCGCGAACGGCTCCGCCCCCCGTCCCTGACGAAGCACATCCATCGACGAGAAGCAACGCCACGAGGAGAAGGATGCCCCGGCTGGCGCGTCGCAGACCGCGCGAAGTGTGTCGGCTCATGAGGCCCCTCCATGGGAGTGTTGTGGCACGGTGCAGCCGAAGCCGCTCGCCTCTCGGCAAACTAGCTCCCGCTTCCCTAGAACCGCCACGGCACGGCGGTTAGGATTCCCGCCGTGAAAGGCTTCGAGCGCGTGCTGGCGGCAAACCGTGGCGAGATCGCCATTCGCGTCTTTCGTGCGTGCACCGAACTCGGCAAGCGTACCGTGGCGGTGTACAGCGAGGAGGACGCGCTCGCCCTGCATCGCTACAAGGCCGACGAGGCGTACTTGCTGCCCTCGAAGCTCGGCCCCGTGGCCGCCTATCTCGACATCGAATCGATCGTCGCGCTGGCCGTCGAGAAGGGGGTGGACGCGATCCACCCCGGCTACGGATTCCTGTCCGAGAACGCGGACTTCGCGCGCCGGTGCGCCGAGGCGGGCATGGTCTTCATCGGCCCGCCGCCGGAGCAGCTGGACCTGTTCGGCGACAAGATCCGCGCGCGGAAGCTCGCCGAGCGCGCGGGCCTGGCGGTCGTGCCGGGTACACCGGAGCCCGTGGACGACCAGGAAGCCTTGGCGTTCGCCGAGCGGATCGGCTTCCCTGTGATGGTGAAGGCTGCGGCCGGTGGCGGCGGCCGGGGCATGCGTGTGGCTCGCGACCCGGCCGAGCTCCGGCAGGTGCTTCCCGTGGCCCGCCGCGAGGCGACGACCGCGTTCGGCCGCGGCGATCTCTACGTCGAGAAGCTCGTGCGCGACCCGCGCCACATCGAGGTACAAATCCTCGCCGACGCCCACGGCCGGGTCGAGCACCTCTGGGAGCGGGATTGCTCCATCCAGCGGCGTCACCAGAAGGTCGTCGAGGTCGCGCCGGCTGTCGGCCTCGATCCCGCCATCCGGGCAAAGATCTGCGCCGCCGCGAAGCACCTGATGACGACCGCGGGTTACCGGAACGCGGGCACGGTGGAGTTCCTGCTCGAGCCGGGTGGGGACTTCTACTTCATCGAGGTGAATCCGCGCATCCAGGTCGAGCACACCGTCACCGAGCTGGTGATGGGGATCGATCTCGTGCAGGCCCAGATCCGCGTCGCCGAGGGATGGACGCTCGAGCAGATCGGATTGCCCGCGAAGATCCCCGAGCCCCGTGGCTATGCGATCCAGTGCCGGGTCACGACCGAGGATCCGGAGAACGACTTCCTGCCCGACGCCGGCAGGATCACGCACTACCGCTCGCCCGGCGGGTTCGGCGTGCGGCTCGACGGAGCGACGGCCTTCACGGGCGCGGTCGTGAGCCCGCATTACGACTCGCTGCTCGTGAAGGTCTGCACGCACGCGCTGCGCTTCGAGGACGCCATCAGCAAGATGCACCGCGCACTGATGGAGTTCAGGCTGCGTGGACTGAAGACCAATCTGCGCTTTCTCGAGAACGTGGTGACACACCCGGATTTCGCCGCAGGACGCGCCGACACGGGCTTCATTGCCTCGCATCCCGAGCTGCTCGCGTTCCGCCCCCGGCGCGACCGCGGGACGCGGCTGCTGCGCTACCTGGGCCACATCGCGGTGAACGGCCAGATCGAGGGGCCCAAGAGCCGGGCGAAACCAGACTTCTCCGCGCCACCGTTGCCCCTGCCGGCCCCTGGTTGGAAGCCACCGACGGACACGCTCAAGCGGACGTTGGATACGGAAGGGCCCGAGGCGCTCGTGGAGCGGGTGCGCAGTCAGAAGCGCGTCCTTTTCACGGACACCACGTTTCGCGATGCACACCAATCGCTTCTCGCGACGCGGATGCGGAGCTACGACATCCTGCGTGTGGCGAGCGACACGGGCCGACTCGCGCCCAATCTCTTCTCCATGGAGGTGTGGGGCGGCGCGACGTTCGACACCGCGTACCGCTTCCTCCGGGAGGATCCCTGGGAGCGGCTGGTCGCGCTGCGCGAGAGTGTACCGCACGTCCTGCTGCAGATGCTGCTCCGTGGTCAGAGCCTCGTGGGCTACTCCGCGTACTCGGACAATGTGGTCGAGGCGTTCGTGCGTGAGTCTGCCAGCGCGGGCATCGACGTGTTCCGCATCTTCGACGCGCTCAACTGGGTGCCGAACATGCGCGTCGCGATCGACGCGGTGCGAGCGCAGGGCAAGGTCGCCGAGGTCGCGCTGTGCTACACGGGCGACGTGCTCGACCGGAGCCGGAAGAAGTACGACCTCGCCTACTACGTGAAGCTCGCCCAAGAGATCGAGGCCGCCGGGGCGCACATCCTCGCGATCAAGGATATGGCGGGCCTGCTCAAGCCCGGGGCCGCCCGCCTGCTCGTGGAAGCGCTGCGGGATGCCACGGACCTGCCTGTGCACCTGCACACGCATGACAGCACCGGGGTCGGCGTCGCCACGTGCGTACAGGGTGCGCTCTCGGGTGCGGCGATCGTCGACGGGTGCATCGACGCGCTCGCGGCCGGGACGTCGCAGCCCAGCCTCCGCTCGATCGCGGCGGCTCTGCAGGGCAGCGAGCGGGAGCCCGACCTCGATCTCGACGCGCTGGAGCCGCTCAACGAGTACTGGTCGTCCGTGCGCGCGTACTATCGCTTTCTGGAGCGAGGCTCCGCGGCCCCGGACGCCCACGTGTTCCGCACGCAGGTGCCGGGTGGGCAGATCACCAACCTGAAGCACCAGGCCGAGGCGCTCGGGCTGCTCGGGCAGTGGCGCGAGATCGTCGAGCGCTACCGCGAGGCGGATGCGCTGCTCGGGGAGCTGATCAAGGTCACGCCGTCCTCCAAGGCGGTCGGGGACCTCGCGCTATTCATGGTCCAGAACGACCTGGACGGCGAGGCGCTGCTGCGGCGTGCCCATGAGCTCTCCTTCCCCGAGTCGGTCGTCGGGCTCCTGAAGGGCAGACTCGGCCGACCGCCCTACGGCTTTCCGCCGGAGTTGCAGGCCGCGGTGCTGGGGGACGAGAAGCCGCTCGATGATCGGCCCGGTGCGTACTTGGCGCCTGTCGATTTCGAGGCCGTGCGCTTAGAGGTGCGGGACCTCGTGAAGGGAGAGCCCGTCGAGCGGCCGGTGGCCGACCGAGAGGTCCTGTCTCGCGTGTTGTTCCCGGAGGTGTACCGCGACTTCGCGAAGCACCGCTCCGAGTACGGCGACACGTCGGGGCTCGACACCCCGACCTTCTTCTACGGGCCGAGCCCGGGCGAGCGGGTGGCGGTGGACATCGAGCGCGGCAAGACGCTCCTCATCCGCATGATCTCGGTCGGCGACGTGCACGCGGACGGGACGCGCCCGGTGGTCTTCGAGCTGAACGGGCACGCGCGGGAAGTACGCGTGCGAGATGTCGAGGTGGCCGTGTCCGCGGCGGTGCGGGCCAAGGCGGAGCCCGACGACTGGCACGAGGTGGGCGCCTCGATGCCGGGCAAGGTGCTCAAGATCCTCGTGAAGCCAGGCGACCTCGTGGCCAAGGGCGCCGACCTGCTCGTCACCGAGGCGATGAAGATGGAAACGAGCCTGCGGTCCCCCCGGCACGCCGTCGTGGAGGACGTCCTCGTGCGCCAGGGCGAATCGGTCGAGGCCGGGGATCTGCTCCTGCGCCTCGGACCGGTTCCGGAGACCACTCCGGAGGTTTGAGGCGGGCTCTAACGTGGGGGTCGGCGTTGCCTGGCGCGGCCCGCCGCTGCGGGCCAGAATACCCTCCCAAGACCCGCGGCCCAGGCCGTGGCTGACCTGCCCCAGGAACCCCGGAGACCCCGAACCATGCGACGCGGAATATCGGCCGTCCTCTTCGTCCTCGCCGTCCCGTCCGTGGGGATCGCGCAGAACTTCGATTCGATCCAGGTCACCACGACGCCCGTCGCGGGATCGATCTACATGCTGCAGGGGAGCGGGGGGAACATCGGCCTCTCCGTCGGCGACGACGGAACGCTCATGGTGGACGATCAGTTCGCGCCGCTGACCGGGAAGATCCAGACGGCGATCGCCGCGCTGACGCCCAGCCCGGTCGACTTCGTGATCAACACGCACTGGCACTACGACCACACCGACGGCAACACCAACTTCGGGCGGGCCGGCGCGATCATCGTCGCGCACGAAAACGCGCGCGCGCGCATGATGGGCACGCACGTGGTGTCGCTCAGCAACCGAGTGCAAGAAGCGTACGGCCCCGACGGCCTTCCGAAGATCACGTTCTACCAGTCGATGCGCTTCCATTTCAACGGGGACGTGATCGACGTGATCCACATGCGGAACGCCCACACCGACGGCGACGCGGCAGTCTACTTCCGCGACACGAACGTCCTGCACACCGGCGACACCTTCACCCGTGGCCCGCTGCCGTTCATCGACCAGCCCAACGGCGGTACCCTCGACGGGATCATCGAGGCCGCATGGACCATGGCCGGCCTGATCGACGACGGCACGCGCGTGATTCCGGGCCACGGCCCGCTGTCGACTCGCACGGACCTGCTCGATCACCACGCGAAGCTCGTGGTCATTCGCGATAGGATCCGCGAGCATGCCGCCCAGGGGCACACGCCCGATCAGGTCGTCGCGGCCAACCCCGCTCGCGGATACGCGGAGCCGAGCGCGGGCACGGAGCGTTGGGTGAGGGCCGCGTACGAGGAGTACCGGTGACAGGCATGGCGCGCCGGGAGTTCCTGTCGGCGGGAGGGCTGTCGCTCGCGGGAGCCGCGCTCGGCCAGACGGATGTGGGCGCCGACGTTCCACGCCAGGCGGCGCCGGAGGTGGAGGCACTCGTGTTCGACACGTTCGGGACCGTCGTGGACTGGCGCACCTCGATCATCCGCGAGGGACAGCTGCTCGGTCGCATGCACGCGCTCGACGTGGACTGGGCGGACTTCGCGGACCGGTGGCGCAACGGATACGGCCCCGCCATGGAACGCGTCCGCTCGGGTGAGCTGCCATGGGCGAAGCTCGACGACTTGCACCGCATGATTCTCGACCAGCTCATCATCGACTTGTCGATCGTCGCGCTCTCCGAGCAGGAGATCGAGAATCTGAACCGCGTCTGGCACCGGCTCATCCCCTGGCCGGATGCAGTACCGGGCCTGCACCGCCTCAAGTCACGCTTCGTGATCGCTCCGCTCTCGAACGGCAACGTGTCGCTGCTGACGAACATGGCCAAGCACGCGGGTCTCCCCTGGGACTGCGTGCTCTCGGCCGAGCTGTCGGGGCACTACAAGCCGGATCCGGAGGTGTACCTGAAGGCGTGCGACCTGCTCAGCCTGCCGCCCGAACGCGTGATGATGGTCGCGGCGCACCGCGGCGATTTGGCTGCGGCCAAGGATCTCGGGTTGAGGACGGCGCTCGTGCATCGGCCGCTCGAGTACGGCCCCGCGCGTGACGTGGATACGACTCCCGACGAGCGCTTCGACTGCAACACGAACGATTTCTTGGCGCTGTCCAAGCTCCTCGGAGCTTGATAGGGGCGCCGATCACAGGAGGGACCATCACGCGCCCAGGACCAAGAGCCGAGCGATGAAGGGCCGCGAGGTGAAGCTCGCCCGGCGCCCCGTCGGCGTGCCCTCGCGAGACGACTTCCGCATCGTGGTGAAGGGGTGCCGGGTGGTCGGCAGCGCGGGCGGCGCTGACAAGGTGCGCTATCTCACGGAGCTGGGATGCGACTGTGCGATCGACTATCGCGGGGACAAGCTGCGCGAAGGCCTACGCGAGGGCGCCCCCGAGGGGCTCGACGTCTACTTCGACAACGTGGGTGGCGAGCACCTGCAAGCTGCCATCGGGCACATGCGCGAGTTCGGGCGGATCGCGCTCTGCGGGTCGATCTCGATGTACAACGATACCGAGCCGTCTGCGGGGATCACCAACCTGCCCAGGATGACAGAAAGGGGGCTGAACATGCGCGGGTTCCTGGTGCGCCGCTATGCGCACATGCGCCCGGACTTCCTGATGGATATGGGGGCTTGGCTCGCCGCGGGCCGCGTTACGTACCGCGAGACCGTCATGGACGGCATCGAGTCGGCGCCCGACGCGTTCATCGGTCTGTTCAAGGGCGCCAACATCGGCAAGATGGTCGTGCGCATCGAGCAGGCCGAATGACCGGAGGACTGGCCCTCCCTGGCGAGTGAGGGGGGGGACAAGCCCGACCCCTCCGATGGCGGCCAGGGGCCCTCGGAGCGCTCGTGGAGGCCCTCGGGGCGGGGGGCCCGCCGTTCTGGACGCAGGCACGCGAGTCGCTGGACGTGACGACGGTTATCTTTTCGCGACCCGGCTCACGCGAGGAGGGACGATGAGTAGCCCAGGAGTCGACGCGGTCGAGTCCGCGCGGCGCACGCCCCCGGTCCACCGCGAGGTCTCCGAGAAGGAGGCGCGGCAAGTCGCCGAAGCGGCGCGCGAGAAGGAGTGGACACTGCCGAGCTTCGTGCGGGAGCTCTATCTCGGGCGCCTGCGCATGGACCTGATCGATCCTTTCCCGGCCCCTGAGCACGAGGACGGAGAGCGCGGACGCGAGTTTCTGAAGAAGCTCGAGGCGTATCTTCGCACCGTCGACGGCGATGCGCTCGACAGTGTTCCCGGCATGCCTCGCGATGTACACGCCGCGCTCGCGGCCCTCGGCGCATTCGGCATGAAGATCCCTCAGGAGTATGGCGGGCTGGGGCTATCGCACCGCACGTACACGCAGGCTCTCTCGCTCTGCGGCACGCACAGCTCGACGATCTCCTCGACGCTGTCGGCCCACCAGTCGATCGGGGTGCCGCAGCCGCTCGTGGTGTTCGGCACCGAGGAGCAGAAGCGGAGGTATCTCCCGCGCCTCGCCAAAGGCGCGATCTCCGGGTTCGCGCTCACGGAGACCGACGTGGGAAGCGATCCGGCGCGCATGCGCTGCGAGGCGGTCCTGAGCGCCGACGGCAAGGAGTACGTCCTCAACGGCACCAAGCTCTGGTGCACGAACGCCCCGATTGCCGAGCTCCTGGTCGTCATGGCGCGCACGCCTGCGGGGGAGGGCAAGAAGGGGGGCATCACCGCGTTCATCGTGGAGATGAGCTCCAAGGGCGTATCGGTCACGCACCGCTGCTCGTTCATGGGGCTCCCGGGGATCGAGAACGGCGTGGTGCACTTCGAGAACGTGCGCATCCCCGTGGAGGACCGGCTGCTCGAGGAGGGGCGTGGCCTCAAGCTCGCGCTCGTCACGCTGAACACGGGGCGGCTCGGCATTCCGGTCACGTGCGCGGCCACCGGCAAGTGGTGCCTCCAGGTCGTGCGCGAGTGGGCCGGCGTGCGGAAGCAGTGGGGCGCGCCCATCGGCAAGCACGAGGCCGTGGCGCACATGATCTCCTCGATCGCGTCCGACACCTTTGCGATGGAGGCCGTATCGGACCTCGGCGTCGCGCTCGCAGACTCGGGCAAGTTCGACATCCGGCTCGAGGCGGCGATGGGCAAGCTCTTCAACTCTGAGACCGGCTGGCGCGTCGTGGACCGCACGATGCAGATCCGCGGTGGGAGGGGCTACGAGACCGCCGAGTCGCTCGCGGCGCGCGGCGAGGCCCCCATCGGCGTGGAGCGCGCGCTCCGCTCGATGCGCATCAACCGGATCTTCGAGGGCTCGTCGGAGATCATGCGGCTGTTCATCGCGCGCGAGGCGGTGGACCCGCACCTCGAGAAGGCGGGTGCCGTGGCCGACGCGGACGCCCCGCTCGCCGACAAGGCGAAGGACGCCGTCGGGCTGGGCGTGCACATGGCCGGCTGGGTCGGCCAGAACCTACTCGGGTGGAGCCGGAAGCCGGCGTACGGCCGCTACGGCGACCTGTCCGGACACGTGGCGTTCGCCGATCGGTCCGCCCACCGCCTCGCGCGCGGGATCGCGGTGGCGATGGCGCGCCACGGGCCGAAGCTCGAGCGCCGCCAGGCGGTGCTCTTCCGCCTCGTGGACATCGGGGCCGAGCTCTTGGCCCTGTGCGCGACGTGCGTGCAGGCGACCGCGATGGTGAAGGCCAACCCGGCGGACACGAGCCCCGTGCGTCTGGCCGACCTCTTCTGCCGCCAGTCGCGCAAGCGCGTGAACGACCTGTTCAAGCGCCTCTTCGACGACACCGACCGCGACGCGTACCGCCTTGCGCAGGGCGTGCTCGCCGGCGAGTACAAGTGGCTCGAGCAGGGGATCCTGCCGCCGCCGGCGCCGGAGGGAGTGCAGCGGTAGGGGTCGCCAGCTCAGTGCGTCCAGATGATGATGACGCCGCAGGCGGCCCCGACCGGTGAGAACCGAGCGGGCAGCGACCCGACGGTCTCATAGATCTCGAGTCCCTCGATGTCTTCGGGGCCCAGGATCTGGTTCAAGTCTCTCATGGAGAGTCGGTCCACGCGCAGCCCATCGAGGAAGAGGAGGGGCGTGCAGGGTTCTCCGTCGTCGGCGAGGCCAAAGGTGCTTGCCGCCCGGTTGAGGGGGTTGGTCAGCAGGCCCATGCCCCAGAAGAGGTCCTCCGTTCGGCGTGCATCCTTGGCGATGATCTCCTCTTGCGTCATGAAGACCCCGTTCCCCTCTTCCCGACGCTCGTAGAAGCCCGTTGCTTCGAGCACCGGGGATCCGACCGGCACATCGACTCCCGGTAGGCCGAGCGGCGCCACGTCGAGCGCAACGGAGAAGTCGAGGATGGTGCCGCTGTTCGTGACCCAGAACGCGTCCCCGGCGGTGGTTTCGGCGAACGAGCGGTGCCGAACGATCACGGTGTTCGGGCCCCATCGAACCGCCGCCGACGGGACCTCGAAGGCCCCGAGGCTGTCGGTAACGCTGAGGGTCTCTCCGTTGAGTTCGATCGTGGCACCCGCGAGGGGCTGGCCGCCGATTCTTTCCGTGACCGTTCCGAGTAGCGTCGCGATCGGATCCGGCCCGGGCTGGAGGGCGACCACTCCGAGGTCGAGAGTGGTCCGGGCCACTGTCGTGCCGAGAGAGAACGAGCGTGGGACATAGCCGGACTTCCGGTAGCTCACTGCGCGCGCGTCCGGAGCGACTCCCTCGAGTCGAAACGCGCCGAACGCATCGGTGAGGATAGCCGCCGACCCGTCGTCTACGAATACGAGAACCTCGGCGAGCGGACGATCGGCGGAGTCGCGCACCAGCCCGATCAGTGTTACCGGCTCCTGCGCGATGAGCGCGGCGGGCTCGGATACGCCGACCAGCGTACAGAGGGCGAGGGCGCTGGAGAGAACACGCATTGCTGTTGGACTACTTCGGCCGCGCCATGGTTCCGCAGTCTACGGGCGGCGCCCGGCGAGGCCGTAACCACGCGGGACGCGGGAGCCGGGGTGCCGGCGCACAGGGCGCGGACGCTGGTGCTCGTCAGAGCCGGAGGAGGTACTGGAACTTGGCGAAGATCGCACGGTTGGTGCGCCGGAGCGTCTGACCGAAGTAGAGCTGATCGTCGATGCCGTCCCCGTCCCGGTCTCCCTCGATCAGATCGCCTTGCTGGTAGTGATCGTCGTAGCCGAGGTAGAAGACGGTCCCCGCGTTCACGCGGTAGTTGAAGAGGGCGTTCAGATCGAATGTCTTATCCTCGGTGTTGAACTCGGTGATGTTGCGCACGCCGAGACGATCAGTCAGCTGAAGGTTGGTGCTGGCGCGGATGATCTTGATGTCGAAGATCTCGGCGTCCCCGTTCGCGGGATCCGTGAGACGCGTGGAGCTGAAGTTTAGGTTCGTCTGCAGCGCGTCGGTCGGCCGCAACGTGCTGCTCACGTTCCAGTGTCGCTGCTTGCCGAGGTATGGGCCGGCGTAGTAGACCTCGTCACTCAGCGACAGGTTGCCAGAGAACTCGTACCGGCGGTTCGTGTTGACGCGCCCCCCGAACGAGAAGCCTGTCTTTTCGTACTCGACGCCCCGCCAGCGCTCCATATCGATGTCGTAGCCGCCGTTGAGGCCTATGCTCCTCGCGAAGGAGAAGTTGAGTCGGAAGCCGAGGTTCTCGTCCTGTAAGATCTCGTCGAAGTCGTAGATCCTAGCGTAGCTGACCTGCGGACCCCAGTTGATGATCCAGCTCTGCGGCCAAAACCGGTAAGACACGTTGCTGCTTATCTGCCGTTGATCCCGTCGTCGCACGAAGCCGACCTCGGTGTCGAAGTCCGGCGAGATCTGATAGGCGTTGACTGACCAGCCCAGACTCCGGCCGTTGCGGCCGAGCCGGGTCGAGATCATGTGCCCGTCTTCGGGCGTGTCTCCGGGGTCCTTCAGCCACGAGCCGACCACCGTGAGGTCGCCCGAAATCGCTGGCGTGAAGCGCAGGTTCGTGTTGAGTCCGAATGTGCGACTGTGCCCGTCGAGGAACTCACGGTCGGTGAGGGTCGCCCCGACGTTGGACTCGGGTCCAAGGTCGAAGAGCGCCCTGCCGATGAACGTCTGCGCGGTCTTCTGGAACGCGGGAGCGCTCGGGTCGGGAATATTGCCGGGCGCCCGGTCGTTCGCGGTGAGGACGCCGAGCGACAGCCTCCCGACTTGGCCCGTGAGCTTCGCACCGTAGTCGGGATCGACGATCGTGCGCGTGTGCACGAACGTGACGGGCGCCGTGATTGCGAAGATCTCCGCCCCCTCGACGAAGAACGGCCGGAGTTCGTTGAAGAAGAGTGGGAAGCGCTGGTTGGACTGGATCTGCGGCTGGTCCGACTCGATCTGGGAGAAGTCGGGGTTGATGGTGAAGTCCGCCGTCATGTTCGACGTGACGCCGTACTTCACGTTCATGCCGACGTCTGGATCCGGGTCGTGGTTCACGAACGCGGGCCGGGTGGGATCGATATCCCCGAATTGCACCGCGGTCACGGTCGGGAGCATCTCGATGTTGCGGCTCGTGGAGAGGTCGGTCATGCCCTCGATCAGACCCATCTGCGCGAAGAAGCTCGTCTCGTCTCGCGACATCGGCGCCCAGACCTGGTTCTCCTGGTCCTTGCTCTTCACCTCGCGCACGACCTGGAAGCCCCAGCGGTGCGGCTCCCCGTCGGGGGGGGACGGATAGCGCAGGCTTTTGAACGGGACCGCCATCTCGGCTGTGTACCCGTCCGGTACGATCTGCGCGCCCGTATCGAACAGCGCGTTCCAGGAGCGGTCCGCCGGCGGAATCGCTTGAGCGCCACCGCCGCCTCCTCGCCCGCCGCCGCCCCCCCGCCCGCCTGCCGCCATGACGCCGTCCCCCTGCACGCCGTAGGCGTTGACGTCGAAGTCGTAGCCGCGCTGCTGGTCGAGGAAAGTGTCGAGGTAGATCGTCATGAGGTCGTCCGCCATGGCGCGATCGCGCTCGACGCGGTTCGCTCTCATGATCGACGGGTCTTTGTAGTGGGCGTGGAACGCGAAGTACAGGTGATCGCGGTCGTAGGCGACCCACATGTCGGTCGCCTCGCTCGCGGGGGCGCCGTCGAGGGGTTGTTGCTGCGTGAACTCCACGATGTGCGCGGCGTCCCGCCAGATGGGGTCGTCGAGGACGCCATCGATGCGGGGAGGGGTACTCGTCCGCGTCGGACTCACGCGGGGACGCCCCGGCCGGAGGCCCAACGATTCTGGACTCGGAAGCTGCGCGATCGGCTCCTGGGCCGTCGCCGACGTGGGGAGCGCCGTGAGGATGAGAGCGCAGAGGGCCACCAGGCCGGGCAGATCGATCTTTTTCAATGGGCTACCTGAGGCGAGGGCAAAACGACGGTGAGGGGACACTCGCGGCACCCTCCTTGTTGACCCTCTGATTGTGCGCCGCCGGCCGGGACAGCCGCTAGGAGAACCCACGGAAGCGGCTTAGACTGGGAGTCCCCTCACCCCGACCCTCAACCCCTGCCATGCGACGTCAGTTCCGTCAATCGCTATCGATGTGCGTGCTCGCTCTCGTGGCGTGCGGGGGAGCCGAGTCTGACAGCGGCGGCGAGGCCGAGGCCCCGTTCCGGGCGGCATTGCTCACCGCCGGCCCGGTCAGCGACGCCGGTTGGTACGCGGGGGCGTACGAGGGATTGATGCTCCTGCGCGACTCGCTCGGAGCCGAAGTTAGCCGCCAGCAGACGCGCACGCCGGCCGAGTTCGACGAGGCGTTCCTCTCCTACGGATCCTCGGGCTACGACCTGATCTTCGCGCACGGCTTCGAGTACCAGGACGCCGCGATCCGCGCGGGTGAGCGATTCCCGGCCACGACGATCGTCGTCTCGGGCGGAGGACGGTTCGCGGCGAACGTAGTGCCGCTGATCTTCGAGCTCGAGGAAGCGAGCTACCTCGCCGGCATGCTCGCGGCCGGCATGAGCGAGTCCGGGACGATCGGCATGGTGGGCGGCGTGGAGATTCCTCCCGTCGAGGGCACGTTCCGCGCGTTCGAAGCCGGGGCACGCGCCGTCGATCCCGACGTGGACATCCTCGAGTCGTTCACCGGGACCTGGGACGACGTCGCGGCCGCCAAGGAGGCCGCGGGCGCGCAGCTTGCGCGCGGTGCAGACGTGATCATCCACAACGTGGATGCGGCCTCTTTCGGGGTCTTCCAGGCGGTGCGCGAGGCGGTGGCCACGGGGCGCACGGCCTGGGCGCTCGGGATGAACCGCGACCAGAACGACGTGGCGCCCGACGTGATCCTGGGGAGCGCGGTGATCCGCATTC
Organism: Gemmatimonadota bacterium; assembly: GCA_009692205.1. Classification (GTDB taxonomy): domain Bacteria; phylum Gemmatimonadota; class Gemmatimonadetes; order Longimicrobiales; family Gaopeijiaceae; genus UBA2982. The sequence goes on along the minus strand of SHZR01000005.1, from coordinate 33,821 downwards.
CCGAGGCGTTCCTCGAGACGGCGCTCGCGTGGCAGGCCGGCGAGCTGGGCGGCCGCCCGATCTACGCGGGCGCGTCCGAGGGTGTCATCGACTTCGTCCTGAATCCCGCGCTGGCGTCTCGCGTGCCGGCGGAGCTCGTGGCAGCGATCGACACGGCCCGCGGCCGCATCCGGGCGGGTGAGTTGACCGTGCCGCGCGTGGAGTTCGTGGAGCCCGAAGTGCGATGACGCGGGTGCTCGCGCGGCTCAGCGGCGTCGTGCGGCGGTTCGGGTCGGTGGAGGCGCTCGCGGGAGCGGATCTGGAGGTCCTCGAGGGGGAGGTCCACGCCGTCCTCGGCGAGAATGGAGCCGGGAAGACCACGCTGCTCGGCATCCTCGGCGGCATCCTCCGCCCGAATGAGGGGACCGTGGAGATCGACGGGACGCCGGTCACGCTGTCGAGTCCGGGGGACGCGTGGGCGCGAGGAGTCGGCCTCGTCCATCAACACTTCATGCTCGTTCCGGCGCTGTCCGTCCTGGAGAACCTCGCCCTCGGACGGCGGTCGACCCCCGGGCGACTGAGTCGGACCCACGCGCACGTGAGATCCGACGCCTCGCGCCTCATGGAGCGGACGGGACTCGACGTGCCCCTGGACGTGCGGGTCGAGAGCCTGAGCGTGGGCCAGAAGCAGCGCGTCGAGATCCTCAGGGCGCTCCTTCGCGATCCACGCATCCTGGTGCTCGACGAGCCGACGGCGGCGCTCGCCCCGGCCGAAGTCGCATCGCTATTCGCGCTCCTACGGGACCTCGCTGCCGAGGGCCGTGCGGTCGTGCTCGTTGCGCACAAGATCGACGAGGTGCTCGCAGTTGCGGACCGGGTGACGGTGCTCCGTCGAGGGCGGACGACGCTCACGGAGCTGCGAGCGAGCGTCGACGCCACGTCGCTCGTGCGGGCGATAGTGGGTGGCGAGGCGGCCGATCGCGTATCGGTATGGTCGCCGGGCCAAGCGACCGCGCCGCGCCGCGCGCGGGGGCAGGAAGTCGCGGCCCTCGTGGACGCGCGGGCTCGCGACGCCTCCGGCCGGGTGGGCGTGGACGGCGTATCACTCGCCGTCGGCCGCGGGGAGATCCTCGGCATCGCCGGGGTGGACGGGAACGGACAGCGGGAGCTCGCGCTCCTGCTCGCGGGACGGCTCACGCCGGACACGGGCTCCGCGCGCATCCCCGACGGAGTGGGCTTCATCCCGCAGGACCGCACGCTCGAGGGCCTGATCGGGGAGTTCGACCTGACGGAGAACGTCGCCCTCGCGCTGCACGCAGATGCGCGCTTCGGTGGGCGCTCGCTGCTTCGATGGCGCGACATTCGCACAGAGGCGGATAGAGTGCGAGTACGCTTCGGTATCGTCGCTCCAGGGATCGATACCAGGGGGGGCGCTCTCTCGGGAGGCAACCAGCAGCGTTTGGTGGTGGGGCGAGAGCTGCTGGTGGCGACAGACCTGCTCGTGGCGGAGAACCCCACGCGAGGACTCGATGTATCGGCGACGGCATTCGTGCACGGCGAACTGAGGCAGGTCACGGACGCCGTCACGGGGCCGGGTGTCGTACTGATCTCGAGCGACCTGGACGAGGTGCTCGCACTCTCGGATCGCGTGCTCGTCTTGTCGCGGGGCCGTGTGCATGAGATCGCGGAAGGCGTGCGGACGAGAGAGGGCGTCGGTGCCCTGATGCTCGGGGGCGCGGATGCGGTGGCCTGAGCGCGTGATGGGAGGGCCGCTCGCCGTCGCGACGGGTGCGGTGCTGCTGACGGCGATGCTCGGCGCGGTTCTGCTCTGGGCGGGCGGCTACGATCCGCTCGCCGCCGCGCGCGCGGCCGCGCTGGGCGCCTTCGGCACTCGAGACGCGCTTCTGTCGATCACGCTGGTCCGCTCCGTACCGCTGATCCTCACCGGCCTGGCCATCGCCGTGGCGTTCCGAGCTGGGGTCTGGAACGTGGGCGCCGAAGGCCAGCTCTACGCCGGCGCGGTCGCGGCAGTATGGGTGGGACTCGAAGGCGGGTCGCTGCCGGCCTTGCTCCTCGTTCCGGCGGTGCTCGGCGCGGCGGGGGTCGCCGGGGCGCTCTGGGCGCTCGCGCCGGCCCTCATGAAGCTCCGCCTCGGCGTCGGCGAGGTCATCACGACGTTGCTCATGAACTTCGTGGCGATCTACCTGGCGGCCTACATGGTCCACGGTCCGCTTCAGGAGCCGCGCGGCGTCTTCCCCCAGACCGGTCCGATCGCCGAAGGCGCGCGCCTCCCGGTGCTCGTGCCGGGGACGCGGCTCCACGTGGGCGTCGTGCTCGCGCTGGTCGCCGCGGCTGGGCTCTCGTGGCTCTTCCGGCGGACGCGGATCGGCTTCCAGATGCGCGCGGTGGGCGCGTCGAGCGATGCGGCGCGCATCGCGGGTCGCATCGACACGCGGAAGGTGGTGCTCATCGCCTTCCTGGGCTCGGGTGCGCTGGCGGGGCTCGCGGGCGGCGTCCAGGTGGCCGGCGTCACCTACGCCCTCTACGAGGGTCTGTCGCCCGGCTGGGGTTACACCGCCATCGCGGTCGCGCTGCTCGCCGCGCTCAACCCCATCGGGGTGCTCGCGACGGCGGTCTTGTTCGGCGCTCTCGAGGCGGGAGCCGCGGCTATGCAGCGCGACGCGGGCGTGCCGGCAGTGTGGGCTGTCGCGGCGCAGTCGCTCGTCATCCTGGCGGTGCTCGCCTTGGATCGGGTGCGGCACCGCGCGGGATCGGAGGCGTCTGGTGTCTGAGGCGGACCTCGTCCTCTTCCTGGAGGCGTCGGTGCGGCTCGGAGTGCCGCTCGCGCTCGCGGCGATGGGCGAAGCCATCACGGAACGGTCTGGCGTCATCAACATCGGCCTGGAGGGTTCGCTGATCGCCGGTGCTCTCGGTGGAGCCCTGGCCGCTCTAGCGTTCGGGAGTGCCGAGGCGGGCGTGCTCGGTGGCGCGGCCGCGGGCGTGCTGGCGGCCCTGGTGTTCGCGGCGTTCGCGGTGGGCCTCGGGACGGACCAGATCATCACCGGCACCGCAGTCACCTTGGGCGGGCTGGGGTTCACCGGAGCGGTGTACCAGGCACGGTTCGGCGCCACCGGCACCGCGCTCACGTTGCCGACGCTCGCCCCCCTGCCGATTCCGGGGCTCGCCGACATTCCGTGGCTCGGGAGCGCGCTGTTCGCGCAGGCGCCCACCGCCTACTTGGCCTACCTGCTCGCGCCGGCGCTCTGGTACTTCTTGTTCCGGACCGAGTGGGGGCTCGAGCTGCGCGCGGTCGGTGAGAACCCGGACGCCGCGCAGGCGGCGGGCGTGCGCGTGCGGCGCGTCCGGGTGTTGGCCACGCTGTTCGGCGGCGCCCTCGCGGGGATCGCAGGTGCGCATCTCGCGCTCGCGCACGCGGGCACGTTCGCGGAGAACATGAGCGCGGGGCGCGGCTTCATCGCGATCGCGGTCGTCGCGCTCGGCCGCTGGAATCCGCCGCTCGTGCTCCTGGCAGCACTCCTCTTCGGGGCGGCCTCTGCGCTCCAGTTCCTGCTCCAGGCCGTCGGAGTCGACCTGCCGTATCAGCTCTTCCTGGCGTTCCCCTATCTGCTCACGTTGGCGGCGCTCGCGGGCTGGCTCGGTCGCACGCGTGCACCCGCAGCCCTGGCTTTGCCTTGGCCGCGGCGGGGCTGAGGCAGGAGCCTCCGAGCACGGGAGGGCCTGCGGGTGTCCTGGTTCGAGGCTGGAGGTCTATAGTTACCGCCCGAGGGCGGCCCAAGGCTGGAGCGCGTATGCGGAAGGCGATTCGACACGTCTGGGGAGTCACGCTGGCGACGGTATGTCTGTGGCCTGGCGCGGCGCCGCTCGCCGCGCAGTCTCTCGACGGCGTGGGCGCGGTAGCGGTAGGGCTGCGCCTGCGGCAGCTCGACGGCGTGAAGCGCGTCCTCATGATCGCGGCCCACCCCGACGACGAGGACACGAGCCTCCTCACCACGCTCGCTCGTGGGTGGGGCGCCGAGACGGCGTACCTCTCGCTCACGCGCGGCGACGGCGGCCAGAACGCCATCGGGCCCGAGCTTTGGGAGGGGCTCGGCGTGGTGAGGACCGGAGAGCTCGATGCCGCGCGGCGGCTCGACGGGGCACAACAGTTCTTCACGCGCGCCTTCGACTACGGGTTCTCCAAGAGCGCCGACGAGGCGTTCACGCTCTGGCCGCATGAAGACCTTCTCGCGGACGTCGTCTGGGTGATCCGCTCGTACCGTCCCCAGGTGATCGTCTCCGTCTGGAGCGGCACGCCGAGGGATGGGCACGGGCAGCACCAGGCCGCGGGGATCGTCGCACAGGAGGCGTTTCGCGCGGCGGGCGACCCGACGCGTTTCCCCGAGCAGCTCGCGCGCGGGGTGGAGGCGTGGGCGCCGGCCAAGCTCTACCAGTCCGTACGCGCGTTCGGCGGGCGGGGCGGCCCCGTGCCCGAAGGGGTGCTCCGGGTCGAGACCGGCCAGTTGGACCCACTGCTCGGGCGCTCGCTCCAGCAGCTCTCGGCGGAGAGTCGCAGTCAACACCGCTCGCAAGAGATGGGTGCAGCCCAGGCGCAGGGGCCCCGGAGCACGGGCGTCCTCCTGGTGCAGAGCCGGGTCGGGGATGGTGAAGGGATCTTCTCTGGGATCGACACGACCCTGGTGGGTCTGACCGCTTCGCTGCCCAGCGCCCCGAGAGCGGCCACGCGCTCGCATCTCGAGGCCTACCGGAGCGCGGTGGCGCTCGCGCAGAGTGAGATGGGGCTGGACCCCTCGGCCATCGTGGACGATCTCGCGGAGGCGATCGCGCGGATTCGGATGGCCCAGGCGAGCGCGGGTCCATCCGCTCCCACGGAGCTACGGCTCGCGCTCGCGCACAAGACCGAGTTGGCGATGGCCGCGTTCTTGTCGGCGGCCGGAGTGACGTTCGAGGTGCGCGCCGAGGATGACCTCCTCGTGCCGGGCCAGACGGTCCGCGTGCGCGCGCTCCTCTGGAACGGCGGCGCGCTCCGCATCGAGCGGCCCGAGCTGGCGGTCGAATCGGCGCCGGCTTGGCAGGTCACGCAGGTGTCTGTCGAGGGGTTCGCCGCCGACGGGAGCGTAGAACCAGGCGCGCTCGCGGCGTGGACATTCGACGTGACGGTCCCCCCCGCCGCGACCCCAGATCGCCTCTACTATCTGCGGCAGGAGCGGGATGGGGCCGTGTACCGCTGGCCCGCCGAGCCCGGCCTGTGGGGCCTGCCGCGCGATCCCGCGCGCCTGTTCGCCTCCCTCGCGTTCGCGCCCTCGCATGGGGAGCTGCCACTCACCGCCGGTGTAGTCGCTGTGCGGCCGTGGCGGTACGTCGCGGTCGAGCCCACGCGCGGCGAGTTCGAGCGCCCGGTGCTGGTCGTCCCCGCGGTGTCCGTGCGCGTGACCCCGGATGGGCTCGTGTGGCCCCAGGCGCGTGGCGACTCGCGCTCCATCGCGGTCGTCGTGCGGACGGAGGGGGATGCCGGGAGCCGCGGCGATGTTGCGGTGCGGGCTCCCGCGGGGTGGGCCGTCACGCCTCCGAGCCAGCCTTATGAGCTCGCTGAGGCGGGGGCGGAGCGCACGCTCACGTTCGACATCCGTCCCACGGGTGCCGCGTCGGCGGGGGAGCACGTGTTCGCCGTCGTGGCCCGCGCCGAAGGCGCCCGACAGTACGTCGAAGGATACACGCTCATCGACTACGAGCACATCGAGCGTGCGGCGCTGTTCGCGCCCGCGGAGGCACGGGTGACGGTCGTTCCTGTGGTCGTCGCGGAGGGCCTCCAAGTGGGCTACGTCATGGGCTCGGGGGACGACGGTCCCGACGCGATCCGTCAGATGGGTGCGACGGTCGAGTTGATCGACGAGGACCGCCTGCGGGAGGGTGATTTCGAGGGGTTCGATGTGATTGTGCTGGGTGTGCGTGCGTACGAAGCCCGCGCCGACCTGCGGGCGGCCTCCGAGCAGGTGCTCGACTTCGCGCGCGCGGGGGGAACGGTGGTCGCTCAGTACAACCGCGAGTCGCTCGGCAGCCTACCTCCCCGGCCGCTCGAGGTGGGGAATGCATCTCCGCGCGTGGCCGACGAGACCGCTCCGGTGCGCATCCTCGCGCCCGATGCGCCGGTCTTCACCACGCCGAATCGCATTGGGCAGGCGGACTTCGGCGGCTGGGTGCAGGAGCGAGGGCTCTACTTCGGCGAGCAGTGGGACGCCGCGTACATGCCGCTCCTCGAGATGAACGACCCCGGCGAGGATCCACAGCGCGGATCCCTGCTGGTCGCATCCGTGGGCGAGGGCGTGTTCGTCTACACGGCGCTCTCGTTCTTCCGGCAGTGGGCGGACGCTGTACCCGGGGCATACCGGCTCTTCGCCAATCTGATCTCGCTGGATCCCGCCGCCTGGAGAGCGTACACAGCGCGCCGATGAGGCGGCGCGTTGGGGACTAGGCCGCCTCGACCTCCGGTCGCGCGCCGCCGCTCAGCGCCACACCAACGCCCACCACGACCACGGCGCCGATCACGTTCTGCCACAGATAGGCGATCTCGGTGCGGAAGGCGACGAAGCCCACGACGCCCATCCCCGCGATCAGGCCGATGAAGGCTCCGCGTGCGCGTGCGCGCGGCACCATCGCCAGCAGGAAGACACCGAGGATCGAGCCGTAGAAGAACGAGCCGAACTGGTTCACGACCTCGATGAGCGATCCCAGCGTGGCCGCGTATGTAGCCACGAAGCAGGCGAACACACCCCAGAACGCGGTCGCGCCCTTGGAGATGCGGAGGTAGTGGGCGTCGGTCGCCTCACGGCGCCACCAACGTTGGTAGAAGTCGATCACGCTCGCGGTCGCCAGCGAGTTGAGCTCGGCTGCGATGCTCGACATCGCGGCGGCCATCACGCCCGCGATGAAGAGTCCCGCCAGCCCGAGAGGGAGCTCCGTGAGCACGAAGCGCGGAATGATGTAGTTCACGTCCCCGGTCGGCTCGCCGGTCACCTCTCCTGCGAGGTCCCGCGCTTCGGCGCGAATGGCCTGCACGTCGGCCTCACGCGCCCTAAATGTCGCCATGGCGGCGGCTGCGACGGCCTCGTCGTCCGCGTCGGCGACGGCAACCGCCGCGGTCTCACGCTCGGTGAACGCTTGCCCGTACCGCTCGTCCAGGGCGGCGTACGCGTCGCCGCGCTCGGCCATCACAGCGGCCTCTTGGGCCGGGTTGTAGAGCAGGGGTGGGCGCACGAACTGGTAGTAGACGAACACGCCCACGCCGACGAACAGCACGAGCGCCTGCAGGGGAATCTTCCAGTAGGCGCTCATGAGGAGCGAGCTCTTGGCTTCGTCGACGGACTTCGCCGCGAGGAAGCGCTGGACCTGGCTCTGATCGGTGCCGAAGTACGACAGCATGAGGAACGTGCCGCCGATCACGCCCGACCAGAACGTGTAGGTCTCGTTCAGGTCGAAGGAGAAGTCGAACGCCTGGAGCCGGCCGGTCGCCCCCGCGATGCGCAGGCCCTCGTGCGGGCTCACCGGCATCTGCACGAGCAGCACGACCATGATTGCGACCAGCGCGACGACGATGAGGACCATCTGCTTCACGTCGGTCCACGCGACGGCCTGCACCCCGCCGACCATCGTGTAGATCACCGTGGGGACCCCGATGAGAGCGACGCTCCATGAAACCGGGATGCCGAAGATCGCGCTGAACACGACGGCGGGCGCGGCGATGATCGTTCCGCACGACATGCCCCGCGACAGCAGGAAGAGGAGCGACGTGAGCGACCGCGTCTTCGCGTCGAAACGGCGCTCCAGGTACTCGTACGCGGTGTACACGTTCGAGCCGTGCAGCATCGGCACGATCGTGACCCCGAGGATCACCATGGCGAGCGGAAGCCCGAGGTAGATCTGGATGAAGCGTAGGCCGTCGGTCGCGCCCTGACCGGTCGTCCCGATCATCGTCACGGCGGAGAGCTGCGTGGCCATCACGCTCAGGCCCACGACCCACCACGAGAGGCTCTTGTTGGCGGCGAAGTAGCCCGAAAGCGTGTCGGTGTCCTTCGACATGCGGATCCCATCCACGACCACGTAGACGAGATACGCGATCACGATCGCCCAGTTGATCCAATGCACGCGAGACGCCTACGCGTTGTAGAGAACTTGGATCAGGCCGAGCAGCGCGAGCGCCACGGCCTGCACGATGAGCACGCGGAGAAGCGTAGCGCGGAACCGCGACGGACCTCGGACCGGGGTGGGGTGGTCGGGTGTCATGCGGCGCTACTCAATCACCGAGACAGATGCCCATCGCGCGCGCGGTGCGCACCTCGTCGCCGTCTACCGGGACGGTCTTCAGCCGCGCGATCGCGTCGCCGAGCGGCACGCCGATGACGTCGGGAGGGTCGAGCGCGACCATGGTACCGAACGCACCTTCCTGAACGAGTCGTACCGCGGCGGCCCCGAAGCGGAGTGCCAAGAGGCGATCGTAAGCGTTCGGGCCGCCACCGCGCTGCAGGTGGCCGAGCACGAGCTCGCGCGTCTCCCGACCGGTGCCTTCATTGATCTCCCGGGCCACGACTTCGGCCATGCCGCCGAGGCGCTGCTGGCCGTCCCGCGTCTGCTTGAAGAGTGGCTCGCCGCCGACGGCATACGCGCCCTCCGCGACCACCACGATGGCGAAGTTGCGACCGTCTGCGTACCGGCGCTCGATCTTCTCGCACACCACGTCGAGATGGTACGGGATCTCGGGAATAAGGATGACGTCGGCGGTTCCGGCCAGACCGGCGTGCAGCGCGATCCAGCCCGCATTGCGGCCCATCAGCTCCACGACCATGACCCGCTCGTGTGCCTCCGCGGTCGAGTGCAGTTTGTCGATCGCGTCGGTCGCGGTCTCCACCGCGGTCGTGAAGCCGAAGGTGAGCTCCGTGGCCGCGAGATCGTTGTCGATCGTCTTCGGCACGCCCACGACGTTCACGCCCTTCTTCGAGAGCTGGTGCGCGATGTCCAGCGAGCCGTCGCCACCGATGGCGATGAGCGCGTCGATCCGGTGACGGGTCAGCGCATCCACGACATCCTGGGACCGGTCGACGAACGTGACGCGACCCGACGCGTCGGTCACGGGATACTTGAGCGGGTTGCCGCGGTTCGTCGTGCCCAGGATCGTCCCACCGAGGTGGGTGATCCCCCGGACCGCCTTCCGGTCGAGTCGTACGAGCTGGTCTTCACGCAGGAGCCCGTCGTAGCTGTCGGTGATCCCGAAGACCTCCCAACCCAGCCGCTCGGCGGCGAGGACGACAGCGCGGATCACCGCGTTCAGACCAGGCGCGTCGCCGCCGCCGGTGTTCACTGCGATGCGTCGGATCTCGGTCATGGGCTCTCGTGCAAACGAATGGGCGCCCGGCCACTGCCGGACGCCCATTGTAGCGACTCGGGGGGGGTTAAGGCACCGTCAGAACGACGCGCGCACCGTGCCCCTGAACTCCATCCCGAACACGCGGACGCCTGCACCGGTCGCGTCCGCTCTCCGGGCGCTAGCTGTCGGAGCCCCGGCCAGGCAGACCCGTTTGCGCTCGTGTGGGCTCCTCCCGATGCGCCCTCCGAGCGGACGCCCCCACCGGGCCCCCGTCGCTCTTTCGAGAGGGGCATCCCTCTCGGGACTCGCTGAATGGTTCGGCGCGTAAAGTTGAGGACGTATCGAGCCTCCCGCCGCGACGCGCGGGGCCCCTCCCTGGCGAGGTCATCGACGCGGCGTGGCACATGCGCGCGTGAGCCGGCCAGTCTAAGAGCCGCGTCGTAAGCGAGCCCCCAGAAATACCGACCAAGAGTGAGCGAGCGGGCCGAGCGTGGGAGGGGCCCCGCGCGTCGCGGTTTACCCCACCCTACACGAAGGCGACTCCCCCCCCACCCAAGCCGCGAGCATCATCCATTCCGGGTCTTCCTGCGACGTCCACCTACGCCCGCCGCCGTGGTAGGGATCGCCACCGGCTTCCGGGGAGAGTGGGTGCGTCAGGAAGCGGCTCATGAGCGGGTACCCCGGCTCGATGTAGCGCCTGAGCACCTCGAAATTCTGGCGTGACTCCTCGAGGCTCCAGTACGCGCGTCCGTCTTCGATCTCGCGGGCGAAGTTGTTCCCGCCGCCGCCATGGCAGTGAACGCACTCCATACGTCCCGGGCGTTTGCTCTGGAAGACCTGCTGAACGCACGACTCGAAGAACTCAAAGTCGAGGGCGGGTGGGGTCCTGGCCGCGGCGGCGGGGTCTGGGGCGGCGTCGCGCACCCATGCGGCCATGCGTTGCCACTCGGAGTCATTCTGGCCCTGGAAGAACTTGCCCCCCACGTGGAAGGGCGCCCCGCCCGCCTGCACCGCGAGCGCCTTGAGCAACAGACGACTCCGCTCCGGCTGCCCGGGCACGACGAGCCGCGAAACGATCTCGAAATTCTGGCGCGACTGCTCTTCGGTCCAAAACACGGTACCGTCCGGACGCGTCTGGAGCGGCTGCAGCTTGAGCGGCGTGCCACTCTCGATGTGACAGGTCGCGCACGGGGAGCGGCTCGGTCCGTGACCGCCTCTGGGTGCGATGAAGATTCCCTCGATTTCATCCTTGTAACGATCGAAGCTGAGCGGCCGCTGCGCCTGCGCAGCCGTCGACGAAGGAAGAATCGAGGCCAGCACCAGCGCACCTGCGGCGAGTCCTACGAGGCGACGGACGATCATCGGATCACCACCGTGTGGTTCCGCTTCGGGACGTTGCCCACCGGAATTCGCGCGACCTCGCGGATTTCACGCGTGTCGATGACCGACACGTTGTTCGAGCCGGCGTTGGCCGAGTATACGAAGCGTCCGTCAGGGGTCATGGTGAGCCAGTCCGGATCGTGTCCCACCTCGACGCCCCCGAGCAGGCGGAGGTCGGGTAGGGAGTACACGTAGAGGTGACTGTTCGGCTTGCTGGTCGTCCACAGCTGCGTTCCGTCCGGAGACACCGCGAACCCGTGCGAGGGCGAGCCCTGGAGCGCGTCGTTGCTCACTTGCGAGAGCGGTAGCTCGGGCGCTCGGATCCTCTCGACGATGCTCCGCGTGGCCCAGTCGACCACATAGAATCCGTGGTAGTCGGAGATCTGCACGAACGCTCGCTTGGTCGAGCCATCGGGATTTCGCTCGAACCCGATCGGTCGAACTCCTCCGTCGAAGTGGACGGACCAAACCGGCATGTCGGTCTGCGTGTCGATCACGGTCATGGTGCGCGCGCCGATCATGCCCGCCACGGCGAAGAGACCGTCCGGCGTCACGTACGTGTTGTGCACCCCGCTCAGCATCGGGATTCGCGTGAGGCGGCGCTGCTGCTGCGTGTCGATGACGTCGACCCACGGAGCCCCGGCGATGGCGACGTAGAGTTTTCGGCCGTCGGGCGTGATCGCCAGGTTATTCGGGTTGTCGGAGAGCGGGATCTTGGCCGTCACGCGCAGCGTCGCGGTCGACACCACGTCGACGGTGTGGTCGACCTCATTGGTGATGTAGAGCTCGCTGCCGTCAGGCGCGGCGGTGACCCCGTGCGGAATCTGGATCCCCATGATGACGTCGACGACCTGTTGGGTGGTCGGGTCGATCAGGTGGACGTTGTCGCCGCCGGCGTTCGTCTGGATGATGCGGACGCGCCCCGCCTGGGCGCTCAAGGGCGGCGCGACGACTAGGAATCCTACAGCGAGGACAAGCAGTCGGCGCAGGCTAGCGCTGGTCATCATCGCACCTCGGGGCTGAGTGACTCCAACGCGGTGGGAATTAGCGCCCGCGTGCCCAAAATGCCAGGTGGTGCGGGCCTGCGACTCCCTCGACCTACGTCACGAGGCGGACTTCCTACCTAGCGGCGAGGCGGCATCTCGGCCGCATGACGGAGGGAGCGCGCGGGCCCGCCGCGGCATCGTGAAGTCGACCCAAACGACTTCTCGCTCCGGAGGCCTCGATGTCTCGCATGGGATGGCTCGTGATCGCTGCGGTGTTCGCACTGGTCGCCACCGCGGCCTCGAGAGAAGGCGTGCCGCGGTTCGTTCCCGGCCTCGAGCCCGCCGCATGGCCCACCGCGGACGGCGTCGTCGGTAACCACTACTCGCCGCTCGCCGATATCACCCCGGAGAACGTGGGTCACCTGGAGGTGGCGTGGACCTACCGAACCGGGGATGTGCACGGCCACGAGGACGGGAAGGCGGGGACCGCGTTCGAGGCCACGCCGATCATGGTGGACGGCGTGCTCTACGTGTCCACGCCCTACAGTCGCGCCATCGCGTTGGACGCGGAGACGGGTGCCGCACTGTGGGCGTTCGACCCTGAACTCGACCGGACCGACCGGCTCCACTCGATGGTTACGTCGAGGGGGCTGTCGCACTGGACGGATCCCGAGCGCGCCGCCCCCGACGAATGCGCGAGCCGGATCTTCCTGGCGGCGTATGACGGGCGGCTCTTCTCGTTGGACGCGGCCACGGGGATGCCGTGCTCGGACTTCGCGGGGGGCGGAAGTGTCGACCTCGGAGAGGGCGTCGCCCGCATCGAGGGGTGTCGCGCCCAGTACACGCAGACCGCGCCCCCGGCGGTTGTGAACAGACTCGTGGTGGTCGGCTCCTCGATCTTCGACAGTCACTTCGCCGACGCGCCGAGCGGCGTGGTGCGAGCGTTCGACGCTCGCACGGGTGCCGTGCGGTGGTCGTGGGAGCCACTTCCTGGCGTCGGCGCCGCCGCGCAGGATGGCGATTGGACTCCGGCGGGCGCCGCGAACACGTGGGCCACGATCACCGCGGACGCGGAGCGCGACCTCGTGTTCGTGCCGACGGGCAGCCCGAGCCCGGATCACTTCGGCGGTCTCAGGCCCGGCGACAACGGGTTCGCGAACTCGCTTGTCGCGCTGCGCGCCTCCACGGGCGAGGTGGTCTGGCACTTCCAGATGGTGCACCACGATCTCTGGGACTACGACCTCCCTAGCCCCCCGGCGTTGATCGAGCTCGAGCGGGACGGCGTGCTCATTCCCGCGGTGGTTCAGGCCACGAAGATGGGCTACCTGTTCGTCTTCCATCGCGAGACGGGCGAGCCGCTCTTCCCGATCGTGGAGCAGCCGGTTCCCGCGAGCGATGTACCTGGTGAGCTCGTCTCGCCGACCCAGCCGATGCTGGTGCTCCCGCGTCCGCTCGCGCCGCAGGGGCTCGGTCCGGAGGATGCCTGGGGGCTCACGCCGTTCGATCGAGCCGCGTGTCGCAGCCGTATCGACGCGCTCCGCTCCGACGGCGTCTATGCTCCGCCCAGCATTCGCGGCACGATCGCCTACCCTGGCTTCATCGGGGGGATGGAGTGGGGCGGCGTCGCGTTCGACCCACGCAGCGGACTGCTCGTCACGAACACGAACAGGGTGGCGATGGTCGCCACGCTGATCCCGCGAGAGGTCGCGGACACGGCCGCGCCCGCAACGGACGGGAAGTCCTCGCTCGCCGGCCAGGCGGGCACCCCGTATGCGGTGCGCCGCGAGCCGCTGCTTTCGCCCCTGGGCATTCCGTGCAGTCCGCCGCCGTGGGGCATGCTGCACGCGGTCGACATGAGGACGGGCGAGCTCGCATGGGAGGTTCCCCTCGGGAGGCTGACCGACCTCACCAAGGTGCCGACGCCAATGCGGTGGGGCTCGCCCAACATGGGCGGGCCGCTCGTGACCGGCGGGCTGATCTTCATCGCGGCGACGATGGATCGGCGGCTGCGCGCGTTCGACCTGGCCACCGGTGAGGTCGTTTGGACCGGGAAGCTGCCCGCGTCCGCCCAGGCGTCTCCCCTGACCTATCGGGCGCGTCCGGGCGGGCGGCAGTTCGTGGTGATCGCCGCGGGCGGCCACGATGGGATCCGCTCGAGCCTTGGGGACCACCTGATCGCGTTCGCGCTGCCCGCGCCCGAAGCGCTCGGGGCGAGGGAGGCGGCCCGATGAGCCCTCGCGCGCTCGTGACCGGCGCCACGGGCATGCTGGGCTCCTACCTCGTGGAGCGCCTCGCGGTCGGCGGCTGGAAGGTGCGGGCGCTCACGCGCACGAAGGCCGCGGGGTCGTGGCTCGAGGAGAACGGCGCCGAGGTGGTGGAGGGGCGCATCGAGGACGCGGACTCGATGGTTCGCGCCGCCGCGGGGTGCGATGTCGTCTTCCACGCCGCCGCCGTGATCGGGTCGGGCGGGGACTGGGAGGCGTTTCGCCAGGGCAACGTGGAGGGGACGGAGCACGTCGTCCGCGCCGCGGAGGTGGCCGGTGCCCGCCTCGTGCATGTGAGCAGCACGGCGGTGTACGGCGGCGAGCGCTACCGGCCCGAGCCGACCGACGAGTGGGCGCCGCTGCCGGTCCTGCCCGAGCACGACGTCTACGGGCGCTCCAAGCAGGAGGCGGAGCGGCTCGTTCTCCAGGCCCACGAGGACGGCCGGGTCTGGGCGGCCATCGTGCGTCCGCCCGTGATGTATGGCCGCCGCGACCGCCAGTTCGCCCCTCGGGTCGGGCCGGTGCTCGCCCGGGGCTTCTTTCCTCGCATCGCGGGGGGGCGCATCCCGCTCACGGTCGTGCATGCGTCGAGTGTGGCCGAAGGAGCCGTTCTCGCAGGCACGACGGAGGCTGCTGCCGGGCGCGTCTACCTGCTCACGAATGATCACTCCGTGACCGTGACCGACCTCGTGCGATGCGCCGAAGCCGGGCTCGAGCGCCGCATCTGGGCGCCGGACGTGCCCGCGAGTGCGGGTCGCGCCGGCTTCTGCGCCCTCGGTTGGGTCGTGCGGGGGCTCGGGCGGAGCGACCTCGCTCGCCACGCTCGTGGCACGCTCGACATGCTCACGCGAGGCAACCCCTTCACGTCCGAGCGCGCCCGTCGCGAGCTCGGCTGGGCTCCTGCGCTGCTCCCGGAGGTCGGCCTCACGGACGCGTTCCGCTGGTAAAAGGTGAACCACGCGGCTGCGGCGGCGGGGAACTGACCGTGGACACGACGACCTGGATCGAAGTGTGGGGCGTGACGATCAGATCTCCGGTCACCGCCGGAACGAATCTCATTGTGGCGCTTCAGTGCGCATATTATGCGCGCCATCTAAGGGGCGCGGGCTCCGAGCGGCGGACAGGGTGGACGCTCTTCTTCGCCGCGATGGCACTCGCGACGCTCGCGGGCGTTCCGAAGCACGGACTTCGGCACCTGCTCGGGGGCGGTGTGCTGGCGTCGATGCTCTGGACCTCGAGCCTCGCGACCGGCGCCGCGGTCTACTTCGCCCAACGAGCCACGATCGCGTCGCGTGCGCAGTCGGTGACGAGGAGCCGGCTCGAGTGGGTGGCTGGCGCCCAAGCGGCGCTCTTCTTGGCGGCGAACGTGGCGCTGGGTCCGGAGATGCTGCTGCTCATCGCCCACACCGCCGTCGGCCTGATCCCGGTGATCGTCGTGGAGGCGCTCGCTCAGCGAGGCAGGGATGACCGCGGGGGTTGGGTGGCGTCGGGGCTGATGGTGTCGTTGCTGACCGGCCGCGTGTACGTGTTCGAACTCTCCCTAGGTCGCTGGTTCAACCACATCGACATGGCCCACGCGCTCATGGGCGTGAGCTTCTACCTGATTGTTCGGGGGGTGCCGGATGCGAGTCGGGCACGGGTCGGGGCCGGAGGGAAATGGACGCCGGCGTCGTCTTCGGCGCGGCGGTGGGGTGCGTGGTTGGCGGCATCCTCCCCTGGGTCAACGCCGAGCTCTTCCTCCTCGCCGCCGCGGTCGTGCTGCCGTCGGAGGCGCTGCTGCCGCTGGTCCTCGCATGCGCGTTCGGACAGATGGCCGCCAAGGCGTCGCTCTACGGCCTCACGCGCTGGGCCCCCGAGCGGCTGCCGAAGCGCGCACGGGCCGCGTTGGGGCGGGCGGAGCGCTACAGAAAGCGCCCCGCGCTCCTGGCGGCCGCGGTCTTCTTCGGATCTGCGGTGTCCGTACCGCCGTTCTACCTGGTCACGCTGGCGAGCGGCGTGCTCCGCGTCCCGTTCCTGGTGTTCGCACTCGCGGGCCTCGGCGGCACCGCGACTCGCTACGGCGTACTCGTGTGGGCTGCCCGCGCGCTGGGTATGGGCGGCGCCTGACGCGCGAGCGAGCGACTCCATCTACTGCTTCGGCCGGCGGCGGGCCATGTTTGGGGCAGAAGCTCCGTGACGTACTCCCCGGCCCGATGCCATGATCGAGTTCCTGCAGCTTCCTTGGGTTCAACGCGTTGCGTTCGCGGTCGGCGGCCTCCTGCTGGGCCGGCTCGTGGAGCGCCTCGTGGTGGCTCGGATCCGCCGCTTCGCCGAGACGACGCGCTTCAAGTGGGACGACTTGTTGCTCAGGTCGGTGCGCGGGCTCCCCACCATCTGGCTCGGGACCGGCGGCCTCTACCTGGCGCTGACGGTCGCCGGCGTGGAGCCGGGCGCGTGGCTGCGAGCGGCGCTCACGATCGTGCTGGTCGGCTCGGTGGCGCTCGCGCTCATGCGCCTCGCGGGGGGCGCGGTCGAGATCGTATCGGCGCAGGCCACGGGGACCATGCAGTCCCCCACGCTGGTCGTGAACCTGGTGCGCCTCGCGATCGCGTCGCTCGCCGTGATCCTCGTGCTCCAGAATCTGGGGATCAACATCACGCCGCTGATCACCGCACTCGGGATCGGAGGCCTGGCGGTCGCTTTGGCGCTCCAGGACACGCTCGGCAATTTATTCGCCGGCGTCCAGATCATTCTCTCGCGGCAGGTGCGCCCGCGGGACTTCGTTCGGCTCTCCTCGGGCGAGGAGGGGCGCGTCACGGACGTGAGGGCACGCAACACGACCATCGAGACGGTTCCCGATGGGAGCCTCCTCGCCGTGCCCAACTCGGTCCTGGCTTCCTCCATCGTGAAGAACTACACGCTGCCCACGACCGAGCTGTGGGTCAGCGTGAACGTGGGCGTCAGCTACGACAGCGATCTGGACCACGTGCAACGCGTTACGGTCGAAGTGGCTCGCGACGTGCTCACGAGCGTGGAGGGCGGCATGCCCGAGGAACCGCCGCAGCTGTTCTACCGGGAATTCGGGTCGTCGAGCATCGACTTCGTTGTGCGCCTGAAGGTGCGGGACTTCCAGAGTCAGGGCGCGGTCCGCCACGAGTTCATCAAGCGTCTCCATCGTCGCTACGCCCGCGAGGGCATCGAGATTCCGTTCCCGACCCAGACGGTAATCAACAAGGCTCGAACGCCGAGCTGAGCGCTCCGTCTTGCTCCTGGCCTTCCTGCGGCCTATCTGTAGATACTTGAGCAGTTTCCGCTCTCGCCAAGAGAGGTTCGTAGGTGGCGCAACAGCCTCGCATCGCGGTCGAGTCGATCCCGGGCAAACGGCCTTACCAAGAGGACTCGGTCTTCGCCGATCTCCTGTCCGACGGTCGTGCGCTGGTGGCGGTCGCCGACGGCATGGGCGGACATGCGGCGGGTGAGGTCGCGAGCGCTCTCGCGCTTCGCACGCTCCAGGACGCGCTGGCGGAGGGCGCGGAGCTCGGTGATGCCTTCCGACGGGCCAACGAGCGCGTCCACCAGATGGCGACGGAGCCCGGCAAGCAGGGCATGGGGACGACGATGGTTGCCGTCCTCATCGATGGTGCCCAGTTCCGCGTGGCGAACGTCGGCGACAGCCGGATCTACCTGATCTCTGCGAGCGGCATTCGCCAAGTGACCGAGGACCACTCGTTCGTCGCCGAGGCGATGAAGCGGGGCCAGTCCAAGGCGGAGGCGATGGCCACGCCGTGGCGGGATGCGCTCACCCGCTCGATCGGGACCGACGAGGAGGTCGAGGTCGACGTCTTCGGGCCGTTCCCGTTGGAGGGCGACTCGGCCTTCGTCGTCTGCTCCGATGGACTCTACAAGACGCTTTCTGACGACGATCTGCGCGATCTCTTCGTGCAGTCTGGCGGTCCGCGTGGAGCGGCCCAGGCCATGGTGACGGCGGCGTTCGACGGTGGGAGCGACGACAATATTTCGGTCGCGATCGCTGAGTACGGCCAGGTGCCTCGAGACGAGGCACCGAAGACTCAGGTCCCGACCTTCGACGCGAACGCGGTAGGCGCTGAGAGTACCGAGAGCGCCGCCGCGCCGCTCCCGCGGGAGGTCGACCAAGTGACCGCCGCGGTCGCGGCCGAGGAGGGCGCGTTCGTCCGTGGGCTACCGGTGACGGCCGTGGTCGCCGTCGCCGTGGTGGTCGCCGTGGTGGTGGCGATCCTGGTCTTCGGGAGCTAGACGCAGGTCTCGCAGCACGCCTAGGCCGGGACCCGGCCCTGACTCTCCCTCGACGTCGTAGCCCAAACCGAGGGAAATCGCGCGTTCCACCACCATCGCGGCGATCCCGAGGGAGAGGCCCCACAGCGCTCCAAGGCGAATGAGCAAGATGTGGCGGTCGATATCGAGGAAGATCTCTCGCTTGCCCGCGTAGAGGCCAAGGAGGAACATCGCGAAGAACCCCAGCCCCGACTCCGCGCCGAGTGGGCTGCCCAAAGGATTGGCGGGAATCACTTGGGCGTTCGCACGCATCACGTCCATCACGGAGCCCACCGCGTACGGATGGGTGTTGCGCAGCTCCTCGTTCACGGCCTGAGCCCGTGCGAGGTCGACATCTCGCTCCGTCACGACCGCACTGGGTGTCACGGCGGCGTTTGCGGCTCGCCCCAACGGAAACACCGCCAACAGCGCGAGCGCGAGACCCAGCAGAACGCGCGGCGGCACTCTCCCAAACGCCAACAGCACCAATCCGAGTTCGGCGTAGATCATGAGGACATCGCCGGGGAAGAGCAGCGCGTGCCCCATGCCGATCAGGAAGAGCGCGACTAACGATCTGCGTGATGCGTCGTTGCTTGACCTCTCCCCAAAGACCCACCGCTACTCCTCGTGTTGCTGGGCTGGCTTAGAGTGGAGCCAGCGGGGGGTCGCGTCAATCGAACGCAAAACGGCCCCACCCTCGCGGGTGGGGCCGTTTGCGCGGTGCCGGCTCCGACGGCCGGCTACCAATGCCAGCTTGTGGCTAGCGGCCGAAGCTCCAGCCGAAGCCACCACTCCTGCGAGCCTGCGGCCACGCAGCACCCATGTCCCGCTGCGCGGGGCGGGGGCCCATGCCCATGTAACGGAACTTCTGCAGGCGCGAGCCCTCGTACGTCTCGGTCGTGAAGATGTTGCCCTGCGCGTCCGTCGCGATCGAGTGCACGGCGAAGAAGAGGCCGGGTTGGCGGCCACCGTCACCGAAGCTGTAAAGGATCTCGAGCGTCTGACGGTTCATGACGTAGACCTTCATGTTCTGGCCGTCGGCCAGGTACATGAACTGCTGCTGCGCGTCCGGGGAGAACGCCACGTCCCACACCGAGCCCTGCGACAGCGTGGCCGGAGCGATGACAGTCTCCTTCACGAACGTGCCGTCCGTCCGGAAGACGGAGATACGGTTGGAGGGACGGTCGCAGACGTACACGAGCCCGTCCTTGGCACGGTCGGCGCAGTGCACCGGCGTACGGAACTGCGGGGGCGGCGTCTCGCCCGGCTGATAGGCCGGAGATGGCGTGTCGTTCGGCACGTTGCCACGCGCTCCCCAGAAGCGCTTCATGGCGCCCGTCGAGGCGTCCAGGACCGCGACGCGATGGTTGCCGTAGCCGTCAGCCACGAAGATCTCGTTCAACTCGGGAACGAAGCTGACCTTGGCCACCTGGTTGAAGTTCGTCCGGCTCGTGCTGCTGGGCTCCGCGCCGGGTGTGCCGTACTGCGCGAGGAACCGACCATCAGCCGTGAACTTGAGGATGTGGCGATCCGTGCCGCCGTTGCCGCCGATCCAGACGTTGCCCTGGCCGTCGATCGTGATGCCGTGATTCGACACCGGCCACGTGTAGGCACCCGTCTCGGTGCCCGGGCCGCCCCAGGCGTGTAGCAGGTTACCCTCCGCGTCGAAGTGCAGGATCGGGGGTCCGGGCCGGCAGCATTCGCTCAGCGGCGGTGCCTGGGCGGCACCGATTTCGGTGCGGGCCACGAACTGATCGTCCGTATTCCGCTGCACGATCCAGACGCCGCCGTTCGCGTCGGTCGTGATGCCGATCATGGGGCCGACGAGCCAGTGGTTTGGCAGCGGCTTCGGCCAGAACGGGTCGACCTCGAACAGAGGTACCGAGCCGGCCTGGTCCTCCGCCACGTTGTCCATCGCCTCGGCTGCACTCCCGACGACCACGATCACGCCGACGAGCGCCAGACCGAAGGTCAGGTTGCGCTTCTGCATATCCCCTCTCCCTGGTCGAAAATGGCAGGGCCAAGTTGGCCCAGGACGGATAGCCTACAGTGCGGTAGGCTATCCTGCAATCAGGGATGGCCCGTCGCCGAGAGTAGACCCATGCGCTCTGGCCGCGATAGCTTACCGCCCATGTCCGATCCGATCCGCGTCCGTCGCACCGCTGTCCTCCTCGTCGCGCTGGTGCTCCTGCTGCCCACGTGGTCTGGGCAAGCTCACGAGATCCCGGCGGATGTGATCGTGCAGGCCTTCGTGAAGCCCGAGGGCCAAACCATGCGGGTCGTGGTGCGCGTGCCGCTCCCGGCGATGCGCGACTACAACTGGCTCGTCCGGGCGCCCGGGTACCTCGAGATCCCCGAAGCCACCGTGATGGGCCAGGAGGCTGCCGTCCAGTGGATTCGGAATTTCGTGGAGATGCACGAGGGGGATGTGAACCTCGGCTTCCCGGAAGTGGCGGCGGTGCGCGTCGCGATTCCGGGGGACCGCGCATTCCAGAGCTACGAGACCGCATTGGCGGGCGTGCTCTCGGCGCCGCTGGCCAGCGACATCGACCTGCCGCTGCAGCAGGCGATGTTCGACGTGCTGCTCGAGTGGCCGATCACTTCGGAGAACTCCGACTTCTCGATCGACGCGCGCTGGGCGCAGCTGGGCATCCGGACGGTGACCGTGCTCCGCTTCCTGCCGGCCGGAGGGTCGGAGCGGGCCTTCCAGTTCAGCGACGACCCCGGGCTGGTGCGCCTCGACCCCCGTTGGCATCAAGCGGCGCTGCGCTTCGTCATCCTCGGGTTCGAGCACATCCTGGACGGCATCGACCACCTGCTGTTCCTGTTCTGCCTGATCGTACCGTTCCGCAGGTTCTGGACGCTGGTACCGATCATCTCCTCGTTCACGATCGCGCACTCGATCACTCTGATCGCGGCCGCGCTCGGGCTGGCTCCCAGCGCGCTGTGGTTCCCGCCGCTCATCGAGACCCTGATCGCGCTCTCGATCGTGTTCATGGCGTTCGAGAACATCATCGGCGCCAAGCTCGAGCGACGTTGGATTATCGCCTTCGGATTCGGTCTCGTGCACGGATTCGGCTTCTCGTTCGCGCTTTCGGAGTCACTCCAGTTCGCGGGCGCGCACCTGCTCACGTCGCTTCTGTCATTCAACGTGGGTGTCGAGCTCGGGCAGGTCTTCGTGCTCGCCATCACAGTTCCGCTCCTCAGCCTACTCTTCCGCCGTTGGCTGCCCGAGCTGATGGGGATGATCGTGCTGTCAGCGTTCCTGGCGCACACGGGGTGGCACTGGATGACCGAGCGCGGCGCGGCGCTGCTCCAGTACGACTTCAGCGCGCCCGCCCTGGACCTGATGCTCGCGGCCACGCTCCTGAGGTGGCTCATGCTGGCGCTCATCATCGTCGGCGCCCTGTGGATCCTCAGAGGGGCGTTCGGGGCGCTCGCGCGGCGCCATTCGGGGGGCGGGCCCCGGAGCGTGGAGGACGCGCCCGACGCCTCGGCCTAGAAGTCGCGCCAGTCGCGCTCGAGGACCCTGCGGTAGGCCTTGCTCTTGATGAAGAGCTCGACGACGTCCTTGTCGAGCATGCCGTCGCGGGCCTCCCACTCCAGGATCTGGAGCGCCTTTTCGACGGGCATCGCCTTCTTGTAGGGACGGTCCGACGCGGTGAGCGCGTCGAAGATGTCGCACACGGTCATGATGCGCGTCTCGAGCGACAGGTGTTCTGCCGTCACGCCGTCTGGATACCCCGTCCCGTTCAGCTTCTCGTGGTGCCCGCGCACGATCTCGGCGATGCGACTGAGTTCCTCGGTCCACGGGATGTTCAGCAGAAAGTCGTACGAGTGGACCACGTGGGACTCGATCTGCCGGCGCTCGTTCTCGTCCAGGCTGCCCTTTCTGATCTGGAGGAAATGCAGCTCGTGCGGCGTGATGTACGCCTGCTCGGCGCCTTCCGGATCCTTGAACGTGTTCCTCGCGATCTCGTCGAGCACAGACGCCGCTTCCTCGGGGAGCACCTTGGGGATGTTCGCCTCCTGGACCGCCGCCCAATACTGCTGAAGCGTCGCGTAGTTCTCGGCCAACTTGGCATCGATCGCGGCGAGGTCGGCCGCCGCACCCTGCGCGCCCTTTTCTGTGATGATGGTTGCCCGCGCATGCGCCGCGTCGGCCTCGAGGGTCTTCTTGATGAGCGTGAAGCGGGCTTTGACCTGCGACTCCATGACGGGCGGCAACTTGTTCTTCTTCACGAGCGTTTCCTCGAAGCTCGCCGTGCTGCGAGCCGGGCAGGCGTTCGGCGAGATGCTCGGCGGCGACACCCTGGCGGTGCGCCTCCTCAGGAACCTCTCGAAGTCCCTCTGGGCGACGTCGGTGCGTCTGGCGTCGAAGCAGGCTCAGCAGGTCCAGACGGAGGCGCCGCACGAGGCGTTGGCCGACTTCAACCGTCTCCTCAGGTCGCGCCTCCTGCCTCGCATCACACCCCGTGTGACCGGCTACGACTTGGCGGCCTCGACGCTGGCTCCGCGGCAAGGTCCTGGGGCGTCGGCCTGGGACTGGTTCCTGCTCCCGGATGGCAGGCCGGTATTCGCGGTGATGCGCTCGGTGCGTAGCGACATCTTCTCGGCGCAGCGGCTCGTGGCGCTCAGGACGCTCCTGCGCGGCCTCACCACCGAGCCGCACGCGACGCTGGGGTCGCTGCTCACCCAGGCGAGCCGTGGCGTGCGGTCGGGTTGGGTGGAGGGGCTCTCCGGGTCGGTGGCGTGTGGCATGGTCGCACTGGCCGACGGGGCGATGGAGTGGGTCGGTGCCGGAGACCCGTGCGGCGTGCTCGTGCGTGCCGGCGGCGCGATCGAGGAGCTCCCCTCTGAACCGGTGGCCGCCGCGGAGAAGGCCGAGCACGTCTACGAGTCGGTCGTTCTCCCGCTCGGGGCGAGAGACAAGGTGATCCTCCTCTCCGGGCGCCCCACCGATTCGGTCGGGCTGGTGACCTCGGTGATCACTGGTGGGTATACGTCCAGCTCGAGGGACGCCTTGAACAAGCTCTTCGCTCGGGTCGACCCCGAGCGCGGGGAGGCGGGCCCCTCGTCCGACCTGAGCGGTGCGGTGATCACCCGGATGACGCGATAACCCATGGCGGTTACAGAGAAGGACGTACGCAACGCGCTCAAGCGCGTGAAGGACCCCGAACTCCACCTCGACCTCGTCGTGCTCGGGCTCGTCTACGACATTGCCGTGAGCGACGCGGACGTGAAGGCCAAGATCTCGTTGACGTCGCCGATGTGCCCCGTGGCGGGCCAGATCGTCGAGGACGCCAAGAAGGCGATCGAGGGCGTCGAGGGCGTCGGCAAGGTCGAAGTGGAACTCACCTTCGATCCGCCGTGGACGCCCGCGCGCATCAGCCCCCTCGTGAGGGCGTCGCTGGGGCTCTGAACGCGGAGCCTGGGGTCTTGGCGTAGCAGTAGCGTAGATACGGGCGGAATGATATCGTAGACGTTGGCATGATAGGAGTCTACAGCCATGGAAGATCGTGATGCGCTACCTGCCCCGGGTCGTCGACGAGGAGCTCGATGAGCTGCTTCGAGAGTTGCCGGCTGTAGCGATCGAGGGTCCGAAGGGTGTGGGCAAGACGGAGACCGCCAGACGCCGCGCGAGAACTGTGTACCAGCTCGACGACCCTGCAACGCTCGCGATCGTCAACGCGGACCCGGCGCAGGTCCTGGAAGCACCGACGCCGATCCTGCTCGACGAGTGGCAGCACGTGCCCGCTGTGTGGGACGCCGTGAGGCGGGCGGTTGACCGTGACCGCACACCGAACCAATACCTGCTGACGGGATCCGCCGCGCCCTCCCCGCCGCCGAGGCACTCCGGCGCGGGACGCATCATCACCGTTCGCATGAGACCGCTGACGCTCTGGGAACGCGGTGTCGTCGAAGGTGGGATCAGCATGAGGGAGCTGGTCAGAGGCGGGCGGCCCTCGGTCGAGGGCACCACCCACGTCACTCTACGCGACTACGTGCGCGAAATCGTGGCCTCGGGTCTTCCGGGACTCCGGGGGTTAGGCGGACGGGCTCTGCGCTCTCAACTCGACGGATACGTCCGCCATGTCGTGGATCGCGATTTTGAGGAGCAGGGCCTCAAGGTTCGCCGGCCTGAAGCACTCTTGCGGTGGATGACAGCCTATGCGGCTGCAACGGGAACAGCCGCTTCCCTCGAGACGATCCGAGACGCCGCGACGAGCGGCGAGGGCGAGAAGCCTGCGAAGACCACGGTGCAAGCGTACAGGGACGTGCTCCAACGTCTCTGGCTCATCGACTCCCTCCCAGCCTGGATTCCATCGCGCAACCAAATCAATCGCCTCTCCCAGCCTCCGAAACACCACTTGGCGGACCCAGCGCTCGCCGTCCGGCTCCTCGGCCTCGACGCCGACGCATTGCTGCGGGGTGAAGAGCACAGCCCTCCGATCGCCCGGGATGGCGCTCTACTCGGCTCCCTCTTCGAGTCGCTCGTGACCCTCTGCGTTCGGGTCTACGCGCAGGCGGCCGAAGCCTCGGTGAAACATCTTCGACTCCAGAACAACCGTCGCGAGGTTGATCTCATCGTCGAGCGTGCCGACCAGCGAGTCGTGGCCATCGAGGTCAAGCTCGGAGCGACCGTCCGAGATGACGATGTGAAGCATCTACTCTGGCTTCGCGACCAGCTCGGAGGAGACTACCTCGACGGCATCGTGATCAACACCGGGCCGCAGGCCTATCGCCGTAAGGATGGCATCGCCGTAATCCCTGCCGCCCTGCTCGGACCCTGACCTTCCGCGGGTCGCGCGTCGCCCGGAGCCTGGGGCCGTGAGGCCGACGTCCCGGCCGTCCCAATTCTCGTCCCAGTCCCACGCGGGACTGAGAAAGTGGGACTGTTTGAAGTTGGAACCGTTCGGCAAGTCGTGTGCTGACGGCGACTTAGCTGTCGATGGTCAGTGGCACGGTCCATGATAGGCGGACCCCCGATCGCGTACACGCACCTTCGGGGGGACGGCTCATGCGCGCACGACTCTGGACGTGGCTCATCATCGTCGGTTCGATGGCGCTGGTGGCGTTCACCTCGATGGCGGTGAGCCGAACGCCCTACTCGGTGACCATCACACCGGACGACGAGTCGAGCGGCACCAAGTACGTGAACACGAGCGGGCACACGGCGTCGTTCTCGATCACGTACGCGGCGGACGAGTTCGACGACCCGGAGACGTTCAGCCTCTGGTGCGACGGGACGCAGGGGATCCAGTGCTCGGTGCAGTCGTCGATCCAGCTGTACCCGAACTCGCCGCAGAACGTGGACGTGACGTTCAGCACGAGTACGTCGACCGGGACGGGGTACGTGAACCAGTACTCGTACGGGTGGGCGACGTCGTTCACCGACCAGGGCTCGCGGAGCTACACGATCACTCTGCCGGTGTCGGTCGACCCGCTGAGCGTGCCGTCGTCGGTGATCCAGCACAGCCAGGACCAGGTCGGGACGTTCACGGTGACGAACACGAGCGGGTCGGCGAAGACGTACACGATGACGTGCGAGTGGGGGGCGGGGAGCTGCGCGCCGAGCCCGGCGTCCGCCTACGTCGCGAACGCGCAGGACACGGTCGTGACGGTGACATGCGACGCGGGCGCGATCCCAGCGAGCTACGACCTGGAGCTCACGGCGACGAGCGGGAGCGACACGGACTCGGACCAGCAGAGCGTGACGGTGTCGGAGTTCCTGTCGGTGAACGCGGTGGCGGAGAAGGCAGAGATCTACGCGGTACCCGACGTGCAGCGCACGGACACGTTCGTGGTGCGGTTCCCGGGCCAGAGCGCGACCTCGTTCGCGATGTCGGTGAGCTGTCCGGGTGGCTCGAAGGCCCGGAGCTGCTTGGTGAACTCCTCGGCCGACACGAGCAACGTGGGCGACAGTCCGGTGAACGTGCGGGTGACATACACCGCCGGCGCGAACGGGGACACGAGCGCGGTGACGCTGACGGCAGCGAAGGTGGGCTCGTCGTGGGTGAGCCAGGCGGGTGCGCTCCAGGTCATCGCGACGAGCGCCACGCTGCTGAGCGTGAAGGACGCCAACCCCGAGATGGAGGTCGATCGCGGCGACTGCCTGACGGTGGCCGCGGG
The DNA here is from genome assembly GCA_009692205.1 of Gemmatimonadota bacterium. Classification (GTDB taxonomy): domain Bacteria; phylum Gemmatimonadota; class Gemmatimonadetes; order Longimicrobiales; family Gaopeijiaceae; genus UBA2982. The sequence goes on along the minus strand of SHZR01000005.1, from coordinate 7,431 downwards.
CGCGGGCGCGATCGTGTGCGACGACTTCCAGTACGTCTATCCGTTCACCCCGGTCGCGAGAATGAACCGAGCCCGACAGCTGAGGCTGATCTACGACAGCAGCCTACGGGGTCCCGTCGGCGTCATCGGGGCCGACTTCGTGCTACCGCCCGGGGCGGGCGAGCCCGACAGCATCAAGGCGACGCTCGTTGTCTCGGGCACGACGATCCGAACGCAGTCGTACGCGTCGTCGCTCTACGCGCCCGGCGAGAAGACCCGCATCGCGTTCGACTTCGACAACTACTCGTACTCGGCCGGAGAGCAGCTCTTCAAGTACGACGTGACGCTCCAGCCGTGGGCGGGCGGCTCACCGGGCACGTCGGTGAGCACCTCGGGTCGCTTCGTCAGCATCGATCAACGCACCATGCTGCCCCGCTCGTGGTGGGTGGCCGGGCTGGAAAAGCTCTCGTGCACGGGACCGACACGTTGATCTGGACGGGAGGGGACGCGAGTCGCGCGGCCTACCTGAAGAGCGGGAGCGTCTGGGTCCGTCAGCCATCACGTACGCTCGCCGACACGATCGTGCAGAGCGGCAGCAACTACATCCGGAGACCGCTCGGCGGCGGGCAGGTCTACTTCACGAGCACGGGGTTCCACGACAAGACCGTCGACAGGAACGGCAAGGAAACACGGTTCAACTACGCCACGGTAGCAAGTGCGTCGCGCCTGAGCTCCGTGGAGCTCCCCAAGACGAGCGGGACGGACACCGTCTACACGCTGCACTACAACTCCTCGAACGGGGGACTGGACAGCGTGCGAGTGCGGGGCGCATCGGCCGGGTGGGATCGCTACCGCGTCCACTCCAGGGACATCTCCGGACAGGGCCTGCACATCGACTCGATCACGTCTCCCGACGGGATCAAGACGCGGTTCAGCGGGCAAAACGGGCAGATCAGCGACGTCTACGGCCCACGAGGCGACACGACCTCCGTCACCTACACCTACTACAAGGTCACGGAAGTCCGAGTGAAGACGGCGGACGTGTCGGACGTGGTGTTGGACTATCAAGGCTCCTCGCTCGTCGGGCGTGGGACGAGCGGCTGGTCGGTCCCCAGGCGCACGGACCAGGTGTCCTCGCGCATCGACGGTCCTGTCTCGGGGTCGGCGGACACGACGCGCATCTTCACGACGGGGTGGGGTGCGGTGCGGGGTACGCGCGACGCGCTCGGGCGCGAGACCTGGATCGACCGCCAGGACGCCTCGTTCCCGGCGCTGCCCACACGGGTCCGCCACCCGAACGGCTGGCAGATGACGACGGCCTACACGGCGGGCGGACTCCCCGACACGATCATCGACCGATCGATGGGTGCGCTGACCACCTACACGTGGAACACGACGTGGCGCCAGCCGGCGACCGTGACGAGCCCCGAGGGGATCGTGACCACGTTGACGTACGACGGGAACGGGAACCAGACGACGCGCACGTACGGGACGTTCAAGGACTCGGTGCACTACAGCGGCAGCTACCTGGTCGACGCGGCGGTCGACCCCATGGGCCACGTGTCGCAGTTCGGCCACGACAGCTACGGGAACCTCCAGTGGCAGGAGGACCCGCTCGACCACCGCACGCGCTACCTGCGCGACTACCTCGGGCGGGACACGCTGGTGGTGTCGGCGACGAACAACCAAGGCGACTCGATTCGGGTGAAGCAGCGCTTCGACGTGTTGGGTCGGCCGACGACGAGCGTGCGGAGGAATGACTGGGACTACGTCTGGGACAGCACGGCGACGACGTACGACACGAACACGGGCGAGCGAACGAAGGTCGAGTCGTGGGGCGGAACGGACACAGGGGCTCCGACGGACTCGATCGGCGCATCGGAGTGGTTCTACGACGACCTCGGGCGGGTGACGGTCGCCAGGACGCCCGTCTCGGCCGATACCATGCAGTACGACCTCGCGGGCCAGCTCACGAAGACGATCAGCAACGGCGACACGGTGTCGATGACGTACGACGCGCTCGGCCGACTGCTCAGCCGGCGCACGTCGCAGAGGTCCTACTCGTACGGTGAGGGTTCGTTCGGCTGGAACTTCCCCGCGTTCGCGACGTCCGGGCTCACGATCGACGCCGCCAGCGACACGTTCACGTACGACGTGATGGGGAACGTGCTCACGGCGAACAACCCGTACGCCCAGGTCACGCGCACGTACGCGCTGAACGGGGCGCTGAGCACCGAGCAGCAAGCGATCAAGGAGTACGGCTCGAGCTCGTTCTCGACGCACGTGTTCAGCCTGTCGCACCTCTACAACCGGGACGGCGCGCGCGTGGCGCTGAACCATCCGACGTCGCTCTCGCCCGGCACGGACCGGACCGAGTACACGTATAGCGGCACGACCGGGCGGCTCACGAGCGTGAGGGACCCGCTCGGGGACGTGTATGCGTTCACGTACAACGCGAGCGATCAGCCCACGGTGATGACGTTCCCCTCCGGGGTCGACAGCCTGTGGTACGACAACGACGGCAAGATGACGACGACGCGGGCCCGAACCGGAACCCTCGGCCTGGTCGTCAACGACGGGGTGAGCTACGACGTGGCGGAACGGATCGCGAGCTCAGGCGAGTACGACGGGATGGGACAGCTGAAGGTGGCGTCGGTGGGCAACTTCGTCGACGTCGAGTACTTCGGGCGCGACGCGTTCGGCAACGCGCTGATCGAGCAGAACTGGATCCCGGGCCAGACCCCTCAGGCGCCGGGTACGAAATGGCTGCACGATCACCCGGCCCGGCTCGGCGGCCGGCTCTGGTACAGCGAGGAGGACTGGGAGTTCGGCTCGATTGCCCAGCCGACCGGCTGGAGTCCGAGTCAGATGGAGCGCTGGTACGACGTGCGCGGCCACGCGAGCGGGACCTACGAGGACAAGTGGACGTGGAGCTACTACGGAGGCGACGAGGGCTACGCGTACGCGGAGCTGGTGACGGAGTACCGGAGCTACGCCAAGAGCTACTGGTCGGCGGACGGCAAGCTGCGGGTACATCAGGTGAACCGCGACTCGGTCGACTACCGCAACGATCCGAACGTGTACTACGGGGCGCCCTGGGGTGCCTAAGAGGAGTACTGGTACGACGCGCTCGGGCGGCGGGTCATGAAGCGGAGCCGCCAGGAGACGCCGGTCTGTACGCACTCGAGCCGCTGCTACAGCTCGATCGAGCGGTACGTGTGGGACGGCGACCAGATCCTGTGGGAGACGAGGCAGGCCGATGCGGGTGATACAGCGGTGCCGAGCGGGGGCGATCAGACCGGCGTTGCCGGCTACGTGCACGTCGGCGCACTCGACCGGCCGGTCGCGGTGATCCTGAACAACAGCCTCGTGGTCTTGCACCGGAACTGGCGGGGGCTCGTCGTCGACGCCACGAACGACGCCGGTGCGAGAGTCGGTTCCGGCGTGCCCTGGCCGGGCGTGAGCTGGAACTCCAGGATGGGAGATCCCGACCCTCGGAACCTCCACACCTGGTACGGCTCCCTCACGTTCGACATGACCGACGCGACCGGGCTCGCCTACAAACGCAACCGCTACTACGATCCCGCCGCGGGGCAGTTCACCCAGCAAGATCCCATCGTCGTCGTCCGGCCCGCCCCTACCACCGCTTTCACTGCATGTCGGTCGATCATCCTGAGCATCCTCCTGCGCCTCCCGGCTGAAAGGCGCGAATCCTAGACTTGGGGATGCCCAGACACGACAGAATTTAGAGACGTTTGCCGACAGACTTTAGAGAACCCACACCAGCTCTGTCGCGTCGTTGGACACCCGCCTCTCGACACCGTGTTCGAGTTGTCTCCGCGCCTACCTTAAGACACCCCGCCCGGACGGGCAATAATCGGCTTCGGCGCCAGGAACCCAGGATGATGAAGACCCCCAGCGCGTTCAACCGCGACCAGCTGGCCACCCTCGCCGTAGACGTTCGGAAGGGGGGGCGCCCCGAGTGTCCGGTGTGCGCGGTGGCGCTCGACGAGCAGGCCGTGCCGCCGCGCGCGGACGTGTCCTACGTGCGCGACCGCGTGTGGCTCGTCTGTCCGTCCTGTCACCGCACGGCGGTCCTGGACCGACGCGAGCCCGGCCACGCGTGAGGGTTGCCCGCATCGCCCGTCGGCCCGACTTTGCGCGCGATACGCTTACCCGAACGGAGCGAGCATGGCGAACCCGACCGTCACCATCGAGACCAACCACGGGACCATCAAGGCCGAGATGTTCGTGGACAAGGCGCCCAAGACCGCCGGCAACTTCATCGAGCTGGCCAAGAAGGGCTTCTACGACGGCGTGATCTTCCACCGGATCATCGACGGGTTCATGATCCAGGGCGGCGACCCCACCGGCACCGGTCGCGGCGGCCCAGGCCACACTATTAAGGATGAGTTCGCGCCCGGTCTCGCGCATACCCACGCCGGGATGTTCTCCATGGCCAACTCCGGGCCCAACACCGGGGGATCGCAGTTCTTCATCACCCTGGCTGCGACGCCGTGGCTCGACGGCAAGCACGCCATCTTCGGGAAGGTCACCGTCGGCATGGATGTGGTGAAAGCCATCGGCAAGCTCGAGACCGCGAGGGGCGACCGGCCCGCCGAGGACGTCGTCATGAAGAAGGTGACCGTCACCGAGTAGCGGGGGGGCACCACGCAGTCCCTTCTGGACATGTGAGCGCCCGCCCGAGCGGGTGAACGTCCGGCATGACCGATGACCGGACGGCCCGCCGGGGGCCCAAGCTGCTCGAGCAGGTCCGACGGTGCGCCAGAAGCAGACACTTCAGCCCGCGCACCGAAGAGGCGTACGTCGCGTGGATCCGGCGGTCTGTGCGGCACCACGGCATGCGCCACCCCGCCGCGATGGGGACGGACGAAGCGGCGGCTTTCCTGTCCCACCTCGCGAACGAAAGATCCGTCAGCGTATCCACTCGCGTCCGCTTCCCCGGGCTCCCCTTTCACTCCGCCCCCCGCTTCCCTCGAGCCCTCGCTATCCCTCCAGCTCCCGAAGAGCGGCTCGCTTCCGCACGTCGCTCGTCGCTCTTCCTTCTCGTTCGGCGGGGCGCCGCCGGGGTCTGACTCCTACGGCCGCCGGGTCCTTCATCTCGCGATCCAAGGGGTGCCCGCTGGGATCCTCGCTGCGAGCCGCGACGCCGGGCGTCCGCTTCGTCGCTGCGCTAACAACCGGTTGGTGCTGACACTTCGGTCGACTCATGGGCCCGCGCGGTTCGGCTTGCACCTCACCACGCGGTGCGACCATGTTGCTCGTGCAGCACAACCCCAGTCGTTAGACAGCAGCCGCAGCGTACGGACGGTACTTGCCTTAGCGTTACCGTATGTGGTAACATTACGCGGTGGGCAAGTTTCGGCGAGGCGGCTTCGTCTTCGTCACGTGGAAGGGAGACCACAGTCCTTACCATGTGCACGTCTATCGCGACGGTAGCCTCGTAGTGAAGTGGGATCTCGAGAACGACGTGGCCATGAAGGGCGCGGCCACTCGCCGGATCCTGCGGCTCATCGCTGAGCTTCGCGAGGGGGGGCTGCTATGAAAATCAAGACGGTGACGGCGAACAATCGGAAGAGGGCTTTTGAGATCGAGACAACCTCTGCGGCCTACACCTTCCCGTACGCCCTTCTTAGCTTGCAGCCCGGCGCAGACAATCGGGTTGAGGAGGCGTATCCGGACGATGAACTCGGCGGTGAGGGCTTCACGTATCGCCTCACGGATGGACGGGAGGACACCATTCATGCCGACGCGGTGCTCGAGTACAATCGAGATCCCGCTTACCTAAACGACCTGCTGCTGCACCGCTTGACGGTAGAGGCACAGAAGGCGGTGAAGGCCTCTTACATCAGTAAGCGGGAGCTCATACGCACCCTCGGCACCTCGGCGAGCCAGTTCTATCGCCTCCTGGATCCAGCAAATCGAACCAAGTCCGTCGGCCAGCTGATCGCGCTGCTTCACCTGCTTGGTCGAGAAGTGGACGTGGTTGTGCTGCCGAAGCACCGGTCGGGGAGCGCCACCCGGCGGCGGCGTGGCGCTCGAGCGAAGGCTGCTGTATAACAAAGAATTGCTGCTGTCCGGGTAAGCTGCTCGACATGTCTCCGATCGCTCAGCGAGGTGGACAGCGGCCCGTTCGGGCCTTCCGTGCGGGTAGACACGAGCGGTGGGTGGGCGCGGCGTCATAGGTTGCTTACCGACCGGGCCCGGCAGCAGAATTCCGAACCGTTAGATGGCCTCGGTAGCGTCGAACTGGTCGGGTGGCGCAAGCCTCGTTGTCTTCGTATACGGGATCTTGTATACTCTGGGGCATGACGCACGATCAGTCGACACCCGTCCGCTGGGTCGCCTCGTCGCGGGCCGATCTCAAGAGCTTCCCGGAGGAGGTCCAGGCTGACGTAGGCTACGGTCTCTGGCTGGCCCAGTTGGGCGAGCAGGCACCCCAGACAAAGTCACTCAAGGGCATTGTGACGGGATCGGGTATCCTGGAAATCGTGGAGAGGCACGACGGTAACGCGTTTCGATTGGTGTACACGATACGGTTTCGCGACGCGATCTACGTGCTGCACGCGTTTCAGAAGAAGTCCAGGCGCGGCGCGAAGACGCCGCAGCACGAGATTGACCTAATTCGGGCGCGATACAAGTCCGCCGAAGCTCACTATCAGACGCACGGAGGTACCCCATGAGCAGGGAGCACCTGGTTGAGGAAGGAAGCGGGAATGTGTTCGCAGACTTGGGGCTACCCGATGCCGAGGAATTGTTGAGCAAGGCGCAGCTCATGCGACGTATCGGTGAGATCATCAAGGGTCGCAACCTTACTCAGGCCCAGGCGGCGCGGCTGCTCGGTGCCACACAGCCCGTAGTATCCAACCTCCTTAGGGGCCAGATCAGCGGCTTCTCCCTAGAGCGCCTCGTTCGCTTCCTTACTGCTCTGGACCGCGACGTCGAGATCGTCGTCAAGAGACGGTCGCGAACTCGTGAACACGCCCGAGTCAAAGTTCGACTTACCGGCTGAGGCCATCTAACCCTGAATTGCTGCTGACCGCGTAAGCTGCTGGATTTTCGGCGCTCGCCTTGCAGCTCGCGCCTCGCGGGTGCATGATGCTGCGGCAGCAGAGTGCAAAGGAGTTCTATGAGAGAGGTTGTCAAGGGCGCACTCCGTGGCGACTGATTGCTCGAGCGGTATATCCGCCTTGGCAATCAGCCCCTGATGTACGAGATGGCGAGGTCCTTTGGTGCCCGGGGTGCTGGCAGGCTTCTTTCGTATCGTTCTCCTGGGTTCGACGAGGTCGGGTCAATAGGTGTGTAAACGAGTCAGGCGGCTGCCTTCCGCTGCTGTGACGGGACGGGCTTTCCGTCCACGAACTTCCTACCCTCGAACACATCGCTGAGCAGGTGGGGTGCGTCCAACCTGCGGAACTGTTTCTCCGCCAC
>SHZR01000045.1 GCA_009692205.1 Gemmatimonadota bacterium | reverse complement strand
GTGATCGGAGAGTTCATCGAGCGTTACAACCGCGGTTGGCTCGTCGAGCGGCACGGCCACAAGACCCCGGCCGAGATCCGCAAGCAGCTCACCCGCATGGCGGCCTGATTAGGCCGCCCCCTTGTCCAGGAAACCGGGTCCGGTTCACTAGGGCTGGCGACTTGTGAATCGCCCCGGGATTGTCGGAGACTCCTTCGCTTGAGAGGATGGAGTCATGAGCAACGTGAAGAAGTACTCCCCGGCAACGAGGGAGCGGGCCGTTCGGTTGGTGCTGGAGCACGAAGAGGAGTACCCGTCGCAGTGGGCAGCGATCGAGTCGATCGCGGAGAAGATCGGCTGCACGACGCAGACGCTGCGTAGCTGGGTTCGCCAAGCGGAGCGAGACGCGGGGATGGTCCCGGGCCTGAAGACGGAGGAGCGAGAGAGAGCCCGCCACTCTCGAATGGGTCTGGTGGTTCAACCATCACCGCCTGTTCGAACCCCACGGCCACATTCCCCCGGCTGAGTTCGAAGTGCAGTATTATCGCAGTCTCGAGTCCGCCCCCGCGGACTCCGACCGGCCCACCGTGGTGCCCACGCGCTCCCCAGGCTCTTGGTTCCTGTCCGGCGCGAATCATGGGCGCCTCCACGATCCCGACTCGGCGCGCGCGTCGCAGCAGTCGGGCGGTTCAAGGGGTCGCCTACCACCGAGTCGATAAGGGCGGGGATCACGGGTCCCCCCGTAGGGGTCATCGTCGCCGCGCTCACCTTGGTGGTGAAGCGACTTGGTAGTCGAGCGGCGACGCTAAGCGAGCAGCAGTCTACAACCCATCGAGCGAGCGGGCCCCGAAGGGGGGACCCGTGGTTCCCGCCCGACGGCCACAAACGCAAACGGGCGGCCCTTTTCGGACCGCCCGTTCAGCCCAACCTCTAGCGAGGCTAGTCCAGATCGAGGAAGTCGTCGTCGTCCACGCTCGCCACAGTCGCAAGACCCGACACCAGCTCGCCGGACTCGCTGAGAGGAATGATCTCCTCGTCGTAGTACGACTGCTCCACCATGAACTCGACCTGCTGGTACCGATGGATTCCGGTGCCGGCCGGGATCAAGTGTCCGATGATGATGTTCTCCTTCAGGCCGATGAGCTCGTCCCGCGCGCCACGGACCGCGGCGTCGGTGAGCACCCTCGTCGTCTCCTGGAACGACGCTGCCGAGATGAACGACGCGGTCGTGAGGCTCGCCTTGGTGATTCCGAGAAGCAGCGGCTCGGAGCGTGCGGGCTTCAGCTTCTCGACGATCGCTTTCTGGTTGGTCTCGCGGAACACCGTGCGGTCGACATTTTCGCCTTCGAGCATCTCGGTGTCGCCCGCGTCCGTCACCCGCACCTTCTGGAGCATCTGACGCACGATCACGCCGATGTGCTTGTCGTTGATCTTCACACCCTGCAGGCGGTAGACCTCCTGAATCTCGTTCAGCAGGTACTCCTGCACCGCACGCGGTCCCTTGATCGCGAGGATGTCGTGCGGGTTGATCGGGCCTTCGCTCAGACGGTCACCGGCGCGCACCTTGTCGCCCGCGTGCACGCGCATGTGCTTACCGACCGGCACGTCGTAGGTACGCTGGTCGCCCGTCTCCGGTGCGACGTGCACCTGACGCTTGCCGCGCTTGATGTCGCCGAAGCTGATGTCCCCGTCGATCTCGGTGATGACCGCGGGATCCTTCGGGCGACGCGCCTCGAAGAGCTCGGCCACGCGCGGTAGACCGCCCGTGATGTCGCGCGTCTTGTACACCTCTCGGCTGATCTTCGCGATCGTGTCGCCGAGCCTGACCTGGTCGCCGTGGTGCACCGTCAGCTGCGCGCCCACCGGGATGATGAACTCCTTCAGCTTCTCGCGCTTCTTCGTGTCCTTCCGGATCTGGATCGAGGGATGGAGCTTCTTCTCGCGGTCCTCGATGATCGTCATCTGGCGACGACCCGTGGACTCGTCGAGCTCCTCGCGCATCGTCTGCTCTTCGACGATGTCCACGAACTCGATGACACCTTCGGCGTCCGCCACGACGGGCTCGGAGTATGGATCCCAACTGAAGAGCAGGTCACCGGACTCGATGATCTGCCCCTCGTGCACCGAAAGCGTGGCGCCGTACGGGACCGCGAGGCGGCTCCGTACCGCTCCCTCGGGCGTCTTGAGGAGAATCTGGCCCTCCCTGGACGTGACCACGCGCTCCTCGGTGGGCGTCTCCACCACCGTGACGCGCTCTAGGCCGACCACGCCGTCGATCTTGGACTTCCGCTGTGTCTGCGCTGCGATGCGGGCGGCCGTACCACCGATGTGGAAGGTGCGCAGCGTGAGCTGCGTGCCAGGCTCTCCGATCGACTGTGCCGCCAAGATCCCGACGGCTTCGCCGACATCCACCATCTTCATGGTGGCCAGGTTGCGTCCGTAGCACATCTGACAGAGGCCTCGCTTGGCCTCGCAGGTGAGCACCGAACGGATCCTCGCCATCTGGAGGCCCGCATCCTCGATCGCCTCCGCGGCCTCTTCGTCGATGAGCGCGCCGGCTTGCACCAGGAGCTCACCGTCGATGGGATCGTAGGTGTCCTCCAAGGCCACGTTGCCGACGATGCGGTCCTGCAGCGGCTCGATGATATCCTCGCCTTCCTTCAGCGCGCTCATCTCCAGCCCGAGGATCGTGCCGCAATCCTCTGTCGTCACCGTCATGTCCTGCGCCACGTCGACCAGCCTGCGCGTCAGGTAACCCGCGTCGGCCGTCTTGAGCGCCGTGTCGGCGAGGCCCTTCCGCGCGCCGTGCGTGGAGATGAAGTACTCCACCACGGTGAGTCCCTCGCGGAAGTTCGACTTGATCGGGCTCTCGATGATCTCGCCGATGCCGCCGGTCAGCTTCTTCTGCGGCTTCGCCATGAGGCCGCGCATTCCGGCGAGCTGACGCATCTGGTCCCGGTTACCGCGGGCACCGGACGTCATCATCATGTACACCGGATTGAAGCCGTCCTTCGAGCGCTCCAGGTGGGTCACCATCGCGTCCGCGACGTCGTTGTTCGCGTGCGTCCACGTGTCGATGACCTTGTTGTAACGCTCGCCGTTCGAGATGAAGCCGCTCGAGTACGCCTTCTGGAAGCGGGCGACCTGCTCCTCGGCGTCCTTCAGGATGTCGGCCTTCTCGAAAGGAACTTCCAGGTCGTCGATGCCGACGCTGATGCCACCCATCGTGGCGTAACGGAAGCCAAAATCCTTCATGGCATCCAGGAACTGCGTGGTCCGACCGAGGCCCGTGATCGTGAACGCCGCGAACGCCAGGTCGCCGAGCTCCTTCTTGCCGAACGTCTGATTGCGGAAGCCGAGCTCCTCGGGGACGATCGAGTTGAACAGAACGCGGCCCGCAGTGGTGCGGTGCCACTCACCCAGCTCGCCCTCGCCCTCTTCCGTTTCGGATGCTTGCTTCGACGCCCAGTAGAAGACCGGCGTGTGGAACGTGAGCAACTCCTGTACGAGCACCATCTCGATTTCGCCAAACGTGGAGAAGTGCGGAGCGTCCTTGTAGATCGTCTCGAGCTCCGCCTCCACCTTGTCGCGGCGGCTCTTCGGCGCCTTGGGATCGTTGACGACCTTCTCGAGGTCCGTGAGCCGCAGCCCAGGATTCGTCAGATAGTAGGCGCCGATGACCATGTCCTGCGTGGGCGCGGCGACCGGGCGTCCGTTCGATGGCAGCAGAATGTTGTTCGAGGAGAGCATGAGGACCCGCGCCTCGAGCTGCGCCTCGAACGAAAGCGGCAGGTGCACCGCCATCTGGTCCCCGTCGAAGTCGGCGTTGAACGCCGCGCACACGAGCGGATGGACCCGGATCGCCTTGCCTTCCACCAGCACGGGCTCGAAGGCCTGAATGCCCAGCCGGTGTAGCGTCGGCGCGCGGTTCAGAAGGACCGGGTGGTCCTTGATGATGTCCTCGAGGACCTCGTAGACCTTGGGGTCGTTGCGCTCGACGATCTTCTTCGCGCGCTTGACGGTCTCGGCCTCACCACGCTTCTCGAGCTCGTGGATGATGAACGGCTTGAACAGTTCGACCGCCATCGCCTTCGGCAAACCGCACTGATGCAGCTTCAGCTCCGGACCGACGACGATCACGGAACGGCCGGAGTAGTCCACACGCTTGCCGAGCAGGTTCTGCCGGAAGCGACCCTGCTTGCCCTTCAACATGTCGCTGAGGGACTTGAGCGGGCGCTTGCCGCGGCCGCGGATCGCCTTCGAGCGGCGGCCGTTGTCGAACAGGGCGTCGACCGCCTCCTGGAGCATCCTCTTCTCGTTCCGGAGGATGACCTCGGGCGCCCTCATGTCGATGAGCTTCTTGAGCCGGTTGTTCCGGTTGATCACCCGCCGATACAGGTCGTTCAGGTCGGACGTCGCGAACCGGCCGCCGTCGAGCGGCACGAGCGGCCGCAGGTCGGGTGGAATGACCGGGATCACGTCGAGGACCATCCAGTCGGGCTTGTTGCGCGTGTCGTGCGTGTCGCCCGACGTGCGCAGCGCGTCCACCACCTTCAGCCTCTTGAGCTTCTTCTTCTTGCGGTGCTGCGAAGTCTCGTTCTCGATCTCGAACCTCAGCCACTCCGAGAGCCGGTCCAGTCCGCGACCGTCCGCGTTGCGGTCCTGGATCTTCTTCTTCGCGGGGTTATCGAGCAGCCTGAGCAGCGTGCGCGCGGCCTCGGCCCCGATCTCGGCCCTGAACTCCTCGTCCCCTTCCTCACGCGCCTTCACACGCAGGTCGTAGTACTCGTCCTCGTCCAGCAGGTCCTGGAACTCCACTTCCTGCTTGCCGGGGTGCGTGACCACGTACGCCGCGTAGTAGATGACCTTCTCGAGGTCGCGCAGCGTCATGCCGAGCAGGTATCCGAGCTGGCTCGGTAGCGTCTTGAAGAACCAGATGTGCGCCACCGGAACCGCGAGCTCGATGTGGCCCATGCGCTCGCGGCGGACCTTGGACAGCGTCACCTCGACGCCGCACCGGTCGCAGACGTGCCCGCGGAAGCGAATGCGCTTGAACTTGCCGCAGTGGCATTCCCAGTCCTTCACGGGCCCGAAAATGCGCTCGCAGAACAGGCCGTCCCGCTCGGGCTTGAACGAGCGGTAGTTGATCGTCTCGGGCTTGACGACCTCGCCGAACGACCACGACCGGATCTCTTCAGGCGACGCCAGCTTGACCTGGATGAACTCGAAGTCGGAAGTGCGCTGCTCGCGCGTCCTTGGGAAGTCGATCATCTATTTACTCCTTTTCGCCCAGCGTGACGCTGAGCCCGAGAGCTTGCAGTTCTTTGACCAGCACGTTGAACGACTCCGGAATGCCGGGCTTCGGCAGGTTGTCGCCCTTGACGATCGCCTCATACACCTTCGAGCGACCCTGCACGTCGTCCGACTTCACCGTGAGGATCTCCTGCAGTGTGTGCGCAGCACCGTAGGCCTCCAGCGCCCACACCTCCATCTCTCCGAAACGCTGCCCGCCGAACTGCGCCTTACCCGCTAGCGGCTGCTGCGTCACAAGCGAGTACGGTCCGATCGAGCGCGCGTGGATTTTGTCGTCGACCAAGTGACTCAGCTTGAGCATGTAGATCGCGCCCACCGTCACCGGGAAGTCGAAGCGCCGGCCGCTCCTGCCGTCCCTCAGCCAGATCTTGCCATTCGGCAGGATCTCGGCGTACTCGAGCAGTGCGACGACCGCGTCGTCGAGCCCGGTCTTGATCACCGTGCGGCCCCTGAGCTTCTGAATGGCCGGGAACAGGTTCGCCGTCGTGTCGCCCTTCTCCTCGGCGATCTCGTCAGCCGCCGCCACCAGGAACTCCACCAGACTTGCGAAGAACTTCTGCTGCGTCTTGTTGAGGTCGAGCGCCATGTAGGCGTCGAGCGACTGACCGATGCCGCTGGTGTGCGTCACCGGCGAAGCCCCGCGCCCAGCGCCGTTCCCGTCCCCGTTACCCTGGCTGCGCCCGCCCGCCATGATCACGGGCAGCCGGCTCGCGGCATGCGTGAGCGCCTCCAGCTCCTTCAGACCCGTCGGCGGAGACGCATCGAGGTCGAGCGCGACGCTCGCCCACTTGAGGCCAGCCACCTTCAGCAAGGCTCCGATCTCGTTCTCGGTCGCCCCCTGGAAGACGGGCGTCTTCGCCTCGAAGCCGAGCACGTGTCCAGCCCAGCCGAGGTGGGTCTCGAGGACCTGCCCCACGTTCATACGTGAAGGCACGCCGAGCGGGTTGAGGACGATCTCCACTGGAGTACCGTCCGGGAGGAACGGCATGTCCTCCTCGGGTGCGATCCGCGCGATGATGCCCTTGTTTCCGTGCCGGCCCGCCATCTTGTCGCCGACCGAGATCTTCCTCTTCTCGGCGACGTACACCTTCACCAACTGCACAACTCCGGGCGGCAACTCGTCGGGTTGGAAGACCTTGTCGATCTGCTCCTCGGTCTTCTCCTTCACCCGCTGGATGCGGCTCGTGGCCTCGGCGACGACGCGACGGATGCGCTCGCTCGTATCCTTGTTCTGCACCTTGAACGTCGCGAGATCCACCTTCCTGAACTGGATCCCGTCGATCTGTTCCGGCGTGAGCTTGGTCCCCTCATCGAGGAGCGGCTCGACCGTGCCCTTCTTGAGCATGAGCGCGATCGTCTGCTTCTGTAGGACCGAGCGAAGCTCTTCATCTCGCGCTTCCGTGATGCGCTGGATCTCGTCGCGCTCCAACGCGCGCAGGTCGCCGATCTTGGCGCCGTGCTCCTTCTCCAGGAGCGGATCGTCGATGCGCCGCGAGAAGATCTTCACCGCGATGATCGTGCCCGTCATGCCGGGGGGCACGCGCAGCGAAGAGTCCTTCACGTCCTTGGCCTTCTCGCCGAAGATCGCGGTGAGCAGCTTCTCCTCAGGAGAGAGTTCGGTCTCTCCCTTCGGCGTGATCTTACCCACCAGGATGTCGCCGGCCTTCACTCGCGCGCCGACACGCACGATGCCGAGATCGTCGAGATCCACGAGGCTCTCTTCAGCCACGTTCGGGAGCTCGCGCGTGATCTCCTCCATTCCGCGCTTGGTGTCGCGGACGTGCAGCTCGAGCTCCTGGATGTGAATCGACGTGAACACGTCGTTCTTCACGAGCTTCTCGCTGAGAACGATCGCGTCCTCGAAGTTCGATCCGTACCACGGCATGAACGCGACGACCACATTTCGGCCGAGCGCGAGCTCGCCCGAGTCGGTGCTCGGGCCGTCGGCGATGATGTCGCCGGGTTGGACCGGCTCCCCGATCTTGACCAGGGGCCGTTGGTTGATGGCCGTGTCCTGGTTCGTGCGCCAGAACTTCTTCAGCCGGTAGCGATCGAACTGCGCCAGCTTCGCCAGCGGCTGGTCGGTCTTTCCTGGAGCGACCGCGCCCGTGTCGACGACGATCTCGTCGGCCGTAACGCGCGCGATCGTGCCGCCGCGACGCGCGGTGATGACTGCCCCAGAGTCCGAGGCCACCTTGGCCTCCAGCCCCGTGCCGACCAGCGGCGCGTCCGTGTAGAGAAGTGGAACGGCCTGGCGCTGCATGTTGGAACCCATGAGCGCGCGATTCGCGTCGTCGTGCTCCAAGAACGGAATGAGCGCGGCGGCGACCGAGACGAGCTGGTCGGGCGCCACGTCCATGTAGTCGATGTCCGCCGGCCGCAGGAGCGGGAAGTCACCCTTCTCGCGGCAGAGGACGAACTCGTTCACGAAGTTGCCCTTCTCATCGAGCGGCGCGTTCGCCTGCGCGATGCGCGACTCTTCCTCTTCGTTCGCCGAGAGCCATTCGATCTGATCGGTGACCTTGCCGCTCTTCACCTTGCGGTAGGGCGTCTCCACGAACCCGAGGTCGTTGATCCGCGAGTAACAGGTCAGCGACGTGATCAGCCCAATGTTCGGACCTTCCGGAGTCTCGATCGGGCACATCCGGCCGTAGTGCGAATAGTGCACGTCGCGGACCTCGAAGCCTGCGCGCTCACGCGTGAGGCCTCCCGGCCCGAGGGCCGAGAGCCTGCGCTTGTTCGTGAGCTCCGCCAGCGGATTCGTCTGATCCATGAACTGGCTGAGCTGACTCGACCCGAAGAACGCCTGGATCACCGCGGACACCGTGCGCGCGTTGACTAGGTCGTCGATGTTGATCTTCTCGGGGTCGGTGTTGATCGACATCCGCTCCTTCACCAACCGGGCCATACGGGACAGGCCGACGCTGAACTGGTTGGCGATGAGTTCGCCCACCGTGCGGACGCGACGGTTGCCGAGGTGGTCGATGTCGTCGGTGTAGCCACGACCCTCGTTCAGCTCGATCAGGTGCCCGATGATGGAGACGAAATCGGTCCGGGTGAGCACCGTCTCGGTGCGGGGCACGTCGAGCCCGAGGCGCTGATTGATCTTGTAGCGCCCGACCCGACCGAGGTCGTAACGCTTCGGGCTGAAGAAGACGCGCTCGAGAGCTGCGCGCGCGGTCTCGACGTTCGGCGCGTCGCCCGGGCGGAGCAACGAGTAGATCGCGTTCAACGCGTCTCCCTCGTCCTCCGTGGGATCCTTCTTCAGCGTGTTCTTGATGAGCGGGCTCTCGCCGCGCGCGGTCTGTCGGTCGCTCCGGTAGACCTTGATCTTCTTGACGCCGAGTCGCTCGAGGATGTCCATCACCTCGTCGACGATCTCTTCGCCATTGTCGATCAGGATCTCGCCGGTCTCGGGATCGACGAACTCCTCGGCGATGACCCTACCCTCGATCTCCGCTCGCTTAGCAGCGTCGAGCTTCCCGAGCTTGATGTCCGACACCTCGTAGTACAGCCGATAGATCTCGGCGTCGGTGCTGTAGCCGAGGGCCCTGAGCAACGCGGTCGCCGGGAACTTCTTCTTCTTATCGATGTGGACGTAGCAGATGTCGTTGATGTCGAGCGTGAACTCGACCCACGACCCTCTGAACGGGATGATGCGCGCGCTAAACAGCTTGGTACCGTTCGGGTGCACGCTCTCTTCGAAGACGACGCCCGGAGACCGGTGGAGCTGACTGACCACGACGCGCTCCGCGCCGTTCACGATGAACGTGCCCAGCTCGGTGATGAGCGGGAGGTCGCCGAGGTAGACTTCCTTCTCGATGATGTCCTGGGGACGCCGATCCTCGAGAGGGATGATCGGCTTCTTCTTCTTCTTCTTCGGCTGCGCCTGCGCGTCCAGACCCTCCTCCTCCTCCTCGGGCCGCTCCCAGACGATGAGTCGGAGCGTGGCCTTGAGAGGAGCCGCGTACGTCATGTCGCGCTCGATGCACTCCTCGACGGAGTACTTGGGCTCACCGAGCGAGGTCGAGACGTACTCGAGCGTGAAGTGCTCGTTCACGTCCGAGATGGGGAATATCTCCCCGAATACCCTGTCGAGTCCGAAGTCCCACTGCTCCTCTGCGTTCGTCTCGATCAGCTTCTCGAAAGACTGAAGCTGAACGTCGAGCAGATTGGGCATCGGCATGATCCGCGTGAGCTTCGCGAAGCTCAGGATCGGGCGATTGTCTTTGCGCAGTTCCAACGTGCGTCCCCCTTACGAACTCACCCGGGCGAGGGGCGAGAGCGCGTCACGAGTACGAGATGCGATAAGCATGGCTCCGCCGGCCACCGCGCATTGCATGCGCGGTGGCCGAGCGGCGAAGCCATGCTGGCCTGAGCGTTCGCGCGGCGGTGCCGCGCGCCCTAGCGTGCGCCTTCCGGTCACGGAGGCGAATCGACTCGGGCTCCCTATTTCACAACGACGGTAGCACCGACTTCTTCGAGCTTGGCCTTCATCGTGGCGGCCTCGGCCTTCCCGATCGTTTCCTTGACGGTGCTCGGGGCTCCGTCGACCAGGTCCTTGGCCTCTTTGAGCCCAAGTCCCGTCAGCTCGCGGACAACCTTGATCACCTGGATCTTCTTCTCGCCGACGGCCTGCAGCACCACGTCGAACTCTTCCTTCTCCGCTACCGCCTCCGCAACTGCCCCAGCGGCGGCCACAGCCGCCGGAGCGGCCATCGCCGTGACGTTGAACTTCGTCTTGAAGCTGTCCACGAAGTCGGAGAGTTCGAGCACGGTCATGCCGCCGATGGTGTCGAGCAGCTCCTCGTGTTTCGTCGCCATTTGCTTCATTCCTCCTGATTCTCACCGGCGCCGCGCCGGCGATTCGGTTCACCCACTCGGTTACTCAAGATTGTCCTGCGACCTGCCCCTCAACCGGCCTGCTCGCGCTCCGCGCGCAGAGCATCCAGAAGTCCAGCCATCTCCTGCACCTTCGCCTCCAACACGGCCACCAGGTTCGCCAACGGCGCCTGCATGACGCCGGCCAGCTCGGCCAGCAGCTGTTCCCGCGACGGCAGACTCGCCAGACGAGCAACCTGCGCCGCGTCTAGGAGCTTGCGGTCCATGATGCCGAGCTTGACCGCCGGCCTCTGGTCGTGCTCCTTCGCGAAGTCACTCAGGGCCTTCGCGGTCGCAACGGCATCCTCGTACCCGAACACCAGCCCGGTTGGACCCTCGAACGTCCCCGAGACATCGGGCATGTCCGGGGTCTCCTGGAAGGCCCGCCGTGCCAGCCGGTTCTTCACGACCACGTACTCCGCGCCCGCCTTCCTGAGCGACCGCCGGAGCTTCGTCATGGACTTGACGTTCAGTCCCTTGAAGTCCGTCAGATACAGCGCCGGGGCGCGGTCGATGCGCTCCCTCAGCTCCGCGATCACGGTCTCTTTCTCTGAGCGTTCCATGGTCCTCTAAACCTTCCGATACAGGTTGGGATCGATGGCAACGCCGGGGCCCATCGTGCTCGACACGGTGACGGTCCTGAGGTACGTGCCCTTGGCCCCCGACGGCCGGGCGCGCACGATCTGATCCATGAACGCACCGAGATTCTCGGTGAGCTGCAGCTCCGTGAAAGAGACCTTACCGATCCGCGCGTGCACGTTGCCCGACTTGTCCACGCGGAACTCGATCTTACCCGACTTGATGTCTTTGACGGCCTTGCCGATGTCGAACGTGACCGTGCCAGCCTTGGGCGTGGGCATCAGGCCACGAGGGCCGAGAACCCGTCCGAGCGGACCGACCTTGCCCATGAGATCTGGGGTGGCCACGCACACGTCGAAGTCGAGCCATCCACCCTGGATCTTCTCGATGAACTCGACCCCCACGAAGTCGGCCCCGGCAGCTCTCGCCTCTGCCTCCTTGGCCCCCTGCGCGATGACGAGGACGCGAACCGGCTTCCCCGTGCCGTGCGGAAGGACGACCGTGCCGCGTACGAGCTGGTCGGCTTGCCGGGGATCCACACCCAGCCGAGCAGCCACGTCGACGGTTTCGTCGAACTTCGCAAACGCGAGCGACTTCACGAGCTTGACCGCCTCGTCGGGTGCGAACTTCGCACCCTCCGGCAGGCCGGCGCGGGCCGCCGCGTAACGCTTCCCTGTCTTGGACATTATCTACCGAGCCGATTCGTGTACCCTCCCACCGCTGACGGCTCTCAGTCGGTGGTACGGGCCGGGGCGCGTAGCCCCGTGACCATTTCTACTTGCTGCTCCTACTAGTTCCGGCTTCTACTCACCCAGCACGACGACGCCCATGGACCGGGCGGTGCCCGCGATCATTTTGATGGCGGAGTCGAGGTCCGTCGTGTTCAGGTCCGGCATCTTGGCCTTCGCAATCTCCTCGAGCTGCTTGCGGGTGATCTGGCCGACCTTCTCGCGGTTCGGCTCACCCGACCCCTTGGGGATGTTGAGGGCCTTCCGAATCAGCACGGACGCCGGGGGCGTCTTGGTGATGAACGTGAAGGAGCGATCCGCGTAGACCGTGATCTCGACGGGGATCGTGAGCCCCACCTTGTCCTGGGTCTTCGCGTTGAACTGCTTGCAAAACTCCATGATGTTGACGCCGTGCTGTCCCAGCGCGGGACCGACAGGCGGCGCCGGATTGGCTTGACCGCCCGGCACATGGAGCTTGACGAATCCGACGACCTTACGCGCCATACTTCGCTATCCTCGTCCGCCTAGTAGCCCTTCAGATCCATGTAGTCCAACTCGACCGACGTCGGCCTCCCAAACAAAGAGACCTCCACCTTGACCTTCCCCTTATCGGGGTAGACTTCCTGAACCGTGCCGCTGAAGTCGGTGAAGGGGCCCTTTATGACCTCCACGACCTGGCCGAGGTGGAAGGGGATTTCCTCCTTCGCCTCGTCCTCCGTCTCCAGTTTGACGCCCAGGATCTTGTTGATCTCCTCTTCGCGTAGCGGCTGCGGCGCCTTCCCGGAGCCCACGAATTTGATCACACCCTGGATGTTGTTGATGGTGTGTTGCGACCGCTCGTTCAGGACCATTTGCACCAAGACATATCCCGGGTAGAGTCGGCGGGTCACCGTCACCCGCTTTCCGTTCCGGATCTCGACCACTTCCTGCGTCGGGACGATCGCCTGCAAGATCTCGCTCGCCTCCGTGCCGCCGGCATCTTCGTCGATCCGCCGCTGGATGAGCTTCTGGACCTTGTTCTCGTGGCCCGAATAGGTCTGCACCGCATACCAGTAGCTACTGGCCGCCGTCTCCGTCGTCACGCGCCGAAGCTCCCCATGATGGAGCGGATGAGCCAGCCCACTGCGGAGTCCATGAACCAAATCACGAGCGAGATGGCGACGGTGAAGAGGACCACCACGAGGGTCGCGTTCCGGAGCTGGTCGCTATCCGGCCACGTGACCTTGGTGAGCTCTTCCCAACACTCCGCAAGGAAGGTCTGCGCGTCTTTGACCTTCTGGATGACCGCCATGGTCTACTTCGTTTCCTTGTGCGCCGTGTGTGCCCGGCACCGCCGGCAATACTTCTTGAACTCAACGCGCTCCGGGTGGAGACGCTTGTTCTTCGTCTTGTTGTAGTTCCGCTCTTCGCACGTAGTGCAGGCGAGGATCACTTTATCGCGCATGATGGGCTCCCGGCCTCTACTCGATGATCTGCGTGACGACGCCGGAGCCGACCGTGCGTCCGCCCTCGCGGATCGCGAACCGTAGCTGCGGGTCCATCGCGATCGGCGTGATCAGCTCCACTTCCATCTGCACGTTGTCCCCCGGCATCACCATCTCCACACCTTCCGGCAGGTGTGCCGCTCCCGTCAC
>SHZR01000019.1 GCA_009692205.1 Gemmatimonadota bacterium | reverse complement strand
CCCAGTTGGGAATTGCGTGAGGCTCCAATATGACACGCAGCCCCTTCATGGGCTTGCTTCCCTCACCCTGTAGTCCGTCACGAAGCGGTCGGTCTGCTGGCCGGCCGAGTCCGGGACCTGCTGCGCAGTCGACACCTGCGCGGTGGCGGCCTCCGCCCGAACACCCCCGACGAGCAGCGTCGGAAGCGCTATCATCAAGGAGAAGGGGGAGCGTCGCCGGGGCACGGGGATCTAGGATCCGAACCGGCGGACCGGAGCGGGTGTACGGACTGGCCGGCGGCACACCGACTTGGGGATGCGCATGGGAGTGCTCACCAGATACTTGATCAGGGTCCACATGGGCCCGTTCTTGTTCGCGCTCTCCGGGATCACCGCGATCATCTTCCTGAATTCGCTCTCCCAGAGGGTGGGCGACCTGGTGGGCAAAGGACTGCCCTGGACAGTGATCGTCGAGTTCCTGGTCCTGTCGCTACCTCACGTCATCGCGCTCGCGCTGCCCATGGCCGTGTTGGTGGCCGTGCTCTATGCCTTCAACGATCTCGCGGCTTCGAACGAGATCACCGCATTCGCCGCGGGCGGCATCCGGCCACGCCAGATGATGGCGCCGGTCGTCGGCATGGGTGTGGTCGCCGCGACGGTGATGTTCTACTTCAATGACAAGGTGCTGCCCGAGTCGAACCACGCCCTAAAGAACCTCATCCTGGATATCGGTCGCAAGAGCCCGACCCTGGAGCTGCGCGAGCAGGTCGTCAACGAGCTTCGCCCGGGCGGCGGCAGCGACTTGTACTTCCTCACCGCCGACCGCATCGACCACGAGTCCGCGACGCTCGGGAACGTGGCCATCTTCGATGCCAACGACCCGCTCCGCCACCGCACGACGTACGCGGCTCGGGGTGAGATGGCGTTCAACGCGGCGCGCACGGACCTCTACCTGACCCTCTACGACGGCGTCGTGCACGAGGCGCAGGCCGACCGAGAGGGGGGATTCCAGCGCCTCTTCTTCGAGCAGCAGGTCATTCCGCTGCGGGGCGTGGGCAACGAGCTCGAGCGGCGCCTCGGCGGATCCGACCGCTCCGATCGTGAGATGAGCATCGCGCTCCTGTCCGAGAATGCGCACCAGCGCCAGGCCGAGCTCGACAGCGTGCGTACCGAGAACCGGACGGACGCGATGCGCGCGGTACTCGTGGCGCTCGACCAGCCGTCTGGGACGGACTCGACCGGCGCGTTCACCGAAGCGGACATCGGAGGATGGCGCGTCCGGAGCACGTCATCGGGCTCGAGGGACGCGATGGTACAGGAGGTCGCGGCCGAGGCCCGGTCTCGAGCAGCAAGGGCGGGCGCTCTCGAACAGACGGTCAACCGCTTCAACGTCGAGATCCACAAGAAGCTCGCGATCGCGTTCGCATGCATCGTGTTCACGCTCATCGGGCCGCCGCTTGCGCTGCGTTTCCCGCGCGGCGGCGTCGGGCTGGTCATCGCGGCGTCCACGGTCATCTTCTCGGTCTACTGGGTGGGGTTGATCGCCGGCGAGAGCCTCGCCGACCGTCGCGTGGCCGACCCCGCGGTGACGATGTGGGTGAGCAACGTGGTCTTCCTCGTCGCGGGCATCGTACTCGCCGCACGCATGGGGCGGGCGAGCGTGAATACCCGAGGGAGCGGCTTCGACGAGATGTGGCAGTCGCTGCGGGCGAGGCTCGGTCGGAAGCTCGGGTCCACGGCGGAGGCATCCTGATGCGCACGCTCGACCGCCTGGTGGTGGGCAGCTTCATGAAGCTGTTCGTGGTCGTATCGCTCGCGGTGCCTCCCCTCTTCATCCTGGGCGACTTCACCGAGCGGCTCGACCAGTACCTCGACCGCGGGCTCAGCCGCACCGAGATCGCGCTGTCGTACCTCTACAAGATGCCGGAGTACCTCCAGTACGCGTTCCCCATCGCGGCGCTCGTCGCGACGATCTTCACGATCCACTCGATGACCCGCCACCACGAGATCGTCGCCGCCAAGGCGGGAGGGATCTCCTTCCACCGCATCATGGCTCCGCTCGTGGTGTTGGGCGTCCTGCTGACCGGGGTCGCGCTCGGGCTGAGCGAAGTCGTGCCGCGTGGGAACCGCATCGCCGCGCAGATCCAGCGCGCCGAAGGCCCCAGCCGCACCTGGCGCTCCGACTTCGTCTATCGCTCCGAGGACGGGCTCAGCTGGCAGGTGACGCGCCTCACCGCTTCGGATGGCCGCATGACGGGCGTCGTGCTCGAGCGCCCGCCCTCGGCGGAGTCCCCCGGGACGCACGTGACTGCGGAGGCCGCAAACTGGACCGAGGGCGAGGGGTGGACGCTCGCCCAGGGCTACATGCGGACGCTCTTGCCGGACAGCACCGAGCGCGCGGTCCAGTTCGAGCGTATGACGATGCCGGAGATGAAGGAGAGGCCCGAGGATCTACTCGAGGTGCCCCGCGAGCCCGAAGAGATGACGTACGCGGAGATCGCGAGGCTCGCAGCCATCCTCGAGCGCACGGGGGGCGATGCGACCGAGTGGCTCGTGCGTCGCGGCCAGCTCCTCTCCGTGCCCGTGGCGACGTTGATCATCATCCTGTTCGGCGCGCCTCTCGCCACGAGCAGCAAGCGCGGGGGCACGGCCTTCGGGATCGGCATCTCGCTCCTGACTGTGATCGTCTTCACGATGATGCTCAAGTTCGCCGGCGCGATGGGTGAGGCCGGCGCGATCTCGCCGTGGTCGGCGGCGTGGATGCCGAATATCTTCTTCTTCGGAGCGGCGCTCCTGCTGCTCGCGCGCGTGCGGACCTAGGGGCGAGCCTGTACCTCTCTCCCCTCCAGGGGTCGCTCGTCTCATGGGGAGAGTAGGCTAGGACTCGCTTACGGCGCGGGTGCGTAGTCGAGAGGCCTCGTCTGACCCGCCTGGAGTCGCACCCGCGACGATCCCCTTCCGGGAAGAGAGGTACAGGCTCGCCCCCTGGGAGACGGCACTTTCGCGTTTAGGATGCGTCCAGGGCCAGCCGGAAGGGCTCGCCGCTGCTCGTTCGGAACGTGGAGAAGCCGCGACGGTCGAGCGTGAGGATGTCGAGCACGCCGAGGGCCTCGCCCGTCAGGACTAGCGTCGCGTCGGCGAAGTCCATGGGCGTGTCTTCATATCGGCTCATCAGCCGGGCAGCCGCGCGGAGGTCCGACGGCTGGAATACGTCCACGATGACGATGCCCCCGCTGGAGACGAGTTCGGCGAGAGCCGCCGGCCCGACACGAGCCTTCGCGAGGAAGAACATCGCCTCGGTCACCACGGCCCCGGTCGAGAGCATTCGTCCTGGAAAAGCGCCGAGGACCTCACTCATGCGCTCGTGATCCGGGTCTTTCCGGCTGAGAAAGGCCACCAACGGGCCAGTGTCCACGAGCCATGGCTTCAGGGCCGCCAGTTGCGCTCCTTGATCTGGCGGCGCCAAGGATCGTCGTCCACTTCAACCTCCAATTCTAGGATGCCCTTGAGGTGGCCAATGCGCTCACCGAGCGGTCGCTCCGCCAGCGCTTCCCTCAGGGTGTCGCGAACGACCTCGGAGATGGTGGTGCCGGAGGCCTGCGCGCGGGCCTCCAAAGCTTCCCGGAGCGGTTCGTCCAGCCGGACCGTCACTGTCGTACTCATGTAAGACAATGTACACACGGTGGCGGGAGCACGCCAGCGGCGTATGACGGCCTGTGGAGTAGGTTCGATCGGTGCGGCCTTCTGGGGCACATTTCGTCTAACCGCCCAGTAGCGACAGCTCGGCCAGAAACCCCTGCGTGAGCGCGCCCGCGCAGACCCCCTCGACGGGTCCGCGCAGGACCACGTCGAGACTCTCGCTCACCGTGACGGTCATCGTCCCGCCGGGCATGCGCACCGTGACAGCGCCGGGCCGAAGCCGACCCTCGCTCACCAACGCGACCGCCACGGCGCACGCGCTCGTGCCAGACGCCGACGTGGGCCCGACGCCGCGCTCCCAGATGAGCGCCTCGCAGGCGTTCTCGTTCGCCGCGCCCGACGCGCGCGCGAGCTGGACGTTGGCACCCCGCGCGAGCGCGGGGTGCGCGACCACGAACGGGCCGATCTCCGCGAGCCGCTCCGGCGTCGGCGTGTCCACGAGGACGACCATGTGCGGGTTTCCGACCGAGACGGGCACGACCTGGAGCGGCTCGCCGTGTGGGCCAGCCAGCCGCCCGTTCGGATCGAGCGCGCGTGGGTCCAACTCGACGGCCGCGGGGCCGATGCGCGCGCGCCCCATCTCCACCGAGACGTCGTGTGCCCCGCCGGCCGACGCGTGCACGAGCATGGTCACCCGTTCTCCGCCGACCTCGATACGGTAGGGCGACGAGTGACCCGAGCGGACGAGGTGGGTGGCCAGCACGCGGAGGCCGTTTCCGCTCCGCTCGAACTCGCTCCCGTCGGGGTTGAACATGCGCAGGCGGAAGACTCCGCCCGCGCGGGCGGCGAGCAGCGCGACGATGCCGTCCGAGCCGACGCCCATGTGCGGGTCGCAGACGGCCTGGACCGCCCTCGGCGTCGCGAGCCAGTCGTCGCCTTCCTCGAAGACGAGGTAATCGTTGCCCAGACCGTGCGCTTTGTAGAAGGCAGCGGCGAGGCGGGGCGGCGGCGGCCATCGGCTCATGCCGAGACGCTAACCTGACGTGCGGATGCCCACCAAGCCCCGCGACTCGGTCCGCAACGCAGTCCATATGGGCGCCGGCATCGGCAGGGTTGGCCCTCTCCCGGGCCCATGCTACCTTCGAAACACAACAGAACGGGGCGATTTAAGGCGTATTGCGGCCCGCTCGGTACGTCCCAGACGTGCTGGCGAACGAGCTAAAAAGCCATGAGCCCCATCGCGCATAGCCGCGAGGGGCATTTTCGTTGGAGGTTGTACCATGACGACGGTCGAGACCGCGCGCAGATCGCCCACAGATACTGCAGAGGGCCGACGTCGTGCGCTGGACGAGCAGCTCTCTCGCCGCATCCTAGTCATCGACGGCGCCATGGGAACGATGATCCAGCGCCACGAGCTCGTCGAGGAAGATTTCCGCGGCGACCGCTTCGCCGACACGGCGATCCCGTTGCAGGGCGCGAACGATCTGCTCTGCCTCACGCGCCCCGACATCATCCGCGAGATCCATGGGGCCTACGCCGCGGCGGGAGCCGACCTGCTCGAGACGAACACGTTCAACGCGAACCGCATCTCGCTCGCGGACTACGGGCTCCAGGATATCGCCGAGGAGTTGAACCGCGCGGCTGCCGCGGTCGCGCGCGCCGCCGCCGATGAGGCCGAGGCGCGCGACCCCGGGCGCGTCGTGTGGGTGCTCGGCGCGCTCGGCCCGACCACGCGGAGCGCGTCGATCTCGCCGGACGTGAACAACCCGGGCGCTCGCGGCGTCACGTTCGACCAGCTCGTACATGCCTACACGGAGCAGACGCGCGGCCTGCTCGCGGGCGGCGTCGACGTGCTCATGATCGAGACGGCGTTCGACACGTTGAACGCCAAGGCGGCGCTCTTCGCGCTCTCGGGCGTGCTCGCCGAGCTCGAGCTGGACGTGCCGGTCATGATGTCCGGCACGATCACCGACCAGAGCGGGCGCACGCTCTCCGGCCAGACGGCGGAGGCGTTCTACAACGCGGTCGCGCACGGCGTGCAGCCGGGACCCGGACGGCGTCGCGGACTGCTCTCGGTCGGGCTCAACTGCGCGCTCGGTATCGATCAGCTGCGCCCGTTCCTGGAGGAACTCTCCGACGTCGCCGCGTTGCCCGTCAGCTGCTATCCGAACGCCGGCCTGCCGAACGAGTTCGGTGGCTACGACGACACGCCCGCGCACATGGCGGAGGTGACCGCCGAGTTCGCACGGGCGGGGTTCGTGAACATCGTGGGGGGATGCTGCGGCACGACGCCGGACCACATCCGCGCGATCGCGGACGCGGTGGCGGACATCGCCCCACGACCGATCCCGGTGCGCGAGCCGCGCACGCGCCTCTCGGGGCTCGAGCCGCTCACGATCGGCCCGGACTCTCTATTCGTGAACGTCGGCGAGCGCACCAACGTCACCGGCTCGAAGAAGTTCGCGCGCCTCATCAAGGACGGCGACTACACCAACGCGGTCTCGGTCGCGCGCGAGCAGGTGCTCGGCGGCGCGCAGATCATCGACGTGAACATGGATGAGGGGCTGCTCGACGCGCACGCCGCGATGCCGCGCTTCCTCAATCTGATCGCGGCGGAGCCGGACGTCGCGCGCGTCCCCGTGATGGTCGACTCCTCGGATTGGACCGTCATCGAGGCGGGACTGAAGACGCTCCAGGGCAAAGGCGTCGTCAACTCGATCTCCATGAAGGACGGCGAGCAGGCGTTCCGCGAGCGCGCGCGCTTGGTGCGCCGCTACGGCGCCGCGGCCGTCGTGATGGCGTTCGACGAGCAGGGCCAGGCCGACACGCTCGAGAAGCGCGTGGCGATCTGCAAGCGCGCGTACCACATTCTCGTCGAGGACGAAGGCTTCCCGCCGGAGGACGTCATCTTCGACGCCAACATCTTCGCCATCGCGACGGGGATCGAAGAGCACGAGCGCTTCGCGATGCAGTTCATCGAGGCCGTGCGGGGCATCAAGTCCGAGTGTCCGTACGCGCTCACCAGCGGCGGCGTCAGCAACGTGTCGTTCTCGTTCCGGGGCAGCCCCGTGGTGCGCGAGGCGATGCACGCGGCGTTCCTCTATCACGCGATCGCGGCGGGCCTCGACATGGGCATCGTCAACGCGGGCGCGCTGCCGGTCTACGACGAGATCCCGAAGGAGCTGCTCGGACCCATCGAGGACGTGCTTTTCGCGCGCAACCCGGAAGCGACCGAGATGCTCACGCGGCTCGCCGGGGAGCGAACCGGAGCGACCGAGAAGAGGCAGCACGAGGACCTGTCGTGGCGCGCGCTGCCGGTGCGCGAACGGCTCGTGCACGCGCTCGTTCAGGGCATCGATACCTACGTCGACGAGGACACTGAGGAGGCCAGGGTCGGGTTCCCTCGCTCACTCGACGTCATCGAAGGCCCGCTCATGGACGGCATGAACGTCGTCGGCGACCTGTTCGGCCGCGGCCGCATGTTCTTGCCGCAGGTGGTGAAGAGCGCGCGCGTCATGAAGAAGGCCGTCGCGCACCTGGTTCCGTATCTCGAGGCCGAGAAGACGGACTCCAGGGGCAAGGGGCGCGTGCTGCTCGCCACGGTGAAGGGCGACGTGCACGACATCGGCAAGAACATCGTCGGCGTCGTGCTGCAGTGTAACGGCTACGAGGTGATCGACCTCGGGGTCATGGTGCCCGCGGATCGGATCATCGAGACCGCGCGCACGAGCAACGTCGACATCATCGGCCTCTCGGGGCTGATCACGCCCTCGCTCGACCAGATGGTGCACATGGCCAAAGAGCTCGAGCGGCTCGGGTTCGACCGACCGCTGCTCATCGGCGGCGCGACGACGTCCAAGACGCACACCGCCGTCAAGATCGAGCAGCACTACCACGGTGCCACCGTCCACGTGCTCGATGCGTCGCGCGCGGTGGGCGTGGTGGGGATGCTGCTGGACCGCGAGCGCGGCCCAGCGTTCGTGGACGGCGTCCGAGCCGAGTACGAGGACGTCCGGAAGAAGAGGAGCGAGCGCCGCGACAAGAGCGAACTGCTCTCGGTCGCGGAGGCGCGAGCGCGCGGCCTCCGCGTGGATTGGAGCGCCCAGCCGCCCGCGCGGCCGACCAAGCCCGGCATCCACGTGCTCGACCGCGTGGGCGTGCGCGAGCTCCGCGCGTACATCGACTGGACGCCGTTCTTCCAAGCCTGGGAGCTCGCCGGCAAGTACCCGGCGATCCTGGCCGATGCCGTCGTGGGCGTGGAGGCGGGGAAGCTCTTCGCCGATGCGCAGACGATGCTCGACCGCGTCGAGGGCGAGCGGCTGCTCCAACCGCGCGCCGTGGTCGGTCTGTTCCCCGCGGCGTCTGTCGGTGACGACGTGCGCGTCTACGCTGACGAGTCGCGAACCGAAGTCCGCGCAGTGGTGCACGGGCTCCGCCAGCAGTTCGCCAAGGAGGCGCGGGAGAGCCTCGCGCTCTCCGACTTCGTGGCACCCGCGGGCTCGGGTCACCCGGACTGGCTCGGGGCGTTCGCGGTCACCGTGTCCGGAGCGGAGGAACTGGCGACGTCATTCGAGGCAGAGCATGACGACTACCGCGCGATCCTCGTGAAGGCGCTCGCGGACCGCCTCGCCGAGGCGCTCGCGGAGCGCGCGCACGAGATGGTTCGCCGGGAGATCTGGGCGTACGCACCCAACGAGGCGTTGGACAACGACGCGCTCATCCACGAGTCGTATCACGGCATCCGCCCGGCCCCGGGCTACCCCGCGTGCCCAGACCACACCGAGAAGTTCACGCTGTTCGATTTGCTCGATGTGGAACGACGCATCGGCGTGCGGCTCACCGAGAGCTGCGCGATGTATCCCACCGCTTCGGTGAGCGGCTGGTACTTCGCGCATCCGTCGGCGCGCTATTTCGGCATCGGCCGCGTGGGTCGCGACCAGATCGAGGACTACGGGCGCAGGAAGGGGTGGAGCCTCGCGGAGACCGAGCGCTGGCTCGGCCCCAACCTCGGGTACGACCCGGAGGGCGCGGCGTGAGGCGGCTCATCGACGACGGACACGTGCACGTCTTCGACGGCGCGATGGGCACCCAGCTCTACGGCCGGGGCGTGTTCGTGAACGTCTGCTACGACGAGGTGACGCTCAGCCGTCCCGATCTCGTGAGGCAGATCCACCGCGACTACGTGGACGCGGGCGCCGAGATCGTCGAGACCAACACGTTCGGCGCGAACCCCGTGAAGCTCTCGGCCTACGGGCTCGCGGAGCGCACCGAGGAGCTCAACCGCGCGGCGGCGCGTCTCGCGCGCGAGGCCGTCGGGACGCGGGCCTCGGTTGCGGGCGCGATCGGCCCGCTCGGCATCCGCATCGAGCCCTACGGCCCGACCTCGCGCGACGAGGCGACCGCGCACTTCCGCCGCCAGGTCCTCGGGCTCCTCGAGGGCGGGGTTGAAGGCTTCGTGCTGGAGACGTTCTCCGACCTCGCCGAAATCGAGTGCGCATACAGGGCCGTGCGCGCGGAGACCGATCTGCCGGTGGTCGCGCAGATGACCGTCGGCCCGGACGGTAAGACCGCGTACGGCACCGACCCGGCGCACCTCGCGCGCGCTCTCACCGACCTCGGCGCCGACGTGATCGGCTTGAACTGCTCGGTGGGACCCGCCGTGATGCTCGACGCCATCGAAGAGATGGCCGAGGCCACGACGGCCCCGCTGTCGGCACAACCGAACGCAGGCGTGCCGCGCACCGTGTGCGACCGTCAGATCTACCTCGCCAGCCCCGAGTACGTCGCGGAGTACGCGCGCCGCATGATCCAGGACGGCGTGCGCTTCCTCGGCGGTTGCTGCGGGACGACGCCCGCGCACATCCGCGCGATCCGCGACGTCGTCGGCGAAGCGGCCGGTCGGCCCGCGACGACGCGCGTGAGCGTCCCGCGCGCGGTGGAGAAGCGGGCCGCGGTCGAGCCCGTGCCGCTCCGGGACCGATCCAAGCTCGGGGCCAAGCTCGCCGATGGCCGACTCGTGCTATCCGTCGAGATCCGGCCGCCGCACGGCTGGAACGCCGCCGAGGTCGCGGAGCCCGCACGCGCGCTCGCCGCTGCCGGGGTCGACGTGGTCACGCTCGTAGACACCGCACGCTCGCGCATTCGCATGGGCTCGCTCGCGGCCGCGACGCTCGTGCAACACGAGGCGGGCATCGAAGCCGTCGTGCACTACACGTGCCGCGGCAAGAACATGCTCACCATGCTCTCGGACCTGCTCGGCGCGGCTGCGCTCGGGCTCCGGAACGTGCTCGTGGTGAGCGGGGATCCGCCTGCGCTCGGGCCCTATCCCGACGCGACCGAGGTCTTCGACATCGACTCGATCGGCCTCACGCATCTCGTGCAGGGGCTCAACCGCGGCGTCGATCCGGGCGGCGCGACCATCGGTGCGCCGACGCAATTCGTGCAGGGCGTGCAGGTGAGTGAGGGCGCGCAGGACCGCGCACTCGAGCTCGAGCGCTTCGCGTACAAGCTCGAGGCCGGTGCCGACTTCGCGGTCACGCAGCCCGTGTTCGACGTCGCGGATCTCGAGCCGTTCCTGGAGCTCGCCGCACGCCACCGCACGCCCGTGATCGCGGGCATTCTGCCGTTCCCTTCCCTGCGCACCGCTGAGTTCTTCGCCAACGAGGTGCCGGGGATCTCCGTTCCGGCGAACGTCGTCGAGCGGATGAGGCGCGCCGAGGCGTCGGGGCCGGAGGCAGCCGGCGAGGAGGGCGTGCGGATCGCCCTCGAGGTGATCGCGGCGGCGCGCCCGCTCGTGCAGGGGTTCCACCTGGGCGCGCCGCGCAGGAACGTGGAGGTCGCGCTCAGGGTGCTGAGAGAGGCGGGGCTGGGTTAGTTCGGCGGGCGCATCAACGGGGTGGGCGACCTACCAGGCGGCGATCGTGCGGCCGACGACGCCCGGAGAATGGGTGGCGGGTGGGCGTGCGAATGGCGAACCGGGAACCCGAGAGGGCCGCGTTGAGGTGGGTGCTGGGGTCGGACATCGCGCCGATGTAGTGCCGGCCGCATGCACGCGCCGCTTCGCCGGCACGTTCGCCGCCCGGTCCTCCGAGCCACCATACACTCGCCCGACATCCTCGTGTCGGCCCCGATCGCGCAGCCAACGGGATCGAGTGCCTTCCCAGCTTGCCCGCCGTGTGCCCAGGTCCTAGGCTGTCCTCACGCCCCGAACGGCTCGTTAGCCAGACCTCGCGCGGAGACCCATCCATGATACGCCCCATCGATCCCCGTCTCGCCGCGTACACGCTCGCGCTCCTGGCCGCCCTTCCCTGGTGCGTGAATCAGGCCGCCGCCCAGACCGCGCGTCCCGTCGAGGCCAGCTCGGCATTCTCGGCCGAACGGCTCGCCCGCATCGACGGGGTGCTCCAGCAGTACGTCGACAACGGGGAACTGGCGGGAGCGGTCGCGCTCGTCCTCCGTGACGGTCAGCCCGTGTACGAGCGAGCCGTGGGCTGGAGCGACCGGGAAGCCGGGCGCAGGATGTCGACGAACAACATTTTCAGAATCGCGTCGCAAACCAAGGCGCTCACGAGCGTGGTCGTCCTCTCACTCATGGAGGAGGGCCGCCTCAATCTGAACGACCCGGTCAGTCGCTTCATTCCGGAGTTCGACTCGACCACCGTGATGGAGCGGGGCGAAACGGGCAGCAGAGTCGTCCCCGCGCGCCGTCGCATCACGATCCGCGACCTTCTCACCCACACCGCGGGCATCTCGTACGGAACCCAACCCCAGGTCGCCGACGCTTACGGGCAGCAGGGCCTCGGCCCCGCCGCCGGGTTCGGCTGGTACACGGCCGACAAGGACGAGCCCGTGTGCGACACGATGGAGCGTTTGGCATCGGTGCCGTTCGTCGCGCAGCCCGGAGAGCAGTGGGTGTACGGCTACAACACCGACGTGCTCGGTTGCGTCGCGGAGCGCGTGGCCGGGATGCCGCTGGACCAACTCATTCGCACGCGGATCACGGGCCCGCTGGGCATGCGCGACACGCACTTCTTCCTGCCGTCCGAGCAGCGCGAACGGCTGGTCGCCGTGTACGCGAGCGGCACTGACGGGAAAGCGGTACGCGCGCCGGAGGGACCGCGCGGACAGGGGTCGTACGTCGACGGTCCGCGCAGGAACTTCGCCGGTGGGGCCGGCCTGCTCTCGACCGCCGGCGACTACGCACGCTTCCTCGAGATGATTCGCAACGGCGGCGAGTTGGATGGCGTGCGGATTCTCGCGCCCCGGACGGTCCAGCTGATGACGACGAATCAGGTCGGGACGCTCCACTCCGCCAACGGCCTGGGATTCGGCCTCGGCTTCGAGACCACCGACCGCTACGGGGCCAACGGCATGAACTCGATTGGCTCCTTCGGTTGGGGGGGCGCGTACGGGTCCGCGTACCGCGTGGATCCGCAGGCCGGGCTCACCCTCGTGCTCATGATCAACCAGCTGCCGAACAGCACGGATATCGGTCAGAAGTTCCCGACGATGGTCTATCAGGCGTTGATCGAGCCCTAGCCCTCCATCCCTGGGGAGCCCAGCAGCCGGCCGCGCCTGGCCCATGGCCTCCTTGGAACTATGCGTACCCCGTACGTATATTTTCCCATGAAGCTACCGCCGAAGGTCTTGGAGGAGTTTCGCCGACACGGGAGGAACGGCGGAAAGGCCCGCGCGGCCGGGATGGCGCCGGAAGCGCGGATCGCCGGCGCGCGCCACGCCGCAACGGCTCGATGGATTGGCGAACGCTTCGGGGCCCGAAGCTTCGCGGCCCTGGGCCTCCCTGGCGGAGAGACGATCGACGCTGGTTTGGCCGACCTGGCCGCGAGCGCGACCTCTACCGAGAGCCTTCTCGTGTCCCTCGCCGCCCCGCGCCTGCGCCGCGAAGGTGTCCCGGTCGTGGTTGTACAGTCCGACGCTGAGCAGCGACTCTACGACAGGCTCGAGCAGTCGGAGGGTGAGTTGGCCCACGCGCGCTACAACGCTCTGCGCAGACAGGTGGTGTCGTTCGCGGACGCGTGTCGTGTAGCCCGGGTCGATTGCTGAAATGCGCGACCCGTTGACCAAGGAGCGACTCCGCGAGTTCATGGTTGAGCTCGCTCGAGCGGCGCCCCGCGGACAAGCCGCTCACGTCTACTTGGTCGGGGGCGGGACGGCGGTGTGGGCAGGTTGGCGCCCCTCGACGATCGATGTCGATCTGCATGGCGACCCGGAAGTGCTGTTCCGCGACATCCAGGCGATCAAGAAGCGTTTGCGGCTCAATGTAGAGTTCGTGCGCCCCGAGGACTTCGTCCCGCCTCTAGCCGGAAGCGACGCCCGCCACGTCTTCATCGAGGCGATGGGCTCCGTCTCGTTCTTCCACCACGATCCCTACGCGCAGGTCTTGTCGAAGATCGTCCGAGGGTTCCAGAGAGACCTGGAGGACGCGGATGACTTCCTCCGCAGCGGCATGGTGGACGCGGACCGGTTCCGGGACCTCGTCCACGGGATCCCTGCCGAGGCATATGCTCACTATCCCGCGCTGTCGCAGGACGCGGTCCTCTCAGCCGTCGATGAGTTCCTGGAGAAATCCAAAGCGTGATCGCGGCGTTCGGGACCGCGCGTCGCTCATCCCGTCGGAGGCACCCTCACCCCCACCGGTCGCTCTTCGTGGCGTCGCCCCCCTACACCCGCTCCAGGATCTTCGCCAACCGCCGCCCCGCCCCCCGGTTGCCCAGGTTGCTCACGTAGACCTTGTCGGCACCGATCCGCCGCAGCTCGCGGATGGAGCGCGCGCAGATCTCCTCGGCCGAAGCGCCGCTCGCGAACTCGCGCGTCAGCTCCTCGACCGGGACGGGGAAGAAGCGCGAGAGCGTCCCGAGCGTCGCGGGGTTCGCGCTCCGGTAGAGGAAGACGCCGAACACGACGGGGACGGCAACGCCGCTCCGTTCCAGCGCCTCGAGCAACCATGCCACGCCCGCTAGCGAGTGGTGCGACACGATCTGGCTGAGCGCGAACTCGGCGTGCGCGTGGGGCGGGCGGATGAAGCCGACCTGCTCGTCGACCGTGCGGTGCGGGTTCACCCAACCGCCGAGCACGAGCGACGGGACGCGCGCGCGCAGGATCTCGCGTAGATCGCGCCCGTGCGGGACGCAGCGCGGCGCGCCGACAGCGGTGTCGCCTCCGAGCACGGTGAGCGCGTCGAAGCCGTCGGACGCCGCCCGCGCCGCGAACGTTTCGCAGTACTCGAGCGTGTGCTTGGTCGTCAGGATCGGCACGATGCGCCGCAGGTCGACGGACTCGCCGACGTTCGCACCGACGTGCGCGAGGCTCTCTTCCTCGGCAGCGCCGACGGCGTTGTCGGTCAGGAAGACGAACAACCCGTCCCGCGTCAGGCGCCCGAGCGAGTGGTGCAGGTCGATCCAGGCCGACATGCCGCCCGCCCGATCGAGGTCCGTTCGCGGCAGCCTGAGCTCCACGGACACGAGCGGGCCCGGCTTGGCCAATGCCTCGAGGATCAGCGCGCTCGGCACGTTCCCGTCAGCGTCCCTTCGCGCTCGGAACGAGCGCCTCCACCTCGGCGGACGAGGTCGGAAGCTCGTGCGTCAGCACCTCACACCCGGCGGCGGTCACGGCGACGTCGTCTTCGATTCGCACACCGATGCCCGCGAGGCGATCCGGCGTGGCGGGGTGGTCGGGCCGGAAGTAGAGCCCCGGCTCGACGGTGAGCACCATGCCCGGCTCGAGCGCGCGCGAGACTCCGGCACGCGCGTAGTCGCCGGGGTCGTGCACGTCGAGCCCCAGCCAGTGCGCCGTCTGGTGCGGATAGAACGGCTTGTGCGCCTCTGACGCGATCAGATCGTCGACTCTTCCCTGCAGCGCACCGAGCGCGACGAGGCCCTCCACGAGCACGCGCGTCGCGGTCGCGTGCACGCCCGCGATCGGCGTTCCCGGCCGTACCGCCGCGACCGCCGCACGGCGCGCCGCCTCGACGATGTCGTACACATCCCGCGCCGCTCCGGTGAAGCGTCCCCCCGCAGGATACGTGCGCGTCACATCGCCGTTGTAGAGACCGAACTCGGCGCCCGCGTCCACGAGCACGAGTGCGCCCTGCCCGATAACGCTCGTGTTCTCGACGTAGTGGAGCACGCAGGCGTTCGCCCCCGAGCCCACGATGGTCTCATAGCCTGGGCCTCCCGCGCCGCCGGTGCGAAACGCGGAGTGCAGTGCCGCCTCGACGGACCACTCCCCTTCCCCAGCCGCGATGGCGGCGGCAGCCGCGCGGTGCCCTGCGACCGTCACCTCCGCGGCACGCCGGAGCAGCGCCAACTCGTGAGCGTCTTTCACTAGGCGGAGGTCGTCGAGGATCTCGCTCGGATCGACGATCGCCCTCGGTCCGGTGCCCGTTCGAGCTCCGCGCGCGCGCCGGTGGGCGAGCGCCTCCATCACGTGACGCTCGATCTCGTCACCCCGCCCCAGCCGATAGAAGATGCGATCCGCCGCTCGGAGCAGGTCCGGCACGCGTGCGCCCAACTCCCCGAGCGGGTGGCACTCGTCGGGACGGAAGCGCTCCGCCGCGCCCTCCGGGCCGAGCCGCATGCCCCTCCAGAGCTCGGCCTCGGCGTCCCGCTCGCGCACGAACATGACGAGCCGCGGCTCCGCGCCGCCGATGAGCACGGCGAGCGTGCCCAGCTCCGTCGCACCCGTCAGATAGAAGAGCTCGCGGTCGGGGTGGTAGGGCCTCTCCCCGTCCCGGGAGGCGAACTGGATGGGGGCGGCCGGGAGCACCAAGACCCCCTGTCCGAGCGCCGCCAAGGCGGCCTTCCGCCTCTTCTCGAGGACATGGATCGGCGTATCCAGTGCGTCCGGTCGATTCATGCGCGCCAAGCTAGCGGAGCCGTGAGGGGGTCGTCACCCCAGGCCACTGAGGCGCAAACGCATGCGGCAATGTATGATGGTGGGCGCGCGCCGGCCGGACGCTTGCGGCCGACACACTGTCGAACCACTCAGTCCAGGATCCTCCCCATGAATCGAATCGCCGTCCGCAACCCACGCACCCGCCTGGGTAGCCTCGCCCTCGCGCTCCTCCTCGGTGCGCTCCTGATGCTGCCCGCAGCGCCCGCCGCGGCGCAGGCGGACACCGACACGGTGCCTACGTTCAACCTCGATTCGCTGGTCGTATCGGTCCTGGGCACGCCGGTGAGGTTCGGGAGGTCCCCCTACCCCATCTCCGTCCTCGGCGAGAGCGACCTGCGCATCGGTAAGACCGGAATGTTCCTCGAGGAGGCCCTGCAGAGCCTCCCGGGCGTTCAGGTCCAGAATCGCTTCAACTACGCCGTAGGTGAGCGCATCAGCATCCGGGGCTTCGGTTCGCGTGCACAGTTCGGGGTGCGCGGAATCCAGGTGGTCATCGACGGCATCCCCGCCACGCTCGCTGACGGCCAATCCACGCTCGACCATCTCGACATCGCGTCGCTCGGCCGCGTCGAAGCCCTGCGCGGGCCCGCTTCGGCCATGTACGGCAACGCGTCGGGTGGCGTCCTCCGCTTCGAGACCGAGATGCCCGCGGGCACGCCGGTCCGCGAGGAGTTCACGACGGTGGGAGGCAGCGATGGGCTGCTCCGGCTCCAGAGCCTGACCAGCGGCACGGTGGGAGACGCCTCCTACCTCATCAGCCTCGACCGGCTCGAGTACGACGGCTTCCGCAAATTCGCCAACGGTGCGAACACCGGCGACGCCTTCGGCGCGGCGAGGCGGCGGCACGCGAACGCACGGCTTGTTCAGCCGATGGGCGGCGGCCAGCTCGGCATCACGATGAACTACTTCGATCTGGACTCCGAGAACCCGGGTTCGCTGACGCGCGCCCAGTTCAACGCGGATCCCACGCAGATCGCACCCACGTACAACACGTTCAAGACAGGCAAGGACGTGAACCAGGGCCAGCTCGGCCTCACCTGGGGTGGACCCGTCGCGGGTCTCACCGCCGAGGCGGCGGTCTACGGCGTCACGCGTGATTTCTCCAATCCGCTCCCCAACGACGTCGTGGACTTGGACCGGAGGGCCGGCGGCGGCCGGCTCACGCTCGGGCGCTCCACGACGAGCGGCAGCACAGGCATCGACCTCCTGGCCGGGGTGGAGTACGACCTCCAAGACGACGACCGCCGGGAGTATACCAACAGCGGGGGTCTGCCAAACACGCTGACGCAGAACCAGACGGAGTCGGTCAAGAGCACCGGCGCGTTCTTCCAGGCGTCGCTCTCGCTCATGGATCGGGTGAGCATCGTGGCTGGCGCGCGGTACGATCACGCGACGTTCAAGGTGACCGACCTCTTCCCGGTAACCGCGCGCGTCGACGAGAACGACTCCGGCTCGCGCGACATGGACAAGTTCAGCCCGACGATCGGGGTCCACGTGGCGGCGGCGCCGGGGATCGGCTTGTACGCCAACTACGCGACGTCATTCGAGACGCCGACCACCGTGGAGCTCGGCAACCGCGCGAACGCGTCGGGCGGGTTCAACCCAGATCTCGACCCGATGACGGGTGAGACGCTCGAAGCGGGGGCGCGCGGGACGCTGCTGGACCGCGTCTCCTACGAGGTGAGCCTCTTCAGGACCAACCTCGAGAACGAGTTGATCGCGTACGAGAACGTGAACGTGCTCACGTACTATCAGAACGCTGGCAAGACCAGGCGCACGGGGGCGGAAGCGATCGTGCGGGCGCGGCTCCTGGACTTCGTCACGGGGCAGGTTTCGTACTCCCGCACCAACGCCGAGTTCGTCGAGTATGTCGATCTCAAAGGCTTGGACTTCTCCGGCAACAAGGTGCCGGGGCTCTCACCGCAGCAGCTCCAGGGCAGCCTTCGCTTCACGCGGGCCGGCTGGTACCTCGACCTCGGCGCCGAGTACACGGACGAGGTTCCGGTCAACGACCGCAACTGCCTCGTGGCCTTGGTGGCCGGTGCCTGCCCGGCAAGCGCAGGTGGCGCCCGCCAGGACGGATTCACCCGCGCGTACACGCTGGTTGGCGTGCGCGTCGGGGGCACGGGCGTCCAGCTCGGTCGCTTCGAGATCACCCCGTTTGCGGGCCTGCAGAACCTGATGGACGAGCGGTATATGTCGTCGGTCACGGTCAATGCGTTCGGCGGCCGGTTCTACGAGCCGGGCCCGGGCAGGACGCTGTACGTCGGCGGAACCCTGGCGGTGTCGCGGTAGGTCGACGCTGACGCGGTCGATTCACCGGACGGCGGGCGTCGCGGCGGGCACCACGACGAATGTCGTGGTCGCGCTGCTGGCGCTCGCCGTCCACGCGTTTCCGGTCACGGCGCAGGGGTCGAACGCCGGGGACGGCGTGCGGCTGGGCGTCTCGGTCGGGGGCATCAGCACGGTCGGCGTGGTCGTCGAGCTGTTCCGCGACACGCACGCGGTGGAGCTCGCGCTCGGCACGTGGTCGCTTCGAGAGCTCTCGCTGTCGGCGGTCTACAAGGAGTACTTCTTCGGGAGCCGGGTGAGGCCCTTCGTGGGCGCGGGGCTCTGGGCCGTCGCCGCGTTCCCGCCGAGCGAACGCACGGGGCTCGCGCTGGTGCTCAGGGCGCCCGTCGGAGTGGACTGGAGCTTCGTCGACGATCACGCCATCGGAGCGGCGCTCAACCTGAACCGCGCCCTCGGCGTGCGTCGCACCGACCCGGACGACGATCTCCCGCTCAATAAGCGCCTCGTCCCGCTTCCCGAGATCTACTACCGGCTGACGCCCTGACAGGCCCGGGAGATCACATCTCCTCGGGCTCGTCCCAACGCTCCGACCAGAAGCGCTCCTCTTCCTCGCCGATCTCGCGCAGGTCGAGCGGCTCGTCGACCTCGATGGTGAGTGCACCCGTCTCGACGATCGTGCGGACCGCGTCGTCATCGAGGCTCGGCAGCCCCGCCGCGAGTGCGGCGCGGCGATGCGCGTAGGTCTTCAGCCCGGCCGCGACGACCAGCGCCGACAGCAGCGTCCAGAACACGACCCAGAAGAGTGCGACCATTCAGTTCAATGGAGTCGCGTCAGTCCTGCGGGACCATGCCCACATACTTGAGTCCGCTGCCCGTGTTGAAGAGCACGACCTCGTCGTCGGCCGCGATCATGCCGCGCTCGAGCAGGATCGGCACGGCCGCCGCCGCCGCTCCTCCCTCCGGCGCCGCGAACACGCCGGTGTCGGCGCCGAGCCGGTCCACCCACTCGGCCATCGCGTCATCGGAGACCGCGACCGCGCCCCCTCCCGACTCTCTCAGCACGCGGATCATCAGGAAGTCCCCGACCGCGGACGGCACCCGCAGGCCGGACGCGTACGTGCGCGCGCCCTCCCACACGCCCGCGTCGGTGCGGCCCTCCTCCCAGGCGCGCACGATCGGCGCGCAGCCTGCGGCTTGCACCGTGAACATCTTCGGGCGCTCCGGCCCGATCCAGCCGAGCGTCTGCATCTCCTCGAACGCTTTCCACATGCCGATGAGCCCGGTCCCGCCCCCCGTCGGGTAGACGATCGCATCCGGTAGACGACCGTCGAGCTGTTCGACCAGCTCGTAGCCCATCGTCTTCTTCCCCTCGATGCGGTAAGGCTCCTTGAGCGTGGAGAGGTCGAACCAGCCGTGCTCCTCGACACCGCGCCTCACGACGCGTCCGCAGTCCGTGATGAGGCCGTCGATCATTTGCAGGTCGGCGCCGAGCGCGCGGATCTCTTCGAGGATCGGTACGGGGGTGTCACTCGGAACGACCACATGCACCGGGAGTCCCGCGGCCGCTCCGTAGGCTGCCGCCGCGCTGCCGGCGTTGCCGGCCGAGGGCAGCGCGAGCTCCCGCGCTCCGAGCTCGAGCGCCCTCGACACCGCGATGCAGAGACCCCGCGCCTTGAAGCTCCCCGTGGGGTTTTGGCCCTCCTCCTTGATCCAGACTCGGCGGACCCCCAGTCGAGCGGCGGTGCGCGGCGCGTCGAGCAGCGGCGTCCACCCTTCGCCGAGGCAGATACGCGCCGCAAGATCGCGGACCGGAAGGACTTCGGCGTACCGCCAGAGGTCGGCCCGCCGGCCCGACATGGCCTCGCGGGTGAACGAGCCGCGCAGGGCCTCCAGGTCGTAGCGCGCGAAGAGCGGCTTGCCCGCCGCCGAGAGCCCTACGAGGCGCTCGCTCTCCACGCGCTGGCCCGTGAGCGAGCACTCGAGATGGGTCGCGCCTCGCATGGGGCTTTGCATGTTCATCGATCACTCACGCGAGGCAACAGACGCGCTCCCAGGACGAGCATCGCCGCGCCGAGGGGAACGAGCCAGAGCGGCGGCGGCGCGTCCGGATCGGAGAGCACCTCCCGCAACGCGGGAGTCGACGTCAGCACGACGAGGGTCGCGTTGTTGACGAAGTGCATGAGCATCCCCACCCAGATCGACCCGGTTCGCCACACCGTCCACGCGATGAGGGCGCCGAGCGTCGCGGTC
This sequence comes from Gemmatimonadota bacterium, assembly GCA_009692205.1. Lineage (GTDB taxonomy): Bacteria > Gemmatimonadota > Gemmatimonadetes > Longimicrobiales > Gaopeijiaceae > UBA2982. Next base: position 35,004 of record SHZR01000019.1, on the reverse strand, counting down.
GGCAGGAATCGGATCACGGTCTCGAACGACAGATGGAACGCGCCGAACACGGCGCCGTTCAGAAGGATCATCCTCCACGGCTCGAGTGTCCGCGTGCCTCCGAGAAGGACGCCTCGGAAGACGACCTCCTCGCAGATCGCCGGGGTGACCGCCAGGAGCAGCAGGAGCCACACCAGGCGGCGGACGTCGCCCGCCGTCATGAGCTCTTCCAGCCCCTCGAGCAGATCCCAGGGGATCGGCAGCACGAACGACTGGAGCCACCCGATCAGCCACACCATCGGCAGGGCGCCGGCGACCACCAGGACGCCCGCCGCGAGCGCCCTTCCCGTGGGCGCGCGCAACGACAGCGTGCGGGCGACGTCGAACCGACCGAGGAGCACGAAGAGCACCGCCGGGACGAAGAGCAGCAGCCACTCCGAAGCCAGCAACCCCCGCTCGCCGAAGCCGATCTGGAGCCGGATGCCGCCGTAGAAGAAGAGCAGCGCGATCCCGGCCACGAAGCCGAGCGCCACGCCCGGCTCGGGGACGCGTCCCGCAGGCGCGAGCGCTCGCAGGCGATCGAGCCACGAGGTGCTCGGCACGTCCGCCGGCCCTGCTCCGCCGAACAGGACGCGCTCGTTGCCGAACGCCCGGGCCGCGAACGCGAGGCTCGCCGCGGCATACAGCGTCGTGGACACGAGCACCAGCGCGCCCAGGAGCCACTCGACGTTCCCGGCCATCGCGTCGCGGAAGAGGAACGAGACGCCCGCGACCGGAGTGATCGCGAGCAGCGGCCCGAAGTCGATGCCGGGGAAGATCGGCAGCATCGCGGGCACCAGCACCACCATGTAGACCGGGGTCAGGGCGTTCTGAGCCTCCTTGAACGAGGCGGAGCGCACCGCGAGGCCGAGGAAGAGCGCGGCGAACAGCACCGCGAGGGGAATCAGCGCGAGGAAGATGATCGCCACCGAGCGCAGCGGGAGCGACACCTCGATGCCGAGCACCTGGGTGATCTGGAGCGCGCCCGTCTGGAAGGTGAGGAGCATGCTCCCGAGGTTGAGGGCCGCCGCCACGACAGCGATGAGCGCGACCGTGAGGAACTTGCCCGCGACGATGGCGCTCGGCGGGACCGGAGCCGTGAGGAGCGTCTCGAGCGTGCCGCGCTCCTTCTCGCCCGCCGCGAGATCGATCGCGGGATAGAACGCGCCGAGCAGCGTGATCACGACCAGCAGGAGCGGCAGGATCCGACCGAGGGTGTATCCGCCCATCTCCGCCGGCAGGGCCACGGACGAATCGGTCACCGCCACCGGCAGCGCGAACGTCAGAGGAAGTCCGCGGTCCGCGAGCCGGCGCACGAGGAGCGTGTCCGCCCAGTCGTCCAGCGCGCGCGACAGCTCCCCTCTTCCGCGCTGCGATCGATCCGAGGCCGCGTCGTAGAGGAGCGTGATCGCGCGCGTGCCTTCGGCACCCGAGGGAGCGCCGACCACGGCGACCGCGGTCACAGCGTCGCTCCGGAGCGCCTCGACCGGGCCCGACTCGATTGGCACGAGCTCGAGCGCTTCCCGGGCTCCCACGACCTCGGTGAGTCCCTCGGGGACGTCGCCCACGACCGCGACAGGAGACCTCTCCGCCTCCAGGCTGCGCTGTCCGAACAGCAGCAGCTGCTCGCTCACGATGAGCAGCACGGGATACAGGAGCACGGGAACCGCAACCATCATGAGGAGCGTGCGCCGGTCACGCAGCGTCTCGCGAAGCTCCTTGCGGAAGACGATCCACCAGGCGGATCTCATGCGCGCACTGCTTCGGCGACGGGCGCGTCCGCCACCAGCGCCAGGAACGCGCGCGCCAGGTTCGACGCCCCCGTGCGCGCCAGGATCTCCGCGGGCGTGCCCTCGGCCACCAGTTCACCCCGCCGCAGGACGCCCACGCGGTCCGCCAGCAGATCGACTTCCTCCATCTGGTGCGTCGAGAAGAGGATCGCCTTGCCTCGATCTCGCTCGCGTTGGATGAAGTCGTGGATCGCCCGGCCGCTCAGGACGTCGAGGCCTAGGGTCGGCTCATCCAGGATCAACACCGGGGGATCGTGCACGAGCGCGCGGGCGAGCGAGACGCGCTGGCGCTGACCGGTCGAGAGCTTGCCACAGAACCGGTCCGCGAACTCGGAGAGCCCGAACAGCTCGACCATCTCCTCCACGCGAGCGGCGAGGGCCTCTCCCGCGAGACCCTGCAGGCTGCCGAAGAACGCCACGAGCTCGCGCGCGGACAGCCGTGCGTAGAGTCCCATCGAGGAGCTCAGGAACGCCATCCGCCGCCGTGCCTCGACCGGACCGGTAGAGACGTCGATGCCGCAGACGGACGCCGAGCCCTCCGAGGGCTCGAGGAGTGTGGCGAGGCAGCGGAGCGCGGTGGTCTTGCCCGCCCCGTTCGGACCCAGGAGTGCGTACACCTCGCCCGGCAGGACCTCGAGCGTGAGTTCCCGGACTGCGCAGACCGGCCCGTACCGCTTGGTCAGGCCGGAGAGCCGAATCATGGGTGCCCGCGGGTGGAGGGGGTGGCCGAACTCGGGGGGAGAGTCCCGGGTACGCACCGAGCGTAGTACCGCGCTACCGCGGATCGCCAGGGATGCGCCCATGCGCGGGCAACCCTGGACCCCCCGGCCCGCGTCGAAGGGATCAATATGAGAGACGTCTCCCCGGTACAGACGGAGCGCCAACTCATTCGGCTGGCCGCCGATGGGGACGCCCGCGCGATTCGGTCGCTCTACGACCGATACGCGCCGCGGGTGTATGCGGTCGTGCGCCGGATCGCGGCGGACGACGATCTGGCGGAGGACTGCGCCCAAGAAGCTTGGATTCGGGCGATCCGCGCTCTCCCGACGTTTCGGGGCGACGCGCGGTTCTCCACCTGGCTCCACCGCATTGCCGTCAATGCGGCACTCCAGTCCCTGCGCAAGGCGGATACCCGCTCGAAGCGGGAGGAACGGTTGTCGGAGGATGCGCCGGTGGGACCGGGCCGTGCGGACTCGCTCCTGCAGAAGCGTCTGGAGCACGCGCTCGACGCCCTTCCGGAGGGGATGCACGAGGTGCTGATCCTGCACGACGTCGAGGGATACACACACGAGGAAATCGGCGACGTGCTCGGCGTGACATCGGGCACATCGAAATCACAGCTATTCAAGGCGCGAGCCAAGATGAGGTCGTTGCTGTCCGGCCTGGCCGGAGCGGCACACGAACACGGAGCAGAAGCATGGAGCATGTGACGATCGATACGCTGGCGCGGCTCGTGGACGAGGCGCCGCGACCGGAAGAGGCGAAGCACCTCGCCGCGTGTGAGGCGTGCTCTGCCGAGTTGGCCGCGCTCAAGGCGCAGACCGAGTCCCTGGCCGCGCTGCCCGAGATCCTGCCGCCGCTGGGCGACTGGGATGTGCTCGAGGCGCAGCTGCGCTCCGAGGGCCTGGTGCGGGATCCTGGTCTGTTCCAGACGCTGGGTCTCGCGCGTACCCCAGCGTGGATGCCCGCGGCCGCTGCCGTGGTGCTCTTCCTCGGTGGAACCGCCTTCGGCGTAGGTGTCGCGAGCCGCCCGAGCGGAGTGGAGGCACCATTCTCGCCCGTGGCCGCCTTCAGCGTGGAGGACGCCGCCAGCGTCGTGCGCGCCGCCGAGCAGCAGTACGTCTCGGCCGTGTCCCGCTACCGTGAACTCATGGACCAACAGGGCGGCGACGCCCCACAGGTCGACCCCGTCAGCCGCTATGCCGCGCTCGAGCACCTCGTGTCGGTGAGCCAGGCCGCGGTCCGGCAGGCGCCGGGGGACCCCTTCCTGAACGGCTTCCTGGCGTCCGCGCTCGCCGAGCGCGACGTGGCTGCCCGCCAGGTGTCCGTGAGCCGGGACAACTGGTTCTAGACATGAGAATCCTGCGGACCTCCCTGCTGGCCCTCGCACTCACCCTGCCGGGGAGCGCCGTGCTCGCACAGCGCGCCCCGGCCTGGATCGGAATCGGGTTCGAGGTGAAGAGCGGCCGACTGGCTTCTGGGGAAGCGGCCGCCGCGGTCGTCACGGAGGTCCGCGAGGGTAGCCCCGCGGCCTCGGCCGGCATCGAGGTGGGCGACCGCATACTGACCATCAACGACGTGAGCACGGCCGTGGACTTCGAGCAGCTCGCGGAGCGGCTCGCGCTCCGCGTGGGAGATCGCGTCCAGATCCGTCTGGAGAGGAACGGGCGCCGCCTCGACCTCAGCCTCCGCGCAGCAGAGCGTCCGGTGGACCTCGAGGCGTGGACCATCAACGCCGACCTCACCGTCGATTCCATGACGGAGACGATGTTCCGCGCGATGGATTCCTTGCGCATCCACATCCTCGCGACGACGCGTGGAGCCTTCGCACCGCCACCACCGGACGCGCCGCGCCAGCGCTTCACCGTGGCCCCGCCCACCGGGCCCGAGCCCGTGGATGCGCCCTTCGAGTTCTTCGTCTTCCGAGGGGAGCAGCACGACTCGCTCCGCCTGGAGATGGATCAGCTCAATCGTCGGATCGACGGGCTCCGTGAGCAGGAGAGCCGGCTCGCTGAGCGTCGCCGAGGGCGGAGCGTCAGCCGCTCCGAGGTCCGGGAGGTCGAGGCGCAACTCACCGAGCTCCGTGCCGACATCGAGGACGTGGTTCTGCAGTCGGCCGAGCTGCGCGCCGCCATGGCCGAAGCCGCGAGGGTGACCGCCGGGCTCGAGTACCCATGGCCCGCGCCACCGGATGCGCCCAACGCCGACGCGCCCGAACCGCCCGCGACGTTCCGACCGCTCACGCCCTACCTGCTGGGAAGCAATCGCGTGGCCGGAGCCGAAGTCGTCGACCTCCGCCCCGGCCTCGCCGAGTACTTCAGAGTGGAGACCGGCGTGCTCGTAGTCGACGTCACCCCCGGCACCCCCGCCGCGATGGCCGGCATCCAACCCGGCGACGTCATCGTGAACCTCGACCGCGTAGCCGTCCGCTCCGTCGACGAGTTCCGCACCGGCATCTCGAGAGCCGGCGCTACGCTACCTGTGACGCTGGTGCGGCAGGGCTCGCGCATCGAGGTCCTGCTCCGCAGCCGCTAGCCCCCGAGTCGCGGCGCGCGCCAGCGTCGCCGCGATAGGCAAAGACGTCCGTTCAGCCCCCCGCGTCAGCAGCTACTCTCGACCCTATCGCCGCGCTGACGACCGTGAAGCCGGGTCGGAGGTACGAGGCTCCCCTGAGCGCGTCGCACGTCAGCCGCCCGGCAGAATAACCGCGATCAGCCGGAGCCGCGAAGGGGAGCCTCGTGCCTCCGACCCCCCAAAGAGCCTACTCGTACCGCAGCGCGTCGATCGGGTCGAGAATCGCTGCCCGTCTCGCGGGCCACATCCCGAAGAACAACCCCACCCCCGCCGAGAACGCGAGTGCCGTCAGGACCGCCTGTGGCGACACCGCGGTCTCCCACTCGGCAATGCGCGAGATCGCCTCCGCCGCGCCGTACCCGGCGCCCACGCCGAGCATCCCTCCGAGCACGCACAGGAAGAGCGCCTCCACGAGGAACTGCGTCATGATGGCCCGTCTGGATGCGCCGAGCGCCTTGCGTATGCCGATCTCGCGGGTCCGCTCCGTCACCGACACCAGCATGATGTTCATGATGCCGATGCCGCCGACGAGAAGGCTGATGCCCGCGATGCCCGCAAGCAGCATGGTGAACGTCTGGCGCGTCTCGTTGAACGTCTCGAGGAGGTCCGCGGCGTTCGAGATGCTGAAGTCCGCGTCCTCTCCGGCACCGATGTGGTGCTCCCGACGTAAGATGCGGTCGATCTCGGCATACGCCTGGTCGAGCTGTTCGGGGCTCTCCGCGGCCGCATAGATCGTGTTGAGGCGATTGCGGCTTCCCATGACGCGGTACTGCGCCGTCGACTGCGGGATGAAGATGCTCCCGTCCGGGCGAAGGAACGACGCGTCGCCCTTCTCCGCGAGGATACCGATGACTTCGAACCCGATTCCGCGGATCTGGATCGTCTCTCCGATCAGGTACTCGGGCGGGGTCTCGCCGAGATTCGTCGGCACGTCGAAGCCGAGGACCGCGACGCGCTGGCGCCCGCCCACCTCGCTCTGGGTGAAGTACCGTCCCGCGACGAGCGTGTGGTCGTAGATATTGAAGTATTCCGGCCACACACCGAGCACATCAGCGCGGGCGTTCCAGCGCAGATACGAGATCTGCAACCCGGTGCGCTGCTCCGGAGAGACCTGGAGGAGGCCGCCGGTGTCCTCGCGCAGCGCCATCGCATCCTCGATGGACATCTCGGCGTCACCGCGCGACACGCCGAACGAGAACTGCTGGCCGGGCCGGATCGTGAGCACGTTCGTGCCCATCCGGTTGATCTCCGCCTGCACGCGCTGCTGCGCGCCCTCGCCGAGCGCGACCATCGTAATGACCGCGGCGATGCCGATGACGATGCCGAGCGTGGTGAGCACCGAGCGCAGCAGGTTCGCGCGCACCGCACCCATCGCGACCTTGACGATCTCGAAGCTCAGCATCTTCCTACTCCTAGCCCGGTCCGCCGCCGCCGCCGCCTCGGAAGTCACCCCCGCCGCCACCGCCGGGGAAGCCACCGCCCCCGCCGCCCCGCCCGCCCGGAACGGCCACGTTGCCGCCGAAGGGGTTCGCCCCACCCATGCGGCCCCGCATGTTCTCGAGGAACGCCTCTTGCTGCGCCTGGAGCTGCGCGGCCGTCACGATGATGAGCTCGTCGCCTTCCTCGACGCCGCTCACGATCTCGGTGTTGTCCCAGTCTCCGAGCCCCATCTGCACGAGTCGCGGCTCGGGGGTGCCGTCAGCAGCCACGACGAACACGGCCGCGGGACGCGTCTGTCGCGCTGAAGGGGCGGCAGCGCCCGGCGCTGCCGCCGCGGCTCCACCACCACCGTTCGTTCCCGCGCCTTGGCCACGGAGTCCCTGGAAGAGGGCGCGCATCGAGTCCTGCGAGATCGCGCCGCTCTCCACCTGGGCGCGCAGCCCCTCCATCTGAGCCTGCATCTCGGGGCTGAGCTGGGCTCCCGCCCTCCCGCCCCCGCCCGCGCGTCCCCCGCCCCTGCGTTGACCCGTCCCACCCCCACCACTCGCGGCCTCGCCTCCACCTGTCGCGGCGCCGCCGCCCCCACCATTGCCGGCCCGCGCGGTGAACGTGCCCGCCCCACCGCCGGTCTGCGCGAATGCTGTCAGGTCGAGCGACTCCACGTCGAGTCCGAGCGCCATCGCGGCCGGACCCACGTCGGCGGCCTTCACGATCGAGTTGTTCGGCACGAGCAGGACGTCGCGCGCCTCGTCGATGAAGACCTGCACCTCGGCGTTCATGCCCGGCTTGAGCAGGCCCGAAGTGTTGTCGAGCGAGACGATCACAGGAAACATCGTGACATTCTGCTCGACGACGGCTTGGGGCTCGATCTTCTGGATGACTCCCGTGAACGACCTGTCCGAGAATGCTTCGACAGTCACCGAGGCGCTCAGCCCCGCTCGCAGCATGCCCATGTCGGTCTCGTCGACGAGCGTCCGCACCTGCATCTCTGCGAGGTTCGCCATCAGGAAGAGCGCCGTGCCGCCCGACACGTTCTGTGAAGCGGACTGAATCACCACCCCTTCCTCGACGTTCTTCTGGATGATGGTGCCGTCCATGGGGGCCCGAATGGACACGTCGTTCAGCTGGAGCTGGGAGAGCTCGAAGTTGGTCTCGGCTCGGACCAGCGTCGCCTGAGCATTCGTGTAGTCGAGGCGCGCGTTCTCGTGCTCCTGCTGCGTGATGACATTCGCCGCCAGGAGCTGATTGGACCGCTCGAGCTGCGCCTGCGAGATCTCGAGTCGCGCGCGCGCGACTTCGAGGTCCGCCTGCACTTGGTTGAAATTGTTGCGCACGTCACGCGGGTCGATCTCCGCGAGCAGTGTGCCCCGGGTCACCTGGTCGCCGACGTCCGCATGCAGTCGCAGGATCTCGCCCGATGCCTTCGACTTGACCTCGACTTTGCGCACCGGCTCGACCGTGCCGGTGGCCTCGGCCCGAATGGTCATGTTGCCGCGCCGGACCGTCACGGTCAGACGCGTGGGTGCGCCGTCCTCCGCCGCCTCCCCCTCACCGCACCCCGCCAGCAGGACCAGTCCTGCCGCGAGCGGTGCCCAGCGCACCCAGCTTCGCATTATACCGCGCTCTCCACAGGCTCGGTCAGGAAGTCCCGCTCGATGACCCCGTCCTTCAGGTGCACTTGCCGCCTCGCGAACTCCGCGATGTCGTGCTCGTGCGTCACTAGGACGATCGTCTGGCCCTGTTCGTTAAGCTCGGTGAGCTGTCGCATGATGTCGGCACTCGTCACCGAGTCGAGGTTACCCGTCGGCTCGTCGGCCAAGAGCAGCGCGGGCTCGTTCACCAACGCGCGCGCGATGGCCACGCGTTGGCGCTGGCCGCCGGACATCTCGGGCGGCTTGTGTCCGATGCGGTCCGCCAGCCCGACGAGTGCGAGCTTCTCCTCGGCGCGACGCCTACGCTCCTTGGTGGGGACGCCGGCGTAGATCAACGGAAGCTCGACGTTGTGGAGGGCGGTCGCCCGCGGGAGCAGGTTGAACGTCTGGAAGACGAACCCGATCGCCCGGTTGCGCACCCGCGCCAGGCTGTCGTCCGACAGCTCGCTCACGAGTTGACCGTTCAGCCAGTACTTGCCGGCGGTCGGGGTGTCGAGGCATCCGATCATGTTCATGAGCGTGGACTTCCCGCTCCCGGAGGGCCCCATGACGGCGACGAACTCGCCTCGATTGATGACGAGGTCGACCCCCCGCACCGCGCGTACGGTCTCGGCCCCTAGCACGTACTCCTTCTGAAGGCCCTCGGTCCTGATGATCTCGTCGCTCACGGCAACACTCTCCCTGGCCTGCGGCCGTGCAGGCATGCGAACGGGCACGTGCCCGGTATTTGTGATGTCACGGGGGTTACTTCCGACGATCCTTGCTCGCGCGCTCGGCTGCACGGCGTTGATCGTCCTCAGCCAGGCGACGGCGATAGTCAGCCGCCTGCTCTGACGGGAACACGGCCGCGATGCTCACGCGGGTGTCCTGGATCACAGCGTCGTAGCTGTCCTGGTACTCCTCCTGGACGACGTCGAACTCGGCATGAAGCCGGTTCATCTCGTCCCGATGGACCCGGAGAATCGAGTCGATCAGCGCCCTCTGCTCGAGAGTGGGGTTCATCTGCTCGTAGACCGGAGCGCGGCGGCCGCGCTCGGTCGGCGCCGGCGCACCCGCTGGCGCTTCGGAGGCGATCACCACGCCAGCGGCGCCCCGGTCAGCCGCGTAGCCGAGGAGGATGCCCGAACCGAAGACGGACGCGAGGACCAGGGCTGCCACGAGCTTCGTGCGAGATCCTTGCTCCATGGTCAGAACGCCTCCGCCGCGAAGGTTACTGCCTCAGCCGCTCGCGCGGGTGAAGCCATGACACGGATCGTCTCTCCTCGGATCTCACTCACGAGCAACTCCTCCACGGACACCGGCAGCGGCGCGCCCGCCCTCCAGAGCACGACGCCCGCCAGCACTGCCGCGAGCAACGCAGTGGGGACCAGCGTTCGTGCCCACGATCCCACGACGTCGCCGACGGTGAGCTGGGCCATCATCCGTCGTCGGGCCAACTCGCGCGAGGCTCCGGTCAGCACCCGCCCGCGGAAGCGCAGCCAGTAATTCGGATCGCCACGCGCGGGGTCGAGCACCGCGAGCGCTCGGGCGAGCTCGATGTCCCGTCCGAGCTCGTCGGTCTCTGCCGTGTGATACCATTCGCGATTCATGGGGCCGCCCTCGTCATCTCGGACACACCCGGAACGCTCTTCAATGCGGTCTTCAGGGCCTTACGCGCAAAATGCAAATGTGATCTTACCGTCCCGCAGGGCAGATCGAGACGATCGGCGATCTCTCGGTGCTTCCATCCCTCCAAGTCGTGCAACAAGACGATCTGGCGCTGCACCTCGGGAAGATCCATCAGCGCCTTCTTCAACAAACCCCTGAGCTCATTCGTCTCCGCTATCCGATCTGGCGTCGGTACTCGCGACCGAGTGCCTGGGGGCACCTCGTCCGTCGCTCGTAGCGACTCCCTTCGCACCAAGTTCTTCGACCGGTTGCGGACGATGGTCATCAACCATCCCCCGAACCGCTCAGGGCTCCGGCATTCCTCTAGGCGGGTAAGCGCCGCCACGAAGGACTCCTGAGCCGCGTCCTGCGCGTCCTCGTGCCGACCGGTGACGGACAGCGCCACCGCATACGCGGGGCGCTGGTACCGCTCCACGAGCGTGCAAAAGGCCAACTCGTCACCGTGCCTGGCCCTTCGAACCAACTCGCCATCGGTCGGCGCTTCGAACGTGTTCAATGACACCGAAGGATGAGACCTTGTTGAGGCATTCTCGGCCCGGCCCGGACGCGAGTCAGCCGCCCGAGTGCGGGCCCGCTGTTCATGGTACGGCTCCGGAGGACCGTTGGATCCAAAACACTCCTCCGGGATGGGTAGGACTCCGGCCCCGCGTAGGTCGTTAAGATCCGCCGTCCGGTGACGGCCTACCACCCTGGTCCACGTCCTCGAAGAACGGGCGCCGGCGCGTGCCCGTCGGGGGGGCGACGGCCCTGGTCAGGGCGGCTTGGAGCACGTCATCGGACAGTTCGCCGAGGGCGCGCCCGGCCACGGTCGCTTCGAGGGTCGGCGCGGCTCCCCCCGCCCCCTCGGGCGAGAACCCTAGCAGCAGCAGGGGCGCCGAACGGGCGGCCACCCTACCCGACCTACCCAGCACGCCCACCGTCCACGCCCCCCCTCGCCCCGACACCCTCACTTCGGACACGTCGGGCTCGGTGCGGACAGCTGGGGCCGGAAGCGTGTGGGCTTCCGGCGGGGGTGCGACCACCGTCGGCGTCACCGTACCCTGACGCACCTCGCCCGTGCCAGGAGAGGCAGGACGAGCCGGCAACGGTTTCTGGCGGGACGGCTCGCTCATTTCGGACCTCCAGGGCAGGGCGGCACTCCTACTATACTGGGCCAACCCAGCCAAGAATGCGCCCATTGCCGCCCATGGGCAAAGCCACCTTAGTAACTGCTTGCCGTCACCTACCGGGCGCGCGCGCACCCGCGAGGCATGAATGCCACCGCAAGAACCGCAGGCTCAGGCGAAGGGTGAGTACGCCCAGTTGCTCCGACTCCACGAGTAGTTCCTCGGACAATTCCTGCGCGCGAACGAAGCCCTGCTCGCCCCCGGTACGGTGGGGCTCGTCAAAGAGATCAAGCGGCGCACGGGTTCGGCCCCAGATCTCACCGAGATCAAGACCGCGGTGGAGCACGCGATTCGGGCTCTGAAGATGTCGGAGTCCGAGGTTCGCAGCGCGGTGATCCAAGAGGTCGACGCGACCTTCTATGTCGAGGGCGTCTCGAACATGTCGGCGTACTTGCAGCGCTTCTTAGCCGAGCGCGCCCAAGAGCCCGGGTTCTCCTACCAGGTGGAGCAGGACTCCGTCCGAGGCTGGATCATCTCGTGGAAGGAGTTCACGCACCGTGGAACGGTGCGTGGGTACGGTCAGTTCTCCGAGCGGTCCTACGCGTGGCTAGAAGACTGACGCTCGAGTCGTCCGCTCCTCGTCGCCCGGCTCCGGCGGCCTGACACCGCGTCCAGCGTATCCTCGCCGTAGAACGTCTTGATGTACTTCGCCTGCGTGTCGGTCACGCGTCGTACGACCCAGACCAGATGCACGTAGTTCGGCTCGCACGGCTGGCTCAGGAGCGAGAAGCCCGCCTCGCCCGGTAGCCGTCCGCCCTTGAGGTTGTTACAGGGCGAGCAGCTCGTGACCACGTTGTCCCACGTGTTGAGCCCGCCCCGCGAGAGCGGTCGGATGTGGTCGCGCGTGAGGAACTGCCGGCCCCTGAGGTCGCTCTTCCGTCGGCCGCAGTACTGGCACTGGTAATCGTCCCGAGCGAACAGGAACGTGTTGGTGACCTGGCGGCGGAAGCGGTAGGGGACGTGGACGTACCGCACCAGCCGGATGACCGACGGGCTGGGCACCTCCTGGTCCTCGGACCGGAAGACCCGCCCCGACTCGGACTCCAAGAGCTCGGCCTTTCCGTCGAGCACCAAGCGCACCGCCCGGCGCGACGGGACGATGGTGAGTGGCTCAAACGACGCGTTCAGTGCCAGACAGCTCACCGCCTTCCTCCTCCCCGATTCAGGGTCTCACGGCTCCGACCGCGAAGGTATTCAGGATGCTACAAGAGTGCCACCGGATCGCGATCGATGGCCAGCCGCACGTCTCCGGACGGCAGCACCAGCCTCTCGGCGAGCGCCCGAGTCGCCTCTCCGACCGCTCGGGGGGAAGTGGAGCGCAGGAAGAAGTGCCAGCGCCACCGCCCGTGCAGGCGCTCAATCGGCGAGGGGGCAGGTCCCACCACCTCGGCGCCACCCTGCCCGGGCGCGTGCTCAGCGAGTCGCCGCCGCGTCCACGCCGCCGCCGCCTCTGCGGCGGTCGCCGCCAGGCCGCGATCGGGGCTGCTGAGCACCACGTTCACGAGCCGCACCCAAGGCGGATAGCGGGGAGACTTCCGCTCCTCCATCTCCCGAGTGGCGAACGCTTCGTAATCGTGCGTGACCGCAGCCCGGATGGCGTAGTGATCCGGCAGAGAGGTTTGGATGATGACCTCGCCGCCGAGCTTCCCTCGCCCGGCTCGCCCGGCCACCTGGCTGAGCAACTGGAACGTGCGCTCGCTCGCCCGGAAGTCGGGGAGGTGGAGGCCGACGTCCCCGTTCACCACTCCGACCAGGGTCACGCGGGGAAAGTCGAGTCCTTTGGCGATCATCTGCGTGCCGAGCAGGATGTCCACTTCCCCGCGCTCGACGCGATCAAGGATCTGCTGGTGCGCCCACTTCCCTGACGTGGTGTCCACGTCCATGCGCGCGATGCGGGCCTCCGGGAAGGTCTCCGCGGTAACGCGCTCGACCTGCTCCGTGCCGAGGCCCCGGAACGATAGATCCACCGACCCGCACTTCCCGCAGCGCGAGGGCGCCGGCTCTTCGTGACGGCAGTGGTGGCAGAGGAGACGACGGGTCACCTTGTGGTACGTGAGCGCGACGGAGCAGTTGACGCACGGACTCACCTCACCGCACTCGCGGCACTGCACGAACGACGAGTAGCCGCGGCGGTTGTGGAGCAGGATTACCTGCTCGCCGCGGCGCAGGCGCGTCCCGATCGCCTCCACGAGCGGCTCGGACAGGACGCTGTGCTCCGGACCCGACTGCGGTGCCTGGGACGCCGGGTCTCGCCGCACGCGCAGGTCGATCACGCGGACGCCCGGGAGCACCGCGCCACCCACGCGCTCGGGCAGAAGGAGCCGGTTGAACTTTCCCGTGACCGCGTTGTGCCAGGTCTCGAGCGATGGCGTCGCGCTCCCGAGGACGCAGATCGCGCCGTTCGCCTGGGCGCGCACGATGGCCAGGTCCCTGGCGTGGTATCTCGGCGCGTCCGACTGCTTGTAGCTCGTGTCGTGCTCCTCGTCCACGATGATCACGCCGAGGTCGGCCAGAGGCGCGAAGAGCGCCGACCGGGCTCCCACGGCAACCCGGCGATCACCCCGCTTGAGGCTCCGCCACGCGTCGTAGCGCTCCCCGTCCGAGAGTCTCGAGTGCAAGACCGCGATTTGGTCGCCGAACTGCGCACGGAACCGGAACGACGCCTGCGGCGTGAGCGCGATCTCCGGAACGAGCACGATGGCCGTGCGACCGCGCGCCAGCGCTTCGCGGATCAGTTCGATGTAGACGAGCGTCTTGCCCGAGCCCGTGACGCCTTGAAGCAGGAACGGCGTCGACGGCGTGTCGAGAGCGGCCAGCAGCCGGCCGATCGCGGCGCGCTGGTCGGGGGTCGGCACGAGGTCCGGCGGCGGAGTCGACGGGCTCTCCGCGAACGGATCGCGCATCTCCTCCTCGTCGGACGCGCCCACGAGCCCCTTCTCCTCGAGGCTCTTCACCACGGTGCGGCTGAAGCCCTCGACGTCCGTGAGGTGAGCGAGGTCCACGGAGCCGCCCGAAGCCTCCAGCAGCTCGTACGCCTCGCGCTGCCTTCCCGCTCGCCCGAACGCTTCATCCCGCTCGCGGAGCGTCTCCAGCCAGCGAACGATGCGGATGACACGCCGGGTCTTTACCGCGGGCTCCTGCGGCGGAACTGTCGTATGGGTGATCGCGCCGCGCGCCTCCAGCGCACGGATCTCGGGCCAGATCGAGCCCATCCCGAGCGCGTCCCGCACGGTGGACACGCGCTGCAGGCCCTCGCGGTGCGCCAGCGCGTCCACGACGCGTCGCTCCCGGGGCCGCAGGCCCGCACCAGGGTCACGGGCCAATGTGACGTAGTCCGTCGAGGCGTCCACGAGCACAGCGGGAAGCGCGGAGCGCAGTGCGATGCCGAGCGGTGCCGCGTAGTATTCGGCCATCCAACGGCACAGCCGCAGGATGTCCGCCGTTACGCTCGGCTCGTCGTCGAGCACGGACAAGACGCGCTTCAGGCCCTTGATCGGCTCCTCCGACCCGGGCCCCACGACCCACCCGATCCGCTCGCCGCGCTGGAACGGAACCCGCACTCGCGTACCGGGGGGCGGTGGCTCGCCCTCGCAGCCGTACGTGAACGTCCGGTGGATGGGCAGCGGCAGCGCTACGTCGACTCGAGCTTCCGTCTGCCTCACTCTTCGAGCAGTAGGAAGATCTCGCGCTGGACCTCGGCCGGCGTGACCTCGGGGCCGTCCGCGCCCCAGTACACGTTCACCTCGGCGCGGATGCCGAGCTCGCCGGGGAGGTAGATGCCGGGCTCCACAGAGAAGCCCACGCCCGGCACGAGGAGGCGGTCGTCCCGGGTCTCCAAGTTGTCCAGGTTGGGTCCGCTCCCGTGCAGCTCGGTGTCGATCGAGTGCCCCGTGCGGTGCACGAAGCGGTCGCCGAACCCACGCTCGGAAATGAGCGCGCGCGCGACGTCGTCCACCTCGTAGCCCCGTGTGTCCACGCCTTCGCTCGCCCGCTGGCGCAGGAACGCGAGCGCGGCGTCGCGCCCGTCGCGCACGGCCTCCCAGACCTTCTGCGTGCGCGCGTCGACGGAGGCGCCGAGCATGCCCATCCACGTCTGGTCCGCGGCCACCGACTTGGGGAATGCGCCCCAAAGGTCGATGAGCAGCAGCTGCCCGCGCGTGATGGTCTCGCCGGCCCCCACGGGCGCGTAGTGCGGGTCCGCGGCGCGCGGCCCGATGGCCACGATGCAGTCCACCTGCTCGACGAGCCCTTTGCCACGCAGCTCCGCCCGGATCCAGTCGGAGAGCGCCCCCTCGGTCGTGGGCGCGCCCGCCTCGACCGCCTTGGCGGCCTGGGTGAATGCGCGGCGCGCGACCCCGGCCACGATCTCGGCGGCGCGCTTGTGGTCCGCGAGCTGCGCCGGAGTCCACGCCGAGTGGAATCGCGACACGAGGTCACCCGAGCTGGCGAGCTCCAGGCCGAGATCGAGCAGGGTGCTGGCCATGCCGGCGGGCACGTAGTCGAGGTTCGGGACCGCTCCGCCCGGCGAGATCTCCATGGCGAGGCGCTTCCTGCCCGCGACGAGCTCCGCGAGCTGGGCCTCCATGTCCCGCCAACCCGAGTAGACGCGACGCGCGAACGGCCAGTGGCGCCAGGACGTGGCCTCGATCGCGTGGATCAGCGCGACGGGCTCCCCCTCCTCCGGAATGAGCACGAAACTTCGCCGGGTCGTCTTCCCGAGCCCCAGGAGCGCGACGGCGATGCGATTGATGCCGTGGAACTCGTAGAGGAGCCAGCCGTCGAGGTCGAGTTCCTGGAGGGCGCGCTGGACGCGTCGCACTCCGGCTTGGCTGGCCAACAGGCCGGCGCTCACAGGGGGCATGCCGAAAGGTATCCGGTGCTCAGGCCGGCGGCAGCCCCGCGAGCGCCCGGAGGACCGCCGCGGTGCCGAGCCCGAGGCGCTCCGTGTTGTAGCCACCTTCGAGGAGCGCGACGACACGCCCGCCGCAGTCGCTCGCGACCTCGTCGATCAGGTGCCGCGTCATCGCGTGCAGGTCCTCGGGCTCGAGGAGCAGGCCGCCGAGAGGATCCCCGGCCATCGAGTCGAAGCCCGACGACACGAGCACGAAGTCGGGTCTGAAGCCCCCGGTGGCCTCGGCGAGGGCGCCCTCGAACCGCCGCCGGTACTCCGCGCGCGACGTTCCCGCGGCGAGCGGCACGTTGAGGGTGTAGCCTTCGCCCGCGCCCGAGCCGCGCTCTTCCGCGACGCCCGTGCCCGGGTAGTGCGGCCACTGGTGCAGCGACAGGAAGTAGACGGACGGATCCTCGTAGAACGCATCCTGGGTGCCGTTGCCGTGGTGCACGTCCCAGTCCACGATGAGCACGCGCTCGGCGTGGCCATAGGCCTGCAGCCAACGCGCGACGATCGCGATGGAATTGAAGAGACAGAACCCCATCGCGCGCTCGGGCGTCGCGTGGTGGCCGGGCGGACGCGCGGCCACGAACGCGGTGCGGAGGTCCCCACTCGCCACAGCAGCCGCGGCCGCGATCGCGGTCCCGGCGCTTCCGACGGCGGCGTCCCACGACGCCGAAGAGACCTTCGTGTCCTCGTCGAGAGAGATGAGCGCCTGCCGAGTGCGGGCGAGGTCGCAGGCCGCTCGCACGGTGTCGACATGCGCCTGCGTGTGGACCCGGAGGAGGTCCTCGACGTCGGCGTCCGCGCCCTCTCGCTGCTCGACGATGCCATGCAGCGAGAGCATCTCGCGGCCTACCGCTGACGCGAGCGCGCGGAGGCGCCCCTGGTGCTCGGGGTGGCCCCACCCGGTGTCGTGCAGGGGAGAAGCCGGATGGAGATAGAAGCCCGTCGTGATGCCCACCGGAATCGGCGCCCCTTAGGCGCCGACGGTCGTCGACAGCGACGCGATCCGCTCCTGGATCGAGCGTACTTCCTGCACGCGAGAGCGCATGGCGATGAGCGCGTCGCACGCCGCCGAGGTCGCGGACATCGTCGTCAGGTACGGCACCTTGTAACGGATCGCCGCTCTCCGGATGGCATAGTCGTCGTTCTGCGACTTCTTGCCGAGGGGCGTGTTGATCAGGAGTGCGATGTCTCCCGTCACGATGTGATCCACGATGTCGGGTCTCCCCTCGCCCACCTTGTAGACGAGCTGCGAGGGCACCCCGAGCGCCTTGAGCGAGTCGCGCGTGCCCCGCGTCGCCAGGATCTCGAAGCCGAGGTCGCGGAAGCGGCGGATCATCGGAGTGATGGTCTTCCGGTCGCGCTCGTTCACCGTGACGATGAGCCGACCCGATTCCGGGAGCCTGTTCCCCGCCGACACCTGGGCCTTGGCGAAGGCGACGCCGAAGGAGTCGTCGAAGCCCATGACCTCACCCGTGGAGCGCATCTCCGGCCCAAGGAGCGTGTCGACGTCGAAGCGGTCGAACGGGAAGACGGCCTCCTTCACCGCGACGCCCGGTACCGGCGCCTCCTCCGGCACACCGAGGTCGGCCAGCCGCTCACCCGCCATCAGACGCGCGGCGAGCCGCGCGAGCGGCACTCCGGTCGCCTTGCTCACGAACGGCACGGTCCGCGACCCGCGGGGGTTCACCTCGAGAACGTAGACGACGTCGTCCTTGATGGCGTACTGCACGTTGATCAGCCCCACCACACCGAGCTCGATCGCGAACTTGCGCGTGAGATCGCGGATCACGTCGAGCGCGTCGGGCGAGAGCAGATAGGGCGGGATGACGCACGCCGAGTCGCCCGAGTGCACGCCGGCGTCTTCGATGTGCTGCATGATGCCGCCGATCACCACGTCGGTCCCGTCCGAGAGCGCGTCGACGTCGGCCTCGAACGCATCCTCGAGGAAGCGATCGATCAACACCGGATGGTCCGGCGACGCCTGCGCCGCCTCGACGAAGTAGCGCTTGAGCGACTCCTCGTCGTAGACGATGCGCATGGCGCGCCCGCCGAGCACGTAGCTCGGCCGAACGAGAATCGGGTAGCCGATGCGCCGCGCGACCGCGATCGCCTCCGCCTCGCTGCGCGCCATGCCGTTTTCGGGCGTGCGGGCCCCGATCTTCTTGCACACCGCGTCGAAGCGATCGCGGTCCTCGGCGCGGTCGATCGCATCGACGGACGTGCCGAGGATCGGGGCACCGAGCGCCTCGAGACCCTTCGCGAGCTTGAGCGGTGTCTGCCCGCCGAGCTGCACGATCACGCCCTTGGGCTTCTCCAGGTGGATGATCTCGGCGACGTCCTCGAGCGTGAGCGGCTCGAAGTAGAGCTTGTCGCTCACGTCGAAGTCCGTGGAGACGGTCTCGGGGTTCGAGTTGATCATGATCGTCTCGTACCCGGCCTCCCGGAGCGCGAGCACGGCCTGCACGCAGCAGTAGTCGAACTCGATCCCCTGCCCGATGCGGTTCGGGCCGCTGCCCAGGATGATGATCTTCTCGCGCTCGGACGGCACGCTCTCCGTCTCGTCCTCGTACGACGAGTAGTAGTAGGGCGTGGCCGCGGGGAACTCGCCGGCGCACGTGTCCACCACGTTGTACGTGGGCCGGATGTTCCACTCCCAGCGGCGCGTCCTGACGTCCGCCTCGGACTCGCCCCGAAGATCTCCGAGCTGGCGGTCGCCGAAGCCCTCGCGCTTCATCGCGCGCAGGAGCTCGGGGCTCACCTCGTCGGCTTCCGCGTAGCGCCGCTCCCACTCGAGGATCTGCACCAGCTGGTCGAGGAACCAGCGGTCGATCTTGGTGGCCTCGAAGATCTCCTCGACGGTGACTCCGGCCTCGAGCGCGCGCTTGATCTGATACGGTCGATTCGGGGTCGGCCTGCGGAGCGCCGCGAGCAGCGGCTGCATGCCCGTCACCTCCTCCTCAGCGAGACCGTCGTCCTTCATGCGCTCGCTCGTGACCCAACCATGCCGGCCGGTCTCGAGACCCCGGAAGCCCTTCTGCCACGCGCTCCGGAACGTGCGCCCGATCGCCATCGTCTCGCCGACCGACTTCATCTGTACGCCGAGCGTGTCGTCGACGCCCGGGAACTTCTCGAACGCGAAGCGCGGCAGCTTCACGACCACGTAGTCGAGCACCGGCTCGAACGACGCGGGCGTGGTCTTTGTGATGTCGTTCGGCAGCTCGTGCAGGTGATAGCCCACCGCGAGTTTCGCGCCGACGCGCGCGATCGGGAACCCGGTGGCCTTGGACGCTAGCGCCGAGGAGCGGGATACCCGCGGGTTCATCTCGACGATCAGCATCTCGCCGTCGTCGGGATTCACCGCGAACTGGATGTTGCAGCCGCCGGCCTCTACGCCGATCTCGCGGATGATCCTGATCGCGGCGGCGCGCATCTTCTGATACTCGACGTCGGTCAGCGTCTGCGCCGGCGCGACGGTGATCGAGTCTCCCGTGTGCACGCCCATCGGATCGAAGTTCTCGATCGAACAGACGATGATCACGTTGTCGATGCCGTCCCGTACGACCTCGAGCTCGTACTCCTTCCACCCGATGACCGAGCGGTCGATCAACACCTCGCCGATCGGCGACGCGTCGAGGCCCTTCCGGACCTGCGCCTCGAACTCCTCGCGGTTGTAGGAGATGCCGCCGCCCGTGCCGCCCATGGTAAACGACGGCCTCACGATCGCGGGATAGTCGGTGCTCTCGACGATCTCGAGGGCCTCCTCGACCGTCTTCGCGAAGCCGCCGGTGGTGACCGCGAGCCCGATACGCCCCATCGCCTCGGCGAACTTCTCCCGGTCTTCGGCCATCTCGATCGAGCGCGCGTTGGCGCCGATGAGCTCGACGCCGTGCTTCTCCAGGATGCCCGCGCGATGCAGGTCCATCGCGACGTTCAGGGCGGTCTGTCCGCCCATCGTGGGGAGCAGCGCATCCGGCTTCTCGCGCTCGATCACCTTCTCGACCCACTCGGCGGTGATCGGCTCGATGTAGGTCCGATCCGCGAGATCCGGATCGGTCATGATCGTCGCGGGATTGGAGTTCACCAGGACGACCCGGTAGCCCTCTTCCTTCAGTGCCCGAACGGCTTGGGTCCCCGAATAGTCGAATTCGCAGGCCTGGCCGATGATAATCGGCCCCGACCCCAGGATGAGGATCGTCTCTAGGTCGTCTCGTCGGGGCACGTGCTCGAGTGGCGCCTGGGCGAGGGCGAAGTCCGTGGGCGGGGTAAAGTCGTGAAAGGGCGAGGGTCGGGCAAGCGGCCGTCCGCTGCGCCCTTCCCAGGCCGGCGGCTAGCGTTCCAGTACGACCCGGAGGCCTCCGACCGACAGCGCCAGGTTGTCGGTTCCCACGGCTTCGACGACGGTGGCGACCGGGGTCTCCAGGTACACGTCGTCGACCGCGATCGCGAAGGGAAGGTCTCCGCCGGTGGGGCTCACGAGGACCACGCGGTGGCGATCGGGCGAGCCCGTGACCGCCGCGGAGTACACCTGCGTGCTCCCCCGCCCCTCGAAGCCCACGACGCCGGGCCACGTCACGTCGAGCACGACCGCACCGAGGGCCGGGTTGCCCGTCACGGATCCCGTGACCGTGCCCGGACCGCTCGGACCGAGGTCGCACGCCGCGAGCACGAGGACGCTCAAGCCGGCGAGAAGCCTCGAGTGCTTCAGCGGCCTCATCGGCCTTCGCTCCGCTTCTCGAGGCGCAACGGCAAGAACACAGTCTGGGGCGCGGCGGCCGATCCGAAGTCGGCACTCAGCGGGAGCGACGGATGCGCCAGCACCCAGGCACGGAAGTCACCCAGGTCGAAGGCACCCCCCTTGTTTCCCTGCCGGTCGAGGAAGGCTTGCTCGACGACACTCAAGGTCGGGCCGCCGAGCAGGAACCTCGACGCCAGATCCGCAACTGCAATCGTCGGCTCGCTCACGACCAGGGTCAGGATCGCCGCCGCCGCGAGCCCGAGCGCGTCGACCGCTTCGATCGACACGGGATAGGATCCGACGTCGAGTGAGGCACCTGTCAGCCGGCCGCTGCCGGAAAGCGCCAGCCCGGTCGGGAGCGGTCCGGCAAGCAGGCTCCACGTCACCGGGCTGGTGCCGTTCACGACCGTGAGCTGCAAGTCCTGCGGCTCGGTGGCTGTGATGGCAAGCTGCGCGTCCGCCACCGAGTAGACGAGCCGGAAGTCCGCACCGCCGAACACCGGCGCATTCATGACCACCGTGGCTGGGTTGGGCTGCCCCAGGAGGGAGCCCGTCCACGCGAAAAAGCTGAACCCCGTCTGGGGAAGCGCTCTGACCTCGACGCTCGTGAACTGTGCGAACCACAGATCCGGCGAAGCGGGCGTCGTGGCGAGCGTACCGGGTATCACGCCGTTCACGCCTCCGAGCAGGCCGACGAGGAGCTGGTACTGCGTGCCGCCGTACGCGGCCACGTAGTGCGTGTCGACGAGCGGCGTGCTTATGGTCCGGATGCGCGGCGCTGCCGGGGTGTCGCTCCACTGCGCGAACGGCCGGCGCGCGCCAGGCTGAACGACCTCGTCTGCCGCGGCCACGAGCGCGCGCGAAGCGAACGGCGCGGACAACACGACGTTGGCGGGAGGAGCGGGTAGCGGGACGCCGTCCACGGTGAAGAGGCCGCTCGCCCCCGGCGTGGTGCCCAAGGACGTCACCGTCAGCCGCGTGAAGCGGGTGAGCACCCGTAAGGAGACGTCGTAGCCCACGGTGGTGATGTCCAGGACCGTGACCCCGGTGCCGGTCCCCTGGAACGAGACCGACGCGGGGTTGGATCCCGCGTGGAACTCCTTCCTCCGCAACTGGCCCGGGAATGGATCGCCCGCGTCGCCGCGGCTCCCGCCGCTGGTCAACGCGAGCTGGTCGAGCCCGTCTGCCTGGCGGAGCCACACGGCCAGGTGGTTGGCGCTGTTCACACTGTTCGAGGGCCAGCGCCCGGACAGAGCAACCGTATCGATCTGCCAGACGAGCAAGCCCTCGGACCACAGACCTTTGTCGTACCCGATCCGCTGCCGGTTCTCCAGGAGAAAGTATTCGCCCGAGCCGTCGCCCGCGTTGGCCCGGTAGACCGCCCCGCTCGTCTCGACCGGCGGCAGCGTCAGGGTGCCCAGGTCGGCACCGGCGGGCAGGGTCGTCACCGTGACCCAGCCGAGCATCGCCTTGCTCCACGCCCCCATGTGACAAGGGCGCTGCGGCGTGTTTCCGTTGCATCCCCATGTGCCCGTGGCCATGAGGTCCCAGTTGCCCGCGCCGTTGTGGCGGGGCCCGGACTGACGTGTGTCGTACAAGTCTGGGAGCCCGAATGCGTGCCCGGTCTCGTGCACAAAGACCCCGATCTCGTTGAGGGAGGATGAGTCACACGACACCGCTCCCTGGACGAAGTAGTCGTCGATTTTGATCACGCCACCCCCTTTGCGTAGGCTGGTCGTGACGAAGGGGCCGGTTCCGCTGGCTTGAGAGAGCGTCCACTTGTGCGCCCAGATGCGGCTCGTGAGACCGGTGCCCCCGCACTCCCCGCCCCGGGTGGGGTGCATCACCGCGAGAGCGTCCACGTAGCCATCGTCGTCTCCAGAGTTGGGGCGGCCGTCAGGCCCGTCGCTGTCGTAGGCGCCCCAATCGACTACGCCCTGGCGCGACAGCAGCTGCTTGATGAAGTCACCAATGCCGCAGCATACCAGCGCGCTCTCGTTCTGGGTCACCGTCGTCTGCGTAAGCGCGGCCTGCACCCAGGGGAGCGATTCGCCGACCAACGCCAGGTCGCCCCCCGACACCTCGTCATAGTATTCCGACACGGTGCCCGTGGGCGCGTCGAAGAACGCCGACTGGATGGCGTCGCGGTCGTACGGCGGCGTCTTGGGTGAGTCACTGAACAGCCCGAGCACGACGGGTACGAGGTAGGTGCCTGCGACCGGTCCGCGCGGTCCGATCGCGAGCGCCGGCCCTCCGGCCACCCCTGCCCCGGCCGGCCCGCCGCCTACCGGCGCCCGCAGCGCCTCGATCGCCCGTCCTCGGGCCGCACGCCCGCGCGTGAAGCGGAAGGCGTCTGGGTTCCGGGCGAGCTCGCGGAAGTACCCGTCCGGCGGCCGCGTGCCGTAGCGCCGCCCCAGCATCTCCACGTCCTGCGCGGAAACGCCCTGGGAGCACAGGCCGGCCACGAGCGTGACCAGAAGCCATCGGGTGGGGTGCACTGACGAACCGCCTGACAACGAGACGACCGGATCTTCCCTACACGCCGCGGGAAAACGCGGTTCCGACCGCTGCTGAAGCTGTTACCTCGCCAGGTCCTTCGCCGTGATGCCCAGCTCGATGCCGGCCGCCCGCAGCGCCTCGATGATATTCTTGATGTGCTCGGCGCGCTCGATACCGATCAGCGCGACCCCTCGCTCCACTTCCTCGCGGCTCACGCCGGCGGCGAACGTCTTGTCCTTGAGCTTCTTCACGACGGACTTGGGCTCGAGGTCGTCGACGCCGTTCGGACGCACCAGGCATGCGGCGACGACGAACCCCGAGAGCTCGTCGCACGCTACGAGCACCTTGTCGAGGTCGCTCACGGGCTCCACGCCCGTGAAGTCGGAGCGGTGCGCCAGGATCGCGTGGAGGACCTCCTCCGGATATCCCTGCGAGCGCAAGTAATCGACGGCCTCGAGTGGATGCCTCTCAGGATGCTTCTCCCAGTCGAGGTCGTGCAGCAGGCCGGCGAGACCCCAGACGTCCGGATCTCCTCCACGAAGACCCGCGTAGTGCCTCACCGCGGCCTCGACCGCGAACATGTGCTTCTTGAGCCCTTCGTTCTTTACCCACTCCTCGAGGAGTCGAAGGGCGTCGTTGCGGTCAGGCATACGGGTCACTCCTTGGAGGCCGGAGACAGGAAGCTACACGCGCGACGACGGACAGAGGTGCGACACGGTGCAGGCCTCGCAGCGAGGCCTCCTCGCGATGCAAACCCGGCGGCCGTGCCATATGAGAAGGTGCGAGAGCATGGTCCAGCTCTCCCGCGGAAAGAGCGCCACGAGGTCCCGTTCGATCTTTTCGGGGGTCTCTTCGTTCGTGAAGCGCAGCAACGTCGCCAGCCGTGTGACGTGCGTGTCGACCACGACGCCCTCCGCGAGGCCGAACGCGTTTCCGAGGATGACGTTGGCGGTCTTCCGGCCGACGCCGGGGAGTGCCGCGAGCGCCACCATGCTCGCGGGCACCTCGCCGTCGTGATCTGCCACCACGCCGCGCGCAAACCCGATGATGCTCTTCGCCTTGTTCCGGAAGAACCCGGTCGAGCGGATGATCTCCTCAACGTCTTCTTGGCGGGCCGCCGCGAGCGCGAGCGCATCAGGATACCGCGCGAAGAGCGCGGGCGTCACCATGTTGACGCGCGCGTCCGTGGTTTGCGCCGAAAGAATCGTCGCGACGGCGAGCTGGAACGGATTGGCGAACGACAGCTCGCAGTGGGCGTCGGGGTACTCGTCCGAGAGCAGCTCGTAGATCTCGGAGGCCCGCGCCGCGCGCGCCTTCTTGGATTCTCTCGGCATTCCTAGGCGACCGCCTTCACGCGCGTGAACGGGAGGGCGGAGGGTCGCGGCCCGCTTGCTCCTTCCGCTGCGGGCTCAGCCGTCTCGAGCACCGACGCGATCGCTCCCACGTACGCGAAGAAGCGCGCGAGCAACTTGAGAACCTCCCCGGCGGATTCGATGGCGTACAGGCCGTCCAGGTCGGCGCCCGGCAGCGCGCTCGCGTAGTCGCCACCGCGCTCGCGCATGGTCGCGTGCACCCAACGCTCGGCGTGCGCGAGCGGCGCGTCCGGCAGCGACAGGGCGCCGAAGCCCGGGCGGTCGGGGCGCAGCCCCACGATCGGGAGCACGTGGAGCCGACCCTCGCGCGACGCCGTCCAGAACATGCCGTCCAGCGACTCGGGCGCACCGCCCTCGACCCCGCTCGTCCAGAAGAGGTGCTGGGGAAGCTGGACGTAGCCGGCCTGCGCGGGCGGCACGGGGCTCCCGAGTGGAGCCGCGGCGACGAGGTGCCTCGACGCGGTCGTCTCGAGCAGGAAGAGCGGGCAACCGGCTCGCACGAAGTGGACGGCGTGGAACGTGAGGGCGCCGAGCTGCAGGAGCGCGACACGCGGAGCATCCTCACCGTGCATCTCCCCGAGGAAAGCCCCGACCGAGGCGAACGCGACGAACGCGTCGGGGACGGCCGGGTCCGTGCCCCGCTCCGCGGCCTCGTCCGCGACGGACGCCACGAGGGCGTCGAAGCGCGCTCGGTCCGGAAAAGCGATCTCGAAGGGCGTTGTGCGGGCGAACGCGTCGTGAAGCGACATGGCCCTCGAACGTAGGCCGGTGCCGTCCGGCACGGAAGCGCGCCCCGTCCCGGATCGGCATGGCGAGCGAGGCCTCGCGCTCCTAGTCGAGCCGCTCCGCCTCCGCCTCCGACTCGAGCACCGCGGCCTTCGACGAGCCCGCGAGCGCCTTCGCCTCCTCCCAGAAGCTCCTCCGGCGCACGAGCACGAGCTCGAGGCTCTGCTCCTCGAAATCCGGACCGAGGATCGCGACGAAGTGGACGTCGCCGAGCTCGGCGGGCCGCGGAATGCGATACATCGCCCCCTGCCAGTCGAAGTCGACGGTCCTCGCGCGCTCGAAGGCGGCCTTGCCCCAGGTCTGCTCGACATGGTGGTGACTCTCCACCGCGTAGACACCTCCGCCGAGGGCCTCGCCCTGTTGGTAGTACCAGGGGTCGAACGTCAGCCCTTCCTGACGGTTGAAGAGCTCGTCGGCCGCGTAGTCGACGCCCTCGAGCGCGTCGTCACCCGCGAGCGACTCGAGGTGGTGCCTCAGCTCGTGGGTCAACGTCTCCCAGGTCTCCTTGTCCCAGTCGAACTCGGCGTCGAGGTCGGCGAGTTCTCGGAACGATCCCCAGTAGAGGACGATGAGCGAGCGCGTGGTCTCGGGACCACCGAAGTCGGAGAGGTGCTCCTCGGTCACGCACTGGCCGAGCGTGTAGACCTCGGGAAGCGTCGGATGGGGCTCGGCCTCGCGGCTCACCTCGAGCCCGTCGATCCCCTCTTTGAACTGCTCGGGGATCGCCTCGAATGCCTTTCGGGCGCGGCGCTCGAAGTCGGCGAACTTCATCGCCTGGACGGGACGTGCCCGCCTACGCCAGCCGCTCCCGAATCCACCCGACGACCTTGTCGGAGGCGACACGAACCTGCTGGAGCGTGTCGCGTTCTCGGATGGTCACCGTGCTGTCCTGCACGGTCTGCCCGTCGACCGTGATGCACCAAGGCGTGCCGACCTCGTCCTGCCGGCGGTAGCGCCGTCCGATCGCGCCGGACACGTCGTAGAACGACGGGATCGCGGCTGCACGCAGATCGGCGTGCAGCTTCTCCGCGATCTCGGGCATGCCTTCCTTCTTGATGAGCGGGAACACGGCAGCCTTGATCGGCGCGAGCGCGGGCTTGAGCCCGAGCACGACACGGGTCTCGCCCTCGATCTCCTCTTCGCGATACGCGTCGGCGAGCAGCACGAGCGCCGTGCGGTCCACACCCATCGAGGTCTCGATCACATAGGGCACGTAGCGCTCGTTCGTAACCGGATCGATGTACTCGAGCCGCTTGCCCGAGTACTCCTGATGCCTGGTGAGGTCGAAGTCCGTGCGATTGTGGATCCCCTCGAATTCCTTCCAGCCGAACGGAAATTCGTACTCGATGTCGAACGCCTTCTTGGCGTAGTGCGCGAGTTCGTCCGGGCCGTGCTCGTGGAAGCGCAGCTTCTCCGTGCGGATGCCGAGGTCCTTGTGCCACTGCATGCGGACGTCCATCCACTTCTCGAACCACTCCTCGTCGGATCCCGGCTTGACGAAGAACTGCATCTCGGCCTGCTCGAACTCACGCGTGCGGAAGATGAAATTCCCCGGCGTGATCTCGTTGCGGAATGCCTTGCCGATCTGCGCGATCCCGAAGGGCACCTGCTGGCGGGCGGCGCCCTGCACGTTCAGGAAGTTGACGTAGATCCCCTGGGCGGTCTCCGGGCGGATGTAGATGGTCGCCGAGGAGTCCTCCACCGGCCCCATGAACGTCTTGAACATGAGGTTGAACATGCGGGGCTCGGTGAACGCGCCCTTCGTGCCGCATGTCGGGCACTGCCCGCCCGCGACCTCCGGCATGTCTGCGCGGAAGCGGCGGTGGCACTGGGTACACTCGACCAGTGGATCCACGAAGCCCTCGACGTGCCCGGAGGCTTCCCACACGCGGGGGTGCATCAGGATGGCGGCGTCGAGACCCTCGATGTCGTCGCGCTGGTGCACCATCGAGGACCACCACCGGTCCTTGAGGTTCCGCTTCAGCTCGACGCCGAGCGGGCCGTAGTCCCACACCGACCCGGTGCCGCCGTATATCTCCGACGACTGGAAAATGAATCCGCGCCGCTTGGAGAGCGACACGAGCTTGTCCATGAGGTCGGCGTTCGCCATGAAAGCCTTGGCGTGGTAGGATTTCGAGCCCCTGACCGGGGCGGGGTAAGCTACCCGGGGCCCGAGGGGCGATCAACCGCGCTCCTGCTCGACAGAACCGCTCGGAACGACGAGTGTAGAAGCTGGCCGAACCTGGAGACGAAACAGCATGATCGAATTCACCGAGCGCGCGCGTACGATGGTCCAGCAGTTTCTGGACGACAGCACTGAAGGCGACTTGGCCCTTCGCATCGGCATGGGCGGAAGCCCGGTCGCTCCTTCGTTCGACCTCACGCTGGTGGGGTTGGCCGAACAGACCGACGACGAGAAGCGGGTCGACGCGGGCGGCTTCACTGTGCTCGTCAAATCGACCGACTCCGAGATGCTCGAAGGTGCGACGGTCGACTACGTCGAACGCGTGAACGAGAGCGGGTTCGAGGTGCGGCCGGCGGGCGCGAGGCGCCCAGGCTCGAAGTCCTCCGGGATCCCGACCGGACCCATCGCAGATCGCGTGCGCAGCGTGCTGGAGACGCAGGTCAATCCCGCGATCGCGGCCCACGGAGGCATGATCTCGCTGGTGGACGTCGAGGAGACCGATGTCTACGTCGAGATGAGCGGCGGCTGCCAGGGGTGTGCGCTTTCGCGCATGACGCTCAAGCAGGGTGTGGAGCGCATGCTCCGCGAGGCGATCCCCGAACTCACGGCGGTCCACGACGTGACGGATCACGCCTCGGGGGACAACCCCTACTTGTAAGGCCGCCCTACCGAGCGGTCCCTACTGGATTCCGGTCTGCTGTAGGCGAGCGACCAGTGCCGAGGTCAGACGTTCCCTCGTCACCCGATCCAGAGAGCCGAGTTCGGCGAGCGCCTCGGTGATCTAGTCGACCATCTCCAGCATCTGATCTCCGATCGCCTGCGTGCTCGGTACCGCCTCGAGGATGGGATCGGCGGTGCTCGTGCTCGCCGGCCGATACTCGATGTTGGCCTCGTTCGCGACCAGGAAGTCGTGCAGCCCGAGCGCGGCGTCGACGAGGTCATCCATGGTCGCGTAGGCTCCCTCGCGCATCGCTTGAGCCGCGACGAAACCCGAGTCCGCTCGTTCGACGATCATAGCGGCGGTGTCCGCGGCGATTCCCTCGGCCCCGGCGCGCGCGACGAGCTTGTCGTGATAGAGCTGCCGGTCGGCAGCCCGCACGCCCTGCATGAAGCTCTCGATGCCGGTCCAGAACGCCGCGACGCTCGCGAACTGACCCGCATCGGCCAGGTAGTTCCCCCCGAGCCACTGCTGGTCGGGCTCGGCCGGCGTATCCGCGGTGGTCGTGTTGGCGTCCACCTCGGCGATGGCGTCGGCGAACGCACCCTCGGCGACGCGTTCTCCCGCAATCTGTACGCGGCCGGCTTCGCCGGCGTTCGACTCGGAGGAGACTGGTCGGTCGGTGTCGGCGTCGCCGCCTCCGCCTCCGCCCTCGACGCCATGGACGGAGTCGACCTGCTGTACGCCGGCGCGTCCCGGATCGAGCAGTCGGGTGGTACGCAGGACCTCCGGCTCGGATTACACCGGCAGGGCGCCACGGACCAGCTGTCGGTGCTTCTCCTGCATGGGCGCGTATCGATGACCCACGACGTCACCTACAACCAGTGGACCTGGGATTCCTTGTCGATGTCGCCGCGTGCCCTCAGGCGCGTGGAGGTCAACGAAGATCAGACGCGCACCTGGGGCACGCACGTGGAGTGGTCGCGCGCGCTCGGCGCACCCGGATGGCGCATGGGCGCATCCGCGACCGTGAACTACAAGGACCACCCGAAGATCCCGAACTACGAGATCCAGAGCATCCCGAGGGACCCCGGCACGACGTGGGCTTACGAGGCCGCCGTCGGATTCGCGCGCGAGGCGGGGCCGACGATCTTCGCTTTCGAGGTGGCGCTCCAGCCCATCTGGAGTGAGACGTGGGAGGGGGCGGACACCACGGACGTCCGCCTGTCGGGCGGCGACCTCGAGGTCGGGGATCGCTCCATCGTGAACGATTTCTTCTTTACGAACGTGA
This sequence comes from Gemmatimonadota bacterium, assembly GCA_009692205.1. Taxonomy (GTDB): domain Bacteria; phylum Gemmatimonadota; class Gemmatimonadetes; order Longimicrobiales; family Gaopeijiaceae; genus UBA2982. The sequence goes on along the minus strand of SHZR01000019.1, from coordinate 5,549 downwards.
TGTTCCGGAACGGGCTTTCGCAGGACGTCGGGCGCACCACGCTGAAAGCGGGACTCGAGGTGCTGTCCTACGCTTACTCGCTCGAGCAGGTCAGCCACGTCGTCGACTCCTATCGCGAGCAGGACGAGACGTGGATGGAGTGGATGCCCACGTTCGGAGCGACGGTTCGCTTCTCGGGCCTCGAGCTCCGCTACGCGGGCCGGGTCACGAGCGGAACGGGGCTGCCGGGGTCGGACTTCATGGCAGTGAGCACTCTCGCATCCGGCACCATCAACCAGATCGGGAGCGACTTCATCCTCGCCCCGGGCGGGCCGCTCACCCTCCAGGCAGCGAGCGTCGTCACCCATCAGCTCGCGGTGCGCGTCCCCGTGCGCTGATCAGCGCGGGAGCGCGTGGAGCCTGTCGGCCGGCTGGGTGGTACTATCCCGAGTCACCGTTTGCCCCAACCACCCGAGACTCTCCATGGGCGACTCTTTCACCGGCATCCGCAAGATCGGGCAGATCTATATGCGGGCGGTCGACCTCCGGCGCGCCATCGGGTTCTACCGCGACACGCTCTCGATCCCCTTCCTCTTCGAGGTCCCGCGGATGGCGTTCTTCGACCTCTCGGGCGTGCGGCTCATGCTGGGCGAGCCCGAGGGCCCGGCCTTCGATCACCCGAGATCGATCCTGTACTTCGACGTGCCGGATCTCACCGGAGCGCACACGGAGCTCGCGGAGCGCGGCGTGGCCTTCGACACCACGCCCCACCTCATCGCGGACATGCACGATCGCGAGCTGTGGATGGCGTTCTTCAAGGACAGCGAGGGGAACCAGCTCGCGCTCATGTCGGAGATTCCCAAGGCCTAGGAAGCCCGGCTCTCGGAGGCGCCCGACATCGGCTAGCGGAGCTAGACCACCCCTTGTGCGCGGTCTTGGCGAGCCCGGGTACTCTGCGTGAAGGTCCACAGGAAGTTGGTGAACCCCACGTCGTAGTCGGAGAGCCCGTTCTGCCCGGTGAGCTTCAGGCGCTCGTCGTACATCCGCTTCATGACCTCGGCGACCGCGCCCTCATACGCGCCGGCGTCCGGGCGCAGCGCATGCATCTCACCCGCCAACTCCTCGCGCAGCCCCAGGCCGTCGACCCGGGCGTGATACGCCGCGTGGTCTTCCCCCGACAGGACCTTGAGCTGCCGGTGCAGCCGCTCGGCGAGTGCGGCCTGCACCATGACGGGATCCCCCGACGTGACCAGCGCGAAGTACGACAGCGCCTGGGCGTGCAGCTCCTTCCAATATCCCTTCCGGTGCACGAACTCGTGACAGACGATGTGCGGAGTGAGAACCCCCGCGTCTCGGAAGATCGCGACGTCCCCCGAGATGATGTCGCAGACACCCATGGCGAACGGGAAGACCAGCTTCGCGAGGGTGAAGTCGCGCACCTCGGAGCTCGTGTGGACCCGCTGTCCGGTGATATCCGCGATGTAGTCGGTGAGGCGGCCGTTGACCGACTTGGCCATCTCCCCCGAGGTCGGTCGCGCCGCTGTGTACCCGCCGTTCAACCGCTCCGCCAGCCGCCCGACCTCGGCGCGCCGGGCCTCCTCAGGCATCGAATCGAGGGTGCGCACGTCCGCGCCGAACTCCGCGCCGAAGTCGATCCAGCGCACGTCGCGCCGTCGCGACCAGTCCTTGATCGCGCTTCCCGCGTACACGCTGAGGGCCGCGGCGCTCAAGATCCGGCCAGGGAGCGTCGCGCCAAGGAGGATCCGGGAGGCCAGCGGTGCCGTGGCGATGATGTCCGTCAGGGAGAACGGAGCGTACGTCGCGTCGTTGGGAATGCGGATCTCTTCCATGGACATCTCTACGGAGCACCGCCGGCGCGAGGTTCTGGCCGCCCGCCTTTACCTACTGGCTGAGATCCGACCAGACCTCCTCGGCTTCGGTCTGCACGGCTGCCTCCAGCACGTTCCCAGCCTGGAACTCCCTCACGTGGGCGAGTTCCTCGAGGGCCAGCTCGGGCCGCCCGGTGTCCCGGTAGAGCAGCGCGAGCTGGAGATGGTGGTCCGCGACGCCCGGGGCGTGCTCCTCAGCGTAGGCCAGGTTCTCCTCGGCCGCCTGCCATGTCGCGCGCTTGAGCTCGTTGCCGCCGAGCAAGTTCGTCGCGATCCAGCGCGTGACGCGGTTCATACGCCGGACGCCCGCATGCAGTCTACCCAGCATGTGGCGTGCCCCGGCGTGGCTCGAGTCCGCTGCGAGGACGGCGTCGAGCTCGGTCGACAGGTCCGCGGCTGCTCGAACCTTCGATTGGCCGCCCTCCGAGTCCGCGCGGAGCCCGAGCACCACCGCGAGCGCGTAGTGCCGCCCGATGTCGTCCTCGTGGCCGCTGACCGCGGCGCGCGCATGCAACTCGGCCTCGGCCAGGAGGTCCTTCCGCTGGTCATCGTCGACGGTGTCGTTGGCCCGCTCGACGAGCGCCACCACCGTGTCCGGAACGCTTTCGGCCGCCCAGTCGGGCCGCTGCGCGCGCTCCGTCATCGCCAACAGGTTCGCGGCCGTGAACAGCGCTAGAGTGAGCATCGTGGTCAACCTCCCTTGGATGTAAGAGTACCTGCGATACATGCCCCGACGCGAACCGCGACGAGCGGCACGCCGATCTCGGGGGCGGCCACGACCACGCCCACCGCGAGGAGCTCCGCGTTCACCAGCGGCAGGATCCCACTCGCCGCTGTGCCTAGGAGGAGCCCGCCCAGGATCTCCCACATAAGGCCTCACTTTCCTCAGGGGTCCGGAGCCCTAGCGGCTCCCGGTGAGGAAGGATGGCCTACGGAAGGTTCACGCTCTGTACGCCGAACGGCGTAGGCGGATTGTAACAACCGCGTAGGGGCCGTCGTCGCGCGCTTCTACGAGCGAATCTGGCCCTGGCCGAAGACCACGAACTTGCGGGTGGTCAGCTCGCGGGCCCCCATGGGGCCGAACGCGTGCAGCTTCGAGGTGGAGATGCCGATCTCGGCGCCGAGCCCGAGCTCGCCGCCGTCGGCGAAGCGGGTGCTCGCGTTCACCAGCACGGTCGAGGACTGCACCGCCGAGACGAACCGATCGGCATTCGCATCGTCCTCCGTCACGATGGCTTCCGTGTGCGACGAGCCGTAGCGGGCGATGTGGTCCAGCGCACCCTCCAGATCGTCGACGATCCGGATCGCGAGCGTCAGGTCCAGATACTCGGCATGCCAGTCGTCCTCGGTCGCCGGCTTCACGTCGAGCCCCTGGAGGAGCGCGACGGTGCGCGGGCAGCCCCGCAGCTCGACACCGGCCTCCACGAGCTTCCGTGCCACCGCCGGAAGCACCTTCGCGGCCGAGGCACGGTGGACGAGTAGCGTCTCGAGCGCGTTGCACACCCCTGGGCGCTGCACCTTCGAGTTCACGACGATATCGACCGCGCGCGCGACGGGTGCAGTCTCGTCGAGGAAGACGTGACAGACGCCCTTGTAGTGCTGGAGGACCGGAATGCGGCTCTTGGCGGTGACGGCGCGGATCAGGCTCTCGCCCCCCCTGGGAATGACCAGGTCGATCCACTGCTCCTGCTCGAGCAGGACGTCGATCGCCTTGCGGTCCGTGGTCGGCACGAGCTGCACCGCGTCCACGGGCACGTCCGTTCCCGCGAGGCCCTCGCGCAGCGCGTCCGCGATCGCACGGTTGGAGTGCACCGCCTCGGAGCCGCCCCGTAGGATCACCGCGTTGCCGGCCTTCAGACAGAGCGCCGCCGCATCCGACGTGACGTTGGGCCTGCTCTCGTAGATCATGGCGATCACGCCGAGCGGAATGCGCATCCGACCGACGCGCAGCCCGTTGGGACGCACGGTCTCTTCTTCGATCGTGCCGAGCGGATCGTCTTGTGCAGCGACCTCGCGAACGGCGTCGGCAAGCTTCGCGATCGCCTTCTCGCCGAGGTGGAGCCGGTCGAGCATCGGGCCGCTCACGCCGTTGCGTTCCGCCGCCGACAGGTCCAGCGCGTTGGCGGCCAAGATCTGCGCGCGGTTCGCATCGATGGCGTCGGCCATGGATTCGAGCGCACGACGGCGCGCCCCCGCGTCGAGGCGTGCCGAAGCGAGCGCGGCCGCACGGGCCCGTCGGGCCATCGCCGGGATCGTGGTGCCGACGTCGATCTGCTCGGCCAGCGTCACGCCTCCTTCTCCTCCTTCTCCTCCTTCTCCTCCCCCTCGCCGACCAGGACCATGCGGTCCGGCCTCATCACGACGTGCCCGAGCCCCTCCCCCAGCGCCTCCCGGACCTCGAGCGTGTGCAGCCCGCGGATGCGCTCCACGTCCCGGTCGTCGAAGCGCACGATGCCGCGCGCGTGCTCGCGGCCCTCGAGATCGATCACCGAGACGAGGTCTCCGCGCCGGAACCGTCCCTCGACCCTCACCACCCCTCGCGGGAGAAGGCTCGCGTTCCGCTTGATGGCCTTCACGGCGCCGTCGTCCACCACGAGAGCACCGGTAAGCCCGCGCTGCGCGGCCATCCACTGCTCCACGGCGTCGAGAGGCCTCTTCACAGCCGAGATGAGCGTGCCCGCGGGCTGGCCGCGGACGATGGAGGCGAGCACGGCCTCATCGGTACCGGACGCGATGACCGTCGGGATCCCGAAGTGACCCGCACGCTCGGCTGCTTCGAGTTTCGTGATCATGCCTCCGGTCGACACGCCCGCCTTCTTGGCGAAGCAGTAGCGCCGCAGTTCGTCGGCGTTCTCGGCGTGCTCGATCAGACGAGCCGTTGGGTCGCGCGCGGGATCCCCCGTGAGCACACCCGGCACGTCGGTGAGGAGCGCGAGCAGGTCCGCATCGACGAGCGCCGCGGTCATGGCGGCGAGGTTGTCGTTGTCCCCCACGACGATCTCGTCGACGCTCACGGTATCGTTCTCGTTGACGATCGGAACGACGCCGGCCTCGAGTAGCGCGCCGAGCGCCTGGCTGGCGGCGACATAGCGCCGCCGATCCGTCAGGCAGTCGTTGGTGAGCAGCACCTGGGCCACGACGAGACCGACCTCCTCGAACGCGGTGCCCCACATGCTCATGAGCCGCCCCTGACCGACGGCCGCGGCCGCCTGCCGGTCTCGAATACGCTTCGGCGGCGTTGCATGACCCAGCGTCCGGAAGCCGGCGGCGATGGCGCCGCTCGATACGATCACCGCCTCGGTGGTCGGCTCGGCGGCGACCGCACGAGCCACCGACCGCATCCGCTCGGGATCGAGCGTGGTGGTGTTCCCGGTGAGGAGTCGGCTCCCGAACTTCAGCACCACGCGGCGCTGCTTCAGCCCGGTGGTCTTCGGCTCCTTCAGCTCGATCTCTTTGGTCGAGGAATTATGCATGCGAGTTGCATAAAGCATCATGCAGATGATCGCTGGCCACAAGGGGCCAACCATGGTCGTGTAGCGTTGAAATAGAAATGTCCGGTTTGGTTGAAATAGGAATGTCCTCTTTCGGAACCTGTTCGCTTGGGAGTCCAAGCACAGGCCGCTCCGGGGGAGGAGATGCTGACATTGAGCCAGCGGGACCGAGATCGACTGGCGGTATTGC